>NZ_JH725114.1:0-14497 GCF_000278115.1 Bartonella sp. DB5-6
GTATTGCTATTTTCCCATTGATCGCCCGTATCTTTAGCACTCGCAATCCCAACTCCCACGGAAGCACCACTTTTGCTTTTTTCAAACTGAAACCCAAAACCTGTGCGTTCTTCTTGGCTGTTTGACTTATGGCTATTATGACCCGGTAAAACATTGATATCATGCGCTGCCGAAACATGAATATTTTCTTGCGCTGTAAAATCAGAGCCTACAACCTTTACATCTTTTTTGGTGGCAGTGATGTTGATATTTTTTCCATTCAGAGAAGAGCCTTGATGTTCAAAACTCTCTTCATTTTCTGTTTTGCCCTCACTCCCGTATATCGACACAAAGCCCTTGCCTGAACCCACACCAAAACCCGTTTCATGCGTCTGTGAATGGCTCTTATGATGGTCTGTCATGCCATCAATCGTCACATTTTCTCCCGTCACATGAATATCTTCATTTGCAAACATATGAGAAGCTGTGATTGTGGTCTGTTTGTCTGATTGCGTGATAATGTTGCCCGTTGCACCAAGGATAGAGGAGACCGTTGTGCTATGCGATTGAGAACTATCGGAAGATTCCTCATGTAAAAAGCTGCTTTCAGACGATTGTTGTTGCTGGTCGTAATGTTCTTGAGCGCCTTTTATGACAATGTTTCCACCAGAATGAATGGTAATATCCGCTCGTTTCTGATCTCCCAGAGCTTTCTCTCCTGACGTTTCCTCTGCCTTACCGGCTACGAGCGTCGAGGCTACAACTTCCGTGTTGTTGCCAGAATCAATGGCAACGCCTTTGCCCCCTGTTATGCTCGAGCCCACAACTTGAGTAGCATCAATCTTGTTATGCTCGGATTTGCTGCTACTAAATGTTCCCCCCTCTTTATGATACGACATCTCGTAGTGTAAGTTATCCTCTGCATTGTTGATGAGAATATCGTTGCTGGCTTTCAGCCCTACCTTGCCCTCAGCAGCAATGGAACTGCCCGTGATGCTAAGATCATGCGCCTTCCCATCCTGCCCCGCTACGACAGTGCTATCACCCCCAGACTTTATCGAAGAGCCAACTGCATGAGAGGCTTGCATATCCACTTTCGTATTGTTGCCCTGAAGATGATACTCCATTTCATTCCTTCTCACCCCTATCGCTATCTCTCCTTTCGCGCCAAGAGCAACATTGCCCTAAGCGTCTATAGCAGAAGCAGCAATATGGATATCTTGACCAGAGAGAACAGTCGTGTCTTTTCCAGAACCTAAATGAGAGCCATTGTGTAAGGTAACATGGGAGGTTTGCCCATCCTGCGTATGATTGTCCATGCTGTTGCGGGTGGCATCAATCGAAACATTGCCTTCAGCTTTTAAGAGAAGATTATCCTTTGTTTGAACATCAGAGCCTAGAACATTGAGATCCTTTCCAGAGACAAGTGCCGTCGAGCCACCAGAGTGTACTTCCGATTTATGGTGCATGGTGGCATCACTATGCTCGCTGTGGTGATGCGTTTGTGCTGCGCCTATCGTCAAATTGCCCTGCTCTGTGGCCATGGCAAGATCACCCCCTGTGGTGATCTTTACCCCTGAGGCTGTGAGATCTTGTTTGGCTATAACAGTTGCATTGCCACCAGTAGAAAGCGCATCGGTGTTTAAAACGGTTTCCACACCTTCAACATTTGTGCGCCCTGCATCCAAGCGGATGTTGTTCTCCGCAACCATAACAGCATCACCACCAGCAGCAAAATGCCCTCCTTGACCGAGAATATCCCCACCATGCACATGCAATTGCTGTGAAGCATTTATCCGCCCTGAATTGGTTATCGTGGAATTGCTGGTATTTTGGCTGGTGATATTGACATCATCCCCCATGATCAAAGCACCAGCAGAAACAAAGGAAGCTCTCTCCTTTTCTGGAATGTAAAGCACAGGCACATAAACATCCATGCCCTTTACGCTTTGGCGTACATAAATCACCATCGGGGCTTCTAGAGAAGCCAATTGTTCTTCTGTTAAAGCCTCTCCAAAGGGGAGATTGTGTGTTTTTGCATATTCTGCCCCACCATCCAGCAAGTTTTTGACTTGTTCAATGGCATCACTTCCAGGAATAAAGGAACCCTTGCCCAAACCTTGACCAACAAGATCACGCATTTGTTTTTCAATCAGTTGCTTTTCGAAATAAGCATCCCCTAGGAAAAAAATCTCTCTGTCAGGATTGTAACCTATTCTGTTTAAATAATAGGCTGAGCCATAAAATTTGCCAACATCGAGGAATTCTGCCCGCGTTTCATAAATGAAATTCTGGTTGGGCAAACTGCCACCAACACCACCCGATTGAGGCTTTGGCAAAGGAAGCCCCTCAGAAAGTTCTCCTGCATTATTGAGATCCACTTTTGGTGTAAAGAGAGCACCAACCCCAGTCAAACCACTCAGTGCATCCAGCGGATTGCCCCCAACGGCTTTTGCTTCAAAATGCGCATCTCCTGTAATCGAACCTTCTGCTGCCTTGTTGTTGAGTTGATCAACCACCAGATTCAAAGTGCCACCCGCTTGAACAAGACCAGGAACTGCATCAAGAGCTTCTGAACCAATCTGGCGAAACGTGCCATTGGCTATATCTAAGGAAACATCGCGGCTTCCATCAGCTTTATAGCCATAACAATTATCCGTGTTTGCGTTACAGCCCATATAGGTGTTTTTATAAATTGTTGCCCCTAAATTGGTCAGCACATCAGCGTGGATATCCGCATTCCCTCCCGCTTTTATAAGACTATAATGGTTGTCAATGTTATCAGCGTTAATAATGAGATTGCCACGAGATTGTATCATCCCCTGAACAGTAGGCTTATACAAAAACGCCTGCGTGACGGTCTCTTCGATCATGTGTGACCAGTTACTATTCCCAAACCATCCTCCCCACCTATCACCATTCCACACAAACTCTTCTATGTCTCCTTTTCGAGCATTATGTTTCCAAGTGAATGACTTATAGACTGTTCCATCTTTCAAAGTTGCCGTGCCATAGGTTCCTTCTTTGTTATTCCAAAGTTGTTGCTCAAATATAAAGTGTTTTGGACCTTCCACCCCATGCTTTCTCTTAGAAAGCTTTCCTTTTCCCCAACGATCCCAGCCCATATCATGATATAAAGGCCTACCATCGAGAAAATTATATTTGTCTGGTTGTTCGAATGCGATGACTTCTTCTTCAGTTTTTTCCGTGATGACAGGTGTGCTATCGGCTTCGTTTTTCAGACTGTTGGTTTGGATATTTAAGTTTCCGCCTGCTTGAATAAAGCCTGCTTTGTTGACAAGGGAAAGGCTTTTCCCTGTACCAGCCACATTGGTGAAAGATAAATCACCCTCTGCTAAAATGGCGCCAAAATCATTCAACAAAGCTCCATCAACTTGTAAAGCACCATTGCCCTTCACATAAATTAAACCTGTTTTGCTGTTCCTCGCATCACCCCTCACGCTAAAGACTAAATCATGACCTGCTGCCAATTGTCCGCTATTTTCAAGCTTCCCTGTTTTGATGACAAAATCTCGTGCCGCTAAAACCGATGTGACCTCATCCACCATAACGCCTGGAGCAACAAAGAGAATATCTCCAGTCCCGCCTTCATCGGTAATGGCTTGTAGCCGTGCATGGTGAATATCAAGAACATTGGTGCTTTGAAAATCTAAACCACCATAAATCAGCGTGCTGCCCGAGACATAAATATGATCCGCAGTTAAATACAGCGTTTGCGGTGTGTAAATATGAGAACGATCATTGCTCAAATCGAGAGTGTTGGCTGTCAATCTCACATCCCCCTTAGCAGACAGCACATTCTCAACACTGATCCCTCCTGATACCGAGGTCAATGTGGCTGTGCCATAGCCAATGACCTGATCATAATAAATGTCGTTGCCAGCAAGAATATCAATATTGCCACCACTGATAATATGTCCAACCTTTACACCCCTTTGTGCCGTGAGAGAAAGGGAACCTTTGTCATGAAAAACAAAATCACCTGTAGGGTTCGAAGGGCTCACCTGAGAGTGAACAAAATCTAAACCTGTCATGAGGGTGCCTGCATCAAGGCTCCCCACCTTTAAAACGGCATCATCACCCGTCATCATGGCAGAAAATTCTACCGCCCCACCATAAATGTCTGCTCTGCCATAGGCTAAAACTTGCCCAAAATGAATGCCAGCATGAGGTTCAACATGAACGGCAACATTGTGATGCGATAGGATCGTTTGAGAAACAGAAAGCCCATGATATGCAACAAGTGTGACATTTCCTGCTCCATAAATATTTGTGGCATTAATGATCCCGCCCGCACTTTGGAGATCGACATCTCCTTGGCTGCCCAAAACAAGGCTACCCGCAGCTTGTGTTGCTGCCATATCAACCCCACCAGCTAAAAAATGGGCTTGTATATCACCACCGGCATGCGCCCTTAAATTGCCCCCAGCTAAAACAGTCTCATCAATCGTAAGAGCTCCATCTGTTTTAAGTGTCACATCAGCGCCAGCGCCAAGCCCTGAAACGTGGAGAGCATGGCGCGAAGAAAGCTCCATTTTGCCCCCCGAGGTGGCTTTTCCGGAAATCGATAAAAGTCCATCCTGTGCATCTACGCTCAAATGACCATCCGCGCCAACCGTCTCTAACGTAACATCTTTTTTTGCTGCAATCTCAACATGTTTTTTCGATGTGATGTGCTTTGCATAAAGGGTATCGCTTTTGGATTGAAGAACAACACCATCATGACCAAAAACATTCTTCAACGAGATTTTCCCGTCAGCAGAAAGGCGCAACTGCCCCGTATTTGCCGCCATATCATGGCGCATGCGAACCCCAACGCCTTTTTCTGTCGCTACAAGTTTTATTCTATCTGCTTGTAGAGCACCTAACGCAGAACCATCTATCGCATATTCCGGTTTGCCAGTAATATCGGTCAGTTCCTTCATTTGACGCGAAGCGTAATCAAAGTGACCCGTGCCTGCTGTCACTCCAATCTCCCTGCCCGCAACAGCTCCTTCAAAATGCACTGTGCGGGAAACAATATCGACAATATCAACAGAACCTTGGCCTGAGAAAAAATTCGCACCTTGGGGTCCAAAGGTGATATCCCCACCTCTCACCTCAAAACCTTTCAGAAAACCACGCCCATCAATTTCTGGTACACCCGTGGTTAAGGTCGCATGTGGCGTATTGATAAAGCCACAACCATCACAGCCAATGCCGTTGGGATTGGCTATAATCACATCGGCTTGGCGACCAAAAACCTCCGCTGGACCATGAAGAGCACTACGGTTGCCACTGGTCACTTCATTTAAAATCACTTTTGCTGAACCAGAAGAGCGCAAATGCGGATTACCCGGCATAATGCCCCCCAACTGCGATTGCCCTACTTCTTGCGCATGATTGTTTAAAATGACGCCTGGATTTCCAATATTGAAATCGTAATATTTATTGTGCGATAAGCCTTTACCATTTGGTGTAACAATATCAATCGAGGGAACTCCATTGGGTGCTGCCACAATATCCGGACGATGAGCAGAACCTGCGTTAGGGTCAACAGCAATTTGCGCCTGTAGCGTTGCTGGTTGTAGAAGAAAAGGTAAACCAATCCCACCTAGCAAAACCTTTTTGAGCATCGTACTGGAGACTAAAACTTCAAACCATCTTGCTCTTTTTGCTCTCTTCTCATATCTCATGCTTGTACTCCCCAATAATATGCTTAAAGATCCATTGTTAATGTCATAAAAAATGTTCCTGGCTTCTTGTGTTTAACTGTGCTCCACAAAACACTGGAATAGCTTGCATCAAGGGAGACTATACCCCCCGCAAGCTTGAACCCTGCTGTCCAACCGGCAAGCTGTTCATGCGTAATTCCATACAAGTATTCATCAATATTGCTGTTGGTTTATCCTATGAGATGGAAGAGTGCCTAAGGATTTTTTCAGTTGTGTTATATCGTGACCATCAATTTCTACAACATGCCACCCAAAACTTGTGAATTTATCTGCTAAAGGCTCTGTTTTTATTAAGATATCAGTCGTATCAGTAATTTGGAGACGGTTTCTATAAACAACTGCGATAAAATTACTGAGTTTATAATGCGCTGAAAATAGTACAGCCTCCCAGACGGATCCCTCTGTCATTTCACCATCGCCAAGAAGTACAAAAACACGGTAGGATTGAGAATTAAGCTGTCCAGAAAGAGCTATTCCTGCACCAAGAGATAAGCCATGACCAAGAAAACCTGTGCTTTGCTCGATGCTAGGGACTTTTTTGGTCACATAGCCAATAAATTTAAACCAAATTTTAAATACGTATCGAGAAGTTTAGGATCAAAATATCCCATCTCTGATAATACAATATACAATGCCTCAACCGCATGTCCTTTACTTTGAACATAACGATCGCAATTAGTATTATGGATAAGTGTTGGATTTATTTGAAGAATATATTTGTATAAGATATAAATGAAATCAATACAGGAAAGGCTCCTAGCTATGTGACCAGATTTCGCTTTTCTAATGAGATCAAATATTTTAAGACGTAAACGGAGAGAATAAATCGCATCGTAAATATCTGCTTTATTAGTTGCATAAGCCAT
Source organism: Bartonella sp. DB5-6 (assembly GCF_000278115.1). Lineage (GTDB taxonomy): Bacteria > Pseudomonadota > Alphaproteobacteria > Rhizobiales > Rhizobiaceae > Bartonella > Bartonella refiksaydamii. Next base: position 6,581 of record NZ_JH725114.1, read on the forward strand.
ACTCTCCCCCCCCCTCAGAAAATTTATAAAATAATTCCCTCAAATCGTAATTTTATGCGCTACTTACTAGAAGATTATTTAAACCATTCCATATATCTTTAGATGCATTGTGCACAGAAAAAAGCACACATAACCAGCAAGTAATTATACATTGGTTATGAAAATAGTAGCATAAAAGCTTTCCATATCTTTCATTGGTTAAAAAAACAACCCTCTCTTCTGAAGCAATCACCCCATAAGAAAAGTGCAATGTAAAAAATGTACAGAATAATCTTTCTTCTCTTATTGGATAAAAACGAAAATTTTCACAAGTTTAAAACTATGATCGCAGTTTATAAAGACGTATTACTGTCTCACCATAAAAACGCTCATCATCTAGATAAAATATATCAGGTAAATGAATCATTGCATCCTTCTTTTCTTCAAGCACAAAGAGTGTATCAGCTTTTGCCCACCCTCCTCTCAGAGCCGCTACAAAAGCACGCTCACCTAGACAATAACCATAAGGAGGGTCTGCACAAATAATATCAAATGGAAGCATTGTCCCAATATTGCCCAGTTTTGTTGCATCACGACGCAAGATCCGCCCAATTGCCTGCAATTCAAAAGCTTCAATATTTTTTTGAAGCAGTCCACGCCCCTCAACTGAATTTTCAACAAAAACAGCCGCTTTTGCACCACGCGATAAAGCCTCTATGCCTAAAGCACCAGTACCGGCAAAAAGATCAAGAATACGTTTGTTGGTCCAAAATTGTTCTTCTCGGCTCGCAAGAATATTGAAAAGGCTTTCGCGCGTACGATCACTGGTTGGACGAATCGACTGCCCCACAGGTGCAAACAAAACACGTCCAGCAAATTTACCGCCGACAATCCGCACGTGGTCCTCTAAATCGCTTCGTTGTTTTTGCATCACCGCTATACGCTTTAGATTTTTTCATAGCAGTACCATCAAATGATTTAGCTTTTCGCTTGCTCTCAAAAGAACGCTCATCGTAATTGCCTTTCACAACCTTTTTTTCTTTCCTTAAAAGATGCTCTTTCTTGCCAACAACACGCGCTTCATCAAAAGATTTTTTACCACGTTTTTGATCAAAACGAATGTCCTTCTCTTTTCGCAACTGAACTTCTGGTAACTTTTCCTTACCTCTATGAAAAGATCCCTTGCCGACTAAATTGCTTTTATGATCATGGGAGGACTTCTCACTATAGAAAGACTTCTTACGTGCACTCTGTGGACGTGCACCAGGAGCCATCCAAACATTAGAACGACGCGAACGAGGCAAAAAACGCTGCTTTTCTTTTCCTTCATCGCCTTCACCCTTACGCATAAATTTCTCATCAGATTTTGTGCCCAATCGTGATTGACCGTGCTTAAAAGAGCTGTTGCTCCTGCGCTGTACATCTTTTCTACCCGAAAAAACCCAGCTATCATTGGTAGTAGCAAGATCTTTATCATTTGTTTTTTCTACAACAACCGCAGAATTTGAAAATGGCTTAAGAATAGGAGCATCAAAATTTGCATTGGCTTGCATAATTAAACGCTCACCCAATTGCTCACGTAACATCCGACCTTTTATCTCGCGAACGGCTCCTTCTTCCAAATCAGAGAGCTGAAATGGACCATAAGATACACGAATTAAACGATTAACTGATAAGCCTAAAGCACCCAGAACCTTCTTTATTTCACGATTTTTTCCTTCACGCAAAGCTACAGAAAGCCACACATTTGACCCTTGTTCACGTTCAATTGATGCTTCAATTGAACCATAGAAAATACCATCAATTGCGATGCCATTTTTAAGACTATCAAGTGCACTCTGTTTAACTCTTCCATGAGCACGAACCCGATATTTTCGCACCCATCCTGTTAACGGAAGTTCTAAGACACGGGCTAAACCACCGTCATTGGTTAACAGCAAAAGCCCTTCCGTGTTAATATCAAGCCTGCCCACAGAAAGAACACGAGGCATTCCTTTCGGCAAATTGCTAAATACTGTTGGCCTACCTTCAGGATCACGGTTAGTAGTGACAAGTCCCGCGGGCTTGTGATAAAGCCATAACCGCGTTCGTTCTATAGGAGATAAAGGCTTGCCATCAACTTTAATAACATCAAAGCGGGTAACATTAAAAGCAGGCGTCGTTACAACTTCACCATTAACAACAATACGGCCTGCAAAAATCATCATTTCTGCATCACGACGCGAAGCAATACCAGCACGTGCTAACCTTTTGGCAATCCGCTCACTCTCATTGTTTTCATTCATTTGCTCTTCACACCAGCCTCTTCTTATACGTTTAGCAAATCGTCACCCTGCATCATACCACTTATCTTGAAAAGAGGGAGTAACATAATCATTTATCATTTTCTATCCTTATAGCAGCAATAATGTATCAGTTTACTTGCAAGTTGATTTTAAACATTTAAAAAATAATGTCCCTTCGTTATAAAAAGGTCATAACTCATCCGTTTTACAGTACTCCTCCTGATGGAGAACTTTTCACCCCCTACACTTCAGTAGAAAGAACACTATGACTTTGACTCCCATGGAAATAGCCCTTTTAGAAGCGCAATGGGCAAAAAAAAAAGATGAAATCCCCGTAGGGGCAGTTATCACACACGGAAAAACAATCGTTGCACGCGCTGGTAACTATACAAAAGCTGGATATGATCCTACAGGACATGCAGAAATACGCGTAATCCGTATGGCCTGCGAAACATTCCAAAGTGAAAGACTTCCTAATTGTGATCTATATGTAACCCTTGAACCTTGTGCTATGTGTGCGGCAGCCATTTCCTTTGCACGCATACGGCGTCTCTACTATGCAACCCGCGATCCCAAAGGAGGTGCTATTGAACACGGTCCACGTTTTTACCAGCAGCAAACCTGCCATCACAAACCTGAGATCTATTCTGGTTTTAAGGAAAAAGAAGCTGCTCAACTGCTTAAAGATTTTTTTGCACAAAAGCGGTATTAAAAAAATAGCTCTTCTTACCTACAACATCTATCTTTGAACAGCTTTAGAACTCTTAAAGAAGGCTCACAGCCCTTCTTTTCTACCAAAATTCATTCTCAGAGCACTTTTTCTCTCATTCTCTTTTAATACTTCACCCTTACTCTTACTTAGCAACAGGTGCAGTTTTTGCTGGTTGGCGATAACTCAAAGGTGGCTCCGTGAGATAGCGACGATATTTCGCGCTTCCAACTTGCGCTCTCTGACGACGTAAATATTCTTGTCGTTGCTTCGTATTCAACCGTGAAATACTTTCTGAACCAGCGGTACTAGCGTGCTCATTAACTGATGATACTTTTTGGGGAAAAACGGAAGCTTTGCTACCACTAGAATGTTGCTTTAGTGTTGCTGTTTTACCACGTGAGCTACTCTGTGCTATATCTTGCTGCGGTAATGGTAATGCTGTGAGCGAGCTTGACTTTGGTATCACAAGCTTTGGATGGTTTTCCATAACAAGCTTGCTATTATTGTTTGTCGATGCTAGCGAAGCAAGGTTGGCAACATCTTCAAAAAACTGTAACGAAACCGCCTTATCTGTACCATAAGTAGGAGCGGATAAACCGCACCCTGTTAAAACAAAGCACATGCCCAAAATGCTTATTGGCAATATTTCTACTTTATGTTTTTTCACTGCTTATCCCATTTTCCTAAGTATATGGCAAATTGATCTTCCCGCGACTTATTGGAGATCTTGTCCACACACAAACTACCCCCCACGGAAAAACAAAGGACTTTATTATTACCATAAAAGGCTATACTCATCAATGATAGAATTCAAATCATAACAACGCTCTTTACAACCCTGCATTTCCTCCCCTCCCCTTGATCTAAACTTTAAATCCTGCCGAGCATCTGCAATTCCCGCAAAGCAGCCGCGTCGCGAGCAGATACATCAGGATAAGCTGGATCGCTACCAACATCTTGTGTATAACGCCATGACCTCGCACATTTTTTCCCTAACGCCTTTCTTGGATAAACACCAACGCCTTCAACATCACTCAGAGTAAAAGCATCCTTAGGTGGTCTATCCTGCTTAATTGTTAGAGCACTGGTGATACAAATTTCCGCCATATCTAGATTTTCTAACGCCTCCAGCAAAGTTAGATTAGAAATAAAAACAATAGGTGCAGCTTCTAAAGATGATCCAATACGCTTGTCCGCTCGTTCAAGTTCTAAAGCACCCGTCACAACTTTGCGGACCTGACGAACTTTTTTCCAACGTTCAGCCAAAGATTCGTTCTGCCATTCTTCTCGCATAGGACGAAACTGTTCCAAATGCACCGATTGACTTTTGGGGTAACGCTCCAACCAAGCTTCTTCCATCGTAAAAGGCAACATTGGAGCAAGCCATGTCACCATACGCTCAAAAACCTCTCGGACAACCTGCAAAGAAGCTTTACGCTTTTTTGATGAAGGTGCATCACAATAAAGAGAATCTTTGCGGATATCAAAATAAAATGCCGATAACTCAATAATCGAAAAATCCAACAATGCACGCATAATCTTTTTAAAATCAAACTCATTATAGGCGCGATTAATCAAATGATCGAGTTCAAAAAGTCGATGCAATATAAATTTTTCAAGATCTGGCAATGCACAATAAGAGATTTCTTCTCCTTCATCATGCGCTAAAGTTCCAAGCATCCAACGAATTGCATTACGTAATTTACGATATGAATCTACATTTGTTTGAAGAATTGTTTTGCCTAAACGCTGATCTTCCCAATAATCCGTTGTCATCACCCAAAGACGAAAAATATCGGCGCCAGATGTTTTAATAATTTCTTGTGGAACAACCGTGTTTCCCAAAGATTTAGACATTTTCTTGCCATTTTCATCCAAAGTAAAACCGTGCGTGATCACTGCCTTATAAGGAGAACAAGCACGCGTACCACAACTTTCCAAAAGAGAAGACTGGAACCATCCACGATGTTGATCAGAGCCTTCAAAATAAATATCGGCAGGCCATTTCAAATCAGCTCGATCTTCTAATACAAAACTATGGCTCGTTCCAGAATCAAACCAAACATCAAGAATATCACGAACCTGATTCCAAGACTCATGCGCACGCTCACCTAAAAAACGTTCACGTGCTCCTTCAGTAAACCAAGCATCCGCCCCTTCTTCTTCAAAAGCTTGCAAAATACGCTCATTCACTCGCTCATCTTTTAGAATGACACCATCCTCATTGGCAAAAATACAAATTGGAACACCCCAAGCGCGCTGACGAGAAAGAACCCAATCAGGACGATCTGCTACCATGGAAGCCAAACGGTTTTGACCAGAAGAAGGAACAAAATGCGTCATCGAAATAGCTTCTAAAGCACGACTGCGTAAAGTTGAACCATCTCCAAGATCTTTATCCATTGAAATAAACCATTGCGGCGTATTACGGAAAATAACTGGCTTTTTTGAACGCCAACTGTGAGGATAAGAATGTTTTAAACGGCCGCGTGCAAACAATCGATCCGCTTTAATTAAAGCATTAATCACTTCTTTATTAGCATCACCCATTTTTCCATTATCATCAATAACACGTACGGGACCCTCTTTACGGTCCGGTCCAAAACCAGGGACATCCTTCGTATAAAAACCAGCATCATCAACAGGAAATGGTATAGACGAATCAATACCAGCCTGCTCCAATAGAGGCTTATAAGCATTCCAAATTTCAAAATCCTCACGCCCATGGCTAGGTGCCGTATGGACAAAACCAGTACCAGCACTCTCTGTTACGTGCGAACCATCAAGCAGCGCAATCTTATAATTATAACCTCCAGCCAAACCTTTGAGTGGATGAGAAAGAAAAAGCGTTTTAAGCTCATCATTAGAAACAACACGTACACGCTTTAAAACAAGTTTTGCTTTTTCTGCACAGCTCATGGCTAATGCATCAGCAAAGAGAAGTTTTTCTCCAGCTTGAGGACCAAAATCATTTTCCGCGTTTTCAACCTCATAAACACCATAAGAAATCTGCGAAGAATAACTAACCGCACGGTTACCAGGAATCGTCCACGGGGTCGTGGTCCAAATCACAACATAAGCACCATACAAATCATTAGAATCTGTTTCAAAAACAGGAAACTTAACCCATATGACCTCTGATTCATGATCATGATATTCAATCTCCGCCTCTGCCAAAGCCGTACGCTCCACAACAGACCACATCACAGGCTTTGAACCACGATAAATCTGATCTGACATAGCAAATTTCATCAATTCACCAGCAATGCGCGCTTCTGCATGAAAAGCCATTGTGGTATAGGGCGTATTAAAATCTCCAATAACGCCAAGACGTTTAAATTCTTCACTTTGAACAGTTATCCAATGTTGTGCAAATTCACGGCATTCTTGACGAAATTCGTTAAGGGGTACATCATCCTTATTTTTCCCTTGCGCACGGTATTTTTCTTCAATCTTCCATTCAATTGGAAGCCCATGGCAGTCCCAGCCAGGTACATAATTTGCGTTAAAACCACGCATTTGGAATGAACGAACAATCACATCCTTTAAAACTTTGTTTAAAGCATGCCCAATATGGATATGTCCATTTGCATAAGGTGGTCCATCATGAAGAATATAAAACGGGCGATCTTTTGCTTGTTGACGCAATTGCGTATAAAGCTCCATATCTTCCCACCGTACCATCAATTCAAGCTCTTTTTGCGGCAACCCCGCACGCATAGGAAAATTTGTTTGTGGTAAATAAAGAGTTTTCGAATAATCTATTGTTTCATTTTTCACAGCCATTGTGAAATATTCCTGTCCACTTTTACGATTCCATTTTTGCATAACTTCCCTGAACCCTGCAACTCTGGTTTTTTTTGATCTATAGGGAAAGCCGAGCTTATCATTCGTATTAAGCAGCGATCAAGAAGATATATCATCACATCTTATAGGCTCTATCATGAAACTATCAAGAAAGGAAACCCAAAAATGATCTTCTTAAAAAATAAAGGCTCCACTATAAGCGGAGCCTCTTAGCAACTTACTCTTAAAAACTAGAATTTATAAGCTACACCAACACGGAAATCATTGGTTTTATATCTAATTTCAAGTCTTTCATTTGCAAATTTCTTTTTACCAAAATCGGAGTAACGATATTCCGCACGCACAATAACATTATCCAGCATCGCAAAATCAACTCCACCACCAATAGTATACCCAATCATCGTTTTTGTTTCATCGGTTAAGTCTTTAGAAGAAACGACTTTTCCATCCCCTTTCTTGAATGATATGGATATAGTGTCTTGGAGCTGTGTATAAGCAACACCGCCAGCAATATAAGGCATAAAGCGATCAGCAGCGAAACCGATACGCACCCGTGTGGCACCAGCCCAATTTTGCTTTAAGGTATGGCTCAAAGTTTCAACTTCACTGCCTTGTTCAAGACCAAGTGCAGCGTTACCAAGTGCAGCGATCTCGTTCTTCACTTGCTCTATACCATACACATTGGTAGCGTTCTCATCCGCTGCTTGCGCACTTTGTGCACCATGTCCAGCCATCTTTTGTTCTCCATGGGGCTTGGAAGAGTGTGGATTAGAACTATGCGAACTAGCACCATGTGGATTAGCAGCACTACCATGGGGATTACCACTACCATGGGGATTACCACTACCATGGGGATTACCACTACCATGGGGATTTTTACCAGCACCGTGTCCAGCTCCATGATGTGCACTACTCTGACCGTGAGCTCCCCCACCTGCCCCATTAGTAGAGGATGCTTGTGCTGCTGGTATTACTAAAGATCGCGCTAGTTTTAATTCCTCTCTTTGTGCCGTCTGGGCTGCTGCTGGCTGCGCTGGCACCTCTGATCTCGCTGGAGATGTTTGCAATGCCTGTGATGACGATGCTCGTACTGGTGCTGCTGGCTTCGCTGGCGCCTCTGATCTCGCTGGAGAT
>NZ_JH725114.1:14597-118532 GCF_000278115.1 Bartonella sp. DB5-6
CGCTGGCGCCTCTGATCTCGCTGGAGATGTTTGCAATGCCCTTGATGACGATGCTCGTACTGGTGCTACTGGCTGCGCTGCTGCTGTCTGCACTGGCGCTTCTGATCTCGCTGAAGATATTTGCGCTGAACTTACTCCTTGTGCAGGTCTTCCCGATGAAGTGATTCTTCTTGTCTCGGATGACGATGCTGCTGCTGGCTTCGTTGCTGTTGCAGGTGCTGTTGGTGTTGTTGATGAGCCTCCTGATGGCGCTGATGGTGTTTCTACAGTTGAAGTCGTTGATGTTTGTGTACTTTTTGCTGCTGGAGTTGAATTCGTTGATACTGTTGTTGTTGGTGGTGTTGGTGTTGTTGGTGAAGCTGATCTGCGAGATCTTGCTATTAAATTGTCTACTGCCGCATTACCAGAGGCGCCGATAGTGATGGTCTTTGTCTGCTTTTGCCTAGACCAAATTAAATCCGTATCGATACCAAAAACAAAGCTATCACCAAGATCAATATTAGAACCTGCGTAAAAACCCCCTTCAAAACCTGAAAGCTTAAACGATAAATCTTTATGTAGCGGTATAATTTTATCCTTATCAATACCACTCATATCAGGTTTACTTAAAAAACCACCAACTTGTCCACCCAAGTAAAAACCTGACCATGTAAAAGTAGGGGCTACAAAAGCTGTTGAGGTAGCTGTTGTAGGTTGATGAGGAACAATTACATCAGCTGCCTTCGTTGCAGAAGCTGAAATCAAAGCAAAAATAGATGCCGTTATTAAACATTTCGTATTCATAAAATATCTCCAAATATCCAAAACGGGTTATATGTAGTGCATCTCTTTCAAAATATCTGTAGCAAAAATGATACATTCACAAAAAAAATAGAGGCCTCGCCAAAAACGAAGCCTCTTAGAAATTTAATTTTGTATTAACAATTTCGTTTTTACAAAATTAGAATTTGTAAGCTACACCAACACGGAAATCATTAGTCTTATAGTTGAATTCAGCGTCATCCTTTTCGAATTTCTTTTTACCATAATCGGAGTAACGATATTCTGCACGCAATAAAACATTATCAGTCATTGCAAAATCAACACCACCACCAATGGTGAAACCAACCATTGTCATGGTTTTATCAGATTCTTTATTAGAAACTTTTTTACCGGATGCATCTGTTCCTGAAACTGTAGCAATACCTTGCATCTGTGCATAAGCAACACCACCAGCAATATAAGGCATAATGCGGTCAGCAGCAGCAAAACCAATACGTACCCGCGTAGCACCGGACCATTTTTCTTTAAATGTAAAACTTTCCTTGGTTGTAGCACCTGCTAAAACTGCTGCATCGCGAATTCTGAGAGCCTTCTCAACTCCATTACCTTCTAAGTTATGTTCCTTATCTTTATCACCACCTCCGTTATGTTCCTCATCTTTATCACCACCTCCGTTAGGCTTTTCAACTTCATGATTGTGAAGAACAGAGATCGTTTTTGTTTCTCCTCGGTCAGCCCAAACTGCATCGGTTTCAAGACCTAGAATGAGACCACTTCCAAGGTCTATATTAGAACCTGCATAAATACCACCTATGAAACCGGAAGGCTTAGGTGTATCATCTTTGCTGAAAAGTTTATTTTTTGTAGCCGGATCAGTTATCTCAACCTTACTCGAAAAACCACCGATCTGCGCACCAAGATAAAAACCTGTCCAAGAAAAAGCAGGTGCTGTAATAACTGGTGCACTTTCACGAGGAATGATAACATCAGCAGCCTGTACCGCAGAAGCTGAAATCAAAGCGATAACAGAAGTTGTCATTAAAGATTTTATATTCATAATATTTTGCTCCTAAATTTATTTATGACGCAATGCTATACGACTGTTCAAAGAAAATCTGTAGTAAAAATGACACAATGATAAAAATAGAGGCTCCTTCAAAGATGGAGCCTCTGAGTAATTTCGTTATATATGAAATCTTGCAAATTATATATATAAATAAACCATTGATATTACAGTTAAATTACTGCTTTTTGTTTACACATTTCTTTTTACCAAAATCAATGCATAGCAACATTCCACATATGTAACAATCTGTATTGTGTAACAATATAGTCACAGAAAATACCAAAAATGTCGCTAGAAACACACTTTTTAGTAATTTAGCTTACCATACGTTAAAATTTGTAAGCTACACCAACGCGAAAATCATTGGTTTTGTAAGAAGTTTCATATTTATCGTTTGAATATTTCTTTTTACCAAAATCGGAGTAACGATATTCTGCACGGATAATAACATTATTGCTCATTGCTAAATCAACACCAGCACCAAGAGTGTAACCAACAAACGTCTTTGTTTCATCAGACAGATTACCAGAAGCTATTACTTTACCTGTATCTTTTCCTGTTATTGATACCGACGCGATATCTTGAAGTTGTGTATAGGCAATACCACCAGCAACATAGGGCATAATACGTTCAGCAGCAAAACCAATCCGTACTCGCGTAGCACCAGCCCACTTTTCTTTAAAAGTAAAACTGTGAGTTCGTTTATCACCAGCTTGGAGTACATTGTCACCAATCTTAATTCCAGCATCTTTCAGGATCTTATTAACATATGGCACATGATTTTGAGCAATCAAATATACTTTCCCCGTTTTTGTGTCATCTTTATCAGACCACATGATATCTGTATCAACACCTAAAATAAGTCCATTCCCCAGATCAATATTGGAACCAGCATAAAGCCCCCCCATAAAACCTGATAATTTAGGTAAAAGGTTATTATTCATCGGAATGGTTTTTCCATTACTGAGAATATCCATCTTTGTTTTACTTGAAAAACCACCAATCTGGCCACCAACATAAAAACCTGTCCAAGAAAAAGTAGGAGCAACAATAACCGGTGAAACTGGTGTAGGCTGCGGGGGAACAATAACATCTGCTGCCTGCGCTGCTGAAGCTGAAACAAACGCAAAAGCAGAGACTGTTATTAACCATTTCATATTCATAATTTTTCTCCATAGCTGATATTTAAACACATGATTTCATATAGAGCCCCCCTTACAGATATCTGTAGTAAAAATGATACACTTATAAAAAAACAAAAAGCCTACACCCTCCTTAGCCATTTGATTTGTAATAAATGGAGTTTGTAATATACCAACGTAGAAATTATGCTCTTATCAAACGAGATACTGTTCTCTATGAGTTTTTTACAAAATTTGAAAACAGTACTTTCTATCTAAAGCATGCACTGTAGGTCATTGCAAATGCAACACCACTGCTAAAATGCACATAAACACTCTCTTCAGCTTTTTGCCCATAGCGTTACGTGCAACGATTTATTAAATTTTACTCTCATACTGGAAAAAAATCTGCATCTGCAAACGCCTCTATACAACGATCTGTAAACTATCTCTTTTGTAGATTTTATTGGACAAACCGTATCACCACCTTCACCCCACTACTGAGATAAATACCGAAAGATTACTCTCCGAAAATCTTAAAACTTAATCTTGCTCAAAAAGCTATAAATCTATCTGAAAATAATAACTAATACCTGCTCTTAGAAAAACAGGAGCTACTCTTAAACTTCTAGAGCAAAATCTTCCGTGTTACACTCCTGCATATCTACAGATTTTGCAATTGCCCATTGCTCTTATATACTAACCCTTTATACTCCTCTCCCTCAATCAATACAAAACTTAGCCCCATAACTAAAAGCACACAAAAACCTTCTCCAAACTCAAATTCAAGCTAAAAAATGCACGCCTCTTCTGCGTACTCCACTACTTCCAAAAAGTGAAATATATCTCTTGATGTTGCTTCTTCGCTTACTAAAAACTCATTGGTCCTCGGAAAAATAGATTTGGCCGGCTCGGTCTATTCAGAAATCTTGGACCTCTTTTTTTAGGTGTCCATGACACAGCAGCGAACTCAGCAACCTCTTTCCTGTTGTTATCAACAATACCCAATTTTTTTTTACTAGAAGCTTTATCTGAAAAATTGCTAACTTGTTTATTCATAAAATCTCTAGAAGAAGCAGGCACACGATTAGCTCCTTGTGCCACAGAAACTGAAGAAAAGGCACATACTGAAGCAAAGGCAATAGAAGTAACAATAAAATATCTCATATTTATAGAATTTATCTCCATGGTAATATTCATAATGGATTTTATGTAGAGCCCCCGTTTCCAATTTCAAAAAAAATAATACGCCTATAGATAATAAAGTGAGAACTCCCAAAAAACGAAGTCTTGTAGCACTGTGATTTTAAAATAAATGGAAATTTTTAAACTATATCAATATAGAAATCGCCGGTTTTAAATTATAAAACATAATTCAGCCATCAGATGTGAAACAAACTGAACGAGTGTTAATGCATTTCTCCAGCAAAGATATTTTACCCTGTATTTCCCAATGCACTTTCTGCGCTAAGAATTATGTTATAATCACACTATCATCAAAATAGACAAGAAAAAACACTGCCTGTAATATACAGGCAGTGTTTTCTAGTTACATCAATATTACTGCAATATTAAAAGCAAACTTTTAAACTCAGTTATGCGCAAAAATATCAACCTCCGACCATCCTAAAAGATCGAGTCTTGCCCTCATAGGTAAAAATTGAAAACATGCCTTTGCAACATTTTCTCGCTCTTCACGTCTTAAGCGTTCTTCAAATATATCTTTTAAACGATGCAAATATAAAACATCTGATGCGGCATATTCAATTTGCGCACGTGATAAAGTTTCTGCGGCCCAATCTGAAGATTGCTGCTGTTTAGAAATATTTACATTTAGCAATTCACCACAAATTTCCTTTAATCCATGACGATCCGTGTAGGTACGCGTGAGTTTTGAAGCAATTTTTGTACAAAAAACTACATCTGGCATAACGCCAAATGTATGCGCTAAAATAGAAAGGTCAAAACGTCCAAAATGGAATATCTTAGTGATTGCCTTATCTTCAAGCAACTTGACTAAATTGGGAGCATTTTTTTGCCCTTTAGCAATCTGTATAATGTCAGCAGTACCATCTCCAGAAGAAAGCTGAACAACACATAAACGATCACGGTGTGGTTGTAATCCCAAAGTTTCTGTATCAATTGCAACAGCATTAACTTGATAATTATCCAAATTTGGTAAATCGCCTTGATAAACGCGGATTTCAGTCATTTATCCCTCTTATTTGCTAAAGCTGCAAGAATTCGTGCCCAAGACCGCTGCCCTTTATGAAACGATTTTAAATTATACTTTTCATTAGGTGAATGAATACGGTCATCAGCTAGTGCAAAACCAACCAAAACAGTTTCCATATCAAGAATTGACTGAAAATCTCCAACTATGGGAATCGAACCACCCATAACTGTTAATAAAGCTGGATTACTCCACTCTTGCGATAAAGCATCCTTCGCTGCCTCAATAAAAGGAGAATCATAGGGAAGCTGAATTGCTGGAGAAGCACCATGCCCCTTAAACGCAACCGTACAGTCAGCAGGAATAAGGCTACGCACATAATCACGAAAGGCCTGACGTATTTTTTCTGGATCTTGCTTATGTACTAAACGGAAAGATACTTTTGCACTCGCTTGAGAAGCAATAACTGTTTTAATCCCTTCTCCCTCATAGCCACCACTAATACCATTAATTTCTGCTGTAGGACGCGCCCATACGAGCTCTAAAACGCTTCGTCCTTTTTCACCAGCAGGGATGGAAAGCCCAATAGGACCAAGAAAATTTTCAGCAGTACAATTAAGTTCGTTCCATGATTGCAAAATATGTGGAGGTGTTTCTTCTACTCCATCATAAAAACCAGAAAGTGTTACCCTATTATTTTCGTCATGCATTCCTGCCAAAACTTTAGCTAAAATACGAATGGGATTGGCTGCAGCGCCTCCAAAATAACCAGAATGTAAATCACGATTAGCCGCTGTGATAATAATCTCTTCTGCCATGATACCCCGAAGAGCAACTGAAACAGATGGTGTATCTGCATCCCACATCGACGTATCACAAACCAATGCGCAATCAGCCCTAAGCTCATCCTTATTTGCTTTCAAAAAAGGAATAAGTGAAGGAGAAGCACATTCTTCTTCACCTTCACATAAAACAGTAACCTTAACAGGAAGCTGCCCTGTTTCTTTCTTAAATGCACGACACGCTTCAATAAAAGTCATGAGCTGACCTTTGTCATCTGAAGCTCCACGAGCACAAATAACTTTCTCTCCATCTCTCTCTTTTAAAGAAGGTGTAAACGGATCATCTTCCCATAAACTCAGCGGATCAACAGGTTGAACATCATAATGTCCATAAAACAACACATGTAGACAATCATCTGAAGGTCCCGGATGATGCCCGACAACCATCGGGTGACCAGGTGTATCGCGCCGTGAAGCTTCAAAGCCTATGCTTTTTAAATCCTCTACTAACCAATCAGCTGCTTTACGACATGCATCCTTATAAGCGGGGTCTGTAGAAATCGATTGGAAACGTAAAAGGGAAAAAAGGCGTTCAAGGCTCTTTTCTATATTCTCATCAAGATGTGTTAGTATTTTATTCAGCATAAAAAAAGACCTCCAAAGCCTTATGTAATTGTGGATACGACTTTAAGCCTCCTGTAGAATTTTGCAAGAGACCTTATTCATTTTTGACATTGTGGACAGTAAAAACTTGAACGCCCTGACTGTAGAATACGAACAATAGGCGTTCCACATTGCAAACATTCCTTGCCTTCTCGTCCATAAACTGAAAAAGCATGTTGAAAATAACCGAGAGAACCGTCTACATGCATATAATCACGTAAAGAAGATCCACCAGATAAAATTGCTTCAGCAATCACATTGCGTATATTCTGTGCTAAGGAATGAGCAAATTCACGTGAACGTAGAGTTTTCAATGCCAATGTAAATGCTCTGCGCTGTGGAGACAAACGACTACGCCAAAGCGCTTCGCAAACATAAATATTTCCGAGCCCCGCAACGATAGACTGATCAAGCAAAACTCCCTTAAGAGATATTTTTTTATTAACAAAAACCTCTTGTAAATAACTACCAGAAAACGCATTACCTATAGGCTCGAGCCCTAGATTCTTTAAAAGTGGATGTTCATAAAGCCTACGTGTATCTACTAAAAGCATAAACCCAAAACGACGAACATCATTATAAGTAAGATGATAAACTTTGCCATCCTGCACCTGAATATCCATGACAAAATGATCATGCCTCACAAACTTCTCGCTAGTAAGAGAGTTTTTTTTAAAAAAATCATCCTCTACGCGCCATGATCCTGTCATTCCTAAATGACTCAAAATCGTTTCATTCTGTGAAAGATGAAACAACAAATATTTCGCTCGCCGACCAATTTCTATAATCTTCCTGCCTACAAGCCTCTCAGAAAACGCCTCAGGGAAAGGAAATCGCAAATCCCTGCGATTAAGTGTGACAGAAATAACCTTTGCACCAGTTACAACAGACTCTAGTCCACGACGAACTGTTTCTACTTCAGGAAGTTCAGGCATCTACTATCTTCAATAATTATGAGCATTCCAACAACACCACTAAAAAAATAATAATATTAAGCCCACTCACCCTTACGAAACACAGGAACTCTCATACCATTTTGCGTAATGCCATCTATATCAATTTCACCTGAGCCAATCATCCAGTCAATATGAATCACACTTTTATTACCACCACGCGCTTCAATTTCTTCTACTGTCAACGATTCTCCATCTAAAAAGCATTTGGAATAACACTGCCCTAAAGCAATATGACATGCAGCATTTTCATCAAATAATGTGTTATAAAAAAGAAGACCACTCTTAGAAATCGGTGAAGAATGTGGAACAAGAGCAACTTCACCCAATCGACTTGCCCCCTCATCACTTTGCAAAACTCGTTGCAAAACTTCCTGCCCTGTTGATGCACGTGCATCAACAATACGCCCCGCTTCAAACCGCATTTCAATATTATCAATAAGTGCTCCTTGATAAGAAAGAGGCTTCGTCGAACGTACAAAACCCTCCACCTTATATGCATGAGGCGTAGTGAATACTTCTTCTGTTGGAATATTAGGATTGCATACCACACCGTTTTGAGCCGCTGATGCACCACCATGCCATTCATGATCATCTGCCAAACCAACTGTTAAATCAGTCCCTGTCCCTGTAAAGTGCAAAGCAGAAAAACGCTGCTCATTAAGCCAAGATGACCGTTGCTTCAAACTTGCATTATGGACAGCCCATGCGCGCACTGGGTCCTCATCTGTAACACGTGAAGCAGAAAAAATTGCAGTAGCTAACTTCTTAATCGCTTCATTAAGCGGTAAAGAAGGGAACATTGTCTCAGCCCACCCTGCTGTCGGATAAGCAACTATCGACCAATTCATGGCAAAATTTGATATTTTTTTGAGAGCTGGCTGGTAAGCAATTGAAGTAGCTTTATTTAAACGTGAAACCTTATCAAAATCTTGATTGGAAAGTAGCAAAGGATTATCACCAACAATAGCTAAACGCGCAGCCCCATTTTCAAAAGCCTTCGCCATTCCCTCATATAACCAAGAAGGTGCACAATCAAAACTAGCAGTATGTGCGTTTTCAAAACGTGTAAGTGATAACATATCATCACTAAAAAGTGGAGTAACCACACCAGCCCCAACCTTATAGGCGTGATATGCAATACGCCTAACAAAAGGTAATGCCGAAACTGGAGCCGTCAAAATAAGATCCTGCCCCTCTTGTAAATTCAGTCCGACTTTTACCGTAATTTCTGCAAGACGATTAAGCATTTCGGGTGAAACGGTTTCATGAGTATCAAAGTGCATTACCAATATCCCTCTTTTGTTATGAAAAAGTTACCGGCTTCTGTACCGTTTTTCTAATACTGCAACAATTGCATTTAACTGATCTGGTGAAGGCATAACATAGGCAGCCACAATTGATTTGCTTTCCCCTTCCTTATCTATACGATGAGGTGCAAATGTAGGAATGGGAACTTTATCAAGTTGTACTGCAACAAAAGACATGGCATGCACCTTATTCGCCTGCGTTATTTCTACCAGAAGAGGGGCGTTTTTCTTTTCCTCTGCTTTTATCTCTTTACTTGCTACGCTTGTGTCCATGAAACTCGGTGTATTGCCAGAACGTTCTTGGGCAAAAGCATAAGCAACATCATAAGGACGATCATTAGTAGGAACTTGAAGCGATCCATCACGTGAACGCTTTTCATAAAAGGCATTTCCCCCTGCAACACGAACATAATGCATGTTTTTATAAGGAAAAGATAAACCTGCGGTATGAAAAAACTTAGCATTTTTAAGTTTCTGATCCCGTTCGCCGCGCAAAACAGCATCAGCTGCCTCTCTAACACGAGCAACAGATGCAGGCTCCGTCATAGGACGCGTTAAAACGCCGGGAGCAAACTGTTTGTACTGACCGACAACACTACAAATTGTTTTTGGATAGGCGGTTGAATTAACACGATTCATAACAACGGTTCCAACAGCTATCATTCCTTCACGACTTGTACGATTTGACTCAAAATACATTGCACGCATAAGGCATTGGCGCTCAGTCAATGGATACATCACTGTTTTTGCCTTCTTATTATCATTTACTTTTCCAACACCAAAATGATCTGAAGCACATCCCACAATAACTAACGGCGCTAAAAAACAAGTAACAAAAACAGTCCAATAATTTTTTTTCATCTTTACAACACATTCTCACATCTTTGAAGTATTCAAAATTCGAATGAGTTTTAAATGTATCTTCAAAGAAAGTACACGATTAATTGTTACCGCTTAGTAAAATTTTAATACAAGTAGTAATTAAAAGGCATTTATGCGAAATAAAAAATAAAAAATTCTTAATTTACAGATCAATATTGTTATCCTTAATAGAAAAATGTAGCCACACAACATCAACCTCTAACCAACCCTTATGCTTCAGTCGCCCAAAAAATAATATGCCTACGACAACTCTCCAACCACCCTATATACAAATAAAGATTGGAGCACTAAAACTGTTTCCATCAATATTGAGGAAACTAACACGAATACCCTTCGACACAAATTTGAAAAAAATAAGGAGGGGGAAGCTTATCTCTCCGGATAAAGTGTACGCGATCGTATCATCTTATATCCAAATGTGTCAAATTGAGAAATAAAAATCTGCAATATTACTTTGAAAAGCCCCTTCATCACTTTTTTGACACTTGCTTGTAATACATTTATGATATTCTTCCTAAAACCATACCACAAGAAAATGCTCAATGATTTTTATCTTTAAAAACAAGCTCATTTTATACATCTGAGAAAAAATTAATCTGTTTTTTTCTCACCTACCCCAACTTTGTAGGTAAGATCATCGCGAGGACGGTCAGAAGACATATGATGGCCTGTTATGATATAATGCAGCATTTCCGCAATATTGGTGACATGATCACCAATTCGTTCAATATTTTTTAAACAAAACAGTAAGTGCGTACAAACCGTAATATTACGCATATCCTCCATCATGTACGTCAAAAGCTCACGAAAAAGAGAAGTATATAGAGCATCAATTTTACCATCGCGGTCACGTACTGCATCAACACGCTCCAATAAACGGCTCGTGTAAGCACCCAATACTTCCTTTAATTGACTGAGTGCTAAAGCTGTCATCGTTTCAAGCCCATGGTAAAAAGCAGTGGGTTGACGTGTTTCTGAAAGTGCTACCGTCCGCTTTGCAATGTTTTTAGCCATATCTCCAATCCGCTCAAGATCAGAAGAGATACGAATAGCACCAATAATTTCACGCAGATCAACAGCCATCGGTTGGCGCTTGCAAATAACGGTAATCGCTTTTTCATCAATGTCACGTTCTGCTTTATCTAAAAACAAATCATCAGCAATAACTGTCGTCGCAAGTTGAAGATCATTACATACAATCGATGCAACAGAACGTTCAATCATCCTTTCTGCATGACTCCCCATTTCTGTAATCCTTGCTTGCAAATATTTTAGTTCTACATCATAAGAACGGACAGTATGGTTCATAGACATAGCTTATACTCCTTAATTCACCTATCCAAAACGCCCTGTAATATAATCTTGTGTGCGTTGTTCTTTTGGTGAGGTGAAAATCGTTTCAGTCGCACCAACTTCTACTAAATGCCCCAAATGAAACATAGCCGTATATTGAGAAACACGTGCCGCCTGTTGCATGGAGTGTGTCACAATAACAATTGTATAATTTTGTCGTAATGCATCGATAAGCTCTTCAATACGTGCTGTCGCAATTGGATCAAGAGCCGAACAGGGTTCATCCATCAAAATAACTTCAGGACTAACTGCAATGGCACGCGCAATACACAAGCGCTGTTGCTGTCCTCCTGACAAACTTGTTCCTGCTTCATGAAGACGATCTTTCACTTCTTCAAATAAACCTGCCTGCCTCAAACTCTTTTCAACCACATTATGCAATTCGGCACGCGATTTGACTAAACCGTGAATGCGTGGTCCATAAGCAACATTCTCAAAAATAGATTTTGGAAAAGGACTTGGCTTTTGAAAAACCATCCCTACACGAGCGCGTAATTCTACAACATCAATCCTCTGGTCATAAATATTCTCCCCATCTAAGGTAATAAGACCCGTTATTTTAGCACCTTCAATCGTATCATTCATACGATTGAAACAACGCAAAAAAGTCGATTTCCCACAACCGGAAGGACCTATCAAAGCCGTAACCTGATGTTCAGGAATATCAAGCGTAATACCGTGCAACGCTTCTTTACTTCCATAAGAAACCTTTACATCTTGACCACGCATTTTAATTTTCATTACAAAAACTCACCTTATTTGAAAACACAAACCTTATCAAAATTACTGCTTTATCGAAATTATTGACGCCGCTCAAATCGACGACGTAAAAAAACCGCAGAAATATTCATGATTGCAAGAAAAATCATTAATACGATAATAGCACCTGACGTCTTTTCAACAAAAGCGCGCTCTGCCTCACCTGCCCACATGAAAATTTGAACAGGCAAAGCTGTTGCTGGATCCATCGGTGTAGCAGGAATATTCACAACAAAAGCAACCATACCAATCAAAAGCAAAGGCGCAGTTTCACCCAGAGCTTGAGCCACTCCAATAATCGTGCCTGTCAAAATACCAGGTGCTGCTAAAGGAACAACATGATGAAAAACCATTTGTGTTTTCGATGCTCCCAGTCCTAAAGCTGCTGCGCGAATAGAAAGAGGAACTGCACGCAAAGCAGAACGTGTTGCAATAATGATTGTAGGAAGCGTCATAAGAGCCAAGACAAACCCACCAACGAAAGAGGCAGAACGTGGTAACCCAAAAAAATTAACAAAAACAGAAAGTCCTAAAAGACCAAAAACAATCGAAGGTACAGCTGCAAGATTATTGATATTAACCTCAATAAAATCTGTAAATTTATTTTTGCGTGCATATTCTTCCAAATAAAGAGCCGTTGCTATCCCTATAGGGAGAGAAATCACTAGAACTATGACTATCATGTAAAGAGAACCGATTATCGCAACACCTAGCCCCGCAGTCTCAGCACGACTTGAAGCACCAAATGTAAAAAAACCAAAATTAAATGTTTTATAAAGTGTACCATCGTGCACCAAGCGTCTTATCCATTCCACTTGGCGATTGGAGACTTTGCGGTTTTTTTCTGCTACGTGCAAATTAATCTGCCCTTTATAAGCAGAGTCAATATCTGCCGCTGCCAAAACTTTGATTTTTTGCGTTGTTCCAATCAGCTTTTGATCTTTCGTGATCATTTCACGTAGTTGAACACGTACACTATTTGAAAACATACGATTAACATCCCGCAGAGATGCCTTATCATTTTGATCTACATCAAGCTTTTTCGCCAAAGCATTCCGTACAAGAAGCGGATAATTGGCAGTTATGAGTATTTGTGGATTTATTTCACGCTGCCCACTTGGATCAATGACCTTCTCATCTAAATAAATCGGTAACATCATTTCACTTTGAAAAAAAGCTGTATAACCTTGGCTAATGACGGTCCATAAAAGTGCACATAAAAAAAATAAACCAATAAAAATGGCAGTTAAACCATACGCACGGAAACGACGCTCAGCCCAATATCGGCGTTTGAGAACAATGTTGCGACGAGGAAAAAGAAAATCTTCATTCATTCATATTGTTCCCGATATTTACGCACGATGTAAAGAGCAAGAACATTCATCAAAAGAGTCATAATAAAGAGTGTCATCCCTAAAGCAAACGCAACAAGAGTTTGTGGAGAATTAAACTCAAAATCACCTGTCAATTGATTAACAATCTTAACCGTCATCGTAGTCATTGCTTCGAATGGATTAAGCGTTAAGTTCGCTGCAACACCTGCTGCCAAAACCACAATCATCGTCTCTCCAATTGCACGCGATGCTGTCAATAAAATGGCTCCCATAATTCCTGGAAGTGCTGCTGGTAGAACAACTTTTTTAATCGTTTCAGATTGCGTTGCTCCTAAACCATAAGAGCCTTCGCGTAAAAAACGCGGAACAGCCGTAATAACATCATCGGACAAAGAAGAAACAAAAGGAATCAACATAATTCCCATCACAACTCCAGCAGTCAAAACACTTTGAGCCATAATAAAACCAACACCGCCCGAGAGAGAAACAGAGAGATCACGTAAAAATGGTCCTACAACCTTCAAAGCAAAAAAACCATAAACAATAGTTGGAATACCAGCAAGTACTTCTAACAATGGTTTCACAATTGATCGCAATCGAGTAGAAGCATATTCGGCCATATAAAGAGCTGAAAATAATCCTATAGGAACAGCAAAAAGCATTGCTACAAATGCAATATAAAGTGTACCGGCAAGAAGTGGTAGGAGACCAAATTGTCCCACTCCATTGCCCGAACCGCTAGCTGAAAAACGTGGATCCCAAACCGTTCCAAAAAAGAAATTTGAAAAGGGCACAGATTGAAAAAAACTCATCGTTTGAAAAAACATTGAGAGTGCAATGGCTACTGTCGTCAAAACAGCGACTATAGATGCACAAATCAACCCAATAATAATCAAACACTCAACCTTATTGCGTGCACGCTGACGCGGAGCAATTTGCATAATTCCACAGATAAAACCTAAGAATGCAATGATAAAAATGATACCACGTCCAATAAATTGCAACTTTTCAGAAGAATTAACCCATGACTGTGCTAGTCTTAATATATCATCTGATGTATCATGGGGCAAAACAAAGCCTTTGGTGAATAGTTGTGCCCGCATTTCTTCATACGAAGCGGTAGCAAAATCCCCCTCAAAGTGATGAGCCATTTTTACCAAACTGCGGATAATCCCCAAAATAAGGTCATGATCCACACGCTCTGTCACATGCGCGCTATATGCCCAGACCTCTCGAGATGCGCTATATTCTAAATAAACGGCACTCCCACCATCCCAAAGAATTAAAAAAATGAGAGCTGGAATAACAGTCATCGAAAATGTCCACCAGCCATGATAAGAGGCACGAGAGTGCATTTTGTATTGTGCATATTCAAAATAGCGAGCACGCATATAAGAAACACAAAAGCCAATAAAACCAAGAAGCAATAACAGAAAAATAATGAAAGAAATGCGCATATTGTCTTTACAATTTTTATAAAAAAGCAGTATAGAAAATCCCCACAGTGCAAATCTAGAAAATTATTTCAAAGTCATCACTCTACCAGCAGAAAAAGCAGAACGCTGCGCTTGGCGCTCTTTTTCGGAAGCAACAATCAAACCATATTCAGCCAATGGGCCATCTGGACCAATCATTTGGTCAGAAAGAAAAAAGTCGACATATTCCTGCAAACTGGGAACGATACCTAAATGAGCTTTCTTAACATAGAAAAAAAGTGGACGAGAAACAGGATATTTACCATGAGAGATTGTTTCAACAGTTGGCGCAAAACCGTTAATATCTGCGACCTTCAACCTATCAGCATTATTTTGATAAAAAGACAAACCAAAAATACCAATCCCTGTTTTATTAGAAGTCAGACGCGCAAATGTTTCAGAATAATCTCCATCAATATCAATAACCTTCCCATCCCTACGCACTGCAACACAAGCAGCGTGTATCGCCTTATCATTCATTCCCAAAGCTTTCATCGTCTCCACTGCTCCACTGGATTTACACCCCGCAGCTAGTAATTTTTCTTCAAAAACTTCACGCGTTCCATGCTTTTCTCCAGGAATATAAGCTGCTATTGTCCAATCAGGAAGAGCACTATTGACTGCATTCCATTTTGAAATATTATTGGGTTGTAATTTCCCATCTACAATAATTTGAGCAGCAAGCGCCCTATAAACATCTACTGGCTGCAATTTCCAATCAGGACCATTTATATCTGTTGCAAAAACAATGCCATCATACCCGATGCGTATTTCCTCAACATCTTTCACACCAGCATCAAAACAAGACTGCAATTCACTTGGCTTCATCGCTCGTGAAGCATTAACGATATCAATTGTATTTTCTCCAACACCACGACAAAATTCCTTAATACCAACTCCTGTTCCTCCCGATTCAATAACTGGAACCTTAAAGTGAGGGTAAGTTTCTCCGAATATCTCAGCAACGATTTTTTGATAAGGTAAAACTGTAGATGAACCAGTAATCTGAATTTGATCACGCGCTTTTCCCATACTTGTCAACACAAGTGCAAAAAATAGTCCTACTCCGACTGATAACACTGTCTTCATCCCTGCGCTCCTTAAAATGTGAATCAAAGCCTCTTGCTTGCATTAATGATTTAAATGTAATTCACATTTGCAACATAACAAATATAAAAAAAGCAACATTTATAATTTTTCTGACAAAACCATATTATTTCCTTCTAAAACAAATTTAATTGGAACGTTTGAATTCAATAACATCCCAGAACAGATGAGCAATATCCGTACCTGAAAAATGTTTAATTTCACGAATCCCAGTAGGAGACGTAACATTAATTTCTGTTATATAATCTCCGATCACATCAATGCCTACAAGAAGAAGACCACGTTCCCGCAAAATTGAACCAATGCGTTTACAAATCTCATAATCACGTTTTGTTAAATCAATATTTTCCGCGCGACCTCCAACATGCATATTAGAGCGAACATCTGTTTCCGCAGCAATCCGATTAATCGCTCCAACAGGCATGCCATCAAGCAAAATAATCCGTTTATCCCCTTTTCGTACTGCACCTAAATAACGTTGAACAATAAAAGGTTCGCGGTAACTTTGGGCAAACATTTCTAACAACGATGCCAAATTGCGATCATCCTGCTTCAAATGAAAAACACCTGCCCCCCCGTTGCCATAGAGTGGCTTCACAATAATGTCTCCAAATGTAGCTCTAAAGGCTGTTATTTCTTCAATATCCTTCGTAATTAATGTTTCTGGCATCAAATCAGCAAATTCAGTAACAAAAATCTTTTCTGGACTATTGCGCACCCATGCTGGATCATTCACAACAAGCGTCTTGGGATGAATACGCTCTAATAAATGAGTCGTAGTGATATAATTGAGATCAAAGGGGGGATCTTGGCGTAAAAGAACCACATCCATATCCATTAATTTGGTGCGAACAGGACTCCCCAATTGGTAATAGTGTTCAGTATCATCATACACCGTCAATGCCTCTAATCGTGCAATCACACAACCATCACGCATAGATAAACGATCTGGTGTATAATGAAAAAGAGTGTGTCCGCGTTCTTGCGCTGCTAAAGCAAGAGCAAATGTTGTATCTCCTTGAATCCGGAGTGTTGAAATATGATCCATCTGAATGGCAATTTTCATGAATAAAACCTCCTTATAACTGAAAGCGGACTAGCCTATGTGCCATAAACTTTGTAAACAATAAAGGAACTATGACAAGAGGAAGCCTATGACACAAGAAGCTGATACAAAATTAAGTAATGAAGAAATCGAACGCTATGCACGCCACATCATTTTGCCTGAAATTGGTGGCGCGGGACAACAAAAATTGAAAGCTGCACGTGTTCTTGTTGTTGGCGCAGGTGGTCTTGGTGCTCCTGTCCTCACCTATTTGGCTGCCGCAGGCGTTGGTACCCTCGGAATTGTTGATGATGATATTGTTTCGCTTTCCAATTTACAACGTCAAGTTATTCACAAAACAACTGCGGTCAATCAAAAAAAAACCGACAGCGCCAAAACTACTATAGAAGCAATTAACCCCCATGTTACCGTTGAAAAACACAATTTACGCTTAAAAGAAAGTAATGTGGATGCACTTCTCAACGATTACCACATCATTGTTGATGGCAGTGACAATTTTGCCACGCGCTATCTACTTGCTGATCACGCAGCCCTCTGTACAAAACCTTTAATAAGCGGCGCTGTAAGACGTTTTGATGGCTCCCTAACAGTGCTCATGCCTTATAAAGACAACAATCCTCACTATCGCGATTTATTCCCCAAACCACCAGCTCTTGGAGCTACTTCGTCATGTGCTGAAACTGGAATCATCGGTGCTTTACCTGGAGTCATCGGCACACTACAAGCAATGGAAGTCATTAAACTTATCACAAACATTGGTGAACCTTTAGTGGGGAAAATCCTTCTTTATGATGGATTATCTGCGCAATTTAATATAGTTACTTATAAACGATCAGATTCCAGTGCTAATACAGCAACCATTAAGACTTGCATATAAGAATTTTGGGAATGAGAAAAATACAATCGGCAGAACCATGCTTAACTATTTCTCTTTGCGTATGATAATTACTTCACGTGCAAGTACTTTAACGACCTTCAAATTATGACTCATAAACACCCCTCCCCAAATGATATTTTTGTTGTAAATGACGTAAAAGAGCAATAATCTACGCTTGCGTACTTACATCAAGCACCGTTGTTGGCTCATAAGCATAAATTGGATGATGATAAACGTTACTGTTCAGATACCAAATAGTGTCGGTACGATTAGTAAAAAATGTCGAGGAGAAAAGTTACTATTTTTTATTTTATCTTCCAATACAATTTTATTGGGTCAATTTTAGATGATACGTCAATAACAATTCCCTTTGTCAATCTTTGAAACCAAAACTACAAACAAAAACCAACCGCACTCCTTCTCCAGTGAACCCTTTTGGCATAATTTAGTTCGGTTCGTCGTCTTTATTTTTATGATCATTATTCGTTAAAGAAACAGGATTATCGGATAGACTGCGTAAATAAAGCAAAAGATCAGCACGGTCTTGATCATTTTTGATTCCACGAAAAGACATAATTGTTCCTGGAAACGCTTTACGTGGTGATTGCAGATAACGATCCAAAGTTATAAAATCCCATTTTTGATCAGAATTCGTGCGTAAAGCCCGTGAGTAAGAAAAATTTGGTGCTGCCGCTAAAGGACGGTTCACTATGTCCCAAAGCTCCGGACCAACGCGCCCTGATTCATTACGACCAGAGGTATGGCATATAGCACATTGGCGAAAAACTTTACGCCCATTTTCAAGATTGCCTCGGTGAAGGCGGTCATTCAGTGACAAAACACTGTCAGACGCCTGTTGTTTCTCCTTAACCACATCGTGCTTTTTAACTGTATGAAACTGTTGAACTAACGTAGAATAATCATAAATTGTATTGTTGAATATGGAAATGCCCATCAAAACAATCAGCACAAATAGACAAGCAAAAATAAAATAGGCAATTGTCGAGCGATTCATAAAAACTCAAATGTTTATATTTTGATTACTATTTTTAGTTTAAGCTTTTTCCTTGTAATAGACAACGTTATAAACGCATTACACACGGAATTTTGGAATTTTGCAAATGACTCTTGAACCAATTATTCTTATTCCCGCTCGTATGGACTCAACGCGTCTCCCCCAAAAAGCTCTCGCTGAGATCGTTGGTAAGCCGATGATTGTTCACGTTGCTGAACAAGCAAAAAAAGCTGCACTTGGACGTACTATCGTTGCAACAGATCATAACGATATCGCTAAAGCGGTTACGGCTTACGGGTATGAATGTATCATGACATGTAGCCATCATAAATCTGGATCTGATCGCATTTATGAAGCTTTAACCCATATTGATCCTGAACGACGCTACAATGCTATTTTGAATGTCCAAGGTGACCTGCCAACAATAACCCCTAGTGAAATCATCAGTGCTTTACAACCTTTAGAAAATAGCTCCACTGATATTGCAACTTTAGGCGCTAAAATCGTCGAGGAAAATGAAAAAACAGATCCCAATGTTGTCAAAATTGTTGGTACACCATTTTCTCAAAATCGCCTTCGTGCTCTTTATTTTACCCGCGCAACAGCCCCTTATGGAGATGGTCCTCTTTACCATCATATTGGGATATATGCCTATCGACGTGAAGCGCTTGAACGATTTGTAACGTTCAAACCCTCTGCGCTCGAACAACGCGAAAAACTTGAACAATTACGTGCTTTAGAGCATAATATGTGTATCGATGTAGAAATAATCAACTCTATTCCTTTAAGCGTTGATACACAACGTGATCTTGAGAGAGTACGCGAAATTTTAGCATGAAAACATTTAAAAAAACCAATAAAATCTCTTTCCAAGGAGAATATGGAGCCAATTCTCATACAGCATGCATCAATATGTTTCCCAATATGGATGCTGTACCCTCTGCTACTTTTGAAGACGCACTCAACCTTGTGGAAAGCGGAGAGGCTGATCTTGCTATGATTCCTATTGAAAATACTCTTGCTGGCCGCGTTGCGGATATTCATCACCTTTTACCACAATCATCTCTTTATATCATTGGTGAATATTTTTTGCCTATCCATTTTCAACTAATGGTTTTACCCGGTGTCACGCATGACGAAATTAAAACCGTCCACAGCCATGCACATGCCCTTGCACAATGCCGTAAAATCATACGTAACAATGGCTGGATACCTGTTACTTCTGCTGATACAGCTGGAGCCGCAAAATTTATTAAAAAAAATGCAAAGCGTTCACAAGCGGCTTTAGCTCCTTTGATTGCAGCAGATCTCTATGATCTTGATATTCTTGAAAAAAACGTTGAAGATAGCCCTCATAATATTACCCGTTTTGTTATCCTTTCACCTTCTCAACAATATGTGCCTAAACCCCAAAATGGTGAAAAGATCATCACGAGCATTCTCTTTAGAGTCCGCAATGTCCCAGCTGCCCTTTATAAAACTATGGGAGGATTTGCCACAAATGGTATCAATATGACAAAATTAGAAAGCTACCAAATTGGCGGAAACTTTAATGCAACACAGTTTTTCGTTGATATTGAGGGACATCCTGAAGATCCCATGATGCAACTCGCCTTAGAAGAGCTAGCTTTTTTTTCTGCTGAATTCCGCATTATAGGTATTTATCCAGCTAAAAACGACCGAACACTAGACGTGTGATGAACAATAAATCGCAAGGGAGTTGCACATAATGAGTATTGAAAAAGCAAAGGAGCCCCAAGCAACACGATGAAATAACGCAAACACAAACAACACAAATTGTTTCTGGGTACTATAAGAGAAATTATCATTGATAATATGAATAATTCTTTATGGTAATTTATCTTAAAAGGATAACTGTAAATCTTCGCAATAAAGTCAGAGGATAACTTGAATTATCAATAGAGCACCTAAAACTGTGCATTCAGGAATTCAGGCTTTGAGTAATTCTGCAAATAGCTTTTATAAAGATAAAATAACAGCCTAGCCCTGCATTTCTAAATTAAATTTAATCTTTTATATTTATGAAAATTGTTTTACGATTAATCGTATCCTAGAATAAAACGGTATGATAAAATGGGAAAATTTTTTACTCGGATATTATTAGCTGCGAATATCCTTGCTTGCTGCAGCAATGCATTTGCTGGATTTGGTGAAAGAAAATGGGATTTTGCACCAAATGAAAGTGTTACCATTGGTTCATCTGATATAGTACATCAAGGTGTTGAGTACAGTTGTAATGAATTTATCCCCCAAAAAACATCTTTTACTTTGTCGTACTCTTCCCTTTCTGACTTAAACAAATTAAGAATTGTTGCTGACGATGAGGGTAAGATAATACACGATAAAGAAAATAAAGTATTTACACTTAAAGGTATGAAATCTCTTGCTGTCAGTTTTCCTTCGGAAGGAATCTATATTTTTAAAAACATTATTGAAAAAAGAATTATTGGGATAGATTGCGATACAGGGGATTATTAGTAACAATTCTAATTTCACTTCTATTTTCATAGCCCTGCCCAATCACTTAGGAAATTTTTTTCAAAATCAAAGCTGGATTTTACGTGAGTTTTTTCTCTATACGTAGTGGCAATATCATATGGCAAAATTAGATATTAGGGGACTGATATTGCGTGTTTTTTTTGCAGTAAACTCAATTATCCTGTGTTTGGTAATTAGAGCTAATTTTCTAAACAAAGATAGATTTTTTCCTTCGTAGCTAGATCATCTAAAAATTACGATTTGCTCTAAACTGTACCATATATAAACTATGCTCACAGAAGAAAAATAATGCGCAAGTTCCATCTAGTCCTGCAAGCAGATTCTATATTCTGCTAAGTACAGCAAAAATATAAAACCGGTGGAGGTATTACAGCGTATTAACAGTAAGATTGCTGCTACAGTGCTCACTGACAATCTTATACTCAATTTTATTCTAGCCGTGCTAGAGCTAGAAACTGGACTGTTTTTTAGGCTAGATTCATTCGGCCTTACTCAAAAAGAGATTAAACTCATCTTTTCTTTAATTATTAAAAGATTAATCAACCATTTAAAGCGATATAATACGGATTACGTTATACTATTTGGCAACAATATTTCCCCTAATTTTCCAATTTCAGCTTATTAAATTAACACGCATGCTTTATCTCCTCCTTTTTTGTTGCAAACTTCCTATAATTCGTTGAACCACTTCAGAAAAATAAGCATTTTGTTCATAGCAAATAAATATGGTAAGCCACTCTAAAAAAATTGATGAATTCCCGTCTTATTTGTCACCTGTAGTACAAGACGTTAAGTTTAAAGGAAAAATTCTTTATTGTTCTTGTCATATTTTTTGTTTCTTAGCTTGATTTTTCATTTTAAATCGACAATATGGGCTTGGGAGGTTGGTGGTGGACGAACTGCTCGCCAACCGGGTCAGGTCTGGAAAGAAGCAGCCCTAACGAGTTCTAGTACGGGTCATCGTACCAACCTCCTTTCTTGTTGAATAAATCGTATTTTGTTGTTTTTCAGTGGAATATCTTTAATTTTCAGAGCAGTATTGTGCATGTAGAAAATAAAGAGGTTGGACTGTCTTTAAGCAAATTGGCCAGTTCTTAAAAAAATAAGTTGATTGAAAAAAAATCCTTTTATATTAGAGTACAGTGTTAATCTGTGCTTTCGTGTTATTGAAATGTACGTATAAAGAGCTTCAAAGTTGGAATCGTTGATGGAAAATATGCCGGTAGAAACGACCTATCGTGTTCTTGCTCGCAAATATCGACCTCAAAATTTCTCTGACCTCATTGGTCAAGAAGCTATGGTGCGTACTCTTACGAATGCTTTTGAAACAGGTCGCATTGCACAAGCATGGATGTTAACAGGAATTCGCGGAGTAGGTAAAACCACAACAGCGCGTATTTTGGCACGTGCACTCAACTACAAAACAAAAGATATTGATCAACCAACAACCGTATTGAATACACTTGGTGAACATTGTACACAAATCATTGAAGGACGTCATATCGATGTTATAGAAATGGATGCGGCTTCGCATACCGGTATTGATGATATTCGTGAAATTATTGAACAAATACGTTACCGTCCTGTTTCTGCACGCTATAAAGTTTATATTATTGATGAAGTGCATATGCTTTCAACACAAGCATTTAATGGCTTATTGAAAACACTTGAAGAACCACCAGCGCATGTAAAATTTATTTTTGCAACGACAGAAATCCGCAAAGTTCCTATTACGATTCTTTCGCGTTGCCAGCGTTTTGACCTACGGCGTATTGAATCGACAGTTCTGAGTGCGCATTTGCGCCAAATTGCAAAACGTGAAAACGTAGAAGTGGAAGAGCAGGCACTCTCCATGATTGTCCGCGCTGCAGAAGGCTCTGTACGTGATGCACTATCTATTTTTGATCAGGCAATTGCGCATAGCTATGGCAACATCAGTGCTGTTGCAGTGCGTGCGATGTTAGGCTTAGCTGACCAAGCGCGTATTATTGATCTTTTTGAGTTTATCATGAAGGGTAATGTTGTAAATGCATTATATGAATTACGCAGCCAATATGATGCAGGCGCTGATCCTCTCACTATATTGACAGAATTGGCTGATTTCAATCATCTGGTTACACGTTTACGTTTTACTCCAGAGATAGCTGAAGATCTCTCACTCACTGAAGATGAACGTTTAAGAAGCTTAGATTTTTCACAAAAACTTTCCATCCCTGTTTTATCCCGAAATTGGCAAATGTTACTCAAAGGTTTACAGGAAGTTAGCCAAACTGCACGTCCGCTTCAAGCAGCAGAAATGTTACTTATTCGTCTTGCCCACACTGCTGATTTACCAACTCTTGATGAAGCTTTAAAAAAGCTTAGTCAAGAAAAAATACCACTCACAACCGTTCAAAATTCTTCTCCTCAAGAGTCTACAAATGCTAACAATGCGGCAAGAGTAACAGCTGTATATGCCCATTCTTCCCCGAATGTTTCAAATACGTCACCAAATCAATCAAATTTAAAAGCATTCTTGGAAAACCAAGTAGACCGTTCCTTACAATCAAAAGATTCAGTCAAAATTCAAACTCTGGAAAGCACTAAAACCTCTAAAATAACAGAAACTCTTGAAACTTCTCAATCTGTTGATCTTTCTGAAAATATTGCAAATTTACCGCATCCCCCCACGCAAACAGTAAAAAAAATTATTGAACCTCAAACCGTGGTTATTAATTCTTTGCGTGATATTGTTGAATTAGCTGAAAAATATAATGATATTCCTTTCAAGCTTCTTATTAAAGAATTTGTTCATCCTGTTTCTTTTGAACCGGGACATATTACTTTGAGACTTGCTGAAGGTGCTCCACTTTTATTTGCGCGCGATATAGAAAAAATGCTTTCCCAATGGACTGGGCAACGTTGGACTATAACTCTCGTCAATGAAGGAGGAGGGCCAACTTTACAAGAAGAAAATGTAGCTATCCAAAAGAAGCTTTTTTCCAATGCAGAGGCAGATCCTGATATCGCAAAAATCCTCAATCATTTTCCAGAAGCAAAAATTGTCGATATCCGCCTAAATAAACAAGAAACAGATCTTGATTTATCTCCTGATACTTTTAAAAATATCGAGATTTTTGAAAATGAAAATAATATCAACGATGAATAAGGATACTCCTTTCTATGCGTGACATGATGAGCATGATGAAAAAAGCCAAAGAAATGCAAGAGAAAATGCAGAAAATTCAAGAAGAAGTAGCAAATCTACAAGTGACGGGTACTTCTGGTGGTGGTCTGGTCAACATCACCTTAAACGGCAAAAATATCATAACAGAAATTAAAATTGATTCTTCATTACTCAGTCCTGAGGAAGTTGAAATTCTTGAAGATCTGATTATGGCAGCCTACAATGAAGCTAAAACAAAAATTGAAATAGCTATAGAAGAAAAAACTAAAAACATAACAGCAGGGTTACCACTGCCATCAGGTTTCAAACTCCCGTTTTAATGAACCGGATTTTATTTAATCCCTTGGAACAATAATATGTCTAAACACATTGCAGGACCTGAAATTGAGCGTCTTATTCAGCTTTTAGCGCGGATACCAGGTCTTGGACCGCGTTCGGCACGCCGTGCTGCTCTTCACCTTATCAAAAAAAAAGAAACATTGTTGGAACCTTTAGGGGCAGCAATACAAACAGCAGTAGACAAAGTCTGCATCTGTTCTGTTTGCGGAAATGTAGATACAATTGACCCTTGTTCAATTTGTACAGATCCACGCCGCGATGATACAACAATTATTGTTGTTGAAGATATTGCTGATTTGTGGGCTCTTGAACGCGCAAAAATTTTAGCAGCACGTTATCATGTATTGGGTGGACGTCTCTCTCCCTTAGATGGAATAGGTCCTGACGAACTCAAAATCGCTCCCTTAATCCAGCGCGTTGTAGAAAACTCGATTACGGAGATTATTTTAGCGGTTAATGCTACTGTTGAAGGACAAACAACTGCTCACTACATCACTGACCAGCTCTCTAACTTCTCCGTTAAAATTACTCGGCTTGCCCATGGGGTGCCAGTGGGAGGCGAACTCGATTATCTTGATGATGGAACTTTAGCAGCAGCTTTACAAGCGAGAACAAATCTCTAAAACTTTTTTTACCTGTTCTCTCTCTTTATTTACTATCATTTTTTAGGGGGCAATATTAAAATGATACAGAGAAATCTCTCACTTTTAAATAACTTTGGTCCTGGTATTCTAGTATGTTTACTCATATCAGCCTTAGCATATGGCTTAGAAGTTATAGAAAAACAGCTTTTCGCAGAAGCGTGGTTTGAAAGCCTTGTTTTGGCAATTCTCTTAGGATCTATTGCCCGTAGTTGTTTTACTTTGCCAATATATTTTCAAAAAGGCATCACCTTTTGTGCAAAAACACTTCTCGAAATTGCTATTGTTCTTTTAGGAGCAAGCATTAGCATTAACGCAGTTCTTTCCACTGGTTGGAATTTGCTTGCTAGCATCATATTCGTTATATCTGTAACAATTATCATCAGTTTCACCATTGGCCGACTTTTTGGGCTTTCTACACATTTAGCAATGCTGGTTGCTTGTGGAAATGCTATTTGTGGCAATTCAGCCATTGTCGCCGTTGCACCTGTCATTAAAGCAAAACATGACGACGTAGCTGCATCAATTGCTTTCACTGCTCTTTTAGGAATTCTAATTATTCTATTTCTACCCTTTTTACATCCACTTCTGAATTTGTCCTTTAGCCAATACGGTGTACTTGCCGGCATGGTTGTTTATGCTGTACCACAAGTTTTGGCAGCAACAGCATCTATCTCTTTTGTAAGTGTACAAATTGCAACCGTTGTTAAACTAGTGCGAGTTTTAATGTTAGGTCCTCTTATTTTTACTCTGTCAATCATCTATAATCGATCAGCACAAACACGCTTACGTCTACACACCCTCGTCCCATGGTTTATTATTGGTTTTATTATCATGATGCTTATTCGCTCAAGTGGTCTTATCCCTGAAAAAGCTATCAATCCCATCAAACTGATTGCTCAGTTGTTGACTGTCATTTCAATGGCTGCATTAGGATTAGGTGTTGATATCCTCTCATTAAAAAAAGCAGGATGGCGTGTCATTTTGTCTTCGACTTGTTCCCTACTTATCCTCGGCGCTTGCAGCCTTATCATGATACAATTAAGTGGTATGAATCACATAAGTTTTTGAAATAGAACTTTAAAATACTTTTTCTTTTTTAACAGAGCTTGCAAACACCTCTAAAAGTGTTTATGGACACTGAAGCAATCTTTTTATAAAATTAGGTTAAGATTGCAAAAGGATTCCTTTGTCATTTTATATAAAAGAACGAATGCGCTTTGATATTAATAGTAATAGCAACCGTTCAATTTCTTATTCAACGAGCTTTTCAGCGTGCAATTGCTTGCAAGCAAGCAGTGTGATATAAAAATGCTGGTTTTTTTATTTTCTTCTGCTTTCACAAAAATTAAACTTTTACAAAAGGTTTATGAATATGCTCTTATTGAGAAAAACAAATGCGGTTTTATAATCTTTTCCTTTGAAATTGTTTTTGTTTACTATGTGTTGTAACAGGATACAATAAGGATTAGATCAACACCCATTGTATCCAATAAAAAAGACTAGAAAACACAGCAGACCTTTTGCTTATCATATTATTCGACTAAAATATTATGCTTATACTTGCCATAGATACTGCTTCAATTTATTGTGCTGTTGCACTCATTCGTCATAAATTTGTCATTGCGCAGATCAGCGAACGCATGAATAAAGGGCATGCCGAAAAACTCATTGGACACATTGCACAAATAACTGACCAAGCTAATATTACTCTTGATCAAGTTGATCGTATTGCTGTTAATATTGGACCTGGATCGTTTACTGGTGTGCGTGTCGGTGTTTCAACAGCGAGAGCTTTGGCTTTAGCACTAGAAATACCAGCTGTTGGAGTAAGCGCACTTGAAGCATTGGCAGCACAGACAATAACCAATAAAAATACTATATCAGCAATAGCAATCACTGTTGTTATTGAAGCCGGAAGAGACATGTTCTACCATCAAAACTTCAATGAAGATCTCACACCTTTAGGGCTACCTGGATTAAAAACAATTGAAAATATTATCGAAGATTTACCCCAACCAACGAGATTAACTGGTCCAGCAGCTGATATTATTGAACTGTACATTAAAAACAATAAGGTAAATAGAAAAATCGTGCGAGGCTCAATTCTCTGCAAGGCAGCTGATATTGTAAGCTATGCTTATCTTGCTGCAAACAAACAGCCACAAAATCCGCCCTGCCCACTCTATTTACGCAATGCTGATGTAAAACAACAAACCGGTTTTGCTTTACCACGAAAAAAATAATGTCCGAATTTTCATTGACAAAAAAACATTTTTGGATTGCTCCGCTACAAGCGAATGATAGTGCTTCCTTTCATAAAATTCACCAGTCCTGTTTTTTCCCTTCTTGGGAAAAACAAGCCTTTGATAATTTCTTAACAGATCACTCTATCTTTGGATACAAAGCCTCCCTTATTGGTCAACCAGATCAAATCGTAGGATTTTGCCTCTGCCGCCTCATTCTTGATGAAGCAGAAATCATCACAATTGCTGTTCACCCTCATTTTCGTCGACAAGGAATTGGCACTTTGCTTATAGACAGCACATTACGCTATCTTCACCATGAATGTGCTATAAAACTTTTCTTAGAAGTAGAAGAGACGAATCTTTCTGCCTTGAATCTTTATCAGCGTTTCCAATTTCAAAAAATTGCTAAACGCCCTGCCTACTACCCATCAAAAAACAGTCGCACAAATGCAATCGTTATGCAAAAAACTTTTAAGCAAACAACAGATTGAGATTTGCGTAAAAAACATTTAGACATGCGTTATGAATAAAGTAAATTCTAAAGATAAGCTCCCTGTTGCTCCTAAAAAGGTTTTTATCAAAACCTATGGGTGTCAAATGAATGTTTATGACAGCCAACGAATGACTGATAGTCTCAGTTCACAGGGCTATATTACGACACAAACACCTGATGACGCTGACCTTATTCTTGTTAATACCTGTCATATTCGTGAAAAAGCAGCAGAAAAACTCTATTCTGATCTTGGTCGTTTGCGCGTGATACGTCAAGAACGAGCACCTGATAAGCCCCTAATGGTCGGTGTAACTGGTTGTGTTGCACAAGCTGAGGGAAGCGAAATTTTGCGTCGTGCTCCAACCGTGGATCTCATCATTGGTCCGCAAATGTATCACCGCTTACCAGACTTGTTAGAAAAAGCCAAACAAGGCAAAAAAGTTATCGAAACAGACTATGCTGTAGAAGATAAATTTGCTCATTTACCACCTCACAATAAACGTGCTGTAAGAAAACGGGGTGTTAGTGCATTTTTAACAGTGCAGGAAGGCTGTGACAAATTTTGCACTTTTTGTGTTGTTCCCTACACACGTGGTGCCGAAATATCACGACCTGTTGAGCAAATTACTGAGGAAGCACGCCAACTCATTGAAGCTGGTGTCAAAGAGATTACACTTTTAGGACAAAATGTAAACGGTTGGCATGGACAAAGTGCTCATGGAAAAACTTGGCGTCTTGGTGATCTTCTCTATCATCTTGCCAAACTGGATGGTTTAAAGCGCCTACGTTATACAACCAGCCACCCACGAGATATGGATGAGAGCCTTATTGCGGCACATCGAGATCTTGACATATTAATGCCTTACCTGCATCTTCCTGTCCAGTCAGGTTCAGATCGCATCTTAAAAGCAATGAACCGTCAACATAAAAGTATTCATTATCTTCAGCTTATCGAGAAAATTCGAACTGCACGACCTGATATTGCTTTTTCAGGCGATTTTATTGTAGGATTTCCAGGGGAAACAGATGAAGACTTTGAAGAAACCATTAAACTTATTAAACAAGTGCAATACAGTTCAGCCTATTCTTTCAAGTATTCACCTCGTCCTGGAACAGTTGGAGCAACAATGAAAAATCATGTTGATGAAACTGTAAAGGATGCTCGTCTTCAACACTTACAAGTTCTTCTTCTTGAGCAGCAAAACGCATTTTTGCGTTCTAAAGTTGGTGAAGTAACTGATGTTCTCATTGAAAAAGCTGGGCGTTACTCGGGGCAAATGGTAGGTCGTTCACCTTGGCTTTTACCTGTTGTCGTAGATACACAAGCTTCTATGGGCACCATCATGACAATTCACATTAAAAATGTGAGTTCAAACAGTTTTGTTGGTGAAATGGCAAATATATAAACATATCTTTCATGCGTCGTTCAAGACATTAAATTTTAAGTAGCTCTTTTATTTTTGAAGAAAATGATTACATCTAAAGCTTGCGCTCTACAAAAGATATATTATCTTTTGTAAAGTTTACTTAAGAAGTGTGCGACACTTATATGAATATGGGAGAATAGGTTGAAAGCTTCAACCGAAAGAGTAAAACATATTAAAGAAAAGGCAAATGTTTACCCTGAAAATACTGGTGTCTTGGAAAAAACAAGCGCATCAGACGTTAGTCATGTTGTTTTGATTTTTGAAAATAATCAATATGTAAAAACAGTTTTTGGTAAACTCGACGAAAATCTTGCTTATATCGAACAAAAACTTGAACTTAGCATTCATCCACGTGGTAATGAAGTTTTAATTTGTGGAAATTTTGCTGCTATAAAACGCGCACAATACGTGTTACAGCAGCTTTATGAACGCGCCAAAACACATCAAGAGCTCACTTTATCAGATACACAAGGAGCTATTGCCATGGCAGATTTTCTACAGGAACAGCAAGGAGCCCCAACAATAACTAAACCTGCAAAAAAACGTATTCTCGCGCAATTAAGTACCCATAAAAAAACAATCCATGCCCGAACCCCAACACAAGATGCCTATATGTGTGCGATGGAGCGCAATGAACTTGTTTTTGGTGTAGGGCCAGCAGGAACGGGCAAAACATATCTTGCTGTTGCACATGCTGCAATGCTTTTAGAGCGTGGTATCATTGAACGAATTGTTCTGTCACGTCCCGCCGTTGAAGCTGGAGAGCATCTTGGCTTTCTTCCCGGTGATCTCAAAGAAAAAGTCGATCCGTATTTACGTCCACTTTATGACGCCCTTTACGACATGATCCCCGTTGAAAAAGTCGAGCGCATTTTAGCTTCTGGCGTTATAGAAATTGCCCCTCTTGCTTTCATGCGTGGGCGAACACTTGCCCATGCAGCTGTCATTCTTGATGAGGCACAAAATACTACACCCATGCAAATGAAAATGTTCCTCACACGACTTGGGGAAGGAACACGTATGATCGTAACCGGTGACGTAAGTCAAATTGATTTGCCTACAGGACAAAAATCAGGTTTAATCGAAGCGATACGTATTCTTTCCCATGTAGAAAATATTGCAATCATTCGTTTTGATGAAAAAGATGTTGTGCGCCATCCCCTTGTTGCCGCTATCGTCCGTGCTTATGATCATGATTCTGCTCTACAAATGAAAAAAATGCCATCCTCCAATCTTTCATCAAAAAAATAAATTCTATTTGTCATGATTACCATTGATATAACTATTGAAAACTCTGGGTGGTATGATGAGAAAGTACTTTATGATATCACCGAAAAAGCACTCACAACGACGATGCATCACGTTTCATTAGAAAATGTTGTAAGCGAAGTCAGTCTGCTTTTTACGGATGATAAACATATGGCGCAGATCAATGCGCAATGGCGCAATAAAAACGAACCCACCAATGTATTATCCTTTCCTGCTTTTCCACTTAAAGTTGGACAAACTCCCAGAGTTATGCTCGGTGATATCATTATTGCGCGAGAAACTGTTGCACTTGAAGCATCGGCAGAAGGAAAATTATTTCAGGATCATTTGACGCATATGATTGTTCATGGCGTCCTTCATCTTCTTGGCTATAATCATGAAACAGACGAGGAAGCTTATCAAATGGAAAAGCTTGAAAGGGAAATTCTTCAAAAGCTTTTCATAAAAGATCCCTATACTGAATTGGCTTAAAATGATAAAAATTAAATTTTTAAATCAATATCACTATTATAAAAAATTATAGCCTCTTATGCCTCTATTATATAAAGTAAAGTTTAGAAGATTTTAAAATCATGGCAAACAAAATAAATGCACAAAATAACGGTCAAGCATCTTCTAATATTGAAGAAAACCCTTCTCGGCAGGCGAATCATACGGAAAAATACTCCCTGATAAATCATTTGTTTTCGTTTTTACGTGGACGCAATTATACGTCGTTGCGTGATGACCTTACCGTTGCACTCACCGCTAACAATGAAAAAGACACAACCCTCTTCTCCCCTGAAGAACGTACTATGCTACATAATATCTTACGTCTGCGTGAAGCACGGGTTGATGATGTTATGATTCCACGCTCTGAAATAGAAGCATTGGAAATAAACACCCCTCTTGGGGAAGCACTGAAATGTTTTGCAAAAATTGGTCATTCTCGCGTACCTGTTTATGCTGAAACTTTAGATGATCCGCGAGGAATGATCCATATTCGCGATATCCTTAATTATATAACTCGTTTTATTATCAACTCACCCCACACAGAGCAAAAATCCTATTCACCCCAGTTAAACCATATGGATTTGCGTACCCCAATCGGTGAATTGGACCTGATTCGAACAGTTCTTTTTGTCCCTAGTTCCATGCTAGCAAGCAAATTACTTACACGTATGCAAACAACACGAACCCAGATGGCTTTGGTTATTGATGAACATGGTGGCACAGACGGTTTAGTTTCTATGGAAGATATCGTCGAATTAGTTGTTGGCGATATCGAAGATGAACATGATAATGTTGACAATGCTATTGTGCGCGAACCCAATAATAAATGGCTTGTTGACGCAAAAACTGAACTAGAAGATGTGGAAAAAGCTCTTGGTCCTGATTTTTCCGTAGGCGAATATGGTGATGAAGTCGATACCATTGGTGGTTTGATTGTCTCCATACTTGATCGTATTCCTGCAAAAGGTGAAATCGTTGAAGCAGTGCCTGGTTATCGATTTCGTATTTTAGAAGCAGATAAACGTCGAATTAAGCGGTTGCGCATTTTTCGCATTCCAGAAAATGAGAAGTTTGAGAACAATGCCATCCCTAAAGAATAGTCAAACATTTTTAAGCAATTTTACACTTTTTTTGTTTTCTATTACCGGCTGGAAGCGACAAATATGGATGTTTCTTTGTGGTTCTTTTACTTCTTTTGCACTTCCACCCTTTTATTTAACACCTCTCTGCTTTTTGACTTTCCCCATCTTTATTATTTTACTTGACTCAATATGTGCCATCCAAAACAATAAAAAGCGCTTTCTGACCTATGCTCTCAGTTGTGGAACCTTTGGCTTCGGTTATTTTATTTGCAGCCTTTGGTGGTTGTGCAATGCTTTGTTGACAGATCCAGCTACTTTTGGCTGGGCAGTGCCATTTGCCATTTTGGGTCCTCCTCTCTATCTTTCCCTTTATTGGTTTTTTGCTGGTTTTATTGTCGGTTTGTTATGGACAAAAGGAATAGCACGTTTTTTTGTTTTGGCTTTTGCGCTAGGACTGGCAGAATGGTTGCGCGCTATCCTATTCACAGGATTTCCATGGAATGCCCTTGGTTATACAGCTATGCCAACCCCTATGCTCATGCAATTAGATGCAATTGTAGGGCTTTACGGAATGAATATTCTTGCTGTTTTAGTCTATAGTTTACCCACTGTTTTATTAACGAACGAAAAAAAGAAAAACGCGCTTTTTCTTTGCCTATCACTTATAGTAATTCACAGTGGTTTTGGATTTTATCGCCTCAATACCGCACCTAACACCACTGATTACCAGAAAAGTAATCATTGGGTACGCATTGTTCAACCTTCTATTAAGCAAGACGTCAAATTGAACGATACGATACCGGAAACTATCTTAGCAGCTCATATGAATCTTAGTACAACACCAACTGCTGATCAAAATCCAGAACCTGACTTTATCGTATGGCCTGAAGCATCAATTCCCTATATTCTCAATGATTCACCTGCTATCGCAATGCGCATTGCCTCTCTTCTTAAACCCAAACAGTGGGCTATTATTGGTGCTATACGTGTCAATTACGATTTTCTCAATGCGAAAACACAATATTTTAATACAATTGCAGTCATTAACAATAAAGGTGATATTTTAAGCGCTTCAGATAAACTTCACCTAGTTCCTTTTGGCGAATATCTTCCCTATAAAAATTTATTGGAAAAAATTGGATTGCGTGCCCTTGCTGATACTATTGGTGGATATAGTGCTGCAGATGTACGCAAAACTGTCATGATGCCAAATGGGTTTTCTTATCTTCCATTAATTTGTTATGAAGTAATATTTCCCAATGAAATGACTTTTAAAGGCTCCCAGCCTCAAGCAATTATTAATGTTACAAATGATGCGTGGTTTGGTGTAACACCCGGCCCACATCAACATCTTCAGCAAGCACAGCTTCGTGCCGTTGAATTAGGAATCCCTCTCATACGGGCAGCTAATAATGGAATATCGGCTGTTATTGATTCTTATGGACGAATCGTTGTAGCTCTCCAGCAAAATGCTGTTGGCGTTATTGATTCACCAATCCCATCACCGATTACACCCATAGGAAGCAATGAATACAGAATATTCTCTACTTTCATCTTATTCATTATTATGCTATTGCGCGGCATTGGTTTTGGTTTTACAAAACAGCTTAAATGATCAGATACCCATATACGGTATTACATTGCGTGTACCAGTAATATTGGGAAAAAGTGTTACATATTATTTTAATTATATGATAAACCAACCTCGAATAAATCTGATGTTGGTTTAGAAGCAGAGTGCTGGAAATTAAAGAGTTGCATTATGACCGAGACTAGAAAAAAACCTGATCCTATAGATATCTATGTTGGAACCCGTATTCGTTTACGTCGTAACATTTTAGGGATGACCCAAGAAAAACTAGGTGAAAAACTAGGCGTAACTTTTCAGCAAATCCAAAAATATGAAAAAGGTACAAACCGTATTGGTGCAAGTCGTCTTCAAGCAATTGCAGAAATTATGGATGTTCCTGTTTCTTATTTTTTTGATAAAGGCATTAATACGCAACCTTTAGAAGGTTTTGCTGAAAGCGATAATGATTTTATGGACTTTTGCTCCAGCAATGAAGGAATCCAGCTTATGCGTGCTTTTACTAACATATCCGATGCTAAGGTGCGTCGAAAAATCATTGACTTGGCAAAAGCACTTTCTGAAGAAGATATGACAAATAAACTATAAAATAAATTACATCTTTCTCTCAATCATCTCATAAATCAGCATTGACGATTTGCCATGGGATTGGCAAATAGAAGCAATTTTAATAGACAATTAATATAATCAACTGTTGGTTTTCTTTTTTGAAGGGGTTCCTATGCCGCATCAAGATTATCTTTTTACAAGTGAATCGGTATCGGAAGGACATCCTGATAAAATTTGCGATCGTATTTCCGATGAAATCGTTGATATGATTTATAAAGAAGCTCAAAAAACCGGTACTGATCCATGGTTAGTACGAGTCGCTTGTGAAACACTCGTCAGTGTAAACCGTGTCGTTATCGCTGGTGAAGTGCGTGTTCCCGACACACTCTTAAAAAGAAATAAAAATAGAGAATTTATTTACGATGAAACTGGCTTTCCGCGCATTAATCCTACTCGTTTTCGCGCAGTAGCGCGTCGTGCTATTCGTGCAATTGGTTATGAACAAGTAGGTTTTCATTGGAAAACTGTTAAAATTGATGTCCTTTTACGCCCTCAATCAACTGACATTGCACGCGGAGTTGATAACGCTACGGATCGCAATGGCGAAGAAGGCGCAGGTGATCAGGGCATCATGTTCGGATATGCTTGCCGTGAAACACCTGATCTCATGCCTGCACCGATTTATTATGCCCATAAGATTTTAAAACTTCTCGCCGCAGCCCGCCATAAAAAAGAAGGGGAAATTGCTAAATTAGGGCCAGATGCCAAAAGCCAAATAACAATACGGTATAAAAATGGAAAGCCTATAGAAGTAACGTCCATTGTTCTTTCAACACAACATTTAGATGAAAGTTGGGATTCTCATAAAGTCCGTACAGTGGTTGAGCCTTATATTCGTCAAGCTTTACATGATATTACTATTTCTGATCAATGCCGTTGGTACATAAACCCAACTGGAAAATTTGTTATTGGTGGTCCTCAAAGTGATGCAGGACTAACAGGACGTAAAATTATCGTTGACACTTATGGAGGTGCAGCCCCCCATGGTGGTGGCGCTTTTTCAGGCAAAGATACGACAAAAGTTGATCGTTCCGCAGCTTATGCCGCACGCTATTTAGCTAAAAATATTGTTGCCGCTGGTTTAGCAGAAAGGTGCACCATTCAACTCTCTTATGCAATTGGCATTGCGCAACCCTTATCTATTTATCTTAACCTCCATGGAACAGGAAAAGTCGATGAAAAAATTCTTGAAGCAGCCATTCGCAAAATAATGGACCTTTCACCAACTGGCATTCGCAAACATCTTGACCTCAATAAACCGATTTATACGAAAACAGCTGCCTATGGTCATTTTGGACGCAAACCAAAATGTGATGGTTCGTTTTCATGGGAAAAAACTGATCTGATTAAAACACTTCAAACATTGATAAAACCATGATGAACCACAATACACGTACGTGTGAAGCCTTTTTTGGTCGTCGACAAGGAAAACGGCTACGAAACAATCAACTTGCGCGTATAAAAATGCTTCTCCCAACTCTTAACATTGATTTAAATACCCTACCACCCTTAGACTTAACATGCTTATTTCCCAATAAAGTAAGAGAAGTTCGGCTTGAAATTGGTTTTGGTGGAGGTGAACATTTGCTCCATGAAATGGAATATTTTCCACAAACTGGTTTTATTGGCATCGAGCCCTTTATTAATGGCATGGCAAAAATGTTAATGTCTCTTGAACAGCACAAAAAATATCAAAGCCATATTCGGCTTTATG
This sequence comes from Bartonella sp. DB5-6, assembly GCF_000278115.1. Taxonomy (GTDB): domain Bacteria; phylum Pseudomonadota; class Alphaproteobacteria; order Rhizobiales; family Rhizobiaceae; genus Bartonella; species Bartonella refiksaydamii. The sequence continues at coordinate 50,885 of NZ_JH725114.1, forward strand.
ATAATGACGCCTCTCAACTCCTTGATTGGCTTCCAGATGCATCACTTGACGGAATAGATATCTTTTATCCTGATCCGTGGCCTAAAAAGAAACATTGGAAACGACGTTTTATCAACATAAAAAATCTTAACCGTTTTGCTCGCGTTCTTAAAGCCGGTAAAAAATTCCGCTTTGCTAGCGATATAGAGAGTTATGTAAACTGGACCCTCTACTATTGTGCACTGCATAGCAGCTTTGAGTGGGAAGCAGAAAACCCTAAGGACTGGAAAACCCCTTATCCGCTATGGATAAGTACACGTTATGAAGCAAAAGCTCTACGTGAAGGACGGACACCAGCATATCTTACTTTTATCAAGAAATAGTCGATAAAATGCTTTTCTTTAAAATAACTTGAAAAATTTTGAATTTAAGAGTATCAGTAACTAAATTCTTGGTCTTATGATGAAGAGTGGGTCTTTAGCCCGCTCTTTTTTAATATCATAAAATTGATGAAAATGACTTGGATAAAACATATGAACGAAGCTGAAAAAATAAGCAATCTTGACGAACCACGCCTATTTGAAGAAGATGGCATCGAAGCGCGCGTTGCCGTTCTTATCATACCATTGCTTAAGCCTTTGGGTTTTCGTTTAGTTCGCATAAAGCTTCTTGGTTTAAATGGTTTAACACTTCAGATTATGGTTGAACGTGCTGATGGCTCTATGACTGTAGAAGATTGTGAAACTGTTAGTCGAACTGTTTCGCCCCTTCTTGATGTACAAAATGTTATTGAACGCAAATATCATTTAGAAATTTCATCTCCTGGCATTGATCGCCCATTGGTAAGAAAGTCTGACTTTTTTCAGTGGCAAGGGCATATTGCAAAAATTGAAACCAAAATAACAATTGATGGGCGCCAAAAATTTCGGGGAACGCTTACAAATATCACGCAAGATGGATTTACTTTAAACACCGATAAAGCCGCTTATGGAGAAACTATGTACACCTTTATTCCCTTTTGTGATATCACAAATGCGCATTTGGTGCTTACTGATGAACTTATTCGCGACGCGTTGAAAAAAAATAAAGATTTAAATAAACAACTCATTCCCGAAGATAATCTTAACATCTCAAAACAAACGTCAAATTATAAGAATTGATATCACTGGGAGATGCCCGTAATGTGGCACAAAGAAGGAGAAAATTGATGGCTACAAGCGCTAACAGGCTTGAAATTCTGCAAATTGCAGACGCTGTTGCACGTGAAAAATCAATTGATCGTGACATTGTCATTTCTGCAATGGCCGATGCTATTCAGAAAGCAGCACGTTCTCGGTATGGTCAAGAAACTAATATTCGCGCCGAAATCAATTCCAAAACAGGTGAAATTAAATTACAACGCCTGCTTAAAATTGTTGATGTCGTTGAAGATTATACAACTGAAATTACTCTATCGGATGCCCTTAAACGCCAAGCAGACGCAAAAATTGGTGATTTTTTTGCTGATCTTTTACCTCCTATGGACTTTGGACGTATCGCAGCGCAATCTGCTAAACAGGTTATTGTACAAAGAGTACGCGATGCAGAACGTGACCAACAATACGAAGAATTTAAAAATAAAATTGGTGAGATTATTTCTGGTGCAGTAAAACGTGTGGAATATGGCAATGTTATCGTTGATCTAGGACGTGGTGAAGCTATCGTACGCCGTGATGAATTAATTCCACGTGAATCCTTTCGCTATGGCGACCGTATTCGTGCCTATGTCAGTGACGTGCACCGTGAATCACGTGGTCCGCAAATTTTCCTTTCACGCACACATCCTCAATTTATGGTAAAACTTTTTACCATGGAAGTACCAGAAATCTACGATGGTATTATAGAAATTAAATCCGTTGCACGTGATCCTGGTTCACGTGCTAAAATTGCTGTTGTTTCGCGCGATGGTTCCATTGATCCTGTTGGTGCATGTGTTGGAATGCGAGGAAGTCGCGTACAGGCTGTTGTTGCAGAATTACAGGGGGAAAAAATTGATATTATTCCTTGGTCTCCTGATGCCGCAACATTTATCGTCAATGCGTTACAACCCGCTGAAGTTTCTAAAGTTGTTCTCGATGAAGATGCAGAACGTATCGAAGTCATTGTCCCTGATGACCAACTCAGCCTTGCTATTGGACGGCGTGGACAAAATGTTCGTTTAGCTTCACAATTAACAGGATGGAATATTGATATTTTAACGGAACAGGAAGAATCTGAAAATCGTCAAAAAGAATTTATCGAACGCAGCAAACTATTTATGGAATCTTTAGATGTTGACGAAATGATAGGCCAAGTTATGGCATCAGAAGGTTTTTCTTCCATTGAGGAAATTGCCTATATCGATCTCGAAGAAATTGCTTCCATTGATGGTTTTGATCATGAAACTGCTGCTGAAATCCAAAACCGCGCGCGTGAATATCTCGAACATAAAGAAAAAGAGCTTGATGAAAAGCGCAAAAAACTCGGTGTTTCTGATGAATTACGAGCATTGCCTGGAATAACAAGTGCTATGTTAGTTGCTGTTGGTGAAGATGGTGTAAAAACAATAGAAGACTTTGCTGGCTATGCAGTTGATGATTTGGCGGGCTGGAAAGAACGTAAGGAAGGTCAAACACAAAATTTTTCTGGTATACTGACCCCATTTGATATTACACGTGCTGATGCAGAAGCCATGGTTTTAGCTGCACGTGTACAAGCAGGTTGGATAGACAAAATCGATCTTGTTACAGAGACTCCCGCAGAAAATGAAGACTCTGCAAAAAATGAAAAAATAGATAATTTGAATGTGGATACACTTTAAATGAATAAACGGACCTGCATTGTGACAAGAAAAAATGCTTCAGCAGAAACGCTGATCCGTTTTGTTATCGGTCCCAATAATCAAATTGTTCCTGATCTTAAAGCCACATTGCCTGGGCGTGGTGTTTGGGTCTCTGCTCACCATTCTGTCATTGAAGCAGCGATCAAACAAAAAGCTTTTAACAAAAGTTTTAAAACCGATGTTGAGGTTGTGCCAGATCTTGCACATCTTGTTGATACACTTTTGTTAAAATCTGCCCTTTCAAGCCTTTCCATGGCGAGAAAAGCAGGTGCCATTGTTATGGGAGCAACAAAAGTTGATGCAGCTATCCGCTCTGGTCAAGCTATTCTCGTACTTCATGCTAAGGAAACTACAGAAGAGGGAAAACGGAAAATTGCACAAGCCATCTATACAATGCAACAACACACAAATCGGAATATAAAAATCATATCTTTATTTACAAGTGATGAAATGCGGGTGGCTTTTGGCGCTAATCCTGTCATGCATGCGGCTTTATTAGATACAAAAGCTGCCGAAGGATTTCTCAAAACGATACACAAACTGCTCGCCTATCGTGATGGCAAGCACATCAAGCTTGGTGAGATGACGGTACAAGCCGTGAAGGAAGTACAATGAGTGAAAATAATAATGACAAAACAACAGTCAAGAGGACACTAACCCTAAAGCGGACGGTCCTAGAGACGAGCACGGTCAAACAAAATTTTAGCCATGGCCGTACAAAGGCTGTGGTTGTCGAGACCAAACGGCGCAAAATTACGCGACCTGATGAAAAGGCTGAAATACAACAACCAATTACGAAGCCGCATGTAGCTCCTCAACGCTCTAAACCACGATTCGAAGAAGTAATTCCTCATGAAACCGTTGCTAAAAGTAATCTTTCATCTGCTGAAATGGAAGCAAGACTTCGCGCGTTAGAAGAAGCACATATTCAAGAAAAAATAATGCGTGAACAAGCTGAAAAAGAAGCAAAACGTGCAAAAGAACATGAAGAAAGTTTGAGACAATCAATTCAAGAAACCGAAATACATCAAGAAAAAGAAAGCTCACCAGTACAGACTCCATCTCTTACCTCGGCTCACTCTCTTAGCGAATCGATAAATATCCCTATCACGCCTAAAAATACAACTGTGATTGAAAAACGTAGAGCAGATGACAATAAAGAAGACGAGCGCCATAACCGACGCGCCAACCCTGTTAAATCAGAAGTGCGTGCACCAAAAGTTGTAAAAGGTGCTGATGAACGACGCCGTGGAAAATTAACCCTCAATAGCGCTTTAGACGAAGACGGTAGTGCACGTGGACGTTCAATGGCTGCAATGCGTCGTAGGCAAGAGAAATTTAAACGTGCACAAAACCAAGAGCCAAGGGAAAAAATTTCTCGCGAAGTTGTTCTTCCTGAAACCATTACTATTCAAGAGCTTGCGCAGCGTATGACTGAGCGCTCCGTGGATGTGATTAAATTTCTGATGAAACAAGGACAAATGATGAAACCTGGCGATGTTATTGATGCAGATGTTGCTGAACTCATTGCCGTTGAATTCGGTCATACTGTTAAACGTGTTTTGGAATCTGACGTAGAAGAAGGCATTTTTAATATAGCTGATAATCCTCAAAAAGTGCGGCAACGCCCACCGGTCGTAACAATTATGGGCCATGTCGACCACGGAAAAACTTCTCTGCTTGATGCTATTCGAAAAGCAAATGTTGTTTCTGGTGAAGCAGGTGGTATTACACAGCATATTGGCGCTTATCAAGTGGAGCAAAATGGTCAAAAGATTACCTTTATTGATACACCTGGACATGCTGCTTTCACGGCTATGCGCGCTCGTGGAGCTCGTGTTACGGATATTGCCGTTCTGGTTGTAGCTGCTGATGATAGTGTCATGCCACAAACAATTGAATCAATTAATCATGCCAAAGCAGCTGGTGTACCGATTATTGTTGCTATCAACAAAATTGATAAACCAGCTGCTGACGCGCAAAAAGTGCGTACAGAACTTCTGCAACACGAAGTGTTTGTTGAAACCATGGGTGGGGAAACTTTAGAAGTCGAAGTTTCTGCTAAAACTGGTCAAAATCTTGATAAACTTCTCGAAGCTATTCTCCTCCAAGCTGAAATTCTTGATCTGAAAGCCGATCCTCAACGAACCGCAGAGGGCGTTGTGATTGAAGCAAAACTGGATAGAGGACGTGGATCTGTTGCAACAGTTCTTGTTCAAAAAGGAACATTGCATCCTTCTGATATTATTGTCGCCGGCAATGAATGGGGTCGTGTGCGTGCTTTGATCGACGACCATGGTCGTCACGTGAAAGAAGCAATTCCTTCTACGCCTATTGAAATTTTAGGTATGCAAGGAACACCGCAAGCTGGAGACCGTTTTGCCGTTGTCACTCATGAAGCAAAAGCACGCGAAATTGCTGAATACCGTCAGCGATTAGCACGTGATAAAGCTGTAGCACGACAAACGAGTTCTCGCGGTTCTCTTGAACAGATGATGACCAAATTACAAACCACAGGCATTAAAGAATTTCCCCTTATTATTAAAGGAGATGTGCAGGGATCAATTGAAGCAATCGCTTCAGCATTAGAAAAGCTAGGAAATGAAGAAGTACGTGCACGTATTGTACATTCTGGTGCTGGGGGTATCACTGAAAGTGATATTTCTCTCGCTGAAGCTTCTAACTCTGCTGTGATTGGCTTTAATGTTCGAGCCAATAAACAAGCGCGTGATTGTGCTAAAACACAAGGAATTGAAATTCGCTATTATAACATCATCTACGATCTTGTTGACGATATAAAAGCTGCCATGTCAGGATTACTCTCACCAGAACAGCGTGAGACTTTCCTTGGAAATGCTGAAATTCTGGAAGTCTTTAACATCACAAAAATTGGAAAAGTTGCTGGTTGTCGCGTTACAGACGGTAAAATAGAACGGGGAGCTGGTGTTCGCCTTATCCGCGATAATATTGTCATTCATGAGGGAAAACTTAAAACACTCAAACGCTTCAAGGATGAAGTCAATGAAGTACAAAGTGGTCAAGAATGTGGAATAGCATTCGAAAACTATGACGACATACGTACAGGAGATACTATTGAAACTTTCCGCATCGAACATATTAATCGCACATTGTAAAATAATCCAGCGACTTTACTCCCTGTAAAATGAGAAAAGTTATTGAATTTTATGCACAATGCCTCCGTTCTTTATTATCCTTTAAGGCAATCAAAGAAAGAGGGATTGTAACAAAGGTAAGACTTCGATGAAAAATGCAGGACCATCACAACGGCAGCTAAGAGTAGGAGAACAAGTGCGCCATGCAGTATCTCATATACTACAGCGTGGTATTTTACTCGATGATGTCTTAAAAGATATGGTAATTTCTGTCTCTGAGGTGCGCATGTCACCAGATTTAAAAATTGCCGTTTGCTTTGTTTCTCCTCTCAGCATTCTTAAAAACACATCTCATGTTGATGTCGTTGATATCCTCAATAAACACAGCCGTTTTATCCGTGGAGAAATTAGCCACGCATTGAGACAGATGAAATATATGCCTGAGCTGCGTTTTCGGCTTGATAGTAGTTTCGATAATTTTTCAAAAATTGATGCTTTGCTTCGCTCACCTGAGGTGGCACGCGATCTTCACCATAGCGATAAACTTGAGGATTAGAAATATGGCACGGCAACGCAAAAAAAAAGGCCGTTCCGTTTCTGGCTGGATCATATTTGATAAACCAAAAGGAATGAGATCAACAGAAGCCGTCTCACAAATCAAATGGCTTTTTCATGCGCAAAAAGCAGGACATGCAGGTACGCTTGATCCTCTTGCTTCTGGTCTCCTACCAATTGCATTAGGTGAAGCAACAAAAACCGTTCCCTACGTTATGCAAGGTACAAAAACCTACCGTTTTCATATTGTTTGGGGAGAAGAGCGTTCAACAGACGATCTAGAAGGTGAAGTAACGAAGACATCTCTCAAACGTCCAACACGCGAAGAAATACTCGCCCTTCTTCCTCAATATACAGGTGTTATTTTGCAAACACCTCCACAATTTTCGGCAATTAAAATTGCCGGTAACCGTGCCTATGATTTAGCACGTGATGGTGAAGTTGTTGAAATTCCACCACGCCAAGTAGAAATAAAAACTTTTAAACTAATAGAAACTTCTACCAATGAGCGTTCTATCTTTGAAATAACCTGCGGAAAAGGAACCTATGTGCGCTCCTTAGCACGCGATATGGGACGTGATCTCGGTTGTTATGGATATATTGCCGATTTAAGACGCATCGCAGTAGCACCTTTTTGTGAAAATGATCTCATCACATGGGACGAACTAAAAGCAGCAACACTGGATAAAAATGTAACAAATGGACATGGTGCTCATCCCAAAAGAGATTTTTCAACACTTGATACACTTTTAATTAAAACAGGTGCTGCGCTGGATTGTCTTTCCCATTGTATACTTAATGAAATCCAAGCACAACGAGTTATGATGGGCAATCCTGTTTCCCTCTGTGATAACAATGCATCTATTAATGAAGAAGAGATTTGCGTTATCTACAAAGGCCAACTTCTTGCTATAGGCACTCTTGATAAAAGCTTATTCAAGCCAAAGCGGATTTTCACAATTTAATCCGTTCTTTCTCATAATCATCTCTCTGAAAAAATACTTTCTCATATTAATAAGGAGAAGGAGGCTTTTTTCATTACTTTAAACTCACCCTTTTACAATAATTCAGATAAGGGTCTAAGGCAGTGGTGTGTCCGTAAAACTAACCTTCACTCGCACAATAAAGCACAAGAATGTGTCTTTATCATTTAAATCGTTTCTTTAATCATTGCTAGATACACGTGCATATATTGTAGTGTCAAGAGGATTTGGTAGGATAGAAAACTTAAACTTTAGTTGAAACAAATTGCAATACTAATAATCTTAGGCTGTTCATTCAGTAAAAATCTGCCCTTAATTTACTAACTGCATAAAGCGCGCATTGAACATCTTAAAATTTCTGCTGTTTCGTTCATCCTAACAAATTTATCCATAAAATAGTATTGCACATATTTAATAGTTGATAAGAAAACTGTTTTAGCCCTCTTCCCATCAAGGCAATTGATCAGCAGAGGGTTTTAAATGCATCTCACTGACATGTGGTATTGTTTGCCGCTCAATCATACGGTGTACTCTTATACCACTTGGCATACGATTTAATTGACGCAAGAGCTTATTTACCTCTGCATCTGCTTTTGTACGACGATGATTATGGCGTAAATAATCTACCCATGTTGGCATATGATAAGCTTCTGTCCAATATTCAGGCCTTTCGAGATCACGCAAAAGAACCCATTGACGAGCGCCATCACGTAAACGAATATTGCGACGACGTGTCATCACTTTGAGAAATTCTTCGAGATCATTTTCATGAATTTGGTAATCAATCATAATCATGATAGGACCGCTTCGTGCTTTTAGGTCGAGTAAAAGCTCTGGTTCTCTGAAATGATCAAGCGGATCAAGATCTATCTCAGGAATTTCCTGAACCCTAAATTTGACTCCCGCAAGAGCTCCCAAAATCAAGAATAGAGAACAAACACTCAAAGCAACTGTTGGAGAATAACCATCAGCAAGAGCTCCCCAGATAGCGCTTCCGATAGCCATACCTCCATAAGATGCTGTTTGATAAAGCGCTAAAGCACGTGCAACGACCCAGCGTGGTGTAGATAATTGTACAGATGTATTAAACAACGACAACGCCAAAACCCAACACAAACCTGCAGGAAATAAAGCAATATGGCTTATAACCAGCGAACGGCTCATTGCCAAAAAAAGACAGGAAAAAGCAAAACCAATAAATGCGCTTGTAATAATCGTCTCTGAACGAAAATAATGCCGTACAGATGAATTAATAACACCGGCGGTCATCGCTCCCAAACCAAAACAACCAAGAAGTGTGCCATAAAGAAGTGCATTTCCCCCGAGAATGTTATGCACAACGATTGGCAAAAGTGCTAAAATCGAAATTGCTCCAATACCAAAAAGGAACGCTCTGATCATAATACTAAGGAGATTAGGCGACATCGCAACATAACGCAAACCATCTGAGACGGCCCCGAAAAGTCTCTCTCGTGGCAACGAATTGTTTTTATAACTCTGTTTCCACAAAAACAAAGCAGCAATTAAAGGAATGTAACTTATCGCATTGAAAAGAAAAGCTGCTGATGCACCCAGAGTAGCAATAACAGCACCACCAATAGCAGGACCTACACTACGCATTAAATTAAAGCCTACACTGTTCAGACTAACGGCAGCAGGAATATTTTCCCTGCTCACAATGTCTCCTATTGTTGCCTGCCAAGAAGGATTATAAAAGGCGGTTCCACACCCAATCAAAAATGTAAAGCATAACAAAAACCAAGGTGTTAAAAAGCCCATATAGGATAAAACAGCCAAATTAATTGAAACAACCATCATCATAATCTGCGCACACAACATAATTTTACGCCGATTAAAATTATCAGCTAATGCTCCCGCCATCAGAGAAAACATAACAAGTGGTAATGTCGTAGCACTTTGAACAAACCCAACCATAGAATGTGAAGAACTAATCAATGCCATCAACCACCCTGCCCCTACAGCCTGTATAAGCCCTCCCAAATTAGAAACAAGAGTAGTCAGCCATAAATTACGAAATATTGAATTACGAAAAAGCTCTAACGTCGAAATGCTCTGCATTTTTTGCCTCCAAATCGGCAATCTATTGCCTTCTTTAATATAAACACGTTATGCAAAGCAGCAATCTTTGTATTAAAAGAATGCATAATTCTTTAAGGACTCTCATAAAACCTTGTTAAAATCAATATTTCAAAACAAAATCCTTTATTGAAAGACGGTTTTCAAGATGCTTTTAAGGACTAGTATTTTAACCTTCGTTCCTGTATAAATGCCAAAGTAAGTAAGAGTCTTCAACTCTTCTTGTTTCTTCGCAGACCCTTGCTGAACGACATCTCGGCTGTGGGTGACTTTTGTTTCTTTGTTTTTTGAAAGGATAATATGATGTCGATTACAGCTGAACGTAAACAAGCTCTTGTCGCAGAATACGCAAATAAAGTCGGTGACACAGGATCACCAGAAGTACAGGTTGCTGTGCTTTCTGAACGTATTTCTAATTTAACTAACCATTTTAAATCTCATAAAAAGGATAATCATTCTCGTCGTGGTCTTTTAAAAATGGTATCTCAACGCCGTCGCCTTCTTGATTACCTTAAAGGGATTGACCAAAATCGTTATCAAACACTTATCAGAAAGTTAGGTTTGCGTCGCTAAAAGAAAAATGAGATGTGGTGTTCTAAAAAAACACCTATTTTTTTAGTTAGAACTCTAAAAACTGACGAGTAATCATCATGAGGCGGGATTGCTAGTTTCTTTGTGTTTGAATTGCGATTTATTGCTCTCTTCTCACAAAAAACAGAAGTATTTTGTTGTCCTGCCTATAGCTTTAAAATATGCCACGCAAACCCAGAATGTGAACACTCAAAGGTGTGACACTGGTCATTAAGGATAAGAAATGTTCAAAACGCACAAGATAGAAATTGAATGGGCAGGTCGACCACTGACCATAGAAACAGGTAAAATAGCGCGTCAAGCTGATGGTGCAGTAATTGCTACTTACGGAGAAACCATTGTCTTAGCGACTGTTGTTTCAGCAAAAAATCCAAAACCAGATCAAGATTTTTTTCCTCTCACCGTTAATTATCAAGAAAAATTATATGCTGTTGGTAAAATACCCGGTGGTTATTTAAAGCGTGAAAATCGGCCAACCGAAAGTGAGACATTGATCTCACGTTTGATTGATCGTCCAATTCGCCCTCTCTTTGCCAATGGTTATAAAAATGATACGCAAGTCATTGTTTCCGTTATACAACATGATCTCGAAAATAATCCTGATATCCTTGCAATGATTGCATCTTCTGCCGCGTTGACTTTGTCAGGTGTTCCTTTTATGGGCCCTATTGCAGGTGCCCGTGTTGGCTACTGTAATGGACAATACGTTCTCAATCCTCATATCGATGAAATGCCCGAATCAAAACTTGATCTTGTTGTAGCCGGAACTGAAAGTGCTGTGTTGATGGTTGAATCAGAAGCCCAAGAATTACCGGAAGATATCATGTTGGGTGCTGTTATGTTTGGGCATAAAGGCTTTCAACCTGTCCTTGATGCCATCATCAAGCTTGCTGAAGTTGCCGCAAAAGATCCACGCGATTTTGTTCCCGAAGATCTCTCTGATCTCGAAAAAACCATGCTAGAAATGGCCGAACAGAATATACGAAAGGCTTACACGATTACAGATAAACAAGAACGTTATGCCGCGATTGATGCACTAAAAGCAGAAGTCATCAATAAATTTATACCAGAAACAGAAGAAAATTGTAAATTCAGTACCGACCAAATTGCAACCGTTTTCAAACAGTTGCAAGCAAAAATTGTTCGTGGAAACATTCTTGATACACAAAAGCGTATTGATGGGCGTGACCTTTCAACAGTACGCCCTATCCAATCAGAAGTTAGTATTTTGCCCCGTACACATGGCTCGGCACTCTTTACCCGTGGAGAAACACAAGCAATTGTTGTTGCAACACTAGGAACTGGTGAAGATGAACAATATGTTGATTCTTTAACAGGTATGTATAAGGAAACATTCCTCCTTCATTACAATTTCCCACCATTTTCAGTAGGTGAAACAGGACGTCTTGGTTCTCCTGGGCGCCGTGAAATTGGACATGGCAAATTGGCGTGGCGTGCACTTCATCCCATGTTACCAAGTAAGGAATCCTTTCCTTATACCATTCGTGCTGTCTCAGAGATTACTGAATCCAATGGATCATCTTCCATGGCAACTGTTTGTGGTACTTCACTTGCTCTCATGGATGCCGGTGTTCCTCTGGCACGCCCCGTTGCAGGGATTGCTATGGGTTTGATTAAAGAAGGTGAACGCTTTGCTGTTCTATCTGATATTTTAGGAGATGAAGATCATCTTGGAGATATGGATTTTAAAGTAGCTGGGACAGAAAATGGCATTACTGCCTTACAAATGGACATTAAAATTGATGGTATTACTGAAGAAATTATGAAAATCGCACTTGAACAAGCCAGAGGTGGTCGAATCCACATCCTTAACGAAATGTCCAAGGCTTTAACCAGTGCACGCGCTGAATTAAGTGAATTTTCTCCACGTATTGAAGTTATGAACATTGCTGTTGATAAAATTCGCGATGTTATTGGCTCTGGTGGTAAAGTTATTCGAGAAATCGTTGAACAAACTGGAGCGAAAATCAATATTGAAGATGATGGTACAATTAAAATTGCCTCTGCTGATGCTAAAACCATTGAGGCAGCGAAACGCTGGATCCATTCCATTGTTGATGAACCCGAAGTTGGTGCTATATACCAAGGAACAGTTGTAAAAACTGCAGAATTCGGTGCATTTGTGAATTTCTTTGGCTCACGTGATGGACTTGTCCATATCTCTCAACTTGCATCAGAACGCGTCACAAAAACAACAGATGTTGTTAAAGAAGGTGATAAGGTTTGGGTTAAACTAATGGGCTTTGATGAGCGCGGTAAAGTTCGGTTATCGATGAAAATTGTCGACCAACAAACAGGTGCAGAAATTACAGGTGATCGGTCAATAAAAGAAGAAAAAGAAAATAGCATGGATGAAAAAAATAAATCCGCAAATAAGCGCCGTCATAAGAAAAAAGAAGAGTGATCTTCCCTCCTGTTATCAAATAAAATGCCATCCTAATATCAGAATGGCATTTTTCTTTAAAAGAGCTACATGTGTTACTGTTTTTACCTTTTAAAAACCATGCTCTTCCTCTTCCCAATCTAGACCAATCTTGGGTGAGTTTTGGTTTGACGGAAGTTCCTACTCTAGAATGGGCGCAAAACTTAAAAGTTATAACGCCTTGGCGACCAGACTTTTTGAAATTTACTAATGCTCGATTTCACTGCTCCCCTCAAATAGATAAAACTTTTACTTATGATGGTGCACTCTTACATTTAAGCAAATATCGTGGTTTTAACCAAAATTGCTTTCTTGATTTATTAGAGTGTGTTAAACCTAATGGGTGGATTGTTATCGGTGGAAGTAAAACTGCTGGTGCAGCTTCCATGATGAAATGGGTCGAAACGCTTGTTCCCATCACCAGTAAATTGTCTAAAAACCATGGACTGGTATTTTGGCTTCAAGTTCCACCAGAAATAAAAGAGCAGAATATTGCACAGCGGCGTTCACCGCCTCTCACTTTTGAAAATAAATTTCAAACAACTTCTGGCATGTTCTCGCACGGTCGTATTGATTTGGGATCTGCTGCGCTTGCTTCCCATATGTGCAAAGTTATTTCTGGAAAAACTGCCGATTTTGGAGCTGGCTGGGGTTTTCTTTCTTACGCTGCTCTTGAAAGTGGAAAACTAACGACTCTCGACCTCTATGAAGCAGATTACAATGCTTTGAGAGCAGCCAAACAACACCTTGAACACATGATAGCTTCCTGTCCGATTCATTTTTATTGGCATGATCTTGTAAATGAACCAATTACAGACCTGTATGATACAATCATTTCAAACCCACCGTTTCACACACAACATACTACAGATATCTCATTAGGGCAGCATTTTATTATAAATGCTGCAAAATGCCTTAAGCTAGGTGGCAATCTGCTTCTTGTTGCTAACCGCCACCTGCCTTATGAAACATTGTTAAAAAATATTTTCCGCTCGGTATTGATACATGAACAAGCACATGGATTCAAAATTATCGAAGCACGCCGTTAAATGAAAACAAGCGATAACTCTAAAGAATAAAACGTGAAAGATCAATATCAGCAGCAAGCTCACCTATTGATTGTCTGACATAAGCGGCATCAACTTTAAATGATGTACCCGCTTTATCTGGCGCCGTAAAAGAAATCTCATCTAAGACGCGCTCCATCACCGTTTGCAAACGACGTGCTCCTATATTTTCAATCCTTGCGTTCAGATCCACAGCAATATCCGCTAAAGCATCAATCGCATCATCGGTAATTTCTAAATGGACCTCCTCTGTTGCCATTAAAGCAATATATTGCTTAATCAAGCTAGCTTCAGGTTCAGTTAGAATCCGTCGTAAATCTTCCCTTGTTAAAGCATTTAGCTCCACGCGAATAGGCAAACGCCCTTGAAGTTCTGGCAACAAATCAGATGGCTTGGAAACATGAAATGCGCCTGATGCAATAAAAAGAATATGATCTGTTTTGACTTGACCATATTTTGTAGCAATTGTTGTTCCTTCAACCAAAGGCAAAAGATCGCGTTGAACGCCCTCACGCGAAACGGCAGCACCTGCTCCACCATCTCGGGTTGCAATTTTATCAATCTCATCAATAAAAACAATTCCATCATTCTCAGTAACACGGAGCGCTTCTTGAATAATTTTATCTTGATCAAGGAGCTTTTCAGATTCATCATCAATGAGAGGCTTAAAAGCATCCTTTACTGTCGTTTTGCGGACCTTTGTACGACTCCCCATTTTACCAAAAATATCTGATAAATTCATAATTCCCATTTGGGCGCCTGGTATACCAGGAATATCAAAGGTTGAAGCGCTATTGCTGTTATTATCGGCTACTTCAATTTCAATCTCTTTCTCATCCAATTCACCTTCGCGCAGCTTTTTGCGGAAACTATCGCGGGTAGCAGGGCTTGCTGTCTTACCAACAAGGGCATCTAAAACACGCTCTTCAGCATTAACATGAGCCTTTACTTTAACTTCATCCCGTTTTTTTTCACGCACAAGAGAAATAGCTATCTCAACAAGGTCACGAATAATTTGCTCAACATCACGTCCTACATAACCAACTTCAGTAAATTTAGTCGCTTCTACTTTAACAAAAGGTGCTCCAGCAAGTTTTGCTAATCGACGTGCTATACCTGTTTTACCAACACCTGTTGGTCCTATCATCAAAATATTTTTTGGCATAACCTCTTCACGCATTGGACCATCGAGTTGTTGTCTACGCCACCGATTGCGCAGTGCAATAGCAACAGAACGCTTGGCATCATTTTGTCCAATAATAAAACGATCAAGTTCAGAAACAGTCTCACGAGGGGAAAATACAACACACATTCAAATAGCTTTCTCTAAAGAGGATAATTCTGCATCCAATGTTTCAATTGTAAAATGATCATTGGTATAAACACAAATTTTAGCGGCAATATTCATAGCTTTACGGGCAATAGTTTCTGCATCCAAATCTATATCCATGAGTGCTCGAGCAGCCGAAAGAGCAAAATTTCCTCCAGAGCCAATTGCCATTACTCCATCTTCCGGTTCTAAAACATCACCAAGCCCTGTTAAAGCTAAAGTTATTTTCTTATCAGCCACAAGCATCATAGCCTCGAGACGCCGCAAATAGCGGTCTGTTCGCCAATCTTTTGCAAGTTCTACACAGGCACGCATGAGCTGATCAGGATATTGTTCAAGCTTCGTTTCTAACCTTTCTAGCAAAGTGAAAGCATCTGCTGTAGCACCTGCAAAACCAGCGATAACCGCTCCGCCCTTCCCAAGACGACGAACTTTACGTGCATTACCTTTCATAATAGTCTGCCCAAGTGAAACCTGTCCATCACCGGCCATCACGACTTTGCCACCTTTTCGTACGGTAATAATAGTTGTACCATACATTATATCTGGCTTATGTTCTGCCATAAGGAAACTCCTTAATATTAATCTCTGTTCTTAAATATTGATTTATTTCCATCAAATGTAAAATCTAATCACTATTATCTCTATTTAAGAACATATACTGCAAAACACAATGATTCAGTGCAATTCAATTTGTTGAAATAAAAAAATGATATCATTGTTATCAATACAAATTGTTGCTAAATAGTTTTTGAAAACTATTTGCGTTTTTTAAAGGATACATTATGAAAAAAATAGCAATAGGGACATTGGGAGGAACAATTGCAATGGCCGCTGACAATTTTGGCCAAATGAAACCGATATTAACCTCAGATATCCTCATAAAAAGTGTTCCTGATTTAAATAAAATTGCTAATGTACATGCGCAAACGCTCACGCAATTACCAAGTGGATCTTTATCTTTCAATATTCTTTTTGAAATAATAGAGTGGGCAACACAGCAAATAAAGGCTGGTGCCGAAGGTGTTGTTTTAACCCAAGGTACTGATACACTGGAAGAAACAGCTTTTTTTCTTTCTCTTTATTGGGATAAAGTGGAACCGCTGGTTATAACTGGTGCTATGCGTGTACCCTGTGAAGCAGGTGCTGATGGACCAGCTAATGTTTTAGCAGCAGCGCGCGTCGCTGCTCATCCACAAAGTAGAAACAGAGGTGTTTTGGTTGTAATCAATGATAGTATTCACTCACCTTATTGGGTCCAGAAAAGCCATACCGTCAAAATTGAGACATTTCAGTCAGGCTTAGCAGGTATTTTAGGAGCTATTTTGGAAGGAAAATTGATTTATTTTAATGATCGGAACTTTTTCCCAACAACATTTGATATTCCCCAAAACTATGATCATCAAGTTGCACTACTATACTCCTCTTTGTCCTCTGATACGCAACTAATGAAATTCTGCCTTGAGAGTGGGCATTATGCTGGGCTTGTTATTGCCGGTTTTGGATCAGGTCACTGTAGTTTTGAAGAAGCAGACATCGTGCGACAA
Source organism: Bartonella sp. DB5-6 (assembly GCF_000278115.1). Classification (GTDB taxonomy): domain Bacteria; phylum Pseudomonadota; class Alphaproteobacteria; order Rhizobiales; family Rhizobiaceae; genus Bartonella; species Bartonella refiksaydamii. The sequence continues at coordinate 67,450 of NZ_JH725114.1, forward strand.
TATACACAAAAAATGCCAATCATTATCGCTAGCCGGATCTGCACTGGCTCAACAACTCGCTCAACTTATGGCTATAAAGGATCAGAAGTCGATATGATTGCTGCTGGTGCCCTCATGTCTGGTTATTTATCAGCAGTAAAAGCACGGTTACTTTTATGGACGTTTTTGGCACAAGGATACTCCTTAGCGCAAATCAATGCATACTGGAATGACTGGATTATAAGTTAACGAAAGCTTATCTATTATTTTAAAGAAAAAAACATGCAAAATAAAATTTACTTGAAAACAAAACAACTCGCCTATCTATCCTTAATCAATTACTGTAGCAAAAAGATTCTCGACCAATAAAATGATTGATACGCTCTCCTCAAAAATTGATCAGAAAGATAGCTTAGTTAAACCCATTTCTGATAGGTATTCACCCTATAGTATCTTCACTTCACAAGAATGGTCTCAATTTCGTGCGGATACACCACTTACCTTGACTTTTGATGAAATCAAACGCCTACGCTCAATTGGTGATCCAATTGATCTTAAAGAAGTACAACGTATTTATCTTTCCTTATCGCGTCTGTTATTATGTCATGTTGAAGCAGTAAAGGAACTTTTTCATAAGCGTCAAAAATTTTTACATCAAGAAGGAACTAGAAAAACTCCTTTTATCATTGGGATTGCTGGTTCTGTTGCTGTAGGAAAATCAACTACTGCTCGTATTCTTCAAGAACTTTTAAAACGTTGGGAATTTAATCTTAAAGTTGATTTGATTACAACTGATGGTTTTCTCTATTCCAACGCTGTCTTACAGCAAAAAAATCGCATGAATCGTAAAGGATTTCCTGATTCCTATGACATTAAAAAATTATTGTGCTTTCTTTCTGCTATAAAAGCCGGTATTGGTAATGTTCGTGCCCCACTTTATTCGCATATGGCCTATGATGTTCTGGAAAATCAAACAATTATCATTGATCGTCCTGATATCTTAATTGTTGAAGGGATCAATGTGTTACAGGTCAATGACCTTCCTAAAGATGGAAAAATCATCCCTTTCGTGTCAGATTTTTTTGATTTTTCCATCTATGTAGATGCTGACACAGAAGTCATTCGTCACTGGTACTTGGAACGCTTCCAACGTTTACGTAAAACAGCTTTTCAAAATCCTGAATCCTACTTTCATCGTTATGCACACCTCAATGAAAAAGAAGTCTTAAAAATAGCTGAGGACCTTTGGCAAACGATTAATTTTAAAAATTTACAAGAAAATATATTGCCAACACGGCCACGGTCTAATCTCATCCTACGAAAGGGAAAAAACCACTTGGTTGAATACGTCGCACTTCGACGACTATAAGGATTTCATAAATATGCATTTACATCATATACATTTTTCTTCAACACGTGTCGACAAGAGTTGTCCCATCTTATTAGTCAATCCTAAAAGTCTTGCTGATTTAGCTCTTGATGAAGCAACAACAGCATGGATGAAAGTTAATGGTTTCACTGGAAAAGCAGGACAAATACTTTTTATTCCTCATGAAACCGGACATTTGAAAAAAGTTTTTTTTGGACTTGGCAATGGAGACCAACCTTTTATCACGGGGCTTCTCGCTAAAAACCTTCCTACTGGACATTGGCATTTAGAAGGGACAGCCTCTAATGAAATAAATAGCTATCTTGGATTGGCGTTTGGAAGTTATCAATTCAACCGCTATCGTCAAAACTTTTCTTCCAAATCGTTATCAATCTATGTCAACGATACGGTTGATCTCGATGAACTTCAACGAATTTATAAAACTGTCTTTTTTGTCCGTGATCTCATTAATATTCCTGCCAATGATATGAATCCTGATACCCTCGAGAAAGAAACATGCCAGCTTGGAAAAACCTACGGAGCTCATGTTCAAAGCATTTGTGGAGATGATCTCTTAATACATAACTTTCCTATGATTCATGCCGTAGGACGCGCTAGTAGCACTGCGCCACGATTGATTGAATTACATTGGGGGCAAGAAAATCATCCCAAAATAACGTTGGTTGGCAAGGGTGTAACCTTCGATACTGGAGGTCTTGATATTAAATCAGCTAATAACATGTTACTCATGAAAAAAGACATGGGAGGAGGAGCTCATGTTTTGGGGTTGGCTAAATTTATCATGGATGCAAAATTACCCTTTCGTCTACGGGTTTTGATTCCAGCTGTTGAAAATGCAATTTCTGCCAATGCTTATAGACCAGGTGATATTCTCCCAAGCCGTAAAGGTTTAAATGTTGAAATTGGTAATACAGATGCTGAAGGTCGGCTTGTCCTTGCCGATGCACTTGCCTATGGTGACGAAGAAAGTCCACAATTCATGCTTTGTATGGCAACTTTAACAGGGGCAGCACGTATCGCATTAGGACCAGATCTTCCCGCATTTTATTGTAATGATTCAATATGGGCGCAACAGGTTTTGCAATCTTCTCATTCTGTATCCGATCCTCTTTGGCAAATGCCACTTTGGAAACCGTATCAAGAAATGTTATCATCACCAATTGCTGATCTTAACAATATAACTGGAAATAACTATGCTGGCTCTATAGTTGCTGCTTTATTCCTTAACTCTTTTGTTGAAAAAGCCAAACATTTTGCGCATTTTGATCTTTATGGATGGATTCCAAAAGAAAAACCAGGCTATCCTATCGGTGGTTCCGCACAAGCTATTCGTGCCCTTTATAACTTCTTTAAAAATCAAATGTGACATAAAATATTCACAAAGATGAATAGTGTTAGGTTTTTGCGCCTTAAATTGTACTCGGTGTTTTATTTGTGGATGAAAAGTCTTACTGATATAGCTGTCATAAATCTGTTTAAAGATAAAAATGGAAGGTAAATAGATACTCTTTAAAGATCCAAGACTATGTGCATTCAGAGATGATCTAGCAGATCAACGTCTCGAAAAAGAAATTACAGCTCAGCGCTTTGTTCAAGGTGAAAAAAAGCGTGTTAATGCAGCTGTCGCTGGGCTTTTTAAAGAAAACAATAAAAAAAGCGAAAGGCAAACAGAATGCTTATTAGGAGAAGAGCTTCTCATTTTTGAACAAGGGGAATACATGTCGTGGGGACAGTCACTCAAAGATGGTTATGTTGGTTATATTGATACAACTGTTCTTTGTACGTCGGCTGTCAAACAAACACATGTCGTTTCAGCACCACGCACTTTCCAATATTTGCAAGCTGACTTACGTGGACCAGTGGAGTGCCCCTTATCCATGGGGAGTAAAGTAAGTGTTGTTGATGAAATTGAAGTCTGTGATACACGGTATTCTATACTTGAAAATGGAAAAGCAATCATTTCCCATCATCTTAATCCCATCGGGCACGTGTACAAAGATTATGTTACTGTCGCCGAAACTTTGCTACTCACACCTTACCTTTGGGGTGGTGTCAGTGGTTTCGGAATTGATTGCTCAGGGCTGGTTCAACTTTCCATGATAATGACTGGACAAATGGTTTTACGCGATACTGACATGCAACAGAAAACTATAGGAAAACAACTTACAGACAGTGATAAACTTCAACGAGGTGATTTGATTTTTTGGAAAGGCCATGTTGCCATTATGATTGATCATGAAAATATCATTCATGCAAGTGGCTTTTCTATGGACGTTATGGTTGAGCCATTGGAAGAAGCAATTACGCGTATTGCTAAAAAACATCAATATCCCGTAGAAAAACGTCGTCCAATACCAGAAACGTAATACACACCCTACTATGAACACAACTAATAAATACTTCTATGTTATGTTTTTCTACGGATTTAAGTTTCTAGCTTTAAAAGTAGTAATACGGATCGTGCCTTATTGTATGTCTTATATGAACGAAAGGCGCTTTCACACACTTATTTATACCAAAGGGAATTTATCGCTAGCCTTTTGTTAAAGTTCATATTCAACATTCATGTGTTTTTTGGATATTATGTTAGTTTATCAACGGACTAGCTGAGTGCTATTCGTAAAATTACCCCATGTTACATGTAATGTATTGATATTAAATAATAAATTTTAATTGTGCAACTTGAATAAGACAAAACTATGCAATGATAAGGGATGCGTGCATTCATTTTGAAAGAAGATGGAGTCATAAAGGTAAAAAAAACTATTGTTAGAATTCTTCATTTCTTTTTTATTAGACTTCACAGCTTGCAAAAACATTTAGAGTTATATCTTTAAAGAATGAAAATTGCACAGCATCTTTACGTTTTTGTTGCTCGTGTTCTTGAATGAGATCACACCCTCACAAAGAACAGAATGCCGTTGTACAACTAATTCATGCATTTGTTTTAAAGAAACATCTCTTGTTGCTTCTAAGCTTATTTCATGGCATCATCAGCGAAGAGTGTGATGTGGAATCTATTAATTTTACTATCTCTATGCTTAACAAGGTAGAAGCGAGTGTCGTCATTTTATTTGGCAGCTTCTAATGTTTCCGGCTGCTCTTGCGTTAGACAATTCATAAAAGGTGTTTTTATCTTTTTTTAAACGATCTTTATCCACACGCTCATCCTAGTTGTGACGCGCAGGCGGGCGGTTTTTATTGATTCAATATAAATAAGGGAGCTTGAAACAGGAGAATCTTATTCAATGTATAAAACAATGAAGCAGTTGGGCACACAAAAAAGGAAATTTCCCACAAAACTTTTTCTTTAAAAATCCTCTCTATCATCAATGTCTTATGAAACAGATATTCTTTACTCGTGAAGGGTGTCTTGTTTTTATGAACCTATTAAAGAAGAAAATTTTTTAATAGTTGAATCAATGGTTTATCAGCATCAGGCATAGGATATTTATTAAGATCATCAATAAAAACCCATTTTAAATTTTGCCCCTCTCGCCCTTGCGCAATACCCTCATAATGGTAACAAAGATACAACGGCATTAAAAGATGAAATGTTTTGTAGCTATGACTTGCAAATGTTAATGGTAACAAATTACTTGCCTGAACATGAACACCAAGCTCTTCTTCTAACTCACGAACCAATGATGCTTCTGGAGTTTCACCTTTCTCAATCTTTCCACCAGGAAATTCCCATAAACCAGCCAGTGACTTCCCTTGAGGACGTTCTGTAAGCAAGACACGCTTATCTTGATCTAACAATGCACATGCAACGACAAGAAGAAGTGAACTTTTCATACGCATACCACTTTCCAACAGGAGTAAAGACAACCATCTCTTCTTATAATACCCTCCTATTCTAAGACGAAAGGATTAAAATATTTCATCCTCTTGAAAAATATACAGATATGCGATGTCAAATTTATGGTATATTGGTCAGCTTCTGTAATCGCCATTGATCATAACGTACTCCTTCGTCAAATCGCAAGACCAAACTGTCGCCTTACCACTGCCTAAACCAATATCAACGCGAATTACTATATTTTTTCCTTGCATATAAGCGCCTATTATTCCTTCATTATATTTAGGATCACGTTCACCATTGAAAGCCAAACGATGTTCACCAAACCAAATCGTCAATAGATCACGATCGACTTCAACACCTGCCTTACCAATTGCCATAACCACTCGCCCCCAGTTAGCGTCCCCACCAGCAATTGCTGTTTTTACAAGTGGTGAGTTTGCAATTGATAGAGCAATAATCTTCGCAGCATTATCTGTTGTTGCACCAATCACATTAACTTCAATTAAATGACGAGCACCTTCACCATCACAAACAATCTGTAATGCAAGCTCATGCAAAAGCGCGCTCAAGTGCTTTAAAAATACCTCATAACGCGGATCGGATTTATGGGTAATGCAGGGAAAACTTTCTTTTCCTGTCGCAAACATCATGAGTGTATCTGATGTTGAGGTATCGCTATCGACAGTAATCGAATTGAAAGAACCCTGAACCGCTTCAGATAACATGGATTGAAGTATATCCGAAGAAATTTTTGCATCACTCACGACAAAAGAAAGCATTGTTGCCATATCTGGTGCAATCATACCCGCACCTTTTGCAATCCCATTAATGGTAACAGTCTTGCCCCCACAATCAAATCTGCGCATAGCAAGTTTTGGAAACGTATCGGTCGTCATAATGGCTTTTGCAGCCTCCAACCAATTCCCTTCTTCTGCTGTCTCCGCCATACTTGGCAAAAGATTCACAATACCCGATGCATCCATTGGCTCACCAATAACACCCGTAGAGGCTATAAAAATTTCATTTTCTTTAACCTTTAAAGCGCTCGCTGCTGCACACATAATTTCATTTGTTGTGCGCCTTCCTTTGCTCCCCGTAAAAGCATTTGCATTCCCAGAATTAACAACAACACCCCTCGCAACCCCGTGAGGAAGCGAAGCACGGCAATGTTCCACAGGAGCAGACGGGCATTTTGAACGCGTAAAAACACCCGCCACACTTGCTGGCTCATCGAATATGATGAAAAGAAGGTCTGTACGATCTTTATACTTAATCCCAGCTTCAGCTGTTGCTATCCGCACACCAGATAATGGCGGAAGCTCTTGAATGTTTTGAGGAGACAAAGGAGATATTTTAGAAGCCACTGTATACTTTCCATAAAAACAAATAAAATGAATAATTGTGGATAAATGATCTCTCCTAAACAACTGCTAGACTTTTTGAATAAAACTAATCTAATCATCCAGCAAAGATACTGTCCGATTCTCCTTCCTCACTATTCCGTGTCTTCTTCATCAGATGTCTCATCCGAAAGTAGCGTCCCATTTTGATTAAGTGATTGCATGAGTTTTGTAACATTAGGGTCAGGGTATTTCACATCTATCTTGCTGCGCAAATCAACAATCAGTTTTTGGTAGCGCTCTTTTATCAGCTGTGTACGCAATACCTCTTTAACATCATCAAATACAGGAGGTTGTTTCAAACGGCGATCTTCCACCTTAATAACATGCCAACCAAAAGGGCTTTCAATGGGCTTTGTAGTGTATTCTCCAACTTTCAAGCCAAACGCAGCATCTTCGAAAGGCTTAACCATTTGACCATGACTAAAATAACCAAGATCTCCCCCAACAGCGGCGGAACCATCTGTTGAACTCTTTTTTGCAATCTCTTCAAAACTTTCTCCCTTATTTAAACGCTTAATGACAGCTTCTGCTTCTTTTTTTGTTTTAACCAAAATATGACGTGCTTTAACTTCATCTTCTTTGGGTAAAGCAGCAACTTCTTTATTGTAAAGAGCTTCTAAATCGGTATCAGAAATCTGGTCAACAATCGTCTGTTTAAAATAAAGTTGCTGCAAAACATTGTCACGCATAACTGCCATACGTTTATCATAAGCTTCAGTTTTATCGATACCCTTGTTTTTTGCTGCTTTAGCAAGCGCCTGCATATCTAAGTAAGCTTTTAACACCATTATACGGCGTTGTTCATCAGTAAAGCGCCCTAAATTAGGATTTATTTCAAGCGCTAATTCATCTAATTGTCCTGCGGTAATATCCTTCCCATCAATAACTGCCATAACATGAGAGGGAGCAACTGTCTTTTCAGAGGCTTTCTCCAAAATCTTTAAATCATTCGACGGTGAATTCAAACTTTCTTGAGCTATCACCCCTGAACTTATGCTCGTCACTAAGGTTGATGCCAAAAACAGCGTGATAAAGTTGAATTTCATAAATATACTCCTTAAAAATGAAGGCAGGTTTAAGATCCTTATTTTCTTTGATCGTGACATTTTAATCTCTAAACATAAATAAATCAGTAATTTTATTTTAAAAAGGATAAACTCGTCCTTTTATCTCAGTTTATTCTATCCTATCTAATGCTCATAGAAAACATGATAATATAGAAAAATGACGTATTATATCCCAAATTACTTTGTGTTGTTTTAACCAAATAGCATTACCAAAGTTGACACAGTGCGCTTAGCCTCTTATCTCTACTTTACAATTAAAATAAAAAATTGCACACCAACAAATATAACGGTACCCTTTGCATCCAGTTATATTAAATGCCTTGGGAGTTGCAGAAATATGGGGATAGCATATGGGTTACCCAACAGAGGTAACAACAATTAAGAGAAAGGGCTAGGGATGGTCGGTTTAGGTGTCTTTGCGCGTAAATTTTTTGGTTCAGCTCATGAGCGACGTCTCAAAATGCTTAGCCAAAAAGTTGTACAAATTAATGCTTTAGAAGAACAATTCGTGAAATTAAGCGATGCACAACTCTGCCAAAAAACTGATGCATTTCGTAATCGTCTCATAGAAGGTGAAACCGTTGATTTGCTTCTACCAGAAGCTTTTGCAACTGTTCGTGAAGCAGCAAAACGTGTTTATGATATGCGCCCTTTTGATGTACAGCTTATTGGTGGAATGGTTCTTCATGACTGCGGTATTGCTGAAATGCGCACCGGTGAAGGTAAAACATTAATGGCAACTCTGCCAATTTATCTCAATGCATTAGAAGGAAAAGGCGTTCACGTCGTTACGGTAAACGATTATCTTGCTAGTCGTGATGCTGAAACAATGGGAAAAATCTTCAGTTTTTTGGGGTTAACAACCGGTGTGATTCTGCATGATCTTGATAATGATGCACGCCGAGCAGCTTATGCATGTGACATCACCTATGCAACAAATAATGAATTGGGCTTTGATTATCTGCGTGATAATATGGCTTTTGATCGTAGTCAAATGGTCCAGCGTGGGCATCATTACGCAATTGTTGATGAAGTTGATTCGATCCTCATTGATGAAGCACGAACTCCCCTTATTATTTCTGGTCCTCTAGAAGATCGTACCGACTTCTATAACCTTATTGATACATTTATTCCTGCCTTAATACCAGAAGATTATGAGATAGACGAAAAACAAAAAACAACAACTTTTACCGAAGTTGGTACTGAAAAAATCGAACAAATGCTCGAACAAGCCGGACATCTTAAAGGTGAAAGTCTTTACGACATAGAAAATGTTGCTATCGTCCATCATATCAATAACGCCCTAAAAGCCCATAAGTTGTTTGTCCGTGATAAGGATTACATTGTTCGCAATGGTGAAATTGTTATCATTGACGAATTTACAGGTCGTATGATGCCAGGACGGCGTTATTCTGAAGGGCTCCATCAAGCCCTAGAAGCTAAAGAGCATGTTGCTATTCAACCAGAAAATCAGACCCTTGCTTCCATCACTTTCCAAAATTACTTTCGTATGTATAGAAAATTGTCTGGGATGACTGGAACAGCCGCAACAGAAGCCGAAGAGTTCCGTAATATTTATGGTCTTGAAGTTGTAGAAGTTCCCACAAACTTACCAGTACAGCGTTGTGATGAAGATGATGAAATCTATCGAACAGCAGAAGAGAAATATCGTGCTATTGTACATGATATTCGTCAAGCACATGAAAAAGGACAGCCTATTCTTGTTGGAACAACTTCTATTGAAAAATCAGAACAATTAGCAGAACGTTTGCGCAAAGAAGGCATTAGTGATTTTAGAGTCTTAAATGCCCGCTATCATGAGCAAGAAGCCTACATTATTGCACAAGCAGGGGTTCCTAGAGCTTTAACCATCGCAACCAATATGGCTGGTCGCGGTACTGATATACAGCTTGGTGGTAATGTTGAAATGCGTATCCGGCAAGAATTACAAGATATACCTGATGGAGCAGAGCGGACAGCTAAAATTGAAGAAATTAAAAAAGATGTTCAACAACTCAAAGAAAAGGCATTAGCTGCTGGTGGTCTTTACGTCATCGCTACTGAACGTCATGAGAGCCGTCGTATTGATAACCAGCTGCGTGGACGTTCTGGACGTCAAGGTGATCCTGGCCGTTCCAAATTTTTTCTTTCTCTTCAAGATGATCTCATGCGTATCTTCGGCTCCAATCGTATGGATGGCATGTTGCAAAAGCTTGGATTGAAGGAAGATGAAGCTATTATACATCCATGGATTAATAAAGCCCTCGAGAAAGCGCAAAAAAAAGTTGAAGCACGAAATTTTGAAATTCGTAAAAATTTGTTAAAATATGACGATGTCATGAATGACCAACGCAAAGTTATTTTTGAACAGCGTATGGAAGTTATGAATGCAGACGATTTAACAGACATGATCCTTGAAATGCGCAATGAAGTAGTCGAAGATCTCGTAGATGCCTATATCCCATCTGGAACATATTCTGAGAAATGGAATGTGAAAGCACTACAAGAGGAAATTCATCAACTCTTCAATCTTGAGCTTCCAATAGAAGAATGGGCAAAAGAAGATGGAATTGCTGAAGAACAAATTTTAGAACGCATATCAGATGCTGTTACTAAACTTGAAAATGAACGTACTGAACGCTACTCTCCAGAAGTTATGGCTTATTTTCATAAAGCTATATTACTTGAAACCATTGACATGTTATGGCGTGAACATCTGGTAAGTTTAGACCATTTGCGTTCTGTCGTTGGTTTTCGTGGTTATGCACAACGGGATCCTCTCAACGAATATAAAACGGAGTCATTTGAACTTTTTCAGAACATGCTTAGAAATTTACGCAGAATCGTTACTTCTAAACTTATGCGTTTCGAAATCGTTCAGCAATCCACAGAACCTCTCAACCTCGAGCAAACAGATGCTGGTAACTCCGCTCCAAATGATCAAGGTGAAGAAAATGCCCCAATCTTGTGGGCACAAACACAAGAAAATAGAATTGTTAACCCAAAAGACCGTGACCCAAAAGATGTGACCACTTGGGGAAAGGTTGGACGTAATGAGCGTTGTCCTTGTGGTTCAGAGAAAAAATACAAACATTGTCATGGCGCCTTTGTTTGAAAAACAAATAATTAAGAAGATGAATAAAAAGCGAAACTATGAGCAGGAATTACGCACTGCAGGTTTAAGGGTAACACGTCAAAGACGCATTATTCTTGATATTTTGGCCGACACAAATGACCATCCAAATGCGTTTGAGATTTTTCAGCGCGCTCACAAAATAGATTCTAGCGTTTCGCTTTCAACCGTTTATAGAACTATGAAAATATTAGAAGAAAACGGGACAATTCATCGCCATACTTTTAGTGGTGGGCCATCTCGTTTTGAGCAGGCAGATGGGCAACATCATGATCATCTCATTGATATGGAAACAGGGCAAGTTATTGAATTTCATTCCGATATCATTGAAAAACTGCAAGAGGAAATTGCTAAATCTCTTGGCTATGATATTATTCACCATCGCCTTGAACTTTATGGGAAAAAACGCAATTTTTAAAGTGACGGTTTCGCACATATAATCAAAAAACCTTCTATGCAAACCAAATTTTGCACAGGTTCTCCTTAAGAACCTACAGTTTTCATTGGCAAGAAAGCTTTTCTGCTTTATTACTCCTTTTTATATGATGCTATAAAGTACTCAATCATCAATATTACAATAAAATTATTATAACAAATTAGGCCAATATTATCATGGTTTCTTTGCCACAAGATCGTATGAGACAGCTTGAAAAGCGCTTTGAAATAATTGAAAGCCAAATGGCTAAAAACCCAAATGCTGAAACTTATGTAAAATTAGCTTCTGAATATGCAGAATTACAGCCAATCGTTACCTCGATACGAACGTTAAATGCTCTCCACACGGAAATAACAGAACTCGAAACTATTATCAGTGATAAACTAACAGATACAGAGATGCGCAACCTTGCCCAAGAAGAGCTACCATTATTATATCAGAAAATGGAACAACTTGAGCAAGAACTTCAAATTCTTCTTTTGCCTAAAGATGTTGCTGATGAAAAAAGTGCCATTGTTGAAATTCGAGCAGGAACAGGGGGATCAGAAGCAGCACTTTTTGCCGGTGATCTTTTTCGCATGTATGAACGTTATGCCGCTTCTCATAACTGGAAAGTTGAAGTCGTTTCGCTTAATGAGGGAGAAGTTGGTGGATATAAAGAAATTATTGCAACCATTTCAGGCAAAGGTGTCTTTTCTAAACTGAAATTTGAATCAGGCGTTCATCGTGTACAACGCATCCCTGAAACAGAAACAGGTGGACGTATCCATACATCTGCAGCTACCGTTGCAGTGCTTCCTGAAGCTGAAGAAATTGATATTGAAATTCGTCCAGAAGATATTCGTATTGATACGATGCGTGCCTCTGGAGCAGGAGGACAGCATGTCAATACAACTGATTCTGCTGTTCGTATTACGCATATTCCAACGGGAATTATGGTTGTACAAGCAGAAAAATCCCAGCACCAAAACCGAGCACGGGCACTTCAAATTCTACGAGCGCGCCTATTCGATATCAAACGACAGAAAGCGGAAAGTGAACGTTCAGCTTCTCGTAAAAACCAAGTCGGTTCTGGTGATCGCTCAGAACGTATTCGTACCTATAATTTTCCGCAAGGACGTATTACGGATCATCGTATTAATCTCACTCTATATAAACTTGACCGCGTATTAGAAGGAGATCTTGATGAAATTATTCATGCACTCATATCCGACCATCAGACAGCTCTCCTTATGGAAATGGACAATCATGGATGAACAAGCATTCTCTCAACAATACCATCCAAAAAACTCAAGAAAAATTACGCAGCCAAGGAGTTTCTGAAGCCAATCTTGATGCAAAAATACTCGTCGAATGGATAACAGGTACAAACACATTTGATAGAATTCTCCAACCAGATCTGTGCTTGTCTTTTGAGCAAAGGACACAATTAAAAAACGCTATACGACGACGTATTGCTGGAGAACCAGTTTACCGTATTATCGGAAAACGAGAATTTTATAGCATATCCTTCGCATTATCTCACGATACATTTGAACCACGTCCCGACACAGAAACACTGGTAGATCTTGTTTTACCTCTCCTCAAAAAACAGGGTGAAAAATCAGGAAAAACAACATTGCTTGATATGGGAACAGGAAGTGGCGCTATTGCCATTGCGATTCTCAAGCAAATTCCCCAATCTTATGCCATGGCTGTCGATATTTCTGAAGATGCTCTTAAAACCGCCACAAAAAATGCAAAAAATGCGGATGTTATACACCGTTTTACACCTCTTCTTAGCGATTGGTTTGATTCTGTTATAGGTCAATTTGATCTTATTATTTCCAATCCACCCTATATTCCGGAGACAGATATCAAAAACCTTGCAAAAGAAGTACGTCTGCATGATCCACTGCGCGCACTGATCGGTGGAAAAGATGGCCTTGATTTTTATCGAAAGCTCGCTCGTAAAGCAAAAAAACACTTAAAAAACAACGGTTATATTGCTGTTGAAATCGGCCACTCTCAAGAAAAAGAAGTCTGCGACTTATTTGAAAAGAATGACTTCCAATGTCTAGAAATGCGCAAAGACTTAAGCGGTATACCTCGTGCACTTCTTTTTATATGCAATCATTAAAATTCCCAATCATCATCTGTGGTAGCAACCGCCTTACCAATAACATAAGAAGAACCAGACCCTGAAAAGAAGTCATGATTTTCATCTGCGCTTGGTGACAAAGCTGCTAAAATAGCAGGATTAACACGACAAACCTCAGGAGGAAAAAGAGCTTCAAAACCCAGATTCATTAAGGCCTTGTTTGCATTATAATGAAGAAAAACTTTAACATCTTCTGTCAATCCAAGTGCATCATAAAGATCTTCAGTGTATTTGCACTCAATATTATAAAGGTCGAAGAGTAAGTTAAAAGCAAAATCTTTAATTTCCTGCTTTTGAACGTCATCAAGTTTTGCAAACCCCAATTGAAATTTATAGCCTATATAATAACCATGTACAGCCTCATCACGGATAATAAGCCTAATAAGATCAGCTGTATTAGTCAATTTAGCGCGGCTGGCCCAGTACATAGGCAAATAAAAACCAGAATAAAATAAAAAGCTTTCCAACAGAGTTGAAGCAATTTTTTTCTTTAGCGGATTATTCGCTTCATAACGCTCAAGCACTAATCTAGCCTTTTTTTGCAAATGATTATTTTCTTCTGACCACCTAAACGCATCATCAACTTCTACTGTCGAACATAAAGTTGAAAAAATAGAGGAATAAGATCGTGCATGAACCGCTTCCATGAACGCAATATTCGTCAATACTGCCTCCTCGTGCTCTGTTATTGCATCAGCCATCAGTGAAATGGCTCCTACGGTATTTTGAATCGTATCTAAGAGAGTTAATCCAGTAAAAACACGAATCGTCAACTTGCGTTCTTCCTCTGTCAAACTTGACCACGAAGGAATATCATTAGAAAGAGGAACTTTTTCAGGTAACCAAAAATTCCCAGTTAAACGATTCCATACTTCAAGATCTTTCTCATCATGCAATCTATTCCAATTAACAGCACACACAACAGGATTTTTGGTTGTAATCTTTGTCATATGATTATCTCCTATAGACTGCACGAAACACAGCCATCCACCTCTGTTCCACTCAACGCTACTTGCCGCAACCGTATATAATAAATACTCTTTATACCTTTTTTCCAAGCATAAATTTGTGCGCGATTAATATCACGCGTGGTAGCAGTATCAGGAAAAAACAACGTTAATGAAAGACCTTGATCAACATGCTGCGTGGCAGCAGCATAGGTATCAATAATTTTTTCAGGACCAATTTCATAAGCATCCTGGTAGAAATTTAAATTTGTATTATCCATGTAAGGAGCAGGATAATAAACACGCCCAATCTTTCCCTCTTTGCGAATCTCAATTTTTGAAGCAATCGGATGAATAGAAGATGTTGCATGATTAATGTAGGAAATAGACCCTGTAGGAGGAACAGCCTGCAGATTACGATTATAAAGTCCGTATTCAATGACTAAATTCTTGAGTTCCTGCCAATCTTTTTGGTCTGGTATAACGATATTATTTCGTGCAAAAAGCTCCCGTACAAGCGCAAATTGCGGCTTCCATTCTTTCTCAATATATTTTGCAAAAAAACGACCATCTGCATAAGCTGATTTCTCAAACCCTGCAAACATTTCCTGACGTTCGCGTGCAATTAAATTGGAAGCACGTATGGTATGGTATACAACAATATAAAAATAAATATTGGTGAAATCTATCGCTTCTGGAGATCCATAATAGATCCGCTCCCGCGCTAAGAATCCATGCAAATTCATTTGTCCCAAACCAATTGCATGACTTTCGGCATTACCCTTCGCAATGGAAGGAACACAAGCAATATCACTCATATCAGAAACTGCAGTAAGAGCACGAACAGCAGCTTCCACCGTCTGCCCAAAATTACTGCTTTCCATCGCTTTTGCAATATTCATTGAACCAAGATTACAGGATATATCGCTACCAACAGTGCGATAAGTTAAATCCGTTTCCAGTTCACTTGCCTCATTCACCTGCAATATTTCTGAACATAAATTGCTCATACTTATACGCCCTGCTATCGGGTTAGCTCGGTTGGCAGTGTCCTCAAACAAAATATAGGGATAACCTGATTCAAATTGGATTTCTGCTAATGTCTGGAAAAAAACGCGTGCACTTATTTTCTTCTTACGAATCTTTGCATTATCAACAAAAGAGCGATAATGATCCGTCACAGAAATATCGCTAAAAGGTTTACCTGTAACGCGCTCAATATCATAAGGTGAAAATAGATACATATCCTCATTATTACGTGCAAGCTCAAAAGTAATGTCAGGAATAACCACACCAAGCGAAAGCGTTTTAATCCTGACTTTTTCATCAGCATTCTCGCGCTTTGTATCCAAAAACTTCATAATATCTAAATGATGTGCATGTAAATAAACAGCACCAGCCCCTTGCCGTGCACCAAGTTGATTGGCATAAGAAAAGGAATCTTCCAAAAGTTTCATGACGGGCAATACACCTGAAGATTGATTTTCTATTTGCTTAATTGGTGCCCCTGCTTCCCGCAAATTTGTCAAACAAAGCGCCACGCCCCCACCGCGTTTCGAAAGTTGTAAAGCTGAATTAACCGAACGACCTATTGATTCCATATTGTCTTCAACACGTAACAAAAAACATGATACTAATTCGCCACGTTGCTTTTTCCCCGCATTCAAGAATGTCGGCGTTGCGGGTTGAAACCGACCTGTAATAATTTCATCCACAAAAATTTCAGCAAGTGTTTTATCTCCTTGTGCTAAATATAAAGCAACAAGACAAACACGATCCTCATAACGCTCAAGATAGCGCTTTCCATCAAAAGTTTTCAATGTATAGCTCGTATAGTACTTAAATGCGCCCAAAAAAGTGGGAAAGCGAAACTTAAATGCGTAAGCGCGTTTAAAAAGTTTTTTGATAAAAGAAAAATCATAAAGCTCAAATAAAGCCTTTTCATAATAACCTTCTTCTATCAAATAATCTATTTTTTCCTTAAGATTATGAAAAAAAACCGTGTTTTGATTAACATGTTGGAGAAAATACTGTCGTGCCGCAAGCCGATCCATATCAAATTGGATATGTCCATTTTCATCATAAAGATTGAGCATTGCATTCAGCGCATGATAATCCATGATCTGACCAGACTTCTGTGATTGTTCTATACCGATTGTTTCCAAAATCTTTCCAATCCCTTCTTCACACAAATAATATCTTCGTCAGTTCCACGTAACTCAAAACGATACAGACAAGGCACAAAACATTTTTCAGCAATAATTTTACTCGCTAAATTATAATAGCGACCAAAATTACGATTCCCACCGCCAATGACACCACGAATAAATTTGCGGTTCTCTATCTCATTGAGGAAACGAACAACCGCTTTCGGCACAGCACCTCGCCCTTCACCATCTGCATATGTAGGAACAGCTAATACATAAGGCTCATCAATTAACACAGATAGAGGGGTTTTATCAATCTTGAGGATTCGTTGATCAAGTTGAGAGACAAAATGTTCAGTATTACCCGTTGCACTCGAATAATAAACAATAAGACCCATTAAACACAAAGACCACTAATCATATCCGGTCTAAAACCAGACCAATGATTTTCACCACAAACGACGACAGGAACCTGACGATAGCCCAGAGATTGAACAAAACTGTATGCTTGTTCATCACGGGAAATGTCCACAACACGATAATTAATGCCCTTAGCATCAAAGGCGCGACGCGTAGCGTCACATTGAACACAAGATGGTTTGCTATAAATAGTGATTGGCATTTTCTCCAACTTTCATAATTTAAAAAAACATCCCTCAAAGAGTTAATTATAACAACTCTAAGATACTCAAAAATAACAAAAAACAGTAATCGTACGCAAATACGTGTAGCTAAACGTTCGTTCAAATAACACGAAGCTTCCTAGACGTAACGGCCTCATCAAATAACTGAAAAGTTAAGACAGAAATAAAAGATTATCCCATAACTTAAATGACAAAGCCCCTCAGCTATCAAACAATCCTTTGCTCGCATTACAATGCCCTCCTACTGTCTAAAAAACTATCCCCTCTAACGCTTTCAATAGTCGTTCCCCAATACTTTAGTTTTGCTTTCATACAAAAATCAACTCACAAAAACGAAAGGGAATCCCCCCGATAGAGGCATCCCAGTAGAAGAAATACTACTCTACCCTTGGTCAATAAACTCTTCGCGATTACATTATGGAAATAATTCAGACACCAAAAGAAACACACTATACCCTCACTTGTGCTTATTTAGAATCACCAATCATTCTGATACTATATATAGTATACACCCCCTCTCTTTCGTCAAGGAAAATTCAAACATTATTTTGAATTTTCCACGATCTTCCCACCGAAATGCTTAGCTCCCAAAACATATGTAATAATATAACATTTTGTTGACAAATGTTATATTATTACATATGTTACTGCGGTAAATAAGCAAAGGTAGTATAGATTATGGGGCTGCATTTTGATAATGCAACATTAGGCTATGTAAATAGAATAGCTATAAAGAATTTTTCAGCAAAATTAAAAGCCGGTTCGTTAGTTGCAATAACAGGTGATAATGGTGCTGGAAAATCTACACTGCTGAAAACTATCGCCGGTTTGATTAAACCTATCAGGGGTAAAATTATAAAACCAAAGAAAAGTCGAATTGCTTATCTCGCTCAGCAATGTGATATAGATCAAACATTTCCAATTGATGTAGAAGCACTTATAAAAACGGGACTATGGTCTTTTTGTGGATTGTGGAAAAACCAGCGCCCTTATTATTCTAAAATTCAGAATGCACTTGAAATGGTTGGGCTCACGACACTCGCCACCCGTTCACTTGACACATTATCAAGTGGCCAATTACAACGTGCACTTTTTGCACGTATTATTGTACAAGATGCCGATATTATTTTGCTTGATGAACCTTTCAATGGTGTAGATTGCAATACTCAAAAAGATCTTCTTGCGTTGATAGTCCACTGGCAACAACAAGGACGAACAGTTCTTACTGCACTCCATAATCCACTCATTGTACAAGAATATTTTCCTCATATGATTCATATTAATAAACAAAACGCCTTTTATGGAGAAACAACACAGTTTTTCCATGACAATATTCATCACTTTATATCACCCATCACATCTAACTCTTTTCATATCAGCGTACTAAAACGGCATCTTCCTCTCAATGATTCTCACTCTATTAGGCTATAATACGTGTACGCATTTTTTCTTGCCCCCTTCGTTGATTTCCATTTTATGCAAAGCGCCCTTATCGGTTCGATTCTCCTGTCCATCAGTGCTTGTCCTATTGGTGTATTTTTGATGCTACGCGGGATGAGTTTAACAGGAGATGCTATATCTCACGCCATTCTTCCTGGTGTTGCTGCTGCTTTTCTGTTTTGTGGTTTTTCTCTCATATCTATGACATTTGGTGGCATCTTAGCTGGCATCGTTGTTGCTTTAGCAACCGCCTTGATTTCACGAAATAGCTTTCAGAAAGAAGATGCATCAATGACAGTCTTTTATCTCATTGCACTTGCAACAGGTGTCATCATTGTTTCACTTAAAAATTCAACGATTGATCTGCTTCATCTCTTATTTGGCTCGGTACTTGCACTTGATACACAGTCCCTTTTACTGATCACGACTATAATGTTAATAACAGTGTGCAGTCTCTGCACTTTTTGGCGTGCACTCGTAGTAGAAAGCTTTGATCCCCTTTTTTTTAAATCTCTCTCTCCATTGAGTAAATATGTTCATGTATCATTGCTTGGACTTGTTGTGCTGAATCTGGTTGGCGGTTTTCAATCACTAGGAACGTTACTTTCTGTCGGCATTATGATGATTCCAGCTATTACAGCCCGTTTTTGGCTTTCACGTCTGGGACCTATCTGCATACTTTCTACCCTTTTGGGAATCATTTCTAGCATATGTGGCCTACTGCTTTCTTTTCACCTGTCACTTCCCTCTGGCCCCGCTATAATCATTGCCGCAGGATTTATTTATCTTTTTTCATGCTTCATAAGTCCACGCGGCTTTATTGTGGCATGGTTTCCCCATCTTTTTTATACGTCCCTCCCCACCTTAAGGAAATAATTGTGCTTAAACTCATTCAACAATTTGTTCTGCTTGGAGCTCTCTCATTACTTGCTTTTTTTTCATTTCCTGCTGCTGCCCATAACCATAATAAACTTAGAGTTGTTGCGAGCTTTTCTATTCTTGCAGATTTAGTAAAAAATGTAGGAGGCGACTATATTTCTATGACTATTTTGGTTGGGTCTAATGCTAATACCCATACTTATGAACCTACCCCTCGTGATGCCCAAGCTCTTAGAAATGCACATATTATTTTCATCAATGGGCTTCATTTAGAAGGCTTTATCGATCGCCTCATCACAGCAAGCGGGACAAAAGCACTTCTTGTTGAAGTTAGTGCAAACATTCCTCCCCTCGAAATTAAAAATAAAGAACATAGCGCTCAACATAAGCACCATAGCGCTATTGATCCACATGCTTGGCAAACTATCCCTAATGTCGAAATTTATATAAAAAATATCGCCACTGCCTTTTGTAAAATCGATCAACAATCCTGTGCAAGCTACAGAAAAAATTCCGAAGCCTATATCCAAAAGCTTAAAGAAGCACAAAAAAAACTTAAATTAAAGATTGCGACCATCCCGAAAGATAAACGTGTTATTATCACATCTCATGACGCCTTTGGTTATTTTGCCCAAGAATATGGTTTTACCATACTTGCACCTCAAAGTGCTTCAACAGAAGCTGAAGCGACTGCAGCAGATGTCGCAAAACTTATCAAACAAATTAAAACGCATAAAGCAGCGGCACTATTTGTTGAAAAAATCTCTAATTCTCATCTCATAAAACAGATCTCAAAAGAAACAGGTTTAAAAATCGGTGGAACACTGTATTCCGACGCATTATCGGACAAAAACGGACCCGCAGCAACTTATCTCGATATGATGGAATACAATGTTAAAACTATCATCGATGCGACAACTAAACACTAAGACAAATCAACAAAACCTATAATAAAGCTACAAAACACTTTTTTATTACTTTTTAATATCATCCTCAATGATTACCAATAAATCTTTTACATACAAAAACTATATTTACGCTTGAACTTATTTTCTCATTTTTCGAATTTTCTAAATGCACATGCACCCTTGAAAAGGTCTTACAATGCTCAAATAGATCAAGGATACTGTTAAGAACGCCAAAATATCTCATTCACTGAAAAACAAAGCTTGTTAGGCAGCACCTAAACATAAACCAAAACATGATTTGTAAGTGCACTCAAAAATTTGAAAGAGAAATAGCCTCTAAATAAATTAAAAAAACACTTTAGTAAGCATTATCATAATTAGAATGCAAACAATTGCTTCAAAATTATCATCTCCCAATTATTACAAAAACCAAAAGCTCTTTTAAAAAAATAAATTTGAATAATGCAATTGCCATAATTGAATGACATTTACTGTTTGTATCCTTGATCTTCCCTTCTGCTTCACTCATTTGAACCATTTCAGTTTTTATCAGCTGCTTACAAAGTAACCCCGTTAACATACGATAACCCTCAAAAAGGAAAAACAGATAAGTCTAAACAAATTTGTTTGACCTTTTCGTGGTTCCTGTTTAAATGGACCAGCATTTTCTAAAATAAAACTGTCATGGCATGTGCATGTATAATACCGTAAATCTAGAGGGAAGCTGTATTCCATCACTTCACAAAGGGAGAGTCATGATTCGTTTTTATCTTTTTATGATAGCATTTACAATTGCTACCAGCGTGTCAGCAGTAAGTTTTGCGCAAACAAAAATTAGCTTTTGGCATTCTATGAGCGGCGAACTAGGAAAACAGACTGAACACCTTATTAATGACTTTAATGCCAGTCAGTCTGATTATAAAGTTATTCCTTCATTTCGTGGTGAATATGAAGAAGGAATGGTTTCTCTCATTTCGGCATTTCGCGGAAAAAAACAACCGGTGCTTGCCCAAATCTATGAAATTGGTACTGGAACTATGATGGCTGCAAAAGGTGCTGTTTATCCCATTTATCAACTTATGGCTGATACAAAACAAGAACTCGATTTTGCTGATTATTTGCCTGCTATCAGTGGTTATTACTCTGATGTTCAGGGACAAATGCTTTCTATGCCATTCAACGCTTCAACACCGATCCTTTATTATAATAAAGATATCTTCAAAAAAGCAGGACTGGATCCAGAACAGCCACCTAAAACATGGAGAGATGTTGAAAAATTCTCCAAAAAAATTCTTGAAACTAAAGCGGCAAGTTGTGGTTTTACAATGGCTTATGCAGCTCAATGGATTGGCATAGAAAATTTTTCAGCATTGCACAATGTTCCTTTTGGGACAAAAGAAAATGGTTTTGGTGGACTTGATACAGAACTCACGTTTAATGGTCCTATGCAAGTACGTATGTGGACTGATCTTAAAAAATGGTATGATCAAGGTATTTTTCGCTATGGCGGTCCTTCTGGTGCATTAGATGCAACACCTATGTTTATGTCACAAAATTGCGCAATCTTTATGCAGTCTTCAGGATCACGAGCAGGTATCATTTCCAAAGCACAATTTAAAGTTGGATTTGGTATGCTACCCTATTATGATGATGTAAACGCAGCACCACAAAATTCAATGATTGGTGGAGCTTCTATTTGGGCTTTAAGAGGTCATACGCCTGAAGAATATGCAGGTGCAGCAGCTTTTCTTAAATTTCTCTCAAAAGCGGAGAATCAAGCTAAGTGGCATCAGATGACAGGTTACCTACCAACTACAAAAGCTGCTTACGAGATGAGCCAGAAACAACATTATTACGAGAAGAATGTCGGCGCAGATATTGCAATTAAACAAATTACTCTTAACCCGCCAACTGTTAACTCAAAGGGTATAAGATTTGGTAATTTACCGCAAATTCGTTCTATTCTTGATCAGGAATTAGAAGCTGTTCTTAGCGGCTCTAAAACACCCAAAAATGGTTTAGATGCAACAGTGGAACGCGGCAATAAACTCTTACGTGAATTTGAAAAAGCTAATCATTAAGGTTTCATGATTATCATGAAAGGCCAAAATCTTAACCAAATAGTTGCGTTTCTTCAATTCTTTTTGTTCATCTTTCTAAAGTCTCTATATTTAAAAAGCCTTACGAATGCAAGAAAAACAGGCATATTTCAAAAACAGTCTACTCTCTTATTGGTTACTTTTGCCTCAACTTATTGTGACTTTTTTATTTTTCCTTTGGCCCGCTGCCCAAGCGATAAAATCATCTTTCGAGCGTGAAGACGCTTTTGGTTTTACGACAACCTTTGTTGGCTTTGAAAATTATGTGACAATTCTTACTGATCCTTTTTATCTGAAATCACTTCTTACAACTACAGTATTTTCTATCTCCGTTACTCTTTCTTCAATGGCGATATCGCTTCTTTTAGCTGCCTGTGTTGATCGAGTCATCCGTGCAAAAAAAGCCTACACAATGCTCTTGCTCTGGCCTTATGCTGTTGCTCCAGTATTGGCGGGTATATTATGGTTATTCATTTTTCATCCAACCATTGGGATTATCCCTTTTCTTTTAGAAAAAATAGGTATTATATGGAATTATCGTATTAATGGCACTCAAGCAATGATCCTCATTGTAATTGCAGCCAGCTGGAAACAAATCTCTTATAATTTTCTCTTTTTTCTTGCAGGACTTCAGTCTGTTCCACGTTCCCAAATAGAGGCAGCAGCAATTGATGGTGCTGGTCCTTTTAAACGGTTTTGGACTGTAGTATTCCCACAGATTTCACCGACGACCTTTTTTCTTTTTATCATGAACATCCATTATGTCATGTTTGATACATTTGGCATTATTGATAACATGACCTCTGGAGGTCCTGCACGTGCAACAAGCACTCTTGTCTACAAAGTGTATGATGATGGCTTTAAAAACCAAATGATTGGTGCATCATCAGCACAATCAACGGTATTAATGTTAATGGTTATTGTCTTAACGTTTATCCAGTTCCGCTGGCTTGAACGTCGCGTACAATATTAGGAAGCGAATTATGGTTGAAAATCGCCCTATTTTGAAATTTTTAACTCATCTCACCCTTATTGTTGGCATTATCATTATTTGCTTTCCAGTTTATGTTGCTATCATTGCATCAACCCATAGTTCAGCGGCATTTAGCTCAGGAACACTGCCTCTTTTACCGGGGAAGCATGCCCTAGAAAACTATAAAACAATCTTTGGTGATGGACTCGTACAGCTTGGTCTACCCAATCTCTGTCCACTCTTAATGAATTCGCTCATTATGGCCCTTGGTATTAGTATTGGAAAAATTATTATTTCACTCTTTTCTGCTTATGCAATTGTCTATATGCGCTTCCCCTTCCGTAAAACTGCTTTTGCCCTCATCTTTGTCACATTGATGCTCCCTGTTGAAGTTCGTATTATTCCAACATATACCGTAGTTGCAAAGTTAGGAATGATAAATACCTATGGTGGAATGATTATTCCACTCATTGCATCCGCAACGGCTACATTTTTATTTCGTCAATTTTTTTTGACTATTCCTGATGAACTTTTAGAAGCTGCGCGTGTTGATGGTGCAGGACCTTTTAAATTCTTTAAAGATATTCTTCTTCCTCTTAGCAAAAGCAATATTGCCGCTTTATTTATCATTATGTTTATTTATGGATGGATACAATATCTCTGGCCTCTTATAGTTACAACCGATCAAAATCATCAAACTATTCTTATTATTTTAAAACAGCTTATCGTAGAATCAATTCAACATGATCCTCAATGGAATATACTCATGGCAGTATCGGTCGTTGCCATGGCCCCACCTGTTCTTGTCGTCATCTTCATGCAACGGCTTTTTATAAAAGGCCTTATTGAAACGGAGAAATAACTGTGGCCATAATCCAGTTATCAAATATAAAAAAACAGTATGACAACAATATTGTTGTCATTGAGGACTTAAACTTGACTGTTGCCGATAAGGAACTTCTTGTCCTTGTTGGTCCTTCAGGATGTGGCAAATCAACACTGTTACGCATCATTGCAGGACTTGAACGAATCACCTCGGGCGAACTCTATATTGATAATGAGCGTATCAATGATTGTGAACCTGCTGATCGTGATATTGCTATGGTTTTTCAAAATTACGCACTTTATCCCCATATGACAGTTCGTGGAAATTTAGAATATGGGCTTAAAAATCGTAAAACACCTAAAGACGAAATAAATAAGCGTATCACACATGCTGCAAAGCTTTTGCAAATAGAGGCATTTCTTGATCGTAAGCCACGACAATTATCGGGAGGACAACGACAGCGTGTTGCAATGGGGCGTGTGATTGTGCGTCAACCACGTGTTTTTCTCTTTGATGAACCACTTTCAAATCTTGATGCGAAACTGCGTGCGCAAATGTGTATTGAGATTAAAACACTCCAGCGTTCATTGGGAACAACAAGCCTCTATGTTACCCATGATCAACTAGAAGCAATGACCCTAGCCGATAGAATAGTTGTCATGAATAAAGGGGCTATCGAGCAAATTGGAACACCAATGGAAATTTACGATATTCCAGCAACAACATTTGTTGCTGATTTTATTGGTTCTCCTCCTATGAACTTTCTTGAGCGCCAAATTCTAGAACAGCACTTAAATCATTCATTGTCTTATAGTAAAGAAACAGAGCTTTTGGCATTCAGACCAGAAGTAATCTTGTTGGGAGAATATCCAGATCAAGGACCTATCTTTCACACACAAATTGAGCTTATCAAACCTGTCGGGACAGGATGCCATATTTTAACGCGCTGGAACGATACCATTTTTACTGTTGAAATAAGAGAGCGCCTTACAAGCGACTATGGTAAAAAACTAAGCTTCACTGTCCCTTATCAGAATTTTCATACTTTTAATAAAACCACAGGAAAACGCACAAGTAACAAGTAACAAGTAACAAGTAAATAAAATAGAGGCTTTAGCCTTATAAACACTATCAGAAACGATTTCTCATTTTCGCCTATCGGTTTCAATTTTTGTAGACTGCATTGTTTCTTATGTATGGTAATAAACTTTTTATCTTTGTGCGCGTAACTGCAAAGCCAAATCGGGTTGATCTGTCGTGATATAATGTACAGGCATATCAAGCCAATGCGATAACCGAGCTCTCCCGTTGATTGTCCATACCCCCACAAAAAAGCCTGCTTCAACCGCAGATTCAATAAAAACCTGTGAAACAATGGAGCCGTTTAAACTTAGATCAGAATACCCTAACCGTTTCCATTCAGAAAAATGATGGGACATATCATCTTCAAAGCTATCAATACATGGCCCAGATGTTATTCCTGCTTCAATAAAGGGATGAAGGCTCGCAGGATCAAAACTGATGGCAGAAACCCGTTTGTCTAAATTTCGGCTTTTTATCAACTCAAGCGCTTTTTGAGATAAAATTGTTTCCCGCTCAACTTCACCACATGTTTTGACTTCAAGATGCAACGCAACATTTGTTGGCTCCAAAAGATCAAGTACTTCTTCTAATAAAGGGGGCGCTTCAGTACTTCCTTTCACACAGAGTTTTTTGCGCGTTTCATTATCAATATCATGAATATATCCTTTTTTCCCAACCAGTTGTTCCAGATGAAAATCGTGGAATACAACTACTTCACCACTTTTCAGAAGATGAACATCACATTCAATTTCATCGACTCCTAATGCAATTGCGTGACGAAATGCCGAAAGTGTATTTTCAGGATAAAGATTTGCTCCACCACGGTGTGCAACAATTTTTTTCTCAGCCATGCAAAATTCCACACTTTTCAATTTTAAACAATATCAGTTCATATAAATCAGATAGTGATTTTTCAAAAAACATACTAAAGTGCAAAACAATTTTTTCAAAATTGTTTTCTCTATCCACTCTCCAGAATATTAATTTTAAGAAATACTCTTTTGTTAAAAGGTTTTATACTTTATTTGAATCATTCCCACTCAATGGTACTAGGAGGCTTTGAAGTTACATCATACACAACACGATTAATACCTCTCACTTCATTAATAATACGTGCTGCCGTTTTGCTTAAAAACTCCATATCATATGGATAAAAATCAGCAGTCATTCCATCTACAGATGTTACCGCACGAAGAGCACAAGCAAATTCGTAAGTGCGCCCGTCGCCCATAACACCAACAGTCTGAACAGGAAGAAGAATAGCAAAAGCCTGCCAAATTTTGTCATAAAGGCCGGCTTTACGAATTTCATCAAGGTAGATAGCATCTGCTTCACGTAAAATTTCTAATTTTTCACGTGTAACTGCGCCTGGACACCGAATTGCAAGACCGGGACCCGGAAAAGGATGACGGCCAATACACTCTTCCGACAATCCTAACTCTCGCCCTAGAGAGCGAACCTCATCCTTAAACAGCTCGCGTAACGGCTCTACAAGCTTCATCTTCATTCGTTCCGGTAACCCCCCTACATTATGATGGCTTTTAATTGTTACCGATTCACCAATAGCCGATACACTCTCAATAACATCCGAATAAAGCGTTCCCTGTGCTAAAAATTCCACACCTCCTATTTTTTTTGTTTCTTCTTCAAAAACTTCTATAAAAAGGCGGCCAATCGTTTTACGTTTTTTCTCTGGATCTATTTCACCTTCTAGAGCGTTGAGAAACATGTTAGCGGCATTAACATGAATAAGCTCTATGTTATAATGATCTCGAAAGAGTGTAAGAATCTCTTCAGCCTCATTCTTACGCATTAACCCATGATCTACAAAAATACATATCAGTTGCTCTCCTATTGCTTCATGGAGAAGTACAGCAACAACTGTTGAATCAACACCACCTGAAAGACCACAGATCACACGGCTTTTCCCAACCTTTTTGCGTATATCAGCAATTACCTGTTCCCGATACGAAGTCATTGACCAATTGCTTTTAAGACCAGAAATTTTATGAACAAAATTTTGTAAAAGCTTTGTACCATCGGGTGTATGAACAACTTCAGGATGAAATTGCACAGCGTAAAAATGCCTTTTTTCATCAGCAATCGCAGCATATGGAGCACCTTTTGATGTTCCTATTACACGAAAACCTTCCGGTAAAGCCGTCACACGATCACCGTGACTCATCCATACTTGATAACAAGATCCTTTTTCCCACACTCCATCAAAAAGTGCATTTTCTTCTTGTATCTCCAAAAAAGCGCGCCCAAATTCACGTTCATGTCCAGCTTCAACCTTTCCACCAAGCTGCACACACATGACTTGTTCACCATAACAAATACCAAGAACTGGAACACCAATTTCAAAAACTTCCATCGGAGCACGTGGCGAATCGCCATCAATAACTGAATAAGGACTACCCGATAAAATAATAGCTTTAGGTCGTATTTGCTTGATACCTTCTAAAGATAATAGACAAGGAACAATTTCACAATAGACACCCATCGTTCGTACCCGCCGTGCGATTAGTTGTGTGACTTGTGAACCAAAATCAATAATAAGAACAGTGTCTGGATGTGATACGCTCATAAAAAAACCAATCAATAATTACAAAAGGAACCAATAAGATTTATGATTTAATCTTTCTCTTTTCACAAGCCTATTCGCTTAAGAAAAAGATTTTTCTCGTAAAATTTAAGATAAAAATGTGAAAATATGTATCAATGTTTTTTTTGCAACACAGACAAAAAGAAGCCATCTGTTTTTGTTGCTGCTGGCGATAAAGTAAGTCCATAATTTGAAAAAATTGGTTGCACAGGCGAACAACTAAAATGTTGCTGCCAGAGTGCACGCATACTTATTGGATAAAAATTGGAATGCTGTTGAAGAAAACGGAAAATTTGTTCCTCATTCTCATCCACAAAAAGAGAGCATGTAATATAGACTAAACGCCCATTTGGCTTAAGATAATCTATAGCCTCATTCAAAATAACCTTCTGTTCTGTTTGGCGTTGTCTTACCTGTTCTAACGTCAAGCGCCACTTCGTGTCTGGCCTCCGCCTCCATGTTCCTGTACCACTACATGGCGCATCTAGCAGCACAATATCCATCTGACCGACTAACGGCTTTAATTCTTCTACATTCCCACGTGCCTGCACATTACGAACACCAGCACGTCGAAGACGATCAAAAATAGGAGCTAAGCGGGCTTTGTTTGAATCATAAGCATAAATTTGCCCCTGATTCTCCATACTGGAAGCTAAGGCTAATGTTTTTCCACCAGCTCCAGCACAATAATCCAGCACCTGCATACCTGCCTTTGCTTCTACAAGATAAGCAACAATCTGAGAGCCCAAGTCCTGTATTTCAAAGTGCCCCCTTTGAAAAGCTGGTTCTATCTGAACATTGGGATGACGTCCAAACTTTTCAATAGGTGCAATCCTTAAGGCTTGCCGAAACCATAACAACGGTTGAGCTTTGGTGTTTGCTAATTCCTTGAATAACTTTTCTGATGTTGTCTTCAAGCTATTCACGCGTAAATCTAAAGAAGGACGTGTTGCTAATGCAGCAGCTTCAATGACCCAATTATCGGAAAATAAAGGAAGAAGATGCGCTTGACACCATTGAGGAATATCACCACGAATATAGTCTGGTGCATCAATTAATTGTTGTTTTTGCCACGATTGGCGCTGTTTAGAACCTAATAGCTGTGGTGCAAATCGATCTCCTTCTAATTCACTATCAACTTGTTCAATCGTCATTTTTCCAGCGTCTAATAAGGTGCCGAAAACGATATTCCTCATGTCATCACTCTCCATACGCCATTGTAAAGAATAGCGTCGTCTTAAAACATCATAAACAATTGTACCAATTGCAGCTCGGTCGCCTGCTCCAGCAAAGCGATGAGAAAGTCCCCAATCTTTTAAAGCTTCACCTACTGGGCGATGCCGAGTTTCTATATCTTTTAGAATATCTATTGCCGCATACAAACGCCCACCTAAGCGCATTTATTTCTCCCATTTTATTTTTTACAAAACTCTATATAATTTAAGAAAAAACCAATTCATCTTTCTTAAGACCAACAGGATTTTCTCCAGCCCATGCAAGATTTACATTGGAAGCAGATTCTGATCACGTTTTTTATAGCATCCAAACTTTTCTTCTCATGTGCTCCTCATGCACATTTTTTAACTTTCTAAAATAAATGGAATCCTTTTTGTATCTACAAAACAAGTGGTTAGCCCTAAGGTACCTCTTCCAGTTATACATATTTAAAAACCACCAAACTTTTAATTACTACATAAAATAAAAATTTGATAACCTTATATAACAGCACATAACATCAAGTATCTATTATCTTGAAAATGCTC
Organism: Bartonella sp. DB5-6; assembly: GCF_000278115.1. Lineage (GTDB taxonomy): Bacteria > Pseudomonadota > Alphaproteobacteria > Rhizobiales > Rhizobiaceae > Bartonella > Bartonella refiksaydamii. The sequence goes on from NZ_JH725114.1 coordinate 97,117, forward strand.
TCTTTCTGAAAAGATAGAAAAAACAGCTCTACTAAGACCATGCAAATGCATCTTATTACCGATAAAACATTAACTTTAAAAAAAACGCTTGGAACCACTATTTGGCATGACCGTTTTTACTGTACTGGCTTGAGGCCAGATAATTTAAAAGGAGAAAATAATGAATACTTACAATAATGGAAAAACAACTTCATCTAAAAGCCGTCACAATACAATACCCTCAAACAATGGAAAGAAATCCGTCCAAAGTGATCAGGTTAACACTCGCCAACGCGCGTCAAAGTCGGTACGGAAAACTACAAAAAGTTAATTCCCTTAATTTTATATAAACTACAGAAAGAATTGGGACACCAACCCCCAATTCTTTCCTTTTTGGGATCATCATACCACATCACAAAGAGAAAAAATGGTAAACTCTTTCTCTCAAAAGATCTTTATACCATGTAATATGGCTCTAAGACCTTAATAAATCAAACTGGACCTCTGTAATTTGGACTTTCCCGTGTGATAGCAACATCATGTGTATGACTTTCATGGAGTCCGGCATTGGTAATACGAACAAACGTTGCTTTTTCACGAAACTCCGCTAGGTTCTTTGCCCCAACATACCCCATCGAAGCACGCAACCCACCAGCAAGCTGATGTAGAACCGATGCTATAGAGCCTTTATAAGCAACTTGACCCTCCACACCTTCGGGAACCAATTTAAGTTCATCACGCACTTCATCCTGAAAATAACGATCTGCCGATCCTCTCGCCATAGCACCAACTGATCCCATACCGCGATAGGCTTTAAAAGACCGTCCTTGATAAAGATAAACTTCACCAGGACTTTCTTCTGTACCGGCTAAGAGAGATCCGATCATAGCAGCGCAAGCCCCACCTGCTAAAGCTTTAGCAAAATCACCCGAAGCTTTAATCCCACCATCCGCAATGATAGGAATACCCGCTTTTTCAGCAACTTCTGCAGCATTCATAATGGCAGCAAGCTGAGGCACACCAACACCTGCAACAATTCGTGTTGTGCAAATAGAACCAGGACCAATACCAACCTTTACCGCATCTGCACCACGATCAATTAACGCCTGTGTTGCTTGAGAAGTCGCTACATTACCAGCAATAACAGCTGTAGAGGGCGCCATTTTTTTAATACGCTCAACGGTTTCTAGTACACGTTGAGAATGCCCATGTGCTGTATCAATCACTAGTACATCAACACCAGCATCAATAAGTCGTTCAGCCCGCTCAATTCCATCATTCCCCACACTACTAGCAGCTGCAACACGCAAACGACCTTGGGAATCTTTGGCAGCATTTGGATTTAATTGTGCTTTTTCAATATCCTTAACTGTTATCAAGCCGACACAGCGATTTTGTTCATCTACAACCAATAATTTTTCAATACGGTGATGATGTAAAAGATACTTTGCTTCACTGAGTTGAACATTTTCACGCACTGTGATCAAATTTTCATGCGTCATTAATTCATAAATTTTTTGTTTTGGATCCGATGCAAAACGCACATCCCTATTCGTCAAAATACCAACAAGACGCCCAGCAGTCCTATCTTTAGTGCCAATTTCAACAACAGGAATACCCGAAATGCCATGAGAACGCATCAAGGCTTTTGCTTCTTCAAGTGTTGCATCTGGCCCAATTGTTACTGGATTAACAACCATACCAGATTCAAATTTTTTTACCTGATGCACTTCTTCAGCCTGCTCTGCAGGAGACATATTACGATGGATAACACCAAGACCACCCGCTTGAGCCATAGCAATTGCCAAACGCGATTCTGTCACAGTATCCATTGCCGCAGAAAGCAATGGTAAATTCAGCTCAATATCAGCTGCAATACGCGTCTTAAGATCTACTTGGCTGGGCATGACAAGAGAATGACTAGGCTGTAAAAGCACGTCATCAAAAGTCAGTGCCAATGCACCTGTCCCTGTTTCAACAATCTTTGCCATAGCCAACTTCCTTTTATAACAAAACACCGCAAGGTGTTTTTAAAATACAACTGCGGTTCTCATACGTCGCGGATTGGCAGAAAACTATGCCATGCTACGAGAAAAATGAAAAGAAAAATAATTTTCCGATTATAGTTTATAAAATCTACAATTGTGATTCAATGGGTAACCAACTTATTATTTTGGCAAACGCACGACGCCCCAAATTGCTTTCTGGTTCATAATTAACACTTTGCTGTTTTTCGTTTTCAATAAAATCCCAATAAATGTGGTTATTATCACCAAGACGGAGGTGATAACTCATCTCACCCGTTGTTTCTTCCGAAAAAAGCAAATCCAATCTCGCTGTAATCGGTGCACATTCAAAAAGAATACCCATTTCTGTATTCAACGCAGCTGATCTAGGATCAAAATTTAAAGAGCCAATAAAAGCGGTTTTACGATCAACTAAAAAAGCTTTAGTATGTAAGCTTGCTCTACTTGACCGAAACAATCGCAATCCATGAGTATTTCCATTCGGTTTTAACTCATAAAGCTTAACACCACTTTTTAATAATGCTTTACGATACGGCATATAACCACCATGCACCAGTGCTACATCAGTCGCTGCTAAAGAATTTGTAAGAATTTTGACATCAACACCTTTTGAAACCAAATTACCAAAACTCTGCGTACCGACCTTACCAGGAACAAAATATGGTGATGTAATCTGAACCGTTTTTTTAGCACCCCCAATAACCTCTGAGAGTACCTTCATAAGCCAATTTCCTGCTTTTTTGCGCAATGCTTTTTCCGGAGGATCAGAAAGAACTATAACTTTATCTGCTAAAAATAATTTCTTCCCTGTCTGAATAAAACAGTCAAAATTAATACGTTCCTTGACATAATCTAAATAAACTTTTGCAACCTTGGAATCACGGAACTTTCGTAATTTGTCTTTCCAATAACCAAGATCATTTGCACTTTTAGGAACAACCAAAGTGTGAATTGGTAAAACTACAGCGCTATTCCAAAAGTCATCAAAAATTGTTTCTACTTTTTTAACCGAGGGACCGATTAACATCAGATCTAAATCTCGAAAATGCGATTCTTCACCAGCGTCAAAATAAGAATCTGCAAGATTACGCCCTCCTACAAAAGCCATTCGGCCATCCACAATAAAAGCTTTATTGTGCATTCTGCGTGTTATAGTAACTGCCCGCAATATAATCTCTAAACCACGACGTAAACCACCCTTACGCGATCGCCCTGGGTTGAATATTCTCACCTCAATATGAGGATGTTTATCCAGCGCAATGTAAGCTGGGTCACGTGCTTGAGCGTTAATATCATCTAAAAGAAGGCGCACCCGCACACCACGCTCAGCTGCCTCCACTATTTCACTTAATAATAGACGACCTGTTAAATCATCATCCCAAATATAATACATCAAATCAAGACTACGCCCCGCCTGTGCTGCTCCTATCACACGAACACAAAATGCATCTAAATTGTTGATGATAAGTGAAAGAGCGTCTTTATCAATCCCTAACCCATCTGTTTTCTCTGCCAATTGGCTTACTATACGATCAAACTTGGTTTCATCTTTCTTAACATTTAACGCGTAAGAACACGCCCCCCTAGCACTTTTCATAAAACGCCCATAAGTGTAAATCGCCAACATAGACGCAACAAAAAAGAATATAATAAAACCGATCACAATCTGTAACAAAGTCAAAGAGAATAAACTTTCTATTTTCAAGCCACTGCACTACCATCGATACAAAGCACATAAAATCAATGATCCTATCTGAATCATCCAATAGTAGAATGTCACCTCTTGCTTAAGAGAATATAAATCTGATATCAATGATGCTAGAATTTTAGTTCCAACACCAAAGCATAAAACTTATCTTTCATCTTAAATGAAAGTAAAATTAGCTAAAGCTGTAAAGACTGAACAAAGAAAAGAAATTTGAAAATGATTCCGTCAAACAAAATCAATACTTAATTGCGTTTTCAAAATTATTCTCAATACCTGAGCTCCACAATAAATAACATTTTTTTAAAAGCCAGACACCCTCCTCTGTCTTTACCAAAAATACGACATTTTTTCTGAAAATCACTTTTTACGAATGGAGATTTATCGTGATTTTACTTCTATTTTTAGCTTTTCATTACTCTCAATTCCTCTATTTTTCGATAAAGTGTAGAGCGCCCGATATGAAGACGGCGAGCAGTCTCACTCATATGTCCCTTATAATGTTTAAGCGCTTGCTCAATAATATCATGTTCCATTTCTGCAAAAGTGCGAACATGCCCATCAGCATTTAAAAATTGTATCGTTTCTTGTTCATGATCTTCTTGAACATCACTCTCAATGATATTTGGAACACTCATTAATGAGCTTCCCATTAATTGGGGAAAGTCCCGCACAGTTAACAAGGGCCCCTCGCTGAGTAAAATTGCGCGAAATAGAAAATTCTCAAGTTCACCCCGATTACCAGGCCAATCATACTGCATAAGCAATGAAAGAGCCGACCCTGCTAAACCATGTACATGCGAGCGCCCTGTTTCCGCAATAATGCGGTCAATTAAACGTTGCGTAAGCTCTGGAAAATCATCCCTCAATTCCCGCAAAGCAGGAACACTAATTGATAATTGGGAAAGCTGTTCAAACAAACTGCGCGAAAAATAACCTTCTCTAACCAGATCTGAAAGTCGCGACGCTGAAATAGCCATGATACGAAAGAGGGGAGGATTGTTTTTTGTTACCTTTGCCCTCTCCTGAAGATAACCTGCAAAACGCTTTTGTTGTATGGGTTCGAGCCGATCAACATCACAAAGGCAAAGTGTCCCCTTTTTAAGAGTAGAAACCAGCGGGAGAAATTTCTTAAACCAGTGGCGATTTTCTTCCTCTGGATCAATGATAGCTGAACATTGGAAGCGAATAAAAGCCCCATCCGATAACAAACCCTCATGATGAATAATGCGAGCTAATGTTTCGCGACCAGTTCCAACTTCACCTTCTATCAAAAGATTCTGTAAAGAAGCCGCTGCTTTTCTCGATTGTTCCAAAACTATCTGCATTGCTCTACTTTTTATGCAGAGATCAGAAAATTGCAAATGATTCTCATTTTTTCGCCGAATATAACGAACCTCACGCTCCAATGCAGAAATAAGAGAAAGAGTATCCAAAGTGACTCTCAACCGTAGTGGTGTAACTGGATGAATCCAATAATCAATAGCTCCAGCTGTTAAAGCTTTCTGGAGTAAATCTTGATTCTCTTGTGGTGCTATCACAACAAGAGGAACAGAAACACCAGTAACTCTAATCATTTTAATCAGATCGCCCACACTCAAATCACTCATGACTACATCAAGGAGTGCAAGCACAATATTTTTACGTCTGTGTAAAAGATCAATCGTACGGAGACCATTTTCTGCTTCAATGACACGGTAACCAAAACCTCGGAGCATAGCAGAAAGCTCTATACGTCTTCCATAATCTTCACTCGCAACAAGAATGGGACCAACCATAATTTCAACAATCTCCTTTGAGACGACTAAGCGGTTTAATGTAAAAATTGTTGTAAGCCATCAAAATATTTCGTCTCTTGTATTTCATCTAAAAATTTTATCAAGCTGCTAATTAAATACAACATTAAGGCATTTTTTTCCATTTTTTTGCTTTTTCATTGATTTTCATCAAATTTTTCATATTGACTCATGGGGTAATTTAACAATGTTATAAAAGCTAGAGAGTAATAATATAAATAGAGTGAAACAAATGAAACATACTTACCGTATTTTATGCCTTACAATCATCGCTTTAGTATTAAGTGCCTGTGGATTTTCTCAATATTATAGCCAAAATATACCGGCTGGAATTGATGGTAAGTGGGTTGATGAAAATGGTATCATTTCTTCTTTCCATGAAGGTATTTTTGAAACACGCGCAGCAGATACAGAAGAAAAACTATCAGAAGGTACATATAATTATGTCAATGCCCAACATATAGAAATTGAAATACGCTCCATTCTCCGTGGGACAATATCTCGGGTAAGTTGTATAATGTCACGTGAGGCAACACAGCTTTTCTGCACATCACATACAGGATCACAATTTTCTCTTAATAGAAAATTTTAAATGAAAGCTACAGATTCTATTAGAAATATGGTGAGCATGTATATAACAGGAGGCAATAATTTTTCCTCCTGAGAGGAATCTTCTCCAAAATACGCAAAACATTGATATAGTCCTCTGCAAGCAGAATTTTCTACCACCATGGAATGTGTAAAATAACCATCCTTTCTAGGAAACACCAATAAAACTTCTGCGCAACAAAATTTTGTCTTTGTTATTGTTTAACCTATTTTACTCTAAAATAAAGCTTTATCTGATATGGGCCATTTAATTTACGCAGCACCAATGCGCAAAAGATCATGAAAGTGAACAATTCCTACCGGTTTTTTATTCTCAACCACGAAAAAAGCACCGATATGGTGCTCATTAATAAAAGCCGTTGCAGCTCCAACGAGTGTATTTGGTTCCACAGTTTTAGGATTTTTCGTCATTACCTCATCAACATTAAATTTTGATAAGTTAAAGTGAATGTTGCGTGCAAGGTCACCATCGGTCACAATCCCAATTAATTCACCTTTTTGATTGACAACGCCAACACAGCCAAAATGTTTTTCAACCAAAATATTCATCGCTTCAGTCATAGTTGCCCCCTGCACAACCAAAGGAAGACGATTACCCTCATGCATAATATCACGCACATATTTCAAGCTTGCACCAAGAGAACCGCCAGGATGATAAATTTTGAAATCCGTTGCTGTAAAGCCACGCATTTCTAAAAGAGCAACAGCTAATGCATCTCCTATCGCCAATTGCATAACAGTTGAAGTTGTAGGAGCAAGCCCGTGGGGACAAGCTTCTTCTATCTTTGGCAACAAAAGTACGATATCAGCCTGTCGCCCTAATACAGAGCTCTCACCCGAGGTTATGGCAATAAGCGGTGTGCGAAAACGCGCAGCATGATTGATAATGCCACTTAATTCCAAAGTTTCACCTGACCATGACAAGGCAAGAATAACATCATCAGAGCCAATCATACCAAGATCACCATGATTGGCTTCCGCAGCGTGAACAAAAAAGGCAGGTGTCCCTGTCGAAGCCAAGGTTGCCGCAATTTTTGTACCTATATGACCACTCTTACCGAGTCCCGTGATCACCACGTGACCATTAGCATTTCTAATGGTTTGAACAGCGGCTTCAAAAGAGGAAGAAAGACTTCCAAGAAGAGCTGTTTCAAGGGCTTCAAGACCTTGTTTTTCACTCGCAAGCGTTTTAAGCGCCGATGTAATGGCGCCCTGCAAAACTATATGAGAAGACTGTATTATCATAATCAAGTTTGATAGATGAAATGAAACGAGAGATCTATATCATTTTTCAATTTTAATAGTTTCTAATAAATTTTTTAATGAAGCAGAAACTTGGCTATGCATATCGGCACGCGCTAAAGAAAATGCAACGTTGGCTTCAATAAAACCAGCTTTAGAACCACAATCAAAAGTGAGACCCTCTAACTTGAAACCGAAAAAATCCTGTTCCTTTGAAAGCCGTACCATCGCATCTGTCAATTGAATTTCATTTCCTGCTCCTCGTTCTTGATTTGAGAGAATATTAAAAATTTCTGGTTGCAAAATATAACGTCCATTAATGTACAGATTTGATGGTGCTGTTCCTTTTGTTGGTTTTTCTACCATCTTTGTGATTTTAAAACCGTGCGCAATCTGCTTTCCTTGTCCAACAATACCATATTTATGGACTTCTTCAGGATCGCACTCCTGAACTGCGATAATATTTCCTCCACCAGTTTCCTCATAAAGATTGATCATCTCAGAAAGGCACCTCTTTTTAGATTGTATAAGCATATCCGGTAGTAACAAAGCAAAAGGCTCATCACCAACTAATTCACGCGCACACCAAAGGGCATGCCCTAGCCCCAAAGGCTGTTGTTGCCTCGTAAAAGAAGTTGACCCTAGTGGAGGCTGTAAACTATGTAAATGTTCAAGTTCTTCTATTTTACCGCGTTCAGCAAGAGTTGTATATAACTCAACTTGCGCATCAAAATAATCCTCAATGACTGCTTTATTGCGTCCAGTAACAAAAATAAAATGTTCAATACCAGCTTCACGCGCCTCATCAACAACATATTGAATAATGGGCTTATCAACAACAGTCAACATTTCTTTAGGAATTGTTTTTGTTGCAGGAAGAAAACGTGTACCAAGACCAGCAACAGGAAATACTGCTTTCCGGATTTTACGCACTCTTACCCTCCTGCTTCTTCTCATGAATCGTATAAATTTCTAATTTCATTTAACATATGTTTTTACTAAATGGTAAAAAAGATATATTATTGTTTTAATTGCCATTATAACGGACAAAAAAAGATGTAAGAGCATGATGCGTTATTGAGAATATTCCTTCAAAACAAATAATCTGTTTCAACCTTTACTTATGCGCTTGATAACATCATCAATAAAACCAAATACAAAAATGAAGTCCTTGCGCACCAAAAGACTTGAATATTGAAGGAGGGTAAAAAATGCAAAAAACAAAATCAAAAACTTTCTCTTCTTTAGAGAAATCAATAAGTCGGAAAACTTTTATCATAGGCTTCGCCGTTCTTTCCTTTGCTTTTTTAATGTTTTTTGCATCATTTTTACATGCTGATAGTGGTTTTAAATACTGGATTAAAGAGTTTAAAAAAACAGCTCTTGCCAACAACATTTCACCCTCTACGTTTGATATGGCTTTTAAAACTGTTAACGCAATTGATCCAAAAGTTTTAGAAAGAGCTGCATACCAGCCAGAATTTGTCGATCCTTCATGGAACTATTTCGACAATCGTGTTCATGATATTGCAATTATAGAAGGACAGCGCCAAGCCAAAAAATGGAAAAAGTGGCTTCTTCAAATTGAAAAACGTTTTGGTGTTGATCATAATATTCTCTTGGCTATTTGGTCAATGGAAAGCAATTATGGAACAATTTTAGAAAATAAAAGCGTGATGCGTGATATCATTCGCTCACTTGCAACCCTAGCCTACACTGATAAAAAACGTGCAAAATACGCGCATGCGCAACTAATTGCAGCTATGAAAATTCTCCAAAGTGGTGAAATTACACGTGCGCAACTTACTGGCTCTTGGGCTGGGGCAATGGGACATACGCAATTTATTCCAAGCAGTTATCTCACCTATGCCATTGACATAGATGGAGATGGACGGCGTGATATTTGGACCTCTGTTCCAGATGCTCTCGCTACTGCTGCTAATCTTCTCCATATGAATGGTTGGCAATCTAACCTTCTTTGGGGAGTAGAAGTTAAATTGCCACAAGGAAAAAATCTTCCCGAGAATTGGTGTTCCTTTGAGAAGTGGGCAAAACTAGGTGTAAAGCACGCGAATGGGCATCCTCTTCCTGCATCATCTGAACAAGCAATATTGAAATACCCAGATGGACCAAAAGGTCCTATATTCTTAGTAACAAAAAATTTCTTTGTTCTTAAACGTTATAATAATGCAGATCGCTATGCTTTCGCTGTCGCTCTTCTTGCTAACCGCATTGCCGGACAGCCTAGCTTGGTTCAAGATTGGCAACGACCATTCCAGCCTCTTACTTTCCATGAGCGTAAAGAGCTGCAATCTCGTTTAACTGCACTTGGCTATTATAAAGGAAAAGTTGATGGCAAAATCGGTACAGCCTCTCGAAAAGCACTCAAAGCTTTTCAGCTGCGTCATGGCTTAAAGCCAAATGGATATCCAACCCCTGCTGTTCTTTCTATCCTGCGTAAACAATAATCCGGAGTAAAGTGTTTGTCCCATCTCCGCCCGATATACTGGATTTTTCTGCTTTTCTTTCTCTTTACCGTGAATGTCATACAACCATCTCCAAGTAAAGCAACAAACTTCTTTAAATGGTTGTTGCAACATAACAAACAAGAGCAACAACCACCACAAACTATAGAACAAAAAATATATAAACCACTAAAAAAAATTGTATTACAAAAACCCGCACAAAAGCGAAAAGAAGAAAATGCAAAACGTGTTCTCGTCATAGGGGACTTTGTCGCTTCTGCTGTTGCCGATGCACTCAAAAAGCTTTTTACTGATAATCGCTATATTATCATTATAAATAATACAATGCCAGCTTCTGGCTTAATCCAAACAAATCAGATTTCTTGGAAAAACAATATTTCTAAACTCATTAATAAAAACAAACCCGACGCTATTATTATGGTGATAGGTGCAAATGATAATCAACCAATCAAAACGCCTCACGGCATATTCAGTACGATTCAGCCCGAATGGCTAAACATATACAAACAAAGAATTACCGAAATTGCTGAAATCCTTCATACTTCGGGAAAACCATGGATATGGATGGGGCAACCTGCTTTTGGAAATGATAATTTAACACAAAAAATGAAATTTTTTAATGAGCTCTACAAACAAGCAACAGAAATAGCAGGAGGATATTTTGTCGATGTCTGGAGGGAATTTATTAATGAACAAGGTCAATTTTCTTTTTTAGGCTACGATACAAATGGAAAAATCATTAAATTACGTACTCGTGATGGTATCAATTTTACCTCTGAAGGAAAGAGGATACTCGCTTCTTATTTAGAAAAAAAATTAGAGAACATTTTAAATTTTCAAACATTCTCCCGTGAAAATTCACTTTTGATCAATAGCAACACTCCAAAGTTTACCCAAGAATCACAGAATATTGAACGCCAATCCCCTATGACTCTCGATGGCATGACGCAACAAAATACCGGCTTACTAGACAAAATAGATCAAAGTTTCATAAAGAAATCATGGTTTTTGCCAAATGGTCATCAAAAAGACCGAGCTGATAATTTTTCTTTCCCATGATGCCTGTTAAAAACAGAAAAACTTAATTTTCTTCACAAATAAAAAAACCTCTGTCCACATGATGATGGGGTAAAAATTTTCATAAATATCAACCGTAGAAAAGTATATAACAACGGTATAGTCTAAACTATACCGCTATAATTTACAGTCCACGTTTTTTAATCATTGCCTCCGATGAAGGTAGCCGTCCCCGAAAAGCTTTATAAAGCTCCTCTGGATCACAACTGCCTCCAGCAGAGTAAATAAAACGTTTCAACCTATTAGCAAGCTCTAAATTAAAAACGTCACCCGTTTCTTCAAAAGCTTGAAAAGCATCAGCATCAAGCACTTCCGACCACATATAAGAATAGTAACCAGCGGCATAACCATCTCCTGAAAATATATGCGTAAAATGCGGAGGACGGTGACGCATAATAATTGTGTTAGGCATTTGTAACTTTTCTAATTCTTGACGCTCAAACATTGTTGGATCGGTTATCTTTTCACCTTGATGAAAAGCCATATCTACTAGAGCTGATGAGGTGAATTCAACTGCAGAAAAGCCAGCATTAAATGTTTGTGCGGATAGAACTTTATCCATCAATGTTTGCGGCATAGGAAGTCCTGTTTTTATATGCGTAGCATAAGATTTTAAGACCTCTGGTACAGTTAACCAATGTTCGTAAAGTTGAGAAGGAAGTTCAACAAAATCTCGAGAAACCGATGTTCCCGCTACAGATGGCCATGTTACATCAGAAAGTAAACCATGCAACGCATGTCCAAATTCATGGAAAAGTGTGTGCGCATCATCAAGTGATAAAAGAGCAATCTCTCCTGCGGGTGGCTTAGCAAAATTACAAACATTATAGATAATAGGCTTTTGTCCGCCATCCAGTTTATGTTGCGACTGCAAACTACTCATCCACGCCCCAGACCGTTTTGACGAACGCGCAAAATAATCACCAATAAAATGTCCAAGCAGGCTTCCATCAGATTTTCTTACTTCCCACAAACGTGCATCAGGATGCCAAAGTGTAACAGCATTTTTTTCTTCAAATGTAATGTCAAAGAGTTTTTCTGCTACTCCAAAAGCCGCTTCAATCATGCGATCAAGCTGAAAATAATATTTAATTTCAGAGCTATCGAAAGAAAATTTTTCAGCGCGGAGTTTTTCAGCGTAATAACGCCAATCCCAAGCTTCTAAAGTTTCATTGCTTCCATGATTGTTCGCAAAGTTTTGCAATTCAATCTGTTCGCTAGAAGCCTTAACTCTTGCCCGTTCCCATACAGGTGTAAGCAAATTCATAACCGCATTAACACTTTTGGCCATGGTATTATCAAGTTTCAAATCTGCAAAAGATTTATACCCCAATAGTTTAGCCTTCTCATCTCGAAGTGCAACAATCTCTAAAATAATCGCTCGATTATCATTCTCGTTATTATTTTCACCACGCTTAGACCAAGCTTGGAATGCTATTTCACGCAAATCACGACGATGAGAGAATTTCAAAAAAGGATCAATAACTGAGCGTGCTAATGTTAAGGCATAAGCTCCTTCATTTCCTTTTTCGCGTGCCATTTCTTTCATTGAAGCAATGAGATCATCAGGCAAACCAGATAAATCTGTTTGTTCTAAAAATAAAACCCATTCTGCTTCATCTTTTAAGACGTGCTGACCAAAAGTAGCATTTAAAAAAGCAAGTTTTTCATTAATTTCAACAAGTCGTTTCTTACCTTTTTCATCAAGTTTTGCACCGTTACAAACAAACTTTTTCCACCATAATTCAAGTACACGCGTCGTTTCACTATCATACATACCTTGCTGCGACTGTTTATAAAGCACATCTATTTTTGCAAATATCCGTGTATCCATCATAATTTTTGAAGAATAATGAGAAAGTTTTACAACAAAGTCTTGCTCTAACTGCTGAATCAATGCGTTACTATGAGTACTTGAGCGCAAGAAGAATATTGAACATACACAATCAAGCGCTTTGCCACAAAGCTCAAAATGTTGCAAAAAATTCTCAAGTGTTGGTGCTTCTCGCACCGTTGCAATCATTTCTATTTCTTTTTCTGCTTCTTGAAGCGCCTGTTCAAAAGCGGGAGCAAAATCTTCATCATTTATTGACGAAAAATCAGGAAGCCCTGAAAATCCCCCCCAGTCCAACACTGCTACTTTTGTCATAATACTCTCTGTCTCCAATTATACATTTAAGTGTCACAATTACCTGTACCATACAAAATAACACACTAAAATCATTTAGTGCTCTTCAAAAGTCCCTTTCAGACCTCTATTTTGGCAGAAAAATAAGAATCCTTACATGTTTGATTCAGGAAATTGTTTATAACCTGTAATCTGTCATTAACTTTATTTCAAATATTAACAATTAGAAGTATAGTTGGAGGGTGTTTTTTTAAATCTTTCATAACTTTTGTTTTACCCTATCGTTTTATCCCTATCCATGATCTGAATTTATAATTCTCCAATCCTTCAGAAGGTACTTTATTATGACTGAAATTAAAACGACCTTCGATTTCAAAAATTTTTCTCCAGAAGCTCTTGCCGAAGAATTAAAGAATTATCATTTTGCTGACTCGATTGATATCATCAATGATCTCGATATCATGGAACGTGTAGCTATTCTTAGCCTTTTGCCTCTTGATTATGTCATTGAACTCTTTGACAAACCAGAACTTGAACAACCAGCAGCTATTCTCGAACTTCTCCCTGTGAATCGTTCCGTTGAAATTCTTGATGGTATGTCTGCTGATGCTGCTGCTGATGTCTTTCAAGAAATGGATAAAAAAACCCGCACGCAACTTTATACATTGCTTAAACCCTTAACGCGTGCTGAACTAAAAAAACTTACCAGTTACCCTGATCATACAGCAGGTGCACTGATGACAACAGAGTTTATAGCTGTTCCAGCAAACTGGACCGTAAAAAAAACTCTGGATCATATTCGTGATGTTGAACGAACACGTGAAACAGTTTATACAAGCTATGTTATCGATCCTAAAACGGGCACTCTTCTCAAAGCCGTTTCACTGCGTAACCTTATCCTTGCCTCTCCTGATGATCAAATTCTAAACGTCTCTACACATGATACCCCCATTACAATATCTCCCTTTACACACCATGAAGACATTGCTCGTCTTTTTCAACGCCATGATCTTCTCTCTGTGCCAGTTATCGATGACTGTAACCATGTTATTGGTATTGTGACCGTTGACGACGTACTTGATACAATGGTTGATGAAATGAGTGAAGATGCCTACAAATTTGGAGGTATGGAAGCTCTTGATAAACCCTATATGCAGATCAACTTTCTAGGGATGATGAAAAAACGTGGTGGTTGGCTTGCTTTACTTTTCCTTGGCGAAATGCTGACAGCAAGCGCTATGCAACATTTCGAAACAGAACTTGAAAAAGTCATCACTCTTACCCTATTTATTCCTCTTATCATGAGCTCGGGAGGAAACTCTGGCTCGCAAGCAACATCCCTCATTATTCGTGCACTAGCATTACGTGAACTCACACTCAGAGACTGGTGGAAAATTATCCTTCGTGAAATTCCAGCAGGGATATTCCTTGGTCTTTTACTAGGAGTTATCGGAATGATGCGTATTACCATTTGGCAAAAACTTGGTATTTACAACTATGGTGAACATTGGATTTTCATTGCCATGACAGTAGGCACGGCTTTAGTCGGAATTGTCACATTTGGCTCTTTGTCTGGTTCCATGCTTCCTTTTATTCTTAAACGCTTGGGATTTGATCCTGCAAGTGCTTCAGCTCCTCTTGTCGCAACTTTAGTGGACGTCATGGGAATTGTTATCTACTTTTCTGTAGCTTCCCTTATCTTATCTGGCACTCTGCTCTAAAATGAGAAGCAAAAACTGTTCAATGACAAGTCAAAAAAAAGAGATTAGCATATCTATAACAGCAGTTTTAAAAAAAAAATCTAATATACACTAATGTACTGTTTAAATATGAGAACAAATACAATCTGAGAGAAGATCAATATAAACCAACCCCATCATACTATTTTCCAGCTTTCAATGTCATAACTGCTCTTACCGTTAAAACAGTTCACGAGAGGCATATTGCGTGTTTTTTTCCAATGAGTTTTTAGCCACACATCAATCTCTCTTGTAACGTACAAATAAGTAATTTTTTGGTTTATAATGAAAGAGTATAAGAAAGAACGTCCTGTATTTAGCATTCTTACTCAATATAGAAAATAATAACTATATCATAATAAACCAATGCTTTACCAACACAAAGTTACATCGAATTTGGATATTGATATAAGTAAGATATACACTTTGATTATAAGGAACAAATTTTATTATTGGTTTTCTTCATGCATACCTTATGTAAAGTGCTCACATACTTGAAAGTTTTTAGGTAAACTTTTCTAAGCCAATGGAATATTAAAAATCTTTGCAAACACTTTTCCATAAAAATATTTCCTCCTCTTACAAGAGTAATACTCTTTTTTATTTAAACAACTTATTGATATTATATATCTTTTTTAAGGTTCGGGATGCGTAGATAAAAATTGGGGAATAGGATTTTTAACATTTCTCTACAACAGTAGCATTTTCTTTTCTTTGCGCTTCGCTAATCATTTCTAATAATGTTTTGAATGCTTCTAAATCCTCTAAAATTCTAACAAACATGCCAACAGTTTCACAACTCAACGGATTAGAAGGCTTTATTTTTTATGGCTTGAACCGCATCCTTCGCTTCGCTCGCTTCTGTTCGTGCGCTTCCTGCTGTTTTTTTCGACTCATCTGCTGTACGTTGCGCAGATTCTGCTATAAGCTTCGCATTATTGGCTACTTCTTTCGCTTTGCCGACTTCATCCTTCGCTTCATACGCTCGTGACTCCGCTTTGCTTGCTGTTTTCTTGGCTTCTTCTCCCGCCATTTCCGCTAAACTTGCTTTAACCTTTGCGCCATCTGCTACTTGCTTGGCATCACCAGCTTTATTCGAAGCTTGATAGGCTATATTCTCCACACTTTGTGCTTTTGTCCGAGCTTGCTCTGCATCATGTCTTGCAAAACTTGCTGCATCTTTAGCTTCTTTCGCTGTTTTCTTGGCTTCATCCGCTACTGTCTCTACCCTTTCTGCCTTTTGCCGTGTCCCTTCAGCAGACTTCTTTGCCTCTTGTGCTATAGATTGTGCACTACTGGCTGCTTGTTTCGCTTCTTCTGATATATTCTTTGCCGTTGAGGCTGTTTGGCTCGCCTGATCTCCTGTCTTTTTTGCCTCATGGGCTACACTCTCTACGGAAACTGCCTTACTCTTGGCTTCTTGTGCTAATCTCTTTGCTGCTTCCGCTTTACCCTTTGCCTCGTCGGCTATATTCTTGGCCGTCTCACCAACAGCATGCACCGCTTGCCTATCAACACCCAATGCCTATTCAACCGCAGCTTTTGCTTCAGAAGCTACTTTCTCCCTTATCATCATCCGAACACTCTCAGGAAGCACTAAAAGTAATTGAACAAGCTCGCTGTATCTCTAAAAGTGATTTCATCTTTTCTTTTTCTAGTCGGGCTCCTATTTCACCTATGGTTATGGCAAAATATATGAGAAAAATTGGACTTGAAGCACATCCACATGGTTTTCGCTCTAGTTTACGCAATTGGCTCGCTGAAACAACCGATACCCCCTATGAGGTCGCTGAAACCATTCTAAGTTATACGGGTCGGAGGACAAGTAGAGCGTGCCTATCGTCGCACTGATTATCTAGAACAGCGTCGTATCTATATGGATAAATGGGCGGTTTATGTCACGGGGCAATCTTAACAGATGGGGTGCATAACCCCATCATCTGTGGATAACTTTCTCTCTCTTTTCTCTCATATCATCTCAATAAGATTCATAAATTATCACATCAGAAAAACTATAATAAAACACTGTTTTTTATAGATTAAATACCTTTCAAATGATGCGAAAATATGGTTAATAAATAGTTATGATTTGTTTCTATTTTTTGAGACTGAAAGGATTTTAGTATGACAGAAAATGATGTTCTTTTGACAGACCGTGAAAGTGCAAAATTGCTTCATATGAGTGTCTCAACATTCCGCCGTCATGTAACCAATGGCTCTTTGCCAAAACCTTTAAAATTTGGTTTTTTATCGCGTTGGTTACAATCGGATCTTATCAATGTCATCGAGCAAGCGAAACAGCAACGTTATAACGACGCGGCATAAAAAGAAAACCTTGTCACGTAAAGACGAACAAGGCTTTCTCAAGCTCATCAACCTAGAGATAACAAAATCCGTCCTGTATCGCAACCTGGTTATAGGATTACTAAGTACATTCTACGCCATATTGCTTACATACAATATTGAGATGTTGGATTGAAGAAACAATCCCGCTATTCCAAGAAAAAGCAAGAATGAGGGATTGTTGATCATCACAAACAGAAAAACTTAAGGGCTTTAACAGCTTACTTGTAATCTATTTATATCTGTGTAATAATATATATTATGGATAGATTTGTTGGGATAGGTAAAGCAGCTCAAGTTTTAGGTGTTTCGATTAGCACTTTGCGCCGTTGGGAAGGTGAAGGCAAGATTATTTCTGAGCATACGGCAGGAGGACACCGCCGTTATGACCTATCCAAGCTTAGACCTGAGCTTTTTCATTCGAGAGAACTGTCTCAAAGAAAAACCATTGCTTATGCGCGTGTATCAAGCCATGATCAAAAAGACGATTTAGAGCGACAAAAACAGGTTCTTGAGCTTTATTGTGCAAGCCAAGGTTGGACTTATGAACTCATCTCTGATTTAGGGTCAGGGATGAATTATCGTAAAAAGGGTCTTAAACGTTTATTGGATGCTCTCATTGAAAATGAAATAGGTCGTTTGGTGATTACGCATAAAGATCGTTTATTGCGCTTTGGCGCAGAATTGGTCTTCGCCATTTGTGAAGCCAAACAAGTTGAGGTTGTCATTCTCAATCAAGGAGAAGAAAGCAGTTTTGAAGAGGATTTAGCCAAAGATGTTTTAGAAATTATTACTGTCTTTAGTGCTCGTCTTTATGGAAGTCGTTCGAGAAAAAATCAAAGGTTATTAGAGAATGTTCGTCAAGCTGTAGAGGCATCGCAATGATTGTTGCTCACAAAATAGCTCTAGACTTAAATAATAAACAACGAAGCTACATGGCTCGAGCCAGTGGTTGCGCGCGCTTTGCTTATAATTGGGCACTGAAGGAATGGCAGCAGCAATATGAAGCGTGGAAGAAAGATAATAATTTACCAAAGCCTAATGACTATGCGCTACGTAGACAATTCAATTCTCTAAAACGAGAACAATTTCCATGGATGATGGAAGTTACTAAAAATGCTCCACAAATGGCAATTATTCAATTGGGTGTGGCTTTTAAGAATTTTTTTTCAGGGAGAAGCCGATATCCCACTTTTAGAAAGAAAGGAGTGCACGATCGTTTTACTTTGACCAATGATCAAATACAGTTGCAAGGTTCCAAGATAAGAATTCCCAAACTTGGTTGGGTTCGTCTGCGAGAACAATTGCGATTTCAAGGAAAGATCTTGTCAGCAACCATCAGCCGTAAAGCGGATCGGTGGTTTGTAAGTCTTAGCGTTGAAACAGATAATCAAGAGTCACTAAGCGAGAACCAAGCTATTGTTGGTCTTGATTTGGGCATCAATGCACTTGCAACGCTTTCGACAGGAGAAACCATAGGAAGCGTTAAACCTTATAAGGCTTTGCTAAATCGTTTACGGCGCTTATCACGGCGTTTAAGTCGTAAGCAAAAAGGCTCGAACAATCGCCATAAGGAGAAACAAAAACTCGCTAAGCTTCATGCTCGGATAAGCAATATAAGAACGGATAATTTGCATAAGGTTACAACAGATTTAATTCAGCGTTTTGGTACATTTTGTCTGGAAGATCTTCATGTAAAAGGCTTGCTGAAAAATCAGCATTTATCGCGTGCCCTTGCAGATCAAAGTTTTTTCGAGTTTCGCCGTCAATTGGAATATAAGGCGGCACGCTATGGTCGACAGATTGTTATTGCAGATCGTTGGTATGCGAGCAGTAAGATCTGCCATCATTGCGGATGTAAGATTGAACAATTGCCTCTTAACATACGTGAGTGGAGATGTTCTCATTGTGGTACACACCATGATCGAGATATTAATGCCGCGATTAATTTAAAAAACTTGGCGGTGAGTTCCACCGTGTCAGCCTGTGGAGAGGAAGGCTCTGGCCAATGTCTTGTGACTTTGGTGAAACCAGCCTCAAAGAAGCAGGAAATCAACAGTATATTTAATCAGAAATGATCATATTTACATAAGTTTGGTAGAACGGCGCCTAAAGGCGTCCTTGACAAAGAATCATAACGGCTTGTTTTGTCCCTCTCACGCGGCTCCGAAATCATGATTAAAGGAGGAGATGTCTGCTTTTAGAGAGCAAAAAGCCGTGTCGTATGAAGATGCGGCTTTAAAAATTAAAAAAAATCCTAAAATTAAAATGATTTATTTGAAATTATACCCATATAGGTATACAAATGATTATGAATAAAGTAAAACGTATCATATGGCTTGGGTCTTCACTCAAAGATATAAAAAGCCTTCCTGAGATTATTCAACAGAGGATTGGTTATTCTCTTTATCTTGCTCAGATAGGAGATAAAGGAGAAAATGTTAAGGTTCTTAAAGGCTTTGGATCTGCCAATGTTCTAGAAATTATTGAACGTGATATACAAGGAACTTATCGCGCTATTTATACGATACAATATGAAAAGGCTCTTTATGTGTTGCACTGTTTTCAAAAAAAATCGACCCGTGGTATTGCAACCCCCAAACCAGATATAAATCTTATTAAGGAGCGTCTCAAATTAGCGGAGCAATTAGAAAGGAATTAGAATGATAAATGTTTTTCACGGTACTTCTAATGTTTACGCAGATCTTGATTTTGCAGATTCCAGAGAAATGCTTATTAAAGCACAGCTCGCTTGGAAAATTAGTCAAATTCTTAAAGAGAAGAACTTAACTCAAAAACAAGCTGTCCAACTTTTTAAAATGACTCAACCTAAATTGTCTAAGCTCTTAAATGGAGAATTCCGAGGGATAAGTGAGATGAAAATGCTTGAGTGTTTGGCTAAACTTGGAAATGATATCAAAATTGTTGTTAGCACTGAAAAAGTTAAAACATCAGAAGGGCAGCTTGAGGTTGTTTTTGCTTCTTAAATCTCTTTTTTAGTTTGTGCAATTTACATAAGTTTGGTAGAACGGCGCCTGCTTTTTAAAAATAAAGAAACCGTATGTTACATTGAGCACTAAAAAATTATGAAATTGAAATAATTATCTATATAGGTATATAAATAATCGTGAATAAAATAAAACGTGTCATGTAGCCATAAAGCGTTTTATAGATAAAAATATTGGAGGGGGTCATGGACGCTCTATCTACTAATAAATTAAATACAACAGAGAAAAATCCAAATTCCAAACAATCAATTTTAATAACTATAATGCGTAGAGTGTTTTCTGTCGTTTATAAAACATTACATAAGATATTGAAAACATGCCTTTTTTTCCTTTTTCTTTTTCTTTTGCTTATTCGTAAACCGGTTATTATTTTAACAGAATTTATAGCAGGTGGCAGTTTATTAGTGTTATTTATTTTTTTTACTGGATATGTAGCTGGTTCTGCACCTTTTGAACATCAAACAGCAATGGTCATTGGTTATATAGTTTTGATATTTCTAAGTTTAGCTATCAATTGGGGATATGATACGCTCCTATTACGGTTAGCTCCTCCCGGTTCTGATCTTATGCTTTTCAGATAAAAGTTTATTAGAGAATGTTCGTCAAGCTCTCCAATACGATAGAATGGTACTAACAAGAGCTAGTACAAAGAGGATGTATTTTAGGTTGTTTCTGTTTTAAAGCTTGCGCTAAATCATAATTTGTTTGCATAGCTAGCCAAGCACGTGCAGTACTCACACCAGCCATTTCCAACCTAATAGCGAGATTGGGACTAACAGCAGCTTTCCCATTTAAAACCCTAGAAAAAGCTACACGAGACATACCAAGCCGTTCAGCTGCTTCGGTAACAGATAAACCAAGCTCTGCGATTACATCTTCACGCAAGAGTTCTCCAGGATGTGGAGGGTTTTTCATCATTTTTTAGCTCTCCTTATTCAATGATAATCTAGATAATCAACTAATTCGACATCTATACCAACAAAACGGAATATTACACGCCAATTTCCATTTACAGTAATTGACCAATATCCCTTACAGGGCTTTAACAGCTTACTTGTAATCTATTTATATCTGTGTAATAATATATATTATGGATAGATTTGTTGGGATAGGTAAAGCAGCTCAAGCTTTGGGGTGTTTCGATTAGCACTTTGCGTCGTTGGGAAGGTGAAGGCAAAATTGTTTCTGAGCATACGGCAGGAGGACACCGCCGTTATGACCTATCCAAGCTTAGACCTGAGCTTTTTCATTCGAGAGAACTGTCTCAAAGAAAAACC
>NZ_JH725114.1:121632-125388 GCF_000278115.1 Bartonella sp. DB5-6
ATCAGAAATGATCATATTTACATAAGTTTGGTAGAACGGAACGCGCCTCCATGTAGCGCTGTAGTGACCAACCTATACGAGTAAGCAAGCTTAATAAAAACAACAATTTTCCATAACTAGAGTTGTCCATCATGACACGTAGTGGATTGTGGGCAACTTGTACCTGTTAAGGCTAGTTGTGGAATATTGTTTAGCTTATTTAAAAAATATTTATTATATATTTTGTACGTAAATAATAAATAAATATTATGTATTTTCTATTTTATTACTATTTATGTAAACTTCAATAAGACGATTAAGAAAATTACCACCATCCTCATTGAGTTGATCAGCTAAAGACCAAAAACTGTCTCTTACTTCTGGTTCAATTGCAAGTGTTAGTCGTGCTGTTTTTAAGCTACGTCTTCTACGTCCAACACACGTTTTGTTTTCCACATTATGACGTGTTGTAAAGCCATTTTTTTTACCTATCTCACCTAAAACTTGTTCATTTGCTTTATCCGCTTTTGTAAATGGTTGTAAATTTTCAAGATTAGGTAATGGAATTTCAGCTCTTTTTGTCATGCTACTTTATCCTTTAATAAATTTTCATTATCTAATACTTTCACAACAGCATTAGCAAAAACCGTTGCATTTTCTTGTGCTGCTTGAGGATTATTCACATCAGAGGATGATAAATCAAAAAGTGATCCTCCTATTTGAAAAAGAGCACTAAAGGCTCCTCTTTCAGTTAATGAAACAGGTAAAATAGGAACATTAGCTTTTTCTAATGTTTTCTCTATATGCTGTCCTTCACGACTGTTTAAGGTATTGGTCATAGAAAATACGATACGAAAAGGTATTTCTCTTTTAAAAAACTGACTCTGTTGTTTTATTAAAGCAATGATCTTTCCTATCTGATCTCCATCAAGTTGTTTTTTTCTCATAGGAACCAAAACTAAATCCGCTCTCCCTATAGCAAAAGAAGCCGCAAGATTAGCAGAACCTTCAAGATCAACAATAACAAATGGAAACTGTTCTACAGCATCATCAATGCAAGAAACAATATTCTGTTCTGTAATATTTCCAGAAACTTCTATATTTTGGGGCATTGTATCTACAGATCTTTTCATCCATGTCACAAGTGGTTGATTTGGGTCTGCATCAATTAATTTCACCTTAGATCCGGCTTTAGCAAAAACGTTAGCTAATACTAATGCCATTGTGGATTTTCCAACACCACCTTTTGTTGAACACATAGTAATTACAGGCATTAAGATATTCCTTATTCAATGAATAAACACCAAATAAATAACATTTATTTATTACGTATTTGTTAAAATTATAAATCACAATTATTTATTTTGTAAATATTTATTATTTACGTACAAAATATGTAATAAATATTTATATGTTGTTAATTTCAAATAAGGTATAATCTGGTGTGCACATTCCAGTATGCAAATGAGTTTATTTCACAATTTCGTTTCTTAAGAGTAATTGATTTTTACATTACTTTTATATATGTTGGATAATTATATAGTAAGAGGAATTTTTTATGCCTTCATTAACAGTTACAGCAAAAGGACAAATTACGCTGAAGCGAGATTTACTACAGCACCTTGGTGTTAAACCAGGTGAGAAGATTGACTTTGATAAGTTACCAGGTGGTGAACTTCGTATAAAAGCGTCACAGCCTACAAGCACTATTGAAAGCTTTATTGGACGATTTTCTGGAAAACTAAAAAAACCTCTAACCATTGAAGAAATGAACGAAATTACAGCTTCTAGTTGGGCTGGGAAAAAATGAAAATTTCTGTAGATACAAATGTTCTAGCTCGTGCTGTTTTACAAGATGATAAAAAGCAAGGGGAGGTAGCAAGCAAGATTTTAAGAGAAGCTTCTCTCATAGCTATTTCTTTGCCTTGTCTTTGCGAACTTGTTTGGATACTTCGCAGAGGTGCGAAATTATCAAAAGAAGATGTATCTGGGATGTTACGCGATCTGCTAGCAACCAGTAACATAGTAATGAATCGACCAGCTGTTGAAGCTGGACTTGCTATCCTAGAGGCTGGTGGAGATTTTGCTGATGGAATTATATCTTATGAGGGAAATTGGCTAGGTGGTGAGACGTTTGTTTCCTTTGATAAATTAGCAATAGACCTGTTAAAGAAAAACGGACAGTTAGTAAAACTCCTTACTTAATGAGTGAGCTAATACCTATAAAAGAATAAGCTATAGATGTGGATTTTCCAACACTACCTTTTGTGGAACACATAATAATCACTGGCATAACATAATCATTATTTAATAAATATTTACAAAATAAATAACATTTATTTATTGCATATTTTATATGTAAATAATAAACATACTTCAATGCATCACGTCATGGAAAAGAATTATCAACTTGTCCTAGTTTATCTTAATTCTCCAATGTCTTTGGCATGGTAATGATAGGCTTCATTTTTGTTGGCTTAATGTTTCTACGTTCAATGAATAAACGCAAGGTATTCACACTGACTCCTAAGGTCTTAGCAATACGACATCGTGACAAACCAACATTGACAAATGCTTGAATTTCATCAATGTGATTGTCCAGCTTTAATTGCGTAGCTTTACTTCCTTTTGGCCGACCAAGTTTTATTCCTCGTTGACGAGCAACATTTAAGGCTTCTTTTGTGCGTGTTTGAATTAAATGCCGTTCAATTTGTGATACCATACCTAATACGTTTGCAATGATATCGCTTTGTAAACTTCCATCCATGATAAGGTTTTGTTTTGTTATATGCACAATTAAACCACGTTCACTGGCTGCTTTGAGAATTTCTAAAACAGCAAGAGAAGAACCAGCTATACGAGAAAACTCCGGTGTGAGTAACACATCACCACATTCAGCATTTTCAATTAAAGCACCAAGTTTACGCTTACGCCAATCTTTTCCTCTACTTGCAATTTCTTCCTCAATATGAAGTGGTGCAAAGCCATATTTATTAGCATATTCTAACAATCCAAATTTTTGATTTTCTGTATCTTGTCCATCACGAGAAACTCGTAGATAAGCGTAAAATTTCGGCATATTCAATAAAAACGTCAATTTAGATTAAAACTGATATATTTTTGCACAAAAAAAATAGAAATTAAATATACAATTTTAGTTCATAAAAAATGATCGTTTTTTATGATAAGTAACAGCATTTAACATATTTAAAACACCGTCCTTCAAAGCAATTTATTGAATAAATAATAAAATGTGTTATATTGTAATTATATTGTAACACATTACATGGTAGGAAAATGGCTGAAACAACATTCACATTTCGCGTTGATGATATCCTAAAAAATGAATTTTCTGAAGCCGCAAAAGCATGTGATAGATCTGGTGCGCAACTCTTACGAGATTATATGCGCAAGATTGTAAGAGAGCAAAAAGAAAAGGGTTCTTATGATTTATGGTTTCGGGAGCAAATCCAGCTTGGTATTAATTCCGCTAATGCTGATGATGTAATATCTGCTGAAGAAGTTGAAGCAGAAGCGGCGGTATGGCGCCTTGAAACACAACGTAGGCTAATAAGTTAGCTTTATGAAGCTAATTTGGACGCGGATAGCACACTTTGATCGCCAGAAAATACGTGAATATATAGCACAAGATAACCATTCTGCCGCTCTAGCGTTTGATAAGATTTTGTCTGGAAGATCTTCATGTAAAAGGCTTGCTGAAAAATCAGCATTTATCGCGTGCCCTTGCAGATCAAAGTTTTTTCGAGTTTCGCCGTC
>NZ_JH725114.1:127408-321721 GCF_000278115.1 Bartonella sp. DB5-6
ACAGTTGCATTGCCACCAGTAGAAAGCGCATCGGTGTTTAAAACGGTTTCCACACCTTCAACATTTGTGCGCCCTGCATCCAAGCGGATGTTGTTCTCCGCAACCATAACAGCATCACCACCAGCAGCAAAATGCCCTCCTTGACCGAGAATATCCCCACCATGCACATGCAATTGCTGTGAAGCATTTATCCGCCCTGAATTGGTTATCGTGGAATTGCTGGTATTTTGGCTGGTGATATTGACATCATCCCCCATGATCAAGGCATTTGTTACTATCTCTGCTCTATGTGCTAGAGCAATTATCAAATGTTTCTTCTCTTGAAATTATCAGCTATTTTTTTTAAATCAGCTCTTATTTGTATCCTAATACGCTTTGCTTTTTTTTAAATTATAAAGTTTAAACGTATAGAAACAAATAACAAGTAAAATAATCCAACTAACACCTACAATCAAAACTGGCCGTGTATCATCAAAAAACCACAACAAAATAAAAATAAAAACCATAAATAAAATAGAAAGAATTGATCCTATGGGCCAAAATGGAATTGGAAATCTTAAACTACACTGTACCTCTTTAGACATTTTTACTCGCATAAAAATTTGCGAAAGCAAAATCATTATCCAAACAAAAACCGTTGCAAATGTTGCCATTGCTGCAATGAGAAAAAAAAGCCCTTCATGGTAAAAATAATTAAGGATAACTCCAAGAAGAAATATGATAAATATCAGTAAAATAACAAAAATTGGTATACCGTTTTTTGATAAATACTGAAATTTTTTTAAAGCATAACCTTCCTGCGATAACCCATGTATCATGCGACAAGCACCGTACATTCCACTATTCATCGCTGAAATAGCCGCCGTAACAACAACAATGTTTAGAATATTTGCTGCGGATGAAATCCCAAGATTTTCAAAAATTGAAACAAAAGGGCTGTCCATAAGGCCAATTTCATTCCAAGGATAAAGTGACATTAAAATGGCTAACGTCATGATATAAAATAGTAAAATACGAACTGGAGTAGAATTAATTGCCTTTGAGATGGTTTGATGAGGATTTTGTACTTCCATCACTGCCATCCCTATGATTTCTATACCACCAAAAGCAAAAACAACAACGCTAAAACAAGCCAAAAAACCAAACCAACCATTGGGAAAAATACCACCATTTTCCCACAAATTTTGAATACGAACCGCTGAAGAATTTGTACTTGTATTCCAACCACATAAAATAATTGCTATCCCTAAAATAATCATAGCAATGATAGCAATAATTTTAATGAAAGATAGCCAGAACTCCAGTTCACCATACACTTCTACCGCTGCTAAATTAATCCCTGTAATGATCAGTGTAATGCTGAGTGCCCATATCCAAGGTGCAACATCAGGATACCAAAACCCCATATAAGTCGCAAAAGCTGTGATATCAGCTAAACCAACGAGAATCATCTCAAATACATATGTCCATCCCGTTAAAAAACCAGCTAATGGTGATATGTAATTTGCAGCATAACGAGCAAAAGAACCGGACAGTGGATTATGAATAATCATCTCACCGAGAGCTCGCATAACCATAAAAATAGCTAAACCAGCAATACAATAAGCAATTAAAACACTCGGACCAGCAAGTTTAATAGCTTGTGCTGATCCATAAAAAAGACCCGTTCCAATAGCCGAGCCAAGAGCTAAAAAAATAACTTGGCGCTTGCTCATACCTCGTTTCAGTTCATTTGTTACCATTTTTTTCTTTCTTTATTGAAATGTCGATAAAATCCATATCACGACGACAACTCTATAATAAATAAAGCCTCATGTTTCTCTCCCAAATATTGTTTAAAAAAGGCATTGCATAATGGCGCGTTAAACACTCAACCTTAGACAATAAAAAACATTTCTATTGCAAATTATTTAGCTATTTTTATGGACTACAATTTTGTATCATTTTATCAAAATCAAGTGGTAATAAAATTTTTTATAATTATCATTTGAGTCATTTTCATATCCTCTACTTTTCTGCAAAAAAATAGAGGATATAATGCGATATCAATCCGCATACTTTCTTTTCTGTTTACTGAAAAAGAAACTTAAAAACTCGTACAGCTAAATTCAGGGATGAGTGCATTAAATTTTCTACTGCGACATTAAGCAAACTCTCCATTATTTTTAGCCAATAACAATCGTAAGTTGTATACAACAGTGGATGAAGCAACTTTTAAATAGCTAAAAATCAGTGATACAGTGAAACTTGCCACTCTCCATAGGCTTGAGAAAGTATTTCTCCAACCCATATCTTAAGAAATCTAAACGTTTTTAACACGAAGCTTCTTAAAAAAATGGTCATTGTAGTAGTGACAGCCTTTTTAAATTCTTTTCTGATAGTAGTAGATTCACTCTTTTCTCTAGCGCTTTTATCTAAAATGCCAACGGCAATCATATTTGTCTCCTGAACAGAGATATCTTTCTCTTGTACAACCATAGCAATGAGAACGCCTTCTTGAGATCGGACTCTCCAAAAATTCTCATTAACCTCCACAATTTGTAAAAAACAAAAAACAGTTGTCATTAAAATACATAATGTGTGATTTTTAAACATTTTTCTCCCTCTGTTTTGATTTCAAAACATAAAAAGCAACTCTAAAACATCATAAAGCACCTTAAAAAAAGAGAAGCACACAATAAGATTATTAATCTTTACTGGATATAAAACACATAATTTATCCTTTATAAAGGCGAAATTGTAATAAAATATATATGAGATCACAATCTATAACTTGTGATTTTATAGAGGATATTCTTAAATAAGACAGCCCAAACCACTTCAAAAAACAGTTTCTCAAATATTAGCTTGCATAACCTTGTTTTGATAAATCAAATCGCCATGAGGCATAATATTAGGGAAATAAATTGAGGACAAATACCCAATATAGACGTACCGGCTAATAAACAAGCACATATTTATTTAATTACTCAAGTATATCTAGAGCCACAAAACTATATATGAGAAAATCAAATAATTAACTGTCTTTCCTTCCATATTGATCTCAAAAATAAATATTACTTGGGTCCCAATTGAGGAAAAATTGTTTCCGATATAACGGATAATAAGTATCCTTCACGCACAAGAACATATCCTTTATGAAGATCTGGAGCCATATAGCGATCTCCCTTAAGAGTATCAACATTTTTACGCAGATGCTCCATAACAGACTGCAAAAAGGAGCTTGTTTTTAAAGGCGCACGGTATTCGATTCCTTGTGCTGCAATAAGCGTTTCAATACCAATAATAGTAAAAAGGTTTTCACTCATTGTTAATAATCGACGAGCACCATGACAAGCCATTGAAACGTGATCTTCCTGATTTGCTGAAGTTGGTGTTGAATCAACTGAAGCAGGATGTGCCATTTGTTTATTTTCAGCCATTAAAGCAGCTGCAGTTACTTCAGCAATCATAAAACCTGAATTAAGACCCGCATTTTGCGCTAAAAAAGCTGGAAGTCCATAAGAAACTGCTGGATCAACCATAAGAGCAATACGTCTTTGGGAAAGAGAGCCTATTTCACATAAAGCAAGTGCAATCTGATCAGCAGCAAATGCTACAGGTTCAGCATGAAAATTTCCACCTGATACAACCTCTCCATTCCTTAAAATCAACGGATTATCCGTGACTGCATTCGCTTCAATAATGAGTGTTTTTGCTGCTGCGATAAGAATATCAAAACATGCTCCCATAACCTGTGGTTGGCAACGTATACAGTAAGGATCTTGTACACGATTATCATCACATAAATGTGCAGACCGAATTCCTGAATCCTCTAAAAGCTTTTTTAATGTTTGTGATACAGCAATCTGCCCATAATGCCCCCGTAAAATATGGATATCAGGATGAAACGGTGCCGTTGACCCCATGATGGCATCTGTTGTCAATGCCCCTGCAAGAAGTCCACCACACAAAGCCCGATGACTATGAAAAAGACCCGCAAGGGCAAGTGCTGTTGATGTTTGGGTGCCATTGATAAGAGCTAGGCCTTCTTTTGCTTCTAAAATAATAGGGGACAATCCTGCTTTCTCTAAAGCTGCTGCTCCACCCATACGAATGTTTTGAAAGAATGCTTCTCCCTCTCCTATCATAACAGCAGCCATGTGAGCAAGCGGTGCAAGATCACCTGATGCACCAACAGACCCCTTTTCAGGAATAACAGGAATAACACCTTTTGCAAGCATATTTTCTAGCAAATGTACCAACTCTAAACGGACACCAGAAGCCCCTCGCCCTAAAGAAAGAAGCTTTAAGGTCATCATCAAACGCACAATATTTTCTGCTAAAGGTTCTCCCACACCACAACAATGTGATAAAATAAGATTTCTTTGTAAAAGAGCTACATCGTTTGCCGCAATTTTAATCGAAGCCAATTTGCCAAAACCAGTATTAATGCCATAAACTGGCTCACTTCCGGCAGCAATTTCAGCAATACGCTCTGCTCCTTTTTTGATAGCTAAATGTGTGTTACTGTGAAGTTTGCTCACTTTACCATGGAAATAAATAGCTTCAAGTTCACCAAGCGTTACCTCACCTGGTTTTATTATAATAGTCATAATTTTCTTTCTTGTTTATTTAAAGTGTAATACTTAGCATTATTGCCCCTTCTATAAAACAAAAAAGGTATGACTGCTCTCTAGAAGGTTTAAAATAGAACAAATAAATAAACTTTGCCTATTCTTTAATTTATAATGATCATTTACCTTTTTTAGCGTTAATTTAATAAGATTACACATCCTTTTCCATCTTGAAGTGAAATCCGTTTTTTATTATTTAAGGAATCTGTTGTGTATTTTTTGTATCATTACTCCCTAAAAATAATAAAAAATCTATTAAATTTATATTGTTAAAATATAAATATACAAAAATTGATGTATTTATACATACTATAAATAGTGTTAAAATTAAATATATTAAAAAACTCAAAAATTAAAAATGCATATATTAATATAATATATGTTATTCAGTTAAGCAGTAATGCTTAATCAGTAAGAGCCATTCAAAATCACATATTATTCAAATTAAGAGATTAAAATAATAAAAATCGCCTGTAATACATATTGAAGCTTTTGTAGCTTTTTTCTGTTTTAATGTTATTGAAATGCACTAGGGCAGATAATTTAAAATCAATACGATAAGCTTCACCCAAAATATGTGATCTTATCATGGTAGTTATAAAATATGGCAATAGTTAATTTGAGAAATATATCGTGGCGTTGCGAATTAATCCTCCAAGATTTGATATTTTAAAGCTCATGCAATACGATACGATTCTCTCACTTAGCAGTATCTAAAAAATCATTATAGCAAAATCTGGTTCTTAAATACGCAGAAAATTTTTGAGAGAGCATTAACAACATCCCGCAGCAAAATGGCAAGATATGATATATGTATAATATTTTATACTAAATATTACTCTAAGACAGTATAGAATTTATAATTTTGATAGCTTTTCAACATTTTTTTTACTACTTATTGTATAGTTTTACAGTAATCGGTTATTTTTTAAATTCACTTCTCAAAACTATTTGTAACTGTATTTATAAAATACCTTCATAATAGCATTTGGCAAACTTTTTACATAAAAACTAGTTATTTATTAACTGTAATACTGTTACACAGAATTATATTGCTCTTGGGTGTGATCACCTTGTGAACAAAGCCGTCTGGTATAAATAGCAACAAAGGATTTGGGCGTTTTGCACTGTTAAAGAGAAGTGCTTAGCACGCCGTTTCTATTGTCAACCGTTTCATTAACTTATGAAAATCATAGATCGATACTGCTTTGTGAATAATTTCCATGGAACATTTTCTTAAGCAGATAATAAAAAACGTTCTCACTTTGTTTACAGAAAGAAATTAAGAAATCAGAAATGCAGTTCTTAGATTTCAATCCATTGATGAAGCAAAAAAGGAAAAATGGTTTTACATAATAAACCCTTCCATGGCGCATCGCTTCCCTTTATCTCAATATTCAACGTACTTAAAAGAAAAGGTTACATAGATAACAAAAATTTCATTTCTTTAAAATCATTTGCTTATTCTGTACATAACTTAACCGGCAACCCCAACAACCATTTTAATAAAATGGCTGCGTCTTTTCTAAGCAATCCTAGCATAAAAATAATACGAGACAAAACTGAAAAATTTGGTGCACCCGACAGAATTCGAATCTGTGACCTCTGCCTTCGGAGGGCAGCGCTCTATCCAGCTGAGCTACGGGTGCTTAAAACTGAACAGTGATCTTTTAACTGATCATACCCTCAGCTTCAATGATGAATTATCATTTTTAAAAAATACTCGTTTATGGTTTATATCACGATACAATCTTTTCGTCCTATCTTGCTATGATACATAACTTAAACAAATTACTTTTCATGTATATTCTTAAAAAACGGTTTTTATATACAGCTTCAAAATTTCTCAAAAATACACTAGAAAATAAGTTCAAATATCAGGATAATTCTTAATGACCACATTACCAAGCCGCTTTCATTTCATTTCCGCTGAAACTAAAGAAGCCATCAAAGCTACTCATAAATTAATTTCCGTTTATGGTCATTCTTCTCTGGAAGAAGCTGACGTTATTGTTGCAATCGGTGGCGATGGAACAATGTTGCAAACAGTACGAGATGTTATGAACACCGGAAAGCCTATTTACGGCATGAATCAAGGCTCTGTAGGATTTCTTATGAATGAGTTCTATGAACAAAAATTACCAACCCGTATTGCTACCGCACATAAAAAAGAAATTCATCCCCTGCGCATGATTGCAGAAGCTGAATGTCAAGGAACTATTGAAGCACTCGCTATCAATGAAGTTTCTCTCTTTCGCCAATCTTATCAAGCAGCTAAAATTCGTATTAGTATTGATAACAACGTACGCATGGAACAATTAAGTTGCGATGGTATCCTTGTTGCCACACCAGCAGGATCCACGGCCTATAATTTGTCAGCACAAGGACCTATTTTGCCTCTCATGGCTCCACTGATGGCACTTACCCCCGTTAGTCCGTTCCGCCCTCGGCGCTGGCATGGAGCATTGCTTCCCAATACAGCAACAGTACGCTTTGATATGCTCGAGTTTGACAAACGTCCTGTAAATGCTGCAGCCGATAATATTGAGGTTAAATCTGTCCATTCAGTTATTATTTCAACAGCAACAGAAGTAACAGCCTCAATCCTGTTTGACTCTAATCATTCGTGGGACGAGCGTATTTTATCAGAACAATTTCGCTACTAAGTTATTGTGTTATGCTTTTTATGCGTATATGGCTGTTATAGTTGACTTTTTTGTGAAGGCACCTTAACCCTCTAAAATAGTGTAGAATACTTAATCTCACGAATAATTTGGATAGCGAAATTAAAATCGCAGAGCAATTGATAAAAATGATGCCAACTTTAAATAGTTTCGATGATTTAGGTCTTTCCGCAAAGGTAATTAAAGCGGTAAAATCAGCGGGATATACAGTTCCAACGCCTATTCAGAGTGGGACGATTCCCCACGTGCTTCAAAGAAAAGACGTTTTAGGAATTGCTCAAACAGGAACGGGAAAAACAGCTTCTTTCGTTTTGCCTATGCTCACGCTACTTGAAAAAGGTCGCGCGAGAGCGCGAATGCCCCGTACTCTCATATTAGAACCAACACGGGAACTTGCAGCTCAAGTTGAAGAAAATTTCGATAAATACGGAATAAATCATCGTCTAAATGTTGCACTTTTGATTGGCGGTGTTTCTTTTGAGCAGCAAGATCGTAAACTTGAACGAGGAGCTGATGTTCTTATAGCAACACCAGGACGTCTTCTTGATCATTTTGAACGCGGTAAATTGCTCCTGATGGGTGTTGAAATTCTTGTTATTGATGAAGCTGATCGCATGTTGGATATGGGATTTATTCCTGATATTGAACGCATCTGTAAACTAACCCCCTTTACGCGTCAAACTTTGTTTTTTTCGGCAACAATGGCGCCAGAAATTACCAAACTAACAAAGCAGTTTTTACATTCTCCTGTATCTGTTGAAGTTACAAAAGCATCCTCAACAGCCACCACAATTACACAACGACTCGTCAAATCTGGAAATAAGCCATGGGATAAAAGAGCTGTTTTGCGAGAACTTATCCACAATGAAGGCAATGACCTTAAAAATGCTATTATTTTTTGCAATCGAAAGAGGGATATCTCCGAACTTTTTAGGTCGCTCATCAGACATCATTTTAGTGTAGGCGCCCTTCATGGGGATATGGACCAATATTCACGCACAAATACATTGGCCGATTTTAAAAATAACAAAATCACACTTCTTGTTGCTTCTGATGTTGCTGCCCGTGGACTCGATATCCCAGCTGTAAGCCATGTTTTCAACTATGATGTTCCTACACATGCTGAAGACTATATTCATCGAATTGGTCGTACAGGACGTGCAAATCGTAGTGGAAAAGCTTTTACAATCGTCACAAAAGATGACCAGAAATATGTCAATGCTATTGAGGAAATGAGCAACGAAAAAATTGAATGGCTCAATGGAGATCTCTCTACTTTAACGGCCGATGATCAAGAAGACGACATCGTTTTAAAGAAAAAATCTCCAAAACCGTCTAAGAAAACTGCTCCCAAAGAACGTATTGTTCCAACCAAAAAATCTTTAAAAAATGATAAAGTAGATTATGTTCAAACCGAAAAGAATAAATTAAAACCGTCTGAGCAACATCATCCTCAAAAAAATAAGGATTTTTCTCCTCTTGGATTTGGCGATGATATCCCAGCATTTATGCTCATAAAAACCCGCACTTAAACTAGAAACTTATTCTCCTTGAAGTGTCAATCTTTCTATTACTTTCTCACGTCCTAAGAGTTGCAAAAGTTTTCCCATTTCAGGTCCATGGTCCATTCCAGTAAGCACCTGACGTAATGGCATAAACAGAGCTTTTCCGCTGCGACCTGTTTTCTCTTTTAATGCCGTTGTCCAAACTTTCCAACTTTCATCATTCAATGCACCTTCAGGCAAGAAATTGAGTGACTTACGCACAAATGCACGATCCTCAAGCGTCACTTTATCAAAGTTCTGCTGTTCATCATGAATCATTTTCCACCACAAAACAGCATCATTTACTTTGTCAATATTGCCTCTTATCACATTCCAAAAACACTCTGCTTTGTCTCCATCAATAGAAAGATTTTTAAGTCGCGTTTTAACTTCCGCATAGGTTAACTCATGCACAAGATAACTATTCAAAGCAAAAAGATCAGCAATATCAAATTTCGCAACTGATTTTGACGTATCTTGTAGATTAAAATGCTCTAAAAGCGCTGCTTGATTGGGATACGGATGCACATTTTGTGATGTCCCAATTAAAACAGCAAAGCATTGAACAGCAATAGATTCAAATCCTTCCTCTCGTAGAGAGCGAATAGAAAGATCATTGTTACGTTTTGAAAGCCCTTTTCCTAAAACTGTAGACAATAAATTGATATGGCCAAAAACTGGCAATTCTGCACTGAGAGCTTTAAAAAGAGCAATCTGAGCGCCTGTATTTGTAATGTGATCATCCCCACGAATAATATGAGTAATGGCCATATCTATATCATCAACGACAGAAGGCAATGTATAAAGATAACTTCCATCTTCACGAATTAAAATAGGATCTGAAAGAGAGGACAAATCAATCGTCTGTTTTCCTTTTACCGCATCATTCCAGCAAATTTCTGTTCGCCTTGTTTGCAAAGGATTATTTTCAAAATTAGGGAGAAGAAAACGCCAATGAGGTTTACGACCTTGCAATTCAAATGCTTTTCTATCTTCTGGTGTTAATTTCAATGCAGCGCGATCATAAATAGGGGGTAATTTGCGAGAAAGTTGGATTTTACGGCGCCGATCTAATTCTTCCGCAGTCTCATAACAGGGATAAAGAAGACCACGTTGTTTGAGAGTTTCCGCAACTTCATCATATCGACTAAACCGTTTAGATTGATAATAAATCTCATCTGGTTGAATACCAAGCCACTCAAGATCAACTGCAATAGCATCAATATATTCCTGTTTAGAGCGCTCAACATCTGTATCGTCGTAACGCAAAATAAACGCTCCATTATGCGCTTGCGCATAAAGCCAGTTGAACAATGCACTACGGGTATTGCCAATGTGAATATAACCTGTTGGAGAAGGTGCAAAGCGGACTTTTATCATAAAATAATGCTCAAATTTTATCACGAAACCGATTTACAATGGGATAACGACGATCACGCCCGAAGTTTTTATAACTGATTTTTACGCCGGGTGCAGATTGTCGTCTTTTGTATTCGGCCACATAAATAAGATGTTCAATTTTTTCAACTGTTTCCCGTAAATATCCACGTTTAACAATATCACAAATACTCATGTCATTTTCTACAAGAGATTGCAAGATATCATCTAAGACAGGATAAGGTGGAAGAGAGTCTTCATCTTTTTGATTTTCTCGTAGCTCCGCAGAAGGTGCTTTCTCTATAATATTGGATGGGATCACAATCCCTTCTGGACCCAACAAATTTTGCAAGTGATTTTTATTGCGCCACTTCGCTAATGCATAAACCTGCATTTTATAAATATCTTTAATAGGATTAAACCCTCCATTCATATCACCATAGAGTGTTGCATATCCAACGGCCATTTCTGACTTATTGCCTGTTGTTACCACCATTGAGCCAAATTTATTTGAAAGCGCCATCAAGATAGTACCACGTATACGACTTTGAAGATTTTCTTCTGTCACATCAGATGGAAACCCTAAAAAAATAGGTGCCATTGTCTTCAAAAAAACCTCAACAGGTTGCACAATTGGTATTACTTCATAGTGACATCCTAAAAGACGTGCACACTCTTTAGCATCTTTCAATGACTCTTGTGAAGTATAATGATAGGGCATCATTATGGTGCGAACCCTCTCAGCGCCAAGAGCATCCACTGCCATTGCTGCACAAAGAGCTGAATCAATTCCTCCTGAAAGACCAAGAATAACATCCTTAAAACGATTTTTATTGACGTAATCTCCTAACCCCAAAACACAAGCTTGGTAATCAGCAGCTAATCCATTAAGAAGATTTTCATTTGGGCCAGAAATACATTGCCATCCTGCCGTTTTTCTCTGCCAATGACTTAAAGCAATATGGCTTTCAAAATGTTTCATTTGAAACATCATTTTGCTTTGCCCATTTAGTGCAAAAGATCCCCCATCAAAAACAAGCTCATCCTGCCCCCCAACGGGATTAGCATAAATAATCGGCAGACCAGATTGAAGCGCTTGCACACGAACAACTTCTATACGCTTTAGTGCTTTATTACGATAATAAGGAGAGCCATTAAGAACGAGAATGATCTCTGCTCCTTTATTGCCAAGCTTTGCACACAAAGAAGAATCATTCCAAATATCTTCACAAATCACTATTCCTAATCTTATCCCCTGATAGACAATTGGCTCAGGATATGGACCTGGGGAAAATAGTCGTTTTTCGTCAAATTCAGCATAATTAGGTAAATCAAACTTGAAGCTTTCAGCAACTATCTGTCCTTCATCGAGAATCACGGCACTATTATAAATATTACCATTACGCCTGAGAGGAAGACCAATTACAATTCCTGGTCCCCCTACTGTTATCTTTGCTAATTTCTTAACAGCATCTTCACATGTTTTTATAAAAGCAGGTTTAAGAACAAGATCTTCCGGCGGATAAGCACTGATAAAAAGCTCCGTGAATAAAACAAGATCAGCACCTTCTGCTTTAGCCATTTGATGCGCCATAACGGCAAGAGAATAATTTCCTTCAATATCACCAACGATAGGATTTAATTGGGCAACTGCTACCCGAAAATCATGTTTCATAAGTCTTTATATCATTTCATCAGCTTGACAACCACAACTTTATTTTAATTATTGAAAACATTTCTTTTCAAAAAAACTCTTCTCCCATAAACATTTTAAATGGAATATGATGGGACTTTTTGTCTAACAATTTGCAGCAAAATCCACTGAATCAGTATCACGATTTTTCTTAAGCAGTTCTGCAACAAGAAAAGCTAGTTCTAACGCTTGATCTGCATTTAATCGCGGGTCACACTGGGTATGATAACGATTAGACAAATCTTCTACAGAAATAGCATGTGCCCCACCTGTACATTCTGTTACATCACGACCAGTCATTTCAATATGAATACCTCCTGGATAAGTTCCCTCTCCATAATGTACTGAAAAAAAATTCTCTACCTCTTTTAACACATAATCAAAGGGACGCGTCTTATAACCATTTACAGTAACCGTATTGCCATGCATTGGATCACACGACCATATAACCTTACGCTTCTCGCGCTCAACTGCTTGAATCAATTTGGGAAGATAATTCTCAACCTTATCATAACCAAAACGCGTAATGAGCGTCAATCGTCCTGCGTCATTTTCAGGGTTTAGAATATCAATTAACCTCAAAAGCTCATCGGGCTCAATGGAAGGACCACACTTCAATCCAAGTGGATTTTTAATACCACGACAATATTCAACGTGCGCATGATCAATCTGACGTGTACGATCTCCAATCCATAGCATATGACCAGAGGTTGCATACCAATCTCCAGAAGTCGAATCAATCCGCGTCAAAGCCTCTTCATAGCCAAGCAAAAGCGCTTCATGACTGGTATAAAAAGATGTTTCACGTAATGAAAAATTTGTTTTGGACGTAATCCCTATGGAACGCATAAAATCAATCGCTTCCGAAATACGTTTTGCCAATAACTCGTATCGCTCGCCCTGCGGGCTATTAGAAACAAAACTCAACATCCATGTATGGACATTTTCTAAATCGGCGTACCCCCCTTGTGAAAAAGCACGCAAAAGATTCAATGTTGCTGCAGACTGGCGATAAGCCATAGACATTCGTTGCGGATCAGGAATACGAGAATCCACGCTAAATTCAATACCATTAATAATATCCCCCCGATAAGAAGAAAGCTCAACTCCTCCTTTGCTTTCCGTATCAGAAGAGCGTGGCTTTGCAAACTGACCTGCGATGCGACCGATTTTAACAACGGGTTTAGAACTGCCAAAAGTTAAAACAATCGCCATTTGCAAAAATACACGAAAAAAATCACGAATATTATCAGCTTCATGTTCTGCAAAGCTTTCTGCACAATCTCCACCTTGTAATAAAAAAGCCTGACCTTGTGCAACAGCTGCTAATTCATTTTGCAAATCACGTGCTTCACCGGCAAAAACCAAAGGTGGATAGCTACGTAGCTTTCGTTCAACATCTGCTAATACAGATTTATCCGGATAAATCGGAACTTGTTTAATTGGTCTTGTTCTCCAAGAGTCAGGCGCCCATTCTTTTATCATTGCACTCTCTCCAGAGCTAAAAATCACAGCTTATCGTATTAAAATTTGTTCGCTTACCACAACATGTGCTGTTCAATTTTCTATTTTCTTCCCATTTTCATAGATATAACTTGGCTTATACATCGTTACCAATTCTTCTGCCATAGTTGGATGCACTGCCATAGTTTCATCAAAAACATCTTTTGTCAGCTTTCCCTTGAGAGATATGCCAAGGAGCTGTGCCATCTCACCAGCGTTCTCACCTAAAATATGGGCACCCACAACAATACGACTTTCACCATCAACAATAAGCTTCATAAATATTTTTTCCGAGCTCTCAGAAAAAACATTGCGCATAGAACGAAAAACTGTACGATAAATCTCGAGACGTTTATAACGATGTAGCGCATCTTCTTCTGAAAGACCCACCGTTCCAATCTCAGGTTGTGAAAAAACCGCCGTCGGCATTAAATCATAATCAGGTGTCGTGGATATATTCTCAAATGCAGTCTTAACGAAACATATTGCATCATGAATCGCAACAGGTGTTAATTGAATATGACCTGTTACATCACCTACAGCCCAAATGTGGGGAACATTTGTTGTCATTCTTTCATCAACAATAACTGCACCAAACTCATTCACTTTAACACCTGCTCGCTCGAGTCCTAAACCCATTGTATTTGGTACGCGCCCCGTGGCTAACATTACCTGATCAGCACTGATCGTTTGCCCACTGGATAAAGTAACATTATAACAATTTCCTAGAGCTTGCACTTTGGAAACTGTCTCCCCGTAGATAATGGAAATCCCTTTTTCAACCATTGCATCACTGAGCAGTTGTCGCAAATCATGATCAAAGTTACGAAGAATTAGATCACCTCGATGAAGAAGTGTTGTTTTCACACCTAACTCATAAAAAATGTTAGCAAATTCAACACCAATATACCCGCCACCAACAATTACTATTGATTTTGGGAGTTTTTCAAGGTCAAAAATTTCATTGGAAGTAAGACACAAATCACTGCCTTTTATTGCCGTACTTGATGCAATTTTTGCACCCGTCGCGATTAAGATTTTTTCCGCGCTTACCCGTTCACCTGTCACAGAAAGCTCTAATGTATGATCATCCACAAAGATAGCGCGACTTTCATAAATATGAACATTATTATTTCGCAGTCCTTGGCGATAAATCCCTTCTAATCTTGATATTTCTTTATTTTTAGCTGCAACTAAATTTTCCCAACTAAAAACTGGTTCAGCATATTTCCAACCGAAACCAACGCTTTTACGGAACTCATTTGCATATTGTGAGGCATAAACATACAATTTCTTCGGAACACAACCGCGAATAACACAAGTCCCCCCTATACGATACTCCTCTGCTATAGCGACACGCTTCCCAAGTCCTCCAGCAAGGCGTGCAGCACGCACTCCACCAGAACCGCTTCCAATAACGAATAAATCAAAGTCAAAAGAACCCACGAACTATCCCTTCTTCATATGTATGCAATAATAAGCTATGATCATTCATCATCAAATGAAAACCTTTTTGTTTTTCAAGCAGCATTTTTTATTATAAATAAAGTAATATCCTGAAAAAATCTGCTTTTATTAAAAACAGCGGGGGCACCGCTGATTTTTAAAATAAACTCAAAGAATCATACACTTGAACAATATAAATCAAACTATTTTTGATTTTTTGAAGAGCCCGATTTTATAGGCGTAACGGAGTTGTTTAAATGAAGTGTTTCAGACATCTCCTTTTTCACATTTTTTATAAGATCCTGCATAAGAGCAGAACGCCACATATCAAATGTAGAATAAGCATCACGCGCAATATTTGGAACTTCAGCTAAAAACTTTTTACCAGTATCAGAACTATAAAATGCCGTAATTGCATCAAGTTCTTCTTGGGTAAAATATTTTGCATACACATGAGCAATTTCTTTTTCTAAATCAGAGCGCCGCTTAGCTAAAGCAAGTGCCTGTTTATCAACAATATCAGAAATAGAAGTTGCCAAATTGGGATCGTCGTTGATCAATTCATTTTTGAGATCATGCGCCGCACTCGGTAAAAAACTATCAAACTGATCAGTTGCACGAATAGCACTGATAGCCTTTCTTGCTGAATCTAAATGCTGATCACTCACGCCTTGTGCATAAACCATCCCAACATTGATTACCAAAATGGCAACCGCACCACAATACGCTACAAAACGCTGAAAAGAAAATATTGCTTTCATTTAATGATTACCCTGATGACTAAATTATAATCCAAATTCTTTAATTTTATCCAAAACTTTCAACACCCTTTTTATTGTGCTAGCATATCCTCATGCAAATTGTCTTCTCTAAAATTAAACGGTTCTAAAACTTTTATTTGTCCACTAGACATTGCTATAACTGCACGCGAAGCCAATCCCAAAAAAAGACCATGCTCCACAACACCAGGAATAGCAAGAAGCGAATCCGATAATAGTTTTGGCTGTAAAATATGCCCCCAAGATGCATCAAAAATGA
Source organism: Bartonella sp. DB5-6 (assembly GCF_000278115.1). GTDB lineage: Bacteria > Pseudomonadota > Alphaproteobacteria > Rhizobiales > Rhizobiaceae > Bartonella > Bartonella refiksaydamii. Next base: position 143,310 of record NZ_JH725114.1, read on the forward strand.
AATGACCACCATCTGTTTCAAAAGGAGTCTCTCCATTCATACGTAATACAACTTCTCCAGAAAGCCCTAAATCAGCGGCTACTTTTTCGATAGCTCTGCGTGTAGTATACATACCAAACGGATTCACTTCAATCGGTAATGCAAAAGCACCAAGTCTTTTTACCATCTTTGTTTCATCAGCAATAATAAGCATTGCACGAGAAGCCGATGCTACAATTTTTTCATGTAACAGTGCTCCCCCTCCCCCTTTAATGAGAGACAACCCTGGACCAATTTCATCAGCCCCATCAATATCAAGGTCTAGTTCAGGTATCTGTTCTAACGTACTGATAGGCACCCCAAATTTACGACAGAGTTGCTCAGAATACCGTGAGGTAGCAACACCAATCACACGAAGACCATCTGCAACACGCTCACCTAAGAGGCGAATAAATTCATTTACCGTCGAACCAGATCCGATACCAAGCCGCATATCATCTTCAACAAATTCAAGTGCTTTAACAGCCACCACTTTCTTTAACTGCTGAACATTCATGAATTACTTTACCTTTTACCAATCAGCGATATCTATTAAAAATCGATAATATATGAATCTATGACCTCAATCTGCCATAAATTTGCCCATTACCTTTTGATTAAAGAAGTGTTAATGATTATAAAGACATATGATAATAATAAAATAAAATAATTAACAATTTTATCTCTTTATAAAATCCATTGACATTTTTCGTATCAAATAAGCATTTTTAGTTTATCTTTCACTATGAATGAGGTGCATGCATAAAATGCTTCTACAAGATTATATATTGTTCAGATATCAATAAACCGTCTGTTTTGAAAAACTACAAATAATTGAGGCAGCTCTAGCGAAATTGATACCCCTATAACAAAAATATAATAAAGCATAATCAGAAAAATGTGCCGATCATTTCCTATTCTGTTGTTGCTTGGCATCAAGAAGGATCGAGAACGCGATAAGTTATAGAGTCCTTGTGGAAGGCTGCCTGTATATATTCCACGGTCTATAAAACCCCTTTGAAGACCAAATGACATTACCACTTTTGGTCATCATAACACTCCCTCGTGATAGCAATTGTTGGGGAGTAAATATTATTTTTGTCTTCTTGTTACATGTTTGATTACTCATTGCCAATGTATTAACCATAATGTCTGCCTCTATGCATTGATCTGTTTTTCCACGCAAGATGACCACTCTTAATCCATTTTCTAATAAGGACGCACAAACATGGTTATCACAAACAAACTGCTCATAAAACGAAGGACCATATTTCGTTGGTTTTATCATCTCATTCACACGAAATGATTGTTCCCATATGGAAGTTGTGAATTTAGAAATATGGTAACGATCAATATATAATTTCTTTTTATTAATAACCCCCACGAGTTTCATATTATCTGCTATAATGAGTTGTATAGGTGGATACGACCAACAAACATAAATACCAGCCAAGATAAAAAGACAAAAAAAGAACCTGATGGATGTTTTGAAAAAAATTAACCCAACCAAACCTATACTCAATAAAACTAACGCAGATAACGGCATAAATCCAGGATTCAAATCAGGAGAAATTGCTTTTATAGCGTGAGCAATTTTTATCACAAGACCAACACCAAAACCCATAATTTGAAGCGGTAACCATTCAACTCCCCAAAACATTGCAAAGACTGCTATTAATCCGAAAGGTATAATGAGGATTGATACTATTGGCACAGCTAATGCATTACTGATAATGCTAAAAGTTGCAATATTAGAAAAATGATAAGCAGCATAAATTCCACTAGCAGCACCCGCCACAAATGACGATACACATGTTGAAAGTATCGTTAAGAGCACAAAACGAATCATTCCACCTCCAACGTAAGATGGTGTTGTTTTTCTTTTACGAAAAAGTGCCCCCCCGTTCCACCAATCAAAAGACGCAATCAAAGCTGCTGTTGCAGAAAAAGACATTTGAAAGCTGGGACCTAATATTTCATGCGGCGTAAAAGCAAGGGTTATTAAACCTGCAATAGCAAAATTACGTATTGTTACGGCAGAACGATTACACAATACAGCAATCAACATAACAGCAATCATCACAAAGCTTCTCTGTGCTGACACAGCGGCGCCAGAGAGTAGCAAATAAAAAGTTGTCATCATTAATGCCGCAATAGCAGCGAATTTTTTAGCAGAATAATAGGACGAAAAAACTGGGAAGAGTGCTAAAAAACTGCGAATACACACAAGAACTATGCCACTCAACAAAGCCATATGCAAACCTGATATTGATAAAATGTGTGCTAATCCAGCCGTACGCAACGCTTCATTTGTATCATTTGAAATACCGCCCCGCTGTCCGGTTATAAGAGCAGCCGCAACACTACCTTTTTCTCGATCAATCGCTGTACGGATTCTCTGTGTCAGATTTGTCCGTAAATTTTCAATTTTCTGTCGGACTATATTTAATATTTTATCCGACTGTAAAATTGATATTTTAATTGGTTTTCCTAAATAAACTCCCTGAGCACCAATTCCTTTAAAATAATTATGAAAACTAAAATCGTAGCCTCCTGGGCGTACCGCCCCAGATAACGCACGGATCTTGACTTTCCCATATAGGCCATCACCAATTGCTAATCCATAGGGTAAATACCTTGCTAACAAACGAATTCGACGAGGACTATGGTGTAATATTGGCTTTTTTGTACTCAAAACATCTAGAACTAAACGAAAGCCCCCATTTTGCCTTGAATCAATAGAAACAATCCTTCCTGTCAATGTGGTAACAACTTCTCCACTCAACATTATTGTAGATACACGCCACGTTTCTATTTTTGCTGCCAAAGCACCCAATACAATACAAAACAAAAATCCCGTGATAATCCATACTTTCCTATAAAAACGTGAAACATACAGTATTCCAAGAAAGATGCTAACCAACACACCAATTTGCCCCCAGCTTGGCTCTCTCTCCACACTAAAATAATAAAGGATGCCTACGGAAAAAAAGATTAAAATCAATGAAAAAAGAATTCCAAAAGAAATTTCTTTGTTTATGCAATCTACCAACCACTTCCAGAAAAAATTTATTGCTTCTTTTAAAAGTGTAAATAAAAAAATCTTTGCTTTGTTAAAGCTACCGTTATTCGTATTATAAAGCGTAGAAAAAGCATCCAGCCGTATCACACTCAACTTTTTGCTTTCTATCAAACTGCTTATGGATAAAATATCCTTAACTTTATTTTGATTAAACATCCGCAAATCCCCACTTTACTTATAATGCGGCTCTTGCACACCTTATCATCTATGCTAACATACCTCTTCCATAAAGTTCCATAAGTTAATTTAAAGGAAAATATCCGTGCCCGTTATTACCCGTTTTGCTCCCTCACCAACAGGCTTCCTTCATATTGGTGGTGCCCGTACTGCCCTCTTTAATTGGCTTTATGCAAAACATACTGGGGGAAAAATGCTTCTACGGATTGAAGATACAGATCGAGAGCGCTCAACAGAAGCGGCTGTAAAAGCCATTATAAATGGCTTACACTGGATAGGACTTAGCTACGACGGTGATCCTATTTCACAATTCGAGCGGGCAGAACGTCATCGACAAGTTGCTGAACAATTAGTAAAAGATGGCAAAGCTTATTATTGCTATGCTTCTCCTGAAGAATTGGCTGAAATGCGTGAAAATGCCCGTATAGAAGGCCGACCACCGCGTTATGATGGACGTTGGCGAGATCGTGATATTTCTGAAGCTCCAAAAGATATCAAACCTGTTATTCGCATCAAAGCTCCCCAACATGGGGAAACAATCGTGCGCGACCGCGTTCAAGGTGATGTTCGCTTCCCTAATAAAGATCTAGATGATTTTGTTATTTTGCGTTCCGATGGCTCACCCACCTATATGCATGCTGTCGTCGTGGATGATCATGATATGGGGATAACACATATCATACGCGGCGATGATCATCTCACAAATGCAGCTCGCCAAACAATCATTTTCAATGCAATGGGATGGGATATTCCTATTATGGCGCATATTCCACTTATCCATGGTGAAAATGGTGCAAAATTATCAAAGCGGCATGGCGCACTAGGTGTCGATGCTTATCGAACAATGGGATACCTTCCTGCTGCTTTACGCAATTACCTCGTCCGTCTAGGTTGGAGTCATGGTGATGACGAACTCATGTCAATCGAAGACATGATTTCTTGGTTTGATATCGATGATATTAATAAGGGTGCAGCGCGTTTTGATCTCAAAAAGCTCGATGCCATTAACGGACACTATATACGCATGAGTAATGACCAAGACCTCTTTGATGCCGCTCTTAATATTTTACCAGAAATTGAAGGTGGATTAAAAATAATTGAAACACTTAATGAACAACAACGTACTCAATTTCTAAAAGCTATACCAAATTTGAAAGAACGTTCAAAAACGCTGTGTGAACTCATTGATAATGCTTCCTTCATTTTTAAGCAACGGCCGTTACTTCTCGATGAAAAAGCACAAACACTCTTAGATAAAAATGGGCTAGCTATCTTAGAAGATATCTATCTTACCCTGAAAACATGCTCTCATTGGGATGTAAAAAGCTTGGATGAAACTCTTCGACATTACACAGAAAGACAAAATCTCAAATTTGGAGCTGTTGCCCAACCTCTTCGCGCAGCTCTCACAGGACGTGCAACATCGCTGGGAGTTTTTGATGTTCTTGCTTTATTAGGACAAGATGAGTCTCTTAACCGCATCAATGACCAACTTATAACAATGAAATACTAATGATATGTATATAATTTATCATCTCAATAGGTATCACCTACAAATATTTCTACACAAATTGAAAGCTATCTTTTCTCTTAGATAGTGGAAATACATTTTTGATTTGGTAAAATTGCAAATAAAAAATATTTTTAGATTGCATGTGTCAACTTTTAAGGTAAATCTACCCTTCAAAATAGGTAGGAGAAACTTCGGTCATATGTCTCCCTATCTGATGAAACGGCGTCTTGATTTTTAGAAGCGAGGAATCTGAAAGGAATATCTAATGTCCGAGAATAAAGCATACATTACAGTGAAAGATAAAAAAATAGAATTTCCAGTGCGTAGAGGCACGAGTGGACCTGATGTCATTGAAATTGCTTCTCTCTATAAAGAAACAAATACTTTTACTTATGATCCTGGCTTTACCTCAACTGCTTCTTGTGAATCAAAAATTACTTACATTGACGGTAATAAAGGAATATTGCTTTATCGTGGTTATCCCATCGACCAACTAGCTGAAAAAGGAGATTTTCTCGAAATCTGCTACCTTTTGCTTTATGGTGAACTCCCAACAAAACAAGAAAAAAATGACTTCGATAATTGTATTATGCAGCACACGATGGTACATGAGCAATTGGCGCGGTTTTTTCATGGATTCCGTCGTGACTCCCATCCTATGGCCGTTATGGTTGCATGCCTTGGAGCTATGTCTGCATTCTATCACGATTCTATTGATATTACAGACTCACAACAAAGAATGATTGCTTCTGTTCGCCTCATCTCAAAGGTTCCAACTCTTGCTGCGATGGCATATAAATATAGTATCGGGCAAGCCTTTGTTTATCCACGCAATGATCTTAGTTACGCTGCTAATTTCCTCCGTATGTGCTTTTGCGTTCCTTGTGAAGAATACAAAATCAATCCCGTTCTTACTCGAGCAATGGATCGAATTTTTATTCTTCATGCAGACCATGAACAAAATGCTTCTACATCCACTGTACGCCTTGCAGGATCATCAGGTGCTAATCCGTTTGCATGTATTGCAGCAGGTGTTGCATGCCTTTGGGGACCAGCGCATGGTGGAGCTAATGAAGCATGCTTAAAGATGCTACAAGAAATAGGTTCCGTTGAGAGAATTCCTGAATTCATTGCACGTGCAAAAGATAAAAATGATCCTTTCCGCCTTATGGGGTTTGGGCACAGAGTCTATAAAAATTATGATCCGCGTGCAAAAATCATGCAAAAAACCTGCCATGAAGTTTTAAAAGAGCTTAACATCCAAGATGATCCACTTCTTGATATAGCTATAGAACTTGAAAAAATCGCCCTGAACGATGAATATTTTGTTGAGAAAAAGCTTTATCCAAATGTCGATTTCTATTCTGGAATTACATTAAAAGCTCTAGGATTCCCAACTGAAATGTTTACTGTTCTTTTTGCATTAGCACGTAGTGTAGGTTGGGTAGCGCAGTGGAAAGAAATGATTGAGGATCCCGCACAAAAGATTGGTCGTCCACGCCAACTCTATACAGGCTATGCCATGCGTGAATATGTTCCTATAGATAAACGTACAAATTAAAAAAAACAAACCACTAAAGCTTCAATTTACTGAAGCTTTAGTGTGAATAATCAAGTAGCACAATTTAAAAGTATTTGACATCGATTTTGAAACTATCTCTAAAAATATAATACTATCATAAAAGCTATGAGAAACGTTTTTTGATGGCTTTTTTCCAATAAATCAATAGAGACCAAAACGCTCTTTCTTAAGATCAGAAAGACATTTCTGTCAAAAAGAGGTGAAAGAATCAACTTTTAAGCCACATTCCTCTAAATTAGGTGTATTCTCCATCATTCCCTATACAAAAAGCCTTATCACATACTAAACTCAATGATGTTTAAGAATTCTTTTCCTTTGTTCCTAAAAAAACATCACCAAAGAATAATTGAAAAATGCTTTTTTTTTACAACTATACACCAAACACTTCTTATTTCTCTTTAGTAGATAAGGAGAAAAACAAAACACTCTCTTAAAACTTTCCTAAGCAAAATGAATACTTATAAATTTTTGCATTGCTCCAGAAAAGCTTACAGATTATAAAATACATGATAGTCCCATGTTTTCAGCTTATTCGACAGGAGAACATAATGAAATTATTAGCAGTCACTCTTATAATAAGCGCAACATTTTTCACCCAATTAACCAATGCTCAAACGCTGAAAATTGCAAGTGACGCTTCCTATCCCCCTTTTAGTTATATTGATTCAAATAATGAACTCCAGGGTTTCGATATTGATATATCTTACGCACTTTGTAAAAAAATGAATGTTGAATGTACTCTCATCACCCAAGACTTTGAGGGAATGATTCCTGGTCTTCTTGCAAAAAAATACGATGCGATCATTTCTTCCCTTGCTCCTACACAAGAGCGCTTACAAAAGATTGACTTCACAGATCCTTATTACAACACGGCACTCGCTGTAATTGTTACCAAAGATTCAGAAATTAAAGAGATCTCTGTTGAAGCTTTTAAAGGTAAAAATATTGGCGTGCAATCAAATACAACACAAGCTGCATACGCAGAAGACCATTATGCTCCTAAGGGGGTAAGCATTAAACTCTATCCTACAACAATAGAAGTTAATCGTGATCTTTTAAGTCGCCGGCTTGATGTGGTTATCTTTGATAAACTAAAGGCATTAGACTGGCTCAACAATGGAGGGAAAGATTGTTGCCAACTTCTAGGAATTTTGGAAGAAACAAAGTTTCCTATTGCAATTGCACTACGTCAAAACAATAATGACCTCAAAGATAAGTTTAATGAAGCAATAAAAGAGATCCGTCTAGATGGAACTTATGAAAAAATTATGAAAAAATATTTCACATTCAATATTTATTAAATCTTAATATGTATTGAAATTGAACACTCTGTTATTTCTAAATACGTCATTTAACTCTTTGTGAGGAATGCAATAATAATTGAGAATTTAGCATTCTTATCATCCCTTACGAGAAGATTCACATTTATTCTCGAGTAATGATCGATTTTTATATATTTTTCAATATCTAAACCTTTCATAACACCTGTGATAAAAATGATATTTTAATTTTGTTTTCTTGAGATCTAAACTTTTTTATAGTCAAATTGGATAGTTTTTTCAAAGCTAAATTCTATATCTTTTAAATCATGCTGTTCATTATAATGATAACAACATGAGACACAAATGAATTTTTATATTGCTCCCAAAAGGGCTTCCAGATTATAAAATACATGATAACCCCATATATGCGCATCATATTTTCCCGCTTATTCGACAGGAGAACATAATGAAATTATTAGCAGTCGCTCTTATAATAAGCGCAACATTTTTCATCCAATTAACTAATGCTCAAACGCTAAAAATTGCGAGTGAAGGCTCTTACCCTCCATTTAGTTATATTGACTCAAATAACGAACTCCAAGGTTTTGATATTGATATATCTTATGCACTTTGTAAAAAAATGAATATCGAATGTACTATTACTACTCAAGATTTAGAGGGAATGATTCCTGGTCTTCTTGCAAAAAAATACGATGCGATCATTGCTTCTCTTGCTCTCACACAAGAGCGCTTACAAAAAATTGATTTCACAGATCCTTATTACAACACAGCACTCGCTGTAATTGTCACAAAAGATTCAAAAATTAAAGAGATCTCGGTTGAAGCCTTTAAAGGTAAAAATATTGGTGTGCAATCAAATACAACACAAGCTGCATATGCAGAAGATCATTATGCTTCTGAAGGAGTGAACATTAAACTTTATCCTACAACAATAGAAGTTAATCGTGATCTTTTAAGTCGTCGACTTGATGTGGTCATCCTTGATAAACTGCAAGCATTAAACTGGCTCAACAATGAAGGAAAAGATTGTTGCCAACTTTTAGGAACCTTGGAAGAAACAAAATTTCCTATTGCAATTGCACTACGTCAAAATAATAATGACCTTAAAAATAAGTTTAATGAAGCGATAAGAGAGATCCGTTTGGATGGTACTTATGAAAAAATTGTGAAAAAATATTTTACATTCGATATTTATTAAATACCAACACAAACTAAAATTGGACAAACTGTTTATTTCTAAAAAACATTATCTAACTCTTTGTGAGGAATGCAATAATGATTGAGAATTTAGCATTGCTATCATTTAGCAATGGTGGATGGGGTATGGTTATACTTTCTAGTGCGGGGATGACATTATCGTTGGCTTTGTGCTGTGGAATCTTGGGGCTTCCTTTAGGTCTTCTGAGTGCTGTGATGATTCGATCCAATATTAAGATAGCTAAAGCTATAGCAATCACCTTTTCATCGATCTTCCGTGGACTACCAGAGCTTTTAACCTTATTTTTAGTTTACTACGGCCTGCAAAATATTATTCAGATTGTCCTTGATTATTTTAATATTGAAATAATACTTAGTATTAATGCTTTTGTTGCTGGTGTTCTTGCACTCAGTATGGTTCTTGCGGCTTTTTCTTGTGAAGTTTGGCTCGGAGCATTCAATGTTTTTGATAAAGGTCAATATGAAGCGGCGAAAGCTCTAGGACTTTCAAATTCAACCACATTTTTTCGTATTGTCTTTCCTCAGCTTATTCGAAATGCCTTACCAGGACTTTCTAATAATTGGCTAACTTTGCTTAAAGATACATCCTTGGTATCAACTATTTCACTTGTTGATCTTATGCGACAAACAAATCTAGCAGTCGCAGCCACCAATAAACCTATGCTGTTTTATCTTGTGGCTTGCTTACTCTATTTGTTATTTTCAGCGTTTTTTTCTGCAATCCTGCACCATCTGGAAACATATACTCAAGCAGGATATAGAAAGGTATTTGGCTAATGATTCCTGAGTGGCTTTATTTCCTTTTTAATCCTGCTCTTTTGGACCGTTACGGGCTAAAATTTATTTATGGCTTTATTGTTACTTTGGAGCTTGTTTTTATTTCTTGCTCTCTCGGCTTTTTTCTTGGTATGCTTATTACGTTTGCACGTTTATCAAATAATAAGTTTTTACAATATATTGTCCGTGCTTATGTTTATTTTTTCCGCGGATCTCCTTTATTAGTCCAACTTTTTCTTTTTTACTACGGACTTGGTTCAATGAACAACTTCTGGCAACAGGTCGGTCTATGGTGGTTCTTTCAAAACGCTTGGTATTGTTGCCTTTTCATTTTTGCACTCAATTCTGCTGCCTATCAATCCGAAATTTTTAAAGGAAGTTTTCTATCCGTAACAACTGGGCAACGTGAAGCATCAAAAGCATTAGGGTTGAGCAATTCTGTAACATTTTTGAAGGTTATTTTTCCCCAAGCTATGGTTGTAGCATTACGCCCTCTAGGAAATGAGTTTATTTTAATGATTAAATCCAGTGCTATTGCCTCACTCATCACTATTTATGATCTAATGGGGATTGCCAAACTCACTTATTCACGCACATTCGATTTTCAAGTTTACGTTTGGGCTGCTCTTATTTATCTTCTGATCGTTGAGCTTATTCAGCGTTTTATTGTTTTTATCGAATATCGTCTAACTCGGTATTTACGGTAAATAGAATGGTAACAAGAACCGTTACCAAATCAAAATGTTAAATTAATCAGTTTATTTATCAGTGAAAGAATACAACAAGATGAATTTGGAAAATAATCAATCCGTCCACACCGCTAAGAACTCTGTGATTTCTATTCGAAATTTAAATAAATGGTATGGAGATTTTCAGGTACTTTATGATATTAACTTTGATGTTGAAATTGCCGAACGCATTGTTATTTGTGGCCCTTCCGGATCAGGAAAATCAACTTTGATTCGTTGTATTAATCAATTAGAAAAAGCACAAAAAGGTTCCATTTGTGTTCATAATATTGATATTCATGCTGCTCCTTTACACAAACAAAAAAATGTTCTCCGTAAAATAGGAATGGTTTTTCAGAACTTTAATTTATTTCCCCATATGAGCGTTATACAAAATTGCATTTTAGCACCTATGACAGTTCAAGGGCTTTCTAAACAACAAGCAAAAGAACGAGCAATTCGTTATCTTACAGATGTTGGAATTGAAAAACACTGTAATAAATATCCTTTACAACTCTCTGGTGGACAACAACAGCGTGTTGCAATTGCTCGTGCACTTTGTATGGAACCTGAAGTGATGCTTTTTGATGAGCCAACGTCAGCTCTTGATCCAGAAAGTGTTGGCGAAGTTTTAGAAGTTATGGTTCAGTTGGCCAATACAGGCATTACAATGCTTTGCGTTACTCATGAAATGGGGTTTGCACGTGAAGTTTCAGAAAGAATACTCTTTCTAGAAAACGGAAAAATTATTGAAGATGCAGCATCTGACGAATTTTTTATCAATCCTAAAAGCCAACGCGCTTGTGATTTTCTTGCTAAAATTAAGCATTAACCATCAACATTGTTTTATTTATACAATGTTAATCCTATTTTTTAGAAGAGTGATAATCGTTTGCGCACCAACAACCCCCGATGGTACTTCAGTTTTCATTTTCTTTTCCACCAACTCAAAAGCATCAAGTTGCGCCTGTCGCACTAAAGGATTATACAAAAGCTGTTCTATCTGCCTTGCTAACAAACCAGGGCGCAAAAATTCATTAAAATATTCTGGCACAAACGGCTTATCAGAAATAATATTGGGAAGAGCAGCACTCCATAACATTATTTTGGGCAAAATGAATAATTTAGAAAAATGATCAAGTTTATAACAAAGGACCATGGGGATTTTCGCTAACGCTAGTTCAAGCGAAACCGTTCCATGAGCTGCAAGTGCAACGTCTGCTTGTGCAAAAGCACGCCATTTTGCGTCTTCACCAACAACAATTTCTACTTTGCTTTTCCAATTCTGTAAAAAATCACGAATTTTATCCACCAAATGTGGTAGAGTTGGTAAAATAATACGTAAATGAGAGATACGTTGTGCAAGAATTTCTACTACTTCTCGAAAAATAGGCATTAAAGAGCGAATCTCTAAATTGCGTGATCCAGGTAAAATAACTAACGTAGGCGGTGATATTTGCTTGCCATATAAATGTTTTTTTTCTGATTGGCGCTTTTTTTTTGCTTGGGCAGTCAAAAGCAGAGGATAAGTTAAAAGACGATGCCCGACATAAGTAGTAACAGGACCTCCAAAATCTTGCATAATCTTTTCTTCAAAAGGAAACGCTGCTAAAACATGGTCAACAAATTTGCGCATAGCTTTAGCGCGCTTCGGCCGCCATGCCCAAATAGTTGGTGCAATGTATTTAATGATAGGAATTGAAGGTGCTAAAATGCGCACTTTTTTTGCAACGCGATGGGTAAAATCAGGACTATCAATAATAATTAAACAATCGGGTTGTTCTTGCGCAATAAATTTAGATAAATTGTGAATATGCATCAGCAGTGATGGCAATTTTTTTAATACTGCACCTAAGCCTATTAAAGCAATCTCATGAGAATCAAAAAGGCTTTTTAAACCTAACTCCTTTAAATGCCTCCCACCAACACCAATCAAATGAATATCGCATCCTGTCTGTTCTGATAAACAAGAAATCAAATCAGCTCCAAGAAAATCACCAGATTCTTCTCCTGCGACAACAGCAATTTTTAAAATACAATTATTCATGATCAAATTTTTCAAACGTTTCTATAAACAGGGAATATTTGTTAGCTTTTTCTACTGTTGTTTGCACTGATAATATCAGACTTTTATTTGCTTCTACCGCAATGCCACACAATCCACTCTTTGCAATATTTATTATTGTTGTAGGTCCAATTGATGGTAAATCAACGCGATGATCTTGTTGTGGTTTCGCACATTTAACGAGAACACCACCTTTAGCCGGAATTTGCCCTCTTTCTCGCATTTCGCAAATCCGCCATAGCATATTATCAGTTCCCTCTGCTCCCTCAACAGCAACAACTCTCCCATTAATAGCAACAGCTGCTTGCCCTATATCTAAGCGACCTAAAAGCTTTGCTGCTTCTGCTGCTAAGAAAATATCTTTCTTTTCTTTTCGCGTCGCTCGCCGTAATGTTAAATTAAATTCCATTGGTGCTAAAAGATCTGGTACTATCTCATGAGCCCCAAGTATACAAAATCCGTGCGCTTCAATAACTCGTATAAAAGCTTTTAATAACGCATCATCTCCCTTCTTCAAAGCCCCGATTAACTTAGGGAGAGCTAAAAATGTTGTCCAATCGAGTCGCAATTGCGTAAGAAATGGCCGTTTTTTTATACCGCCGGCCAAAACAATATTATAAATTCCAGCTGTTTTTAAAACTTTAACGAGTTGTGCTAGCTCCACAATCGATAACTCGCAATGCTCATAGCGATAAAGCACAGCATCTGCTTCATCACGCAAAAGGACAAGAAAAGGATTTTGTCCATTCTTCTCAAGCTCTTGAGCGACAGTGATAGGGAGAACACCATTTCCTGCTATAATGGCAGTGCGGCCGAAAAGAATACTTCTGGCACCAGAAACAGACATTTTTAGTCCTTATTTTTTCTTACTCTATCACCTTCAAATTTAGGTGTACAATAAAAGCGTTTTCCTTCTTCTTTAATAAAATTAACTACGTCAATAACAGACTGAGACGTGGAATAAAAAGAAGCAACATCGTTTACACGCTCTTTAAACGGCTTGCTATGATCAAAAAGCATGGAAACTGCATGACGTAGCGCATGAATATCTTTGCGGTCAAGTCCAGCACGTTTCATCCCAATAATATTTAATCCCGCGAGCTTTGCCTGCACACCAACAGCTGTTCCGTAAGGAATCAGATCGCCAACCAATGCAGATACACCACCAATAAACGCATAACACCCAACACGAACAAATTGGTGAACAGCGGATCCGCCACCAATAATAACACAATCACCAACAGTAACATGCCCTGCAATCATTGCATTATTCGCAAAAGTCACATGATTACCTACATGACAATCGTGGGCAACATGAGCATAACAAAAAAATTGACAATTATCACCAATAATCGTCATTCCTACACTTGAGTCGGAGCCTCTATGCATCGTTACGCCTTCACGAATCGTACAATTTTTACCAATAGAAAGAATTGTATGACCTCCTCTATGTTTATTATTTTGCGGTTCTGCTCCCAAAACTGCATGCGAAAACACTTTACTATTAGCTCCTAACGTTGTCTTACCCATTATCACAACATGACTCATCAAACTGCATTCATCACCAATAATAGCATCTGCACTAATATGACAAAACGGCCCAATTCGTACATTCTCACCAAGCTGCGCTCCTTTCTCCACAAGAGCAGTTGGATGAACTTTTGTACCGGACATTTTTAAATTCCTACTAATATCGTTTATTCTTTTTCAATAATCATCGCAGCAATTTCCGCTTCGGCGACACGAATATCTTCTACTTTTGCAATACACGAAAAACGCCTTATACCAGATCTCTTTTTTAAAAGCTGAACATGAATCTTTAGTTGATCGCCAGGCACAACCGGCTTACGAAATTTCGCATTATCAACAGTCATAAGATAAACCAAATTTTGTTGCTTATCCCCTAATTTTAAAAGTGAAATTGCTCCTGCTGTTTGTGCCATAGCCTCTAAAATTAAAACCCCAGGCATAACCGGTTTCGCGGGAAAATGTCCCGTAAAATGTGGCTCATTAATCGTTATATTTTTAATACCAATAGCTTCCTGCTCACCATCAATTTCAACTATGCGATCAATCAATAAAAATGGATAACGATGTGGTAATATTGATAGCAATTTTTCAATATCTACAGCTTCTAAATTTCTAATTTCTCTGGGGTTGATCATATTAGCGTTTCTCCTTTTTAATTTTGCCAATATTACGCAACGCCGCTACTTCACGAAACCACTGCTTGAATGGTCGTGCCGGACTTCCTCCCCATTTTTCTCCATCCGGAATATCATTCATAACACCACTACCAGCAGCAATCTGAACACATTTACCTATTACGATATGATCGGCTACCCCGACGCTCCCTCCTAGTTGAGACATATCACCTATGGATGTACTCCCAGCAATTCCACATTGAGCAGCAATAAGACAATAGCGACCGATCTTCACATTGTGAGCAATCTGTACCAAATTATCAATTTTGCTCCCTTCACCAATAATAGTGTCTTCAAATGTTCCACGATCAATAGTTGTATTTGCACCAATTTCCACACTATCTTCGATGATAACACGGCCAAGCTGTGGGATTTTTTCAATTCCAGAAACACTTCCAACATAACCAAAACCATCTTGCCCAATGCAAACGCCAGGATAAAGCTGAACTCTATCACCTATTAAAGAATACTGAACTGTTACCTTAGGGGCAATATAGCAGTCACGCCCAATACGGCAATTTTCTCCAATAACAGCCGTGGATGAAATAAGAGTCCCTGCACCAATCTCAACATTTCGACCAATAACAGCTCCCGCCTCAATACATACATCATGTGCAAACTTAGCACTTGGATGAATATGCGCATGCGGTGAAATTTCTCTCTGTCCAAACCAAGGCATTGGCTTGACAGAATCAGGAAATAAGATGCGCCCAATCTGGGCAAAATCACGCTGCGGTGTAGATGTCACCAAAATTGCCATGGATTCAGGAACTTTAAAAACGATTTCATTCGTACAAAAAACAGCAACAGCAGAACTTCCTAAGAGAGCATCAGAAAATTTTCGATGTTCCACAAACACAAGAGAACCTTCCACAGCACCCTCAAGCGAAGAAAGAGTATTTATAACTGTGTTAGAAAACTCTGGATTAAGAAGCTTTGCACCTGTTAACTCTGCAACATTAGCAACCGTCAATCGCCGGGACGGCGTAAAAAAAAATGTATCCGCCATCAAAACACTTTCTCTCCCAGCTAGCTCATTATCTTCAAAGCTTTTCCTTCTAAAGAAAATTCAAATCAGAACTTCGTAGAAATACCAAAGTTCAATTTCTGTACACGATCACCTGACTGCTTTTTTATTGGCCAAGCATAATCAAAGCGCAGCGGTCCAAATGGAGAATCCCACATCAAACTCACACCTGCAGACGAACGCCATGCGCTTTTGGTATTTATAACCGGCGCTTCACCCTGAAAAACAGGTTTATAATTATTGCCATAAAGCGTTGCAATATCTGCAAATAAAGCACCGCGCAATCCTAGCCCTTCAGGCACAACAGGTATAGGAAACTGTACTTCAGCTGTCGCATTCATATAAGTTGTCCCCCCTAAGAAATAAGCTTCACCTTTATTGGAAACTTGGAGCGGGCCTATTCCGTTGTATTTGAACCCTCGGATCATATCAGAATTCGCTTTAAACATATCGAAAATACGAACACCGTTTCGGCCTATTTCGTGAATATATCCTCCCCCAAAGGAAAATAAACCAACAAAATCCATCTGCTCAGAAAGCGTCTTGTACATCATCGCTTTACCAGTTGTCTTTAAGAACTTTGCACTCCCTCCAAGACCTGCATACTCCTGAAGAACACGCACGTACCACCCATTATGTGGGTTTTTCATATCGTCGATAGTATTATAGGTCAAACCATAACTAATGGATGAACGCTTCCAAGGGCTATGCTTTGCTGCTTGAACAATTGCTCCAGAATACTTCCCATATAATTCTCTTATGTCAGCCTCTTTACTTAAATCATATTTCTTACCAAAATCATATTCTTCCTGTACATAAGAATAAGCCAAATTAGCAGATAATTGATCATTAATAGGCATCGCAAATCGAAGAGATCCACCTGTCTGTCGGACATCATATGCTTTATCAGCACGGTAAGTACTGCGGAAAATATCAACACCTGCAGATAAGCGATAACCTAAAAAATAAGGGTCAACAAACGACAAATTGTAATTACGGGATTTTTCTTGCCCAGCACCTAATCCCAAACGAACATACTGACCACGTCCTCCAAGATTACGTTCGGTAACAGACACCTCAAGCGACATACCAGGGCTTGTACCACCCGTTGTATATCCTCCAGACAAAGAAAGATCCCCTGTCGAAGCTTCAACGACATCTATAACCAAGGTAACCTGATCAGACTGATCTGTAGGAACCATTGAAATATTAACGGCCTTGAAAAAACCCAAATTTTCTAGACGACGCTTTGCCCTTTGCACTAAGGTTTGATTGTAAGCATCCCCTTCATTTAAATCAAGCTCACGGCGAATAACATAATCACGCGTCTTTTCATTACCGCGTATTTCAATGCGCTGAATATAAGCTCGCGGACCTTGTTCAATATTATACAAAATTGAAATTGTATGATTTGCCAAATCACGATTTCCTCGTGGTTCAACTTTAGCAAAAGCATATCCGGAATCAGCAACCTTATTATTGATAATCTCAACAGATTGTTCAATACTTTCTGCGTTGTAAATGTCACCTGATCGAGTTTTAAGAAGCCCTTTTACAGATTTTACATCAATTCCGTCAATATCGCTTTCAACTTGAATATCACTAATTTTATAGCGCACGCCTTCATCAAGAACAAAATAAACGTTATATGCGTTACTCCTTTCATCAAAAATTGCCTTAGAGGAAACAACACGAAAATCTGCATAACCACGATTATAATAAAAGCGACGTAGAGCGTCTTCATCGGCAGCCAACCGCTCTTCACTATAAATATCCCCGCCCAACAACAATGAGAATACTCCTGAAGGCTTTGTTGAAATCACATCACGCAGACGGCGACTTCCAAAAGTATGATTACCCTTAAAAATAATATCATTAATCTTTGTCTTCCGCCCTTCAATAACATTGAAGACCACATTTACTCGTCCTTTTCCTAAGTTAATAGTCTGAACTGTAACAGCAACATTATTACGCCCAACCGTTTTATAAGCTTCACGAATCGTATTAATATCCTTTGAAAGCTTAGCAGAATTGAAAGGCTCATTCGGCTTCAAAGAAATAAACCGTTTAAGATCAGGGTCCTTAAAAGATTTATTTCCCTGAAACAATACCTGATTGACTACCTCATACTCTTTGACGAACACAACTAACTTATTGCTAACCTGATTTATTTTAACATCATAAAACAAACCCAATCCGAAAAGACGCTTCACTGCAGCATCGACATCGCCACTGGAAAAACTCTGTCCAGCTTTAATGCCCATATTGTCGCGCACTATCTGAGCACTTACAAACTTATTCCCACGAACCTCAATAGAATGGACCACAGATGCTTGCACTTCTCCAACCATCGCAATTGACATAAAGGCTGTTGTTGGAGCAACTACTCCCATACCTAACACCAACACAGATGCTACATTTAAAAACTTCGAATTTGTAGTCATTGGCTTCTTTTACCTTATCTTATTCCTTGGACATGATGCCTCAAAAGCTAACTGCCATAACAACCCTTATAGTGAGACTTTCCATTCCTTAATTACTTATTACAACACACAACGCCACAACATTTTGTGGACATGGTAAACAACCTTTAATTTATTCTTCCCATTATTACCCAATTTATAAAATGTTTTCCATAATTTAATTAGCTAAACCAACAAAAATAATCATTAAAGAACGCAAAAATCATAAATAGGAGAACAATGAAAAAGCCTAAGCGAAAAACAATTTCCCGAATTTTAGCAGATATTGGTCTCTTAGTAAGAACCTCAATGAGGTGAAATAATAAATGCCCACCGTCAAGCGGTGGAATCGGAAAAAGGTTAATAAGCCCAATACTTATGGAAAGAAAAGCTGCAAAATTCAACAAAGATATAAAACCTGTTTCACTCACTTTCCAAGCAATTTTAACGGTCTTAGAAGGTCCACTTAGCCGGCAATAATCTTCTTTCCCTCCTATTAAACGACTCATAAAAAGAATTGTTTGGGTGACAATAAACATAGTACGTTCTGACGCTTTTCTTACAGCTCCGCCAAAACCGTAGCGAATATGTTTTACATAAGTTGGATTTAAACGCGTAGGATTATCTGGATCAACAGGGACACCAACACCTATCACTCCACTCTGAACCAAATTCCCAAAACCATCATCTCTCTCAATCACTTTTGGTGTAATGACCGTCGTAAATACCCGCCCCATGCGTTCTATTTTAAATTCTATAGGATTTCTACCATGAAAAGTCACATAGCTCATCAAATCTTCAAAACTTTCAACCTGACGACCATCCATTTCAACAAAACGATCACCTAATGCTAAACCAGACTGAATAGCGGGGGCATCTTTTACCAAAGAACCAACAACAGGTTCAATAGCTACACGACCATAAACAAAGAAAAAAAATGTTAAAATAACAACAGTGAAAAGGGCATTGAATAAAGGACCAGCGAAAACAGTTGCTGCTTTTTTCCAAGCATGCGCATTAGCAAATGAACCATCAACTATCGGAAATGATTGAGACGATGGGACATCAGCTTCTCCTTCATCCCCAATAAACTTTACATACCCTCCCAAAGGAATAAGCGCTAAACGCCACTGTGTGCCATGCTTATCTGTGTAATCAACTATTTGTGGCCCGAACCCAAGAGAAAAAACCGATGCCTTAATACCACACCATCGCCCAATGAGATAATGCCCAGCTTCGTGCACAAAAATGATAATCATAACAACGAAAAGAACGCCAAAACTTCTCAAAAGAAAGTGACCTATAACAATTATATGATCCCAAAAATCCAAGATATCTTCTCCCTACTAAACCATGCGAAAAAGATTAAAAGGTGTATCCATATCTGACATAAATGAACCAATTAAATAGAGGAGAAAAGCAGCTCCGACTAATCCATCCATACGATCCATAAACCCACCGTGTCCTGGCAATAAAGAACTAGAATCTTTAACAGAAAAATGCCTTTTTAGCCACGATTGCCCCAAATCACTCAATTGTGAGAAAATTGATAAAATAAGAGCAAGGAATAGCACAAAAGAACTGGTTAAATTTATGTTAAAAAATTGAAATGCAACCAATATGCCACCAGAAACTCCGACAAATGTACCACCAATCGCCCCTGCCCATGTTTTGTTAGGAGAAAATTTTGGTGCTAATTTAGGACCGCCAAACGCGCGTCCGCTAAAATACCCAGCAATATCTGTTCCCCACACTATAGTAAATAAGAAGATAACAACTCCAAACCCTAGGGTTTCATTCCCCCGTAAAAAGGATAAAGCCGCAACTGGAAAAGATGTATATAAAAAACCAAAAAAAACCCACCCACTCTTTTGTACAGGACCAATTGCCAACACTGTTGCCAAAACTATCAAAACACAAAAAACCAGTGAAGCAGATATATCTGATACTAAAAAAAAGCCAAAAACCAAATAAAAAATACTCGCTAATATTTTTTGTAAAACACACCACTTCTCTTTAGTGATACTAATCCATTCATAAAGAATAAAACCGCCAATAATCCATACAAACAAAAAAAATAAAATTCCTCCAAACCATGTTAAACACAAAGCAATAATGCCAAAAACAAAAGCTGTCAGAATACGATAAACAAGATTAGACAAAATAACATCCAAACAATATAAATAGAAAATACAAGCTTAAAAATTGATACAAGCAAAGAACTTTCCCAAGCAGTATTTTTATATTCACACTTTTGCAAACTTTTCTTACAATTTAGCATCAATAATCCAGTATACCAAAATAACGTTTATAAGATCAATAATCAGTAAAAATGGCTTCAAAAGTCTATGTATCAAGATCAATCCCAAAATATGTTTCCAATAATCTCAACCTTCAAAAGGAAAAAGCCGCTACTCACGACCTACGTGAATTATGAAATTCCAGATCTGATATTTGCTTCGTATAAAAGCATTTTTTATTAAAATATCAGTCATCTAGAAACAAATTGGCAAAACAGCGATCGCTCGCTTCATCCCATCACATCTCTTATAATGGAAAGTAAGAGCAAGATTAAGGCATTATCCTTTGAGTCATATTTCCCCCCTCCTAAAATTTGCCATGGAATATTTGAATAATCCCCAATAATGAAAACACTTCCTCATACAACTTAACAAAATTCTTCTACTATCTTGTTAAATAGCTTACCCCAGCAGGAAGCCTTATCCAAGGCTCAGATAAAGATACTCTAAAAAACACTCACCACTTCACATCGATGTTATTTTTATAGTATAGAATTGCAACGTAACGCATCTTCCCCTGCTTCATATGCTACTATCAGTAGCACACATAACCTCCACCTTTTTTCCACAAACCTTATATGACAGACGTAATAATATTCTTTTACCAGTGTCAAAATCGCCTTAAACATGCATAATTTCAGATTCTTTCACAGCCAAAATCTTATCAATATCAGCAATAGTCTCATCCGTGAGTTTTTGAATTTTCTCAGATAAGCCATGAGCTTCATCCTGACCAATTTCACCTTCTTTTTCTAATTTTTTTAAATTATCCATGCCATCTCGGCGCACATGGCGGGTAGCAACACGCGCTTGTTCTGCATATTGATGTGCAATCTTTACAAGCTCTTTACGGCGTTCTTCATTTAATTCAGGTAAAGGAATACGTAAATTCATACCATCTGTGATAGGATTCAATCCAAGTCCAGAGTCACGAATAGCACGCTCTACAGCTCCTACCATCGTTTTATCCCACACAGAAACAGAAAGCATCCGTGGTTCAGGAACAGAAATATTTGCAACCTGATTTATATGCACAACAGAACCATAAGCCTCAACTGTTAATGGCTCTAATAAACTGGTCGAAGCGCGTCCTGTTCGCAAACCACCTAATTCATGTTTAAAAGCGGAAATAGCACCATCCATGCGACGTTTCAGATCATCCATAATCGATGTAATACTCATATCTGTGTCTCCTTCAATTACACCTTGAAGCTTATCCTTTTTCTGATACTATTGTAAACTGTCCTGTTCCATTTAATACCTTGGCTAAACCACCTTTTTCATGAATGGAATATACAATAATCGGTACATTGTTCTCGCGTGCTAAAGTAACTGCTGTTGTATCCATCACGGACAACCCCCATTGCAAAATCTCCACATATGTTAATTGATTAAAACGCTTAGCTGTCGGGTCTACCTTTGGATCTGCAGAATAAATACCATCAACCTGTGTTCCTTTCAGCAGAACATCTGCACCAATTTCTGCTGCACGTAAAGTAGCAGCAGAATCAGTGGTAAAAAAAGGATTACCCGTACCACCAGCAAAAATAACGACTTTTCCCTGATTCATATAACCTATTGCTTTACGCTGCGAGAAGCTCTCACAAATTTGTGGCATAGCAATCGCAGATAATACCACCGTTTCGATCCCTAATTTTGTCAACGATGTTCGCAACGCTAAAGAATTAATAGCAGTTGCAAGCATTCCCATATGATCACCTGTCACACGATCCCCACCATGTGAAGCAACAGCAACTCCACGAAAAATATTTCCCCCACCTATAACAATAGCGACTTCTACTCCCATCGCCCGCACTTCAGCAATATCAGCAGCGATACGATCTGCAACGGAAACATCAATTCCAAAGCTTTGCCCTCCCATAAGAGCCTCACCAGAAACCTTTAAAAGAATACGTTTGTACTGTAGCGCTAACGTCATTGATAATCTCCCAAAAAGCACATTTGCTTTTTGCTTTCGACACACTAAGAGCACCACTTTATCGCGTGACGACCTCTTAATAATCATACTTTCTCATATCAGCGACTGTATAAATCAATGGTGTGATTCTAAATCACTGAAAATAATCTACAAATAGCTACCCTTTTGCAGCAGCCGCAACTTCTGCAGCGAAATCAGAATTCTCTTTTTCCACACCTTCTCCTAGCGCAAAACGAATAAAACCTGTGATTTTTGCCGGCGCACCAATAGATTTCTCGGCATCCTTTAAAGCCGCTTCAACAGTCATATCAGGATTCATAACAAAAGCCTGAGAAAGCAAAACAACTTCTTCGAAGTACTTACGCATACGCCCTTCCACCATTTTTTCAATGATATTTTCAGGCTTGCCAGACTGACGTGCCTGATCTGAAAAAATCGCCTTTTCACGCTCAACAGCACTGGCATCAACATCTTGCGCTGTCAGTGCTAACGGATTAGTTGCAGCAATATGCATAGCAACCTGCCGACCAAAAGCTGTTGCCGCTTCTTTATCCCCTGTCGTTTCAATAGCAACCAAAACACCAAGTTTTCCAAGATTATCGGCCACACTATTGTGTATATAACTGGCAACTACACCATTCTCAACGGAGAGTTTGGCAGAACGCCGAAATTCCATATTCTCACCAATGGTACCAATCGCATCTTTAATTGTAGCCTCTACAGTCTTTTCAGAATTAGGGTAGAGAGACGCCGAAACAGCATCAACACACCCTTGGGTTCCCAAAGCAGCTGTTGCCACTTTCCGCACAATGTCTTGAAATACATCATTGCGCGCTACAAAATCTGTTTCTGAATTAATTTCAACCAAAACTGCGCTTGAATCCTTTGATGCAATTCCTATTAATCCCTCAGCCGCAGTACGACCGGCTTTTTTATCTGCTTTGGCTATCCCTTTTTTACGAAGCCAATCAACAGCAGCCTCCATATCACCACTGGTCTCTACCAGCGCTGCCTTACAATCCATCATACCAGCACCTGATAATTCCCGAAGTTCTTTTACTTGTGCAGCAGTAATACTCATATTTGCCTCTTTATTCTGTAACAGTGAAAGCGTGCAAAAAGAAAAACTCGTGCACGCCTATAATCTATTCTTTAAAAAATTAAGCAGCCTAATAGGCGCTTTTTAACATTACTCAGAAACTGGAACCGCATTTTCCAAAACAGGTTCTACAGGTGCTTCAACTTGAGCTCCTAAATCAACGCCCATTGCACCTTGTTGGCGAGCAATACCATCAAGAGCTGCACGAGCAAAAAGATCACAATAAAGAGAAATTGCACGTGACGCATCGTCATTACCCGGAATCGGATGCGTAACGTTATCAGGATCGCAGTTTGTATCAATAATAGCAATAACCGGAATACCCAAACGTTTCGCTTCTTGAAGTGCAATATTCTCTTTATTTGTATCAATAATAAATATAAGATCTGGAACAGATCCCATATCCTTAATGCCACCAAGCGCACGATTAAGTTTTTCACGATCGCGTTCAAGATTTAAACGCTCTTTTTTAGTGAAACCTTGTGCTTCAGCAGCGAGAATTTTATCCAGCTTACGTAAGCGATGTATTGAATGAGAAATCGTTTTCCAGTTTGTGAGCATACCGCCAAGCCAACGCGCATTAACATAATATTGTGCAGAACGATTCGCTGCATCAGCAATAATATCAGATGCCTGCCGCTTAGTACCAACAAAGAGAATGCGACCACCCCGTGCAACCGTATCTGAAACAAGTTTAAGGGCTTGATGCAAAAGAGGAACAGTTTGAGCCAAATCAATAATATGAATATTATTACGCTGACCGTAAATATAAGGAGTCATTTTGGGATTCCAGCGATGAGTCTGGTGTCCAAAGTGCACACCTGCTTCTAAAAGCTGGTGCATAGTAAAATCTGGTAGTGCCATAATTTATCCTTTCCGGTTTAACCTCCGCGGAAAAAGCAGGTAAACCTACTACCGGCGGACATTTGCTAGATTTTCCTTGCAAACACCCAAACTCCGCGTGTGGAATATCGCGAACATACTAATATTTGATTCTTTTTCAAGTTATTTTCTGCAATCACTTAATGTTTACATTGATTAAGATCTTTTCCAACTTCGAGAAATTCAAGACTACTCAATTTTGCACGCACTGAAAAAGTCCCTTTGTCTATATGAATATCACGCATAACGCCGCTCTCGTATAAAAGAAAACTAGTACGATAGACTGGCAAACCATCTTTTTTTTCTACATCATCAAAATAAGAAATCGTAATGGGCCAATATTCCTCCTCATCCAATTTTTCTATTTTTTTCGTTTCAGAATCAGAGAAAGGAAGTTTCTTTTCCCCAATGACCACACTTTCTCTTTTGACTTTGTCGGCTTTATCTGTTCCATCAAATACGGTAACGTGGTAGAAACGATGACCTGCTTTTGCATGGCGGATGATATTCTTCAGTTGCATAATCGGAAACTCGGCCATTGCAAGCTTGTATTCTTTTTCCTTTGGCTTCTTTAGTTTAACTATAATTCCATCTTGAATACGCTCAGCTACACCTTCAGAACGATGCGCAACCTCTTGTCCAACTTGATCTGTAACACTAAAATGAAATGTACGGCTATCACCAGTTTCATAACTCGTCGTCTGTTGATCAGTTACACGCTCCAACATATCTCCAAGATGAATACGGCTGATAAAACGAAAACGTGTGGTATAGCCCTGACATACCGAACCAGTCAGTTCGTAGACCATTCTCCCTGACATCCCCGAAATTGTCATGTCATGAGAAACACTATCGAGCTGAAAATCATAAATTGCTCGATGAGGTGCAATAAAAATAGACTCTTCTGCTTTCGCAATACATAAAAAAGCAACATATAAACTTATTATAAATAATAATCTGAACATTCCCAACTTCCAATCCTATCCCCATTGCATAACATCATACAATAAGGCAAAAAAGGACTACCCCTCAATTAACCACACATTTCCTTAAATCAAAAAATAGTTTATGCAATTGATTTACTATAGAATAGCTATGGAGTTTAAATTATGACCAACGCGATTGAAAACCACCTGAAAAAATTTGGAATCACTCTTCCTGAAGCAACACAACCCATTGCCAACTACGTAGCAGTTTCACAAAGCGGCAATCAACTCTTTATTTCTGGGCAGCTCCCCCTTTTTGATGGAAAGCCAATCGTAACCGGCAAAGTTGGTGCAACTGTTAGCGTTGAACAAGCAAAAAAATCAGCAGAAACCTGTGCACTCAATATCCTCGCGCAAATCAAGGCAGCTCTTGGTGATTTAAATAGAATAAAACGTGTAGTAAAAATTACTGTTTTTGTTGCCGTAGACCCTCATTTTACTGATATCCCCCTTATCGCCAATGGAGCTTCCGATTTACTCACTAATATCCTTGGTGAAGCTGGGAAACATGCTCGTTCTGCTATTGGTGTTGCCTCTCTTCCTATGAACGTTCCAGTAGAAGTTGAAGCCATCATAGAAATTTAAGCCCTCATCAATAACAACACGTTCATAAAATGACAACCAAATACGAAATCTCTCTTTAATTTTGGCTCTCTATTAACCATTACATGCTTTAGTTTTTTTAAAATTCTGAATTACAAAGCCTAAAAGGAAATATTTGTATGAAACAGACTTATGATGACAATAATATTTTTGCTAAATTGATTCGCAATGAAATTCCTTCAGTTCGTGTCTATGAAGATGATGATGTTATTGCGTTCATGGATATCATGCCACAAGCACCAGGACACACGCTGGTTATACCAAGAAAAGGCTCTAGAAACCTACTGGATGCGGATACTGAAACATTATTTCCAGTTATTAAAGCTGTTCAAAAAATCGCCAATGCCGCCAAAAAAGCCTTTCAGGCAGATGGTATAACAATCATGCAATTTAATGAATCTGCTAGTCACCAAACCGTTTATCATCTCCATTTCCATATTATACCACGTATGAAAGGAATAGAGCTTTGCCCCCATAATGATGTTATAACGCCTACAGAAATACTTGAAGAAAATGCAAAAAAAATCCGTGCAGCTCTTTAAAGTGCCCTTAAGTTATTGAGCTTTTTTTCTTCACACGTTTTTTTATCAAATGCGTTGTTGCGTTATTCTTTGAATCAACAGACATACCGGAAGGTGAAATTTTTAACTGTAATTTCTCTTTTCCTCCATTTGATCTTTGTGTCAATACGCGAACTGTGCCACCATTGCGCAATTTTCCAAATAAAATTTCGTCAGCTAATGGCTTCTTAATATATTCTTGTATAACACGATTCAATGGGCGTGCTCCCATCTGAGAATCGTATCCTTTATTGGCAAGCCAAGTCATAGCAAGAGGAGTTAATTCAAAACAAATTCCTCGATCAGCTAATTGGGCTTCAAGTTGAAAAATAAATTTTTGTATGATCTGATTGATGATTAACTGAGATAAAGGTGCAAATGGTATGATTGCATCTAGCCGGTTACGAAATTCCGGTGTAAAGAGCCGATTAATTGCTTCAATGTCATCACCCTCACGGAGCACTTTGCCAAATCCGATAGCTGGCTTTGCCATATCTGAAGCACCAGCATTGGTCGTCATAATTAAAATGATATTACAGAAATCAATTTTTTTGCCATTGTGATCTGTTAACTTACCATAATCCATCACCTGTAATAAAAGATTAAATAGCTCTGGATGCGCTTTTTCAATCTCATCCAGTAATAAGACAGCATGAGGCTGCTGATCAACTGCATCTGTAAGGAGACCGCCTTGATCAAACCCTATGTAACCTGGAGGTGCCCCGATTAAGCGCGCCACTGTATGTCGTTCCATATATTCTGACATATCAAAACGTAATAATTCAACGCCTAAAGAAGATGCAAGTTGTTTTGCAACTTCCGTTTTTCCTACGCCTGTTGGTCCTGAAAATAAATAACTTCCTATCGGTTTGTCTGATTCGCGCAATCCTGCTCGCGCCAGCTTAATTGATGACACTAATGCTGAAATTGCCTGATCTTGTCCATAAACAACACGCTTAAGTTCTCTTTCAAGCTTGCTAAGCATCTTTTGATCATCACCAGAAATTGATTTTGGTGGAATCCTTGCCATAGTAGCAATAGTCGCTTCAATTTCTTTAACTCCTATACTTTTTTTTCGTTGTTTTTTTGGCAAGAGCTTTTGCGCTGCACCACTTTCATCAACAACATCAATTGCTTTATCAGGTAAGCGTCGATCAATCATATAACGTGAAGATAACTCTACGGACGCTCTTATCGCTTCATCAGTATATTTGATCTGATGGAACTTTTCAAAATAAGGCTTCAACCCTTGCAAAATCTTAATCGCATCAATAACAGAAGGCTCGTTCACATCAATTTTCTGAAAACGGCGTTCTAAAGCGCGATCTTGTTCAAAAATTTTGCGATATTCTCTGTACGTAGTCGAACCAATACATCGAATAGTTCCGGAAGATAATGCAGGTTTTAAAAGATTTGCCGCATCTATATTCCCCCCCAATGTAGCTCCTGCTCCAATCAAGGTATGAATTTCATCAATAAATAAAACAGCATCTGGATACTGCTCAAATTCTTTCATAACTTGCTTTAACCGTTCTTCAAAATCACCACGATAGCGTGTACCAGCAATAAGTCCTCCCATATCAAGGGAAAATATCGTTACATTTGACAAAACTTCAGGCACGTGCCCATCAACAATGCGTTTTGCTAATCCTTCAATCATGGCAGTTTTTCCAACTCCAGGATCACCAACCAAAAGAGGATTGTTTTTTGATCTTCGGCATAACACCTGAATCATGCGTGAAATTTCCATTTCACGACCAATTAATAAATCAACTTTTCCATTGCGTGCTTTACAATTGAGATCAACACAATAACTCGTAAGTGCACTCGTTACCTTTTCACCATTGTCTGAAATCTGCTGATCTAATTGCTCTTCAAGCCCCTCAAGTAACATGGATAATCCCTCATCTCGCGTGATACCATGTGAAATAAAACGCACAGCATCATAACGTGTCATTCCCATCTCTTGAAGGAAATATGCCGCATAACTTTCGCGCTCAGAAAAAATTGCAACGAGGACATTCGCTCCTGATACTTCGTCTTTTCCAGCTGATTGAGCATGAATCACCGCACGCTGGATAACACGCTGAAAGAATGTTGTTGGTTTTGTATCCTCATCAGCTCTAATCTGTACATCCAATTCTGACTGGATATAGTTGGTTAAGCGCTCTCGCAATTCTTCTACGTCTACCTGACAAGCTTGAATAACTGAATTTGCATCAGCATCATCTAACAAAGCAAGCAGAAGATGCTCCAATGTAGCATACTCATGCCGCGCTTGAGCAGCAATTGTTAATGCACGGTGCAAAACCTCTTCAAGACTAGGTGTAAAAGATGGCATAGTCCCTCACTTCCATACCATTACACACTGTAATGGATGTTCATTTTGACATGCGCATTCTCTAACTTGTACTACCTTCATTTCAGCAACTTCATAACTATAAATTCCGCATTCGCCTACCCCATTGTGATGAACATTTAACATAATATGTGTTGCTTCTTCGAAACTTTTTTTAAAAAAGTTTTTCAAAACAAAAACAACAAAATCCATAGGTGTATAATCATCATTGAGTAAAAGAATACGATATAACTTAGGCTTTTGAATTTTTAGTTTAATTGTGGGCATTATAATAGCATCAT
This sequence comes from Bartonella sp. DB5-6, assembly GCF_000278115.1. Taxonomy (GTDB): domain Bacteria; phylum Pseudomonadota; class Alphaproteobacteria; order Rhizobiales; family Rhizobiaceae; genus Bartonella; species Bartonella refiksaydamii. The sequence goes on from NZ_JH725114.1 coordinate 172,455, forward strand.
GCCTGCTTTTATCCCAATTCTTGCCCTTTTCATTGTGCATAATGTGCGCTATAGGGTTCGTTGTTAGCTTCTGTACCATTGTCGTTTCTCGTGTAGCACATTTTTTATTAACCTTAAGTTCTTCCATAACTATTGTAATACCTCTTTATGTGAAGAAGAAAATTTCCTACTATGGTTAGATTGCAAATCAAATATGGAACCTCAAAATAATTTCTGTAAATAAATTAGTAATACCGTTCGTCTAAATTGCATCAATAAGCTACAAAAAATAAGGAGCTTAACAAAAGATCTTTAGAGTAAATGGTGAAATAGGATAGTGCAAGTGTATATTAACTGCCAAAAAATTATGTATTGCTATAAAAAGATAGCAATTGTTTTTATTGTTTTAGCTTTTTCTTACTCTTGGGCATCAGCTACCCCTCAAGGTGCCTATCCTGATAAGTACGCTGCTATCGTTATAGATGCAAATACAGGAAAAACTTTATTTCAAGCTAACGCAACACTGAAACGTTATCCTGCTTCTTTAACAAAAATGATGACGCTGTACATACTCTTTGAAGCAATGCATATGCGTCGTGTAACACCAAATACACCAATCCCTATCTCACATTATGCAGCAACACGTCCACCAACAAAAATCGGATTTAAAGCAGGCCAAACAATTTCTGCACAAGCAGCGGCTAAAGCGCTCATTACAAAATCAGCAAATGATGTTGCTACTGCTATTGCAGAATATCTCGGCGGTAATGAAAAGAAATTCGCTCGAATGATGACAGCTAAAGCCCGCAAACTTGGCATGATACATACGAATTTCGCAAATGCTTCAGGACTCCCTGATACGCGTAACTATTCTACGGCACGTGATATGGCCACTTTATCATTGGCCTTGCGCAAACATTTTCCAAAACAGTATAACTTGTTCAAAATAAAAAGTTTTAATTTTCGTGGACATACAATTAACAGCCACAATAAACTTATCAAAATAATGAAAGGTGTTGATGGAATTAAGACAGGCTATACACAAATGTCAGGTTCTAATTTAGCAACTTCAATGCGTCTTGAGGGGCGCTCTATCGTTGCTGTCGTTATGGGAGGTAAATCGTCTACCGCACGTGATGAGCATATGGCCAGCTTATTGAACCAGTATTTCCCAAAAGCAAGCCGGATGAAAAGCGATAGAAATTTTATGGCTTCTTTACACTATAACTTACCCACTGGCGCAAAGACTCCTATACCGATTTTAAAAACTGAGCCAACCAATTTTGATGATGAAATTTCTACTATGCTGACAGCATTTGTAGAACAATCTAAAAATTCCAATATGGCAATAGCTGCTGTAAACCAAGCAATTATACCAATTCCTAACCCACAAAAAACAACGCCTATTGAGACTCATAAAATTGTTACGGCCTCTTTATCCACAGGCGCCGGATGGGCCATCCAAATTGGTTCTCTGCCCAATAAAGAACAAGCACAAGCTCTGCTTTTAAAAGCAAAAAACACAGCTTATTCTGCTTTAAAGAATGCGTCGTCACATATGCAACTGTTTGAAAAAAGTGGGCGTCGTTATTATCGTGCGCGATTTATAGGCTTTCAATCAAAAAAAACTGCATTCGATGCTTGTTCTACGTTAAAGAAAGCAAATTTTAACTGCTATACTGTAGCTTACTAAAGGTTTTCGAATTCTGCGTAAGGATAGTATCATGACACATAATGCTCTTGCTTCATCCCCTGAAAAAGAAAAATTATTGAAGCAATCATTTTTCCTCTCATTGCGCTCTCTTCACGATGCTGCAACAAGACTTGCTGGCTTAAAATATACTCCCACGACATTAGACACGCAGTCTCTTGTAAAACTTCTCATTTGCCAAACAACACGAAATCGTCGCCTCACAATGCCGCCTGTACGCATTCATTTACGCGTTGCCAGTAAAACCGGTAATGTACCGATTAAAATCCGTCTAGGTGCAACAAACGTTTAGTTATATAGGTAATTTTCGTAAGAATTATTTTGTTAAAAAATATTTTCTTGCTTACAAGCTCTAAAACCCTTTAGAAGATGTACTTCTTCCTTTAATTTATAAGAATTGCGCCTGTAAATTTCTCTCCAACTCTCAGATCAACTTTCCCATAAAACCATCCCTTAGAGTGCCAGAAAATAGCAAATGTTTACTTATTTTTGGATTTGATACCCAAATTATCCTTGATATTCTTTCATAAGAAAAAAGTGGCTCCCAATGGATGCAAGCTTTTTAAATTTGTTAGATACTATCACAACAATTCAATGAAAAAAATTTTCTTCAATAACATATAAGTCCTTCCAAGAAACATAAACTCTGTACCAATTACCTAAACCGTTTTTTTTAACTTGTATTCTTTTAAAAACACAAAACAATTTTAAGATACAACCCTTTACAGCTCTCCAGCCCCACTTCTCACCACCTCTCACGAATCGCCATAATCCAACAACCACTTTCCTCCTCCATACTCGCGCTTATACACCCAAAGGCCAGCGCCATCCTTATATTTGCCAATGTCCACGTGTTATTACTACTTTTGCACTCACACAATTTGTTACACGCACGCCAACCCATCTCTCTCATTGCGATTGAATGGATTCTGCTGTTTTTTGCCAATAGTGAATGAAACTGAAATATATTGTAATATCAAATAGTCTGCTATGATACGAAAAATCATGATATACACTTAGATATCAACTTCTTAACTCTTATTCAATATATCTTTATAAATATAATTCATCGTTTTAACACTTGAGTAAGAGCCTCGAATATGGAAGTACCCTCTCATTTTTAATCTATTTTAAAGTAAATCAATAAAAATCGTTTATTAAGAAAAGACTAGAAACATACCTCTTTATGAGGCATTTCACTACAAGAACCGTTGGCGATACTGAGAGCTGACAGATATAATGAGAGTGTCTGCTTGTACTTTCACAAACAATAAACAATGTGTAAAAAATTCTTAGATTAAGTACTTCTGCACACTTTAACAAGATATTGCATTGACTGCAAGGCCGGCTTTACTTGTTTCTTTATAGCATTCACTCATATCATGCCCTGTCTGACGCATTGTTTCTATACAAGCATCAAGAGAAACAAAATGATCCCCATCACCATGTAAAGCAAGAGAAGAAGCTGTCACCGCCTTAACGGCTCCCATCGCGTTGCGCTCAATACAAGGAACCTGCACAAGACCTGCAACCGGATCACATGTCATCCCTAAATGATGCTCAAGCGCAATCTCTGCAGCATTTTCAATTTGAGCGGGTGTACCACCTAATGCTGCTGTCAGTCCTGCTGCTGCCATTGAAGATGCCGTTCCAACTTCACCCTGACAACCAACTTCTGCACCAGAAATAGATGCATTGTGTTTAATGACACCACCAATGGCTGCAGCTGTCAGCAAAAAATTATGTATCCCCTGTCGATCTGAACCATCATTAAATTGAAGATAATAACGCAAAACTGCGGGTACAACACCAGCAGCCCCATTCGTCGGTGCTGTAACAACACGACCACCAGCGGCATTTTCCTCATTCACGGCTATGGCATATACAGAAAGCCAATCGTTTGCCCAAAGTGGATGATTGCGATTTTTCCTTCGATTTTCCAAAAGCTTATCATGTAATTTTTTAGCACGCCTTGGAACATGCAACCCACCTGGCAACTCACCCTCTTTTGAAAGACCTCTATCAATACAATTTGTCATAGCTGAAAAAATCTCATCTAGCCCTGTATCAAGGACAGAACGCTCCATCTTCGTCTCTTCGTTTAGACGCTTCATTTCAGCAATTGAAAGTCCTGACTTTTCTGCCATTGATAACATTTTACGTGCCGAATCAAAGGGATATGGCACCTCAAGGGTTTCTTGTTGTATATTTCCATGCATATGGCTTAATTCATCCTCAGTCACAACAAAACCACCGCCGATAGAATAATAAATCTGTCGCAAAAGAACATCTCCATCAGCATCAATTCCTTCAAACACAAGCCCATTAGCATGTCCAGGAAGGACTCTCTCTCGTTCAAAAATAAGATCACTTTGCAAATCAAACTGGTAAGCAGGATGGCCTTCTGGTTGCACTTTTTTTTCACGTGCAACCTTTTCTAACAGGAATCCCATAGAATCAGGATCAACCGTAGAAGCTTTTTCTCCCAAAAGCCCTAATATAACAGCTCTATCTGTAGCATGACCAATTCCTGTGAAAGCCAAAGAACCATGAAGATAAACACGTATACGAGAAACTTCAGCACTAGAAGACTGAGAAAAATTTCGTACAAAAATTTCCTGCAAAAACATATTAGCCGCAGTCATCGGCCCCATTGTATGTGAGCTAGAAGGGCCAATACCAATTTTAAAAAGTTCAAAAACAGATAAAAACACTCATCACCTTAAAACTACATATGGCTTGAGTATACGATCTTTTACCACACTTGTCTCATTTAAAATCAAATTGTGAGATAAGCTAAAAAGATGACAGCAATAAATATGAAGGTCGCTCGTCTTGCTACCAACCAACATTTTCTTTCTACAGCACTTTCCATAGCTAACCTTTGAAACTGACAATAATTTCTTCTCACTGTCTTGATGCGTCAGCGTAGTAAAATAAGTGTTAATATGCAATATAAAAATCCAATAAGAATGAAAAATTCTCACTAAAATATTTTTCATCAAGCTCTAAAATTTTATATTCAATAGTATAAAACATTCTATGGATATTTAAATAAAACGTACAAAGTTCTCAATTGGTTCGCGTTCAGTCTCAAAATTGTTTTCTGGAGCATGCGTATCGCGATAGCCAAGTGCCATACCACAAATAATTTGCCGATCAGAAGGCACAGATAAAAGGGTACGAATTTGTTTATGATAATCAGCAAAAGCAGCTTGAGGACACGTATCTAATCCAAACCCACGTGCTGCTAACATAATGGTCTGCATAAACATGCCCAAATCAAGCCAACTCCCCATTTCCATATCGTGATCCATTGTAAACAAAAGTCCAATAGGTGCACCAAAAAATGAAAAATTCCGCGCCTTTTGGTGAAGTATTTTTTCCTGTTCATCTTTTTGAATTCCAAGACTCTTGTAAAGATCCAAACCAATTTTTCGGCGCCTTGAAAGATAAGGCTCACGCCATTGACGTGGATAATAATGAAATTTACGCTCTCCTTTTACACCGGAGAGTACGAGTTGTGAGAGTTCTTGTCCTACTTGCTGTAATACATTCCCTGTAAGAACAATTACTTGCCACGGTTGGAGATTTGTTCCAGATGGTGCACGTGATGCAAATTTTAAGATTTCTTTGATCGTTTCCTGTGAAACTGGTTGATTAGTAAAAGCTCGAATTGACTTACGTGACAGAATAGATTGGAAAATATCAACAGTAGAGCCCTCTGTCATTGTTTTTACTTTCTCTTTTGAAAAGTGAACTTAAATATCGTTGTTTTCATATTCAAAGCCAAGATGTTTGAAAACACCTCTACAATCCTTTTCATCCAACCTATTTCTTCTATACAACTTGTATATTGAATACTCAATTAATGACTGCTATTAGAAAGCAATACAGCTTATCTCTTTTTAATGGAGAAGAAGCCATTAGGAATGAATGCAATAAACTTTAAAATCAACGATTAACTCCCAATTCGGCTAAACTCTCAAAAAAAGTTTCCTCGATGTGTTCTAGGTCATGTAAAAGATCATCAATATCACGTTGCATCTGCTGTAAATCTGCCCGTTTTTTATTAATCCCTGCAATTAATTCTTTAAGCTTTTTCTCATCATCAGGTGGCTTTCCAACCATAATCAACATATCAGATATTTCAGACAACGAAAATTTAACTCTTTTCGCACGTAATATTTGTTTTAATTTATGACGATCTGTTTGCGTATAAAACCGCATCCCCCCACGCCGGAAGGGTACCAGAAGCCCTTCTTCTTCATAATAACGCAAAGTCCGAGCAGTTATTGAAAATTCGCGAGTCAATTCACTAATTGAATAATATCCGTACATTTTATCATTCTGTTTTTATAAAATTTTAGTTAGCATTTTATTCTTTTCTTTCCTGAAACTTTTAATAAAGAAATACAGAGTTTACTCGTCATGCAAGCATTCTTTATAGAAGATATCAATTCCAAAAAAAATTCTGGGAATATTCAAAATAAGTAGTTACCTTGTTTTCAGATAATATACCCGTTTTCCTCAACACATAGCGGCATTATCCTATGCGCTCTTCGACTTTAAATGTTTTGGAAATAAACTTTCTATCTGACACAGAAATAAGAAACTTTATAAATGAAGCAGCAAAAAAGATAAATATCATTATAAGAAAACAACAACAAGCTACTAAGGATGCTTGAAACGGTAATAATCCTATAATTTTTACAGCCCTATTTATCAGAAAACACGTAACTTCTACATTTTGAGATCTAAAAAACGCCCTAATTATACCTTCGGGCGCTTTTGTATCTCTTTTTTTTAGAATGCATTCGAATCACTCAACAACTGCTTCAGTTGTCATATTCATCAACATAGCCTTAGCCATCTCATTATTGCTAGACTTACGCCGCTCATCTACAATCAAATCATCACGAACTGCAGCAATACGACGGATTTGAGCAATAGTACCACCCGTACCTGCAGGAATAAGACGACCGACAATAACATTCTCCTTAAGTCCTTGCAAAGTATCAATTTTACCAGAAACTGCTGCCTCAGTAAGAACCCTTGTTGTTTCCTGAAACGATGCCGCTGAAATAAAAGAGGGTGTTTGCAGAGAAGCCTTCGTAATTCCAAGAAGAATAGGAGTACCAGATGCTGGTCTCTTCCCTTCTGCAATCAAATTATCATTTATTTCATCAAGTTCAATACGATCAACATTATCTCCTGGAATATAGCCAGAATCTCCAGATTCAGTAATTTCAACTTTTTGCAACATCTGGCGAACAATTACTTCGATGTGCTTGTCATTAATCAAAACACCCTGCAAACGATAAACTTCTTGAATTTCATTAACAAGGTAAGACGCCAAAGCCTCAACCCCCTTAATCGCTAAGATATCATGAGGAGCTGGATTACCATCAAGGATATAATCTCCTTTTTCAATTTGGTCGCCTTCTTGAAAGTGAAACAACTTACCCTTTGGAATCAAATATTCTACTGCTTCAAGAGTTTCATCATTTGGTTCAATAATAATACGACGCTTATTCTTATAACCACGACCAAATCGAATTGTACCACTGATTTCAGCAATAATAGCATGATCCTTCGGACGCCGTGCTTCAAAAAGCTCAGCCACACGCGGTAGTCCACCTGTAATATCTTTTGTCTTAGCACTCTCCATTGGCAAGCGAGCAATAACATCACCTGCCTTAACATGAGAACCAGGTTCAACCGAAAGAATGGTTTCCACTGACATCATATAACGGGCTTCACCTCCCTTATACAATTTGGCAATGGTTTCACCTTTTTTATCTGCATGGATGATAATAGCTGGCTTTAAATCAGCCCCACGCGGATTAGCACGCCAATCAATCACCAACCGCTTCGTAATCCCCGTAGATTCATCAGCTGTTTCAGTAACTGATAAACCATCTATCATATCTTCAAAGCCTACATAGCCCTCAACTTCAGTTAAAACTGGACGTGTATAGGGATCCCATTCCGCTATACGTTGTCCACATTTAACTACGTCACCATCATCAACAAAAATATGCGCACCATAGCTAACACGATGCACCACGCGCTCTTTTCCGGACTCATCCTTGATAAGAATAGCTACATTACGCCCCATAACAACCAAATGACCTTCAGAATTGCGAACCACATTGCGATTACGAATCTCCACCGTACCTTCATAAGAGGCTTCTAAATGAGATGAATCAACAACCTGTGCCGTTCCTCCTAAGTGGAAAGTACGCATAGTAAGCTGTGTCCCCGGTTCACCAATTGATTGAGCGGCAATCACACCAACTGCTTCACCTTGATTAACCGGTGTCCCACGTGCCAAATCACGACCATAGCATTTAGCACAAACACCAAGGCGAGTTTCACATGTCAAAGCAGAACGGATTTGAACAGACTGAATTCCAGCTTCTTCAATCTTAGCAACATCAGCCTCTTCAATCATCGCACCACCTTCAAGGATAACTTCTCCAGAAACTGGATGCAAAATATCAACAAGTGCTGTACGACCAAGAATTCTTTGCCCAAGAGATGCAACTATTTGTCCTGCATCAACAATCGGCTGCATAGTAAGTCCTTTTGCAGTACCGCAATCAACTGCTGAAATAATAGCATCCTGTGCAACGTCAACAAGACGCCGTGTTAGATAACCAGAATTGGCTGTTTTTAACGCCGTATCAGCAAGACCTTTACGTGCCCCATGGGTTGAGTTGAAATACTCGTTAACGGTTAGACCTTCCTTAAAGTTTGAAATAATTGGTGTTTCAATAATCTCACCCGATGGCTTTGCCATTAATCCACGCATGCCAGCCAACTGCTTCATTTGGTTAGCAGAACCGCGTGCACCAGAATGCGACATCATATAGATTGAGTTCATTGGTCGTTGACGACCCGTTTTGGGATCAAATTCAACAGCCTGAATACGTTTCATCATTTCATCCGCAACGCGATCCGTACATTTACCCCAAGCATCTACGACCTTGTTATATTTTTCACCTTGCGTAATTAGACCATCATTATATTGCTGTTCATATTCTTTAGCCAAAGCTTCGGTTTCTGCAACCAAACGCGATTTGCTATCGGGGATAACCATATCGTCCTTACCGAATGAAATTCCTGCACGACAAGCATACGAAAAGCCAAGTTGCATAATACGATCACAGAAAATAACTGTCTCTTTTTGTCCACAGTGCCGATAAACCTGATCAATCATTTTAGAAATATTCTTTTTCGTCATTTCTTGATTGACAATATCAAACGAGATATTTGGATTTTTTGGCAAAAGTTCCCCGATAATTAAACGACCGGGTGTTGTATCATAAAGCTTAGGAGCACAGTTCCCATCCTTGCCCATATTTTTAACACGGCCTTTTATCTTCGTATGAAGAGTTATAACCTTATTTTCCAAGGCGTGGTGGAGTTCACCTATATCGGAGAAAGCCATTCCTTCACCCGGTTCTTTTTCAGAAACAATCGAAAGATAGTAAAGACCAAGAACCATATCTTGTGATGGAACAATAATTGGTGCACCATTGGCTGGATGAAGAATATTATTAGTTGACATCATCAAAACGCGGGCTTCAAGTTGTGCTTCAAGAGAAAGCGGAACGTGAACCGCCATTTGATCACCATCAAAATCCGCATTAAAAGCAGTACACACCAATGGATGAAGCTGTATAGCTTTCCCTTCAATCAGTATAGGTTCAAAAGCCTGAATTCCCAAACGGTGTAGTGTCGGAGCACGATTAAGCAAAACAGGATGTTCACGAATAACCTCATCCAAGATATCCCAAACTTCCGGATGCTCTTTTTCAACAAGTTTCTTTGCCTGTTTTACAGTGGATGAATACCCTTTCGCATCAAGCCGCGCATAAATAAATGGTTTAAATAATTCAAGAGCCATTTTTTTGGGAAGACCACATTGATGCAATTTTAGCTCTGGACCCGTCACGATAACAGAACGCCCAGAATAATCAACACGCTTTCCAAGTAAGTTTTGACGGAAACGTCCTTGTTTACCTTTTAGCATATCCGAAAGAGATTTGAGCGGACGCTTATTTGCTCCGGTAATCACACGCCCACGCCGACCGTTATCGAACAATGCATCAACAGCTTCCTGCACCATACGTTTCTCATTGCGCACAATAATTCCAGGAGCACGCAATTCAATCAGACGTTTCAGACGGTTATTACGATTTATAACGCGCCTATAAAGATCGTTCAGATCCGATGTTGCAAAACGTCCACCATCGAGTGGTACCAATGGACGTAGATCTGGTGGAATAACTGGAATCGTCTTCATAATCATCCATTCTGGTTTATTGCCAGATTCAAGGAAATTTTCAACGATTTTAAGCCGTTTTATCAGCTTTTTCTGTTTTAACTCTGAAGTCGTTTCAGCTAATTCGGTGCGCAAATCATTCGCGATTTTCTCTAACTCCATGCTCGCTAGAAGCTCGTAAATAGCCTCCGCACCAATCATGGCTGTAAACTGATCTTCTCCGAATTCATCAATAGCAAGCATATATTCTTCTTCCGAAAGAAGCTGATGCAGCTTAAGAGATGTCAATCCTGGTTCCGTTACAATGTAATTTTCAAAATAAAGAACCCGTTCAATATCTTTCAAAGTTAAATCTAAAAGTGTGGAAATACGACCTGGTAACGATTTAAGAAACCAAATGTGAGCAACGGGCGCTGCAAGTTCAATATGCCCCATACGCTCACGACGTACGCGCGAAAGAGTAACCTCTACACCACATTTTTCACAGATAATACCTTTATATTTCATGCGTTTATATTTACCGCATAGACACTCATAGTCCTTAATAGGGCCAAATATACGTGCACAAAAAAGACCATCACGCTCTGGCTTAAAAGTCCGATAATTAATAGTCTCAGGCTTCTTGATCTCACCGTATGACCAAGACAAAATCTTCTCAGGACTCGCAATGGAAATACGAATAGAGTCAAATGTCTGCGCTGGCGCTTGAGGATTGAAAAGATTCATGACCTCGTGGTTCATGCCGTTCTCCTTCAAAGATTCTTAGAACCTATTGTAATATCTCTTTAATTTTATCACAGATCTTAATTTAAAATCTATTTCTACTTTTTAAACTATCTGCGTTACCTTAATAGAAGTTTCTTTATTTAGCCTTCCAAGACAATAAGAGCGCACTCTTTTCGCGCGCTCCCTGAATTATTGTTTTGCTGTATCAGATAACGCGCGTTGCGCAATAAGTTCACGCGCATCATCAAGTTCTACATTAAGAGCCAGTGAACGCATTTCTTTTACTAAAACATTAAAGCTTTCTGGTATCCCCGCCTCAAATGTATCATCACCGCGCACAATTGCCTCGTAAACTTTTGTTCGACCAGCTACATCATCTGATTTCACTGTCAGCATCTCTTGCAAAGTGTATGCTGCACCGTAAGCTTCAAGTGCCCAAACCTCCATTTCACCAAAACGCTGACCACCAAATTGTGCCTTACCACCTAATGGCTGCTGCGTAACAAGAGAATATGGTCCAATCGAACGCGCATGAATCTTATCATCAACTAGGTGATGCAATTTCAACATGTAAATGTAGCCCACTGTCACCGGACGATCAAAAGGCTCTCCAGTACGACCATCATAAAGCGTAACCTGCCCTGAGCTATCTAAGTCTGCATCTTCCAACATCATGTTGATATCAGCTTCATGCGCTCCATCAAAAACAGGCGTTGCAATTGAAACACCTTTCCTCATCTGCAGCGCCAATTTGTAAAGACTTTCATTATCATACTGACGTACTGATTCATTATGATTATTATCAGGCATAAGATTCTCAATGCGTTGACGCAAAGGAAGTATATCCCCAGTTTCTTGATATAACTCTACCAAATCGCCAATCTTCTTGCCCATACCAGCACATGCCCAACCAAGATGTGTCTCAAGAATTTGTCCAACATTCATACGACTAGGCACACCAAGCGGATTCAATACAATATCAACATGAGTTCCATCTTCAAGGAATGGCATATCCTCCACTGGAAGAATACGTGATACAACTCCTTTATTACCATGACGCCCCGCCATTTTGTCACCTGGTTGAATTTTGCGTTTCACAGCAACAAAAACCTTCACCATTTTCATGACACCAGGAGGCATTTCATCGCCTCTTTGAACCTTCTCAACTTTATCCATAAAGCGGCGTTGTAATGCTTCTTTTGATTCATCATATTGCTTGCGCAAAGCTTCAATTTCACTCTGAAGCTTCTCATCTTCAACAGCGAATTGCCACCATTGTGAGCGTGGATAATGACCTATTATCGTATTGTCAAGCTTCTTACTGTTCGAAAAACCTTTTGGACCTTCTATAGCAACTTTACCTATCAACATATCAGCAAGGCGCGCATAAACGTTACGATCAAGAATAGATTGTTCATCATCACGATCTTTAGCTAAACGCTCAATTTCCTCACGTTCAATTGCCATCGCACGTTCATCTTTTTCCACACCATGACGATTAAAAACACGGACCTCAACAACAGTTCCAAAAGTCCCAGGAGGCATTCGCATAGAAGTATCACGAACATCTGAAGCCTTTTCTCCAAAAATTGCACGCAGAAGCTTTTCTTCCGGCGTCATAGGACTTTCACCTTTTGGTGTAATCTTGCCAACCAGAATATCACCAGGTTGAACTTCAGCACCAATATAGATGATACCAGCCTCATCAAGATTCCTCAACGCTTCTTCTGCAACATTAGGAATATCGCGCGTAATTTCTTCAGGACCAAGCTTTGTATCACGTGCTGCAACTTCAAATTCCTCAATATGAATCGAGGTAAAAACATCATCGGCAACAATACGCTCGGATAACAAAATGGAATCTTCGTAATTATATCCATTCCAAGGCATAAAAGCCACAAGAACATTCCGACCAAGCGCTAAATCACCAAGATCTGTAGACGGACCATCTGCAATAATATCACCCTTCTCGATCCGATCGCCAACATGCACAAGAGGACGCTGATTAATACAAGTAGACTGATTGGAACGCTGAAATTTCTGTAAACGGTAAATATCAACACCAGATTTTGAAGGATCTAAGTCTTCTGTTGCACGGATAACAATACGGGTTGCATCAACTTGATCAACAATACCACCACGCTTTGCACTAACCGCTGCACCTGAATCACGAGCAACTATCGATTCCATTCCTGTACCAACAAATGGCGCTTCAGCGCGTACAAGCGGAACCGCTTGACGCTGCATGTTCGATCCCATCAACGCGCGATTCGCATCATCATTTTCCAAAAATGGAATAAGAGCTGCTGCTACCGAAACCAACTGTTTTGGTGAAACATCCATCAAATCTACATGATCGCGCGGCGCCATCAAAACTTCACCTGCATGACGACAAACAACAAATTCTTCTGTAAAGCGTCCTTCAGCATCCAATGAAGAATTGGCTTGAGCTACATAATGTTTTGATTCCTCCATAGCAGATAAATAAATAACTTCTGTTGTCACCTTACCATCAATGATTTTGCGATATGGACTTTCAATAAAACCATACTTGTTAACCCGTGCAAATGTTGCCAAGGAATTAATCAGTCCAATATTAGGACCTTCTGGCGTTTCAATCGGACAAATACGACCATAATGCGTAGGATGTACGTCACGAACTTCAAAACCCGCACGTTCACGAGTCAAACCACCTGGACCAAGAGCAGAAAGACGGCGCTTATGGGTAATCTCTGATAATGGATTGGTTTGATCCATAAACTGCGATAATTGTGAAGATCCAAAAAATTCGCGAACCGCTGCTGCCGCAGGTTTTGCGTTTATCAAGTCCTGTGGCATGACTGTATCAATTTCAACCGATGACATCCGCTCTTTTATCGCACGCTCCATACGGAGTAAACCAATGCGATACTGATTTTCCATCAATTCTCCAACCGAACGAACACGACGATTACCAAGATTATCAATATCATCAATCTCACCACGACCATCACGCAACTCAACTAACATCTTAACAACAGCAAGAATATCTTCTTGACGCAAAACGCGAACCGTATCTAAACAATCAAGATCCATGCGTAAATTCATCTTAACACGCCCAACGGCCGAAAGATCATAGCGCTCCGGATCAAAAAACAACGAATGGAACATAGCTTCTGCTGTATCCATTGTTGGTGGCTCACCTGGACGCATTACCCGATAAATATCAAACAATGCATCCTGCCGGCTCTCATTTTTATCTGCTTTTAGAGTATTACGAATATATGCCCCAATATTCATGTGATCAATATCAAGGATATCGATTTGATCCGCATTAACGTCAAACAAAATCTTTAATATTTTTTCGTCAATTTCATCACCAGCTTCAAGATAAATCTCACCTGTTTGGTAATTGACTATATCTTCCGCTAAATAGCATCCTAATAAATCATCTTCACTGACCTTAACCGCCTTGAGACCTTTTTCTGCCAAAGATTTTGCAATACGAACCGTTATCTTTTTACCAGCCTCAGCAACAACTTCACCGCTATCTGCATCTATAAGATCAGAAACGAGCTTCATCCCTTTAAAATGATCAACAGAATAAGGAATACGCCATCCGTCTCCATCTCGCTCATAAGTAATTTTATTATAAAACGTGGATAAAATATCTGATGCATCCATGCCCAACGCCATTAAAAGACTCGTAATAGGAATCTTACGCCGCCGATCAATACGCGCATAAATGATGTCCTTAGCATCAAATTCAATATCGAGCCAAGAGCCACGATAAGGAATAACGCGAGCGGCAAAAAGAAATTTTCCTGATGAATGCGATTTTCCTTTATCATGATCAAAAAAGACACCTGGAGAACGATGCATCTGCGAAACAATAACACGCTCGGTACCGTTAATAATAAAGGTACCATTCGTCGTCATTAAAGGCATGTCGCCCATATAAACGCCCTGCTCTTTAATATCTTTTATATCCTTTGAGCCAGTATCCTCATCAACATCAAAAACGATTAAACGCAATATCACCTTTAATGGTGCAGCATAAGTCAAATCACGCTGACGGCATTCTTCAACATCAAATTTTGGTAAATCAAATTCATAACCAACAAACTCGAGCATAGCTGTACCGGAAAAATCCGAAATAGGAAATACCGATTTAAAAACAGCCTGCAAACCTTCATCTGGTCGTCCACCTTTCGGTTCCTCAACCATGAGAAACTGATCGTATGACGCTTTTTGAACCTCAATAAGATTCGGCATCTCTGCCACTTCAGGAATCTTACCAAAAAATTTGCGTACGCGCTTACGACCATTGAATTGAGACATCATCGCTAGGGTCTGAGCCATCGTCGCTCCTTGATTTTTACTCTCCAAGGTAGACTAAACCTTGAAAGCTTTATGTCATTAACCTGCACATGCAGACCAGTTCACTTGATACCCAATATGAGTATCACCAATTTGCCCCACTAACTCAAGCCATCTGTTCACTTGGCTCCACAATGAGGGGGCTAAAATAAACCCTATCCCTATTACAGCTACTAGACTGTTGGGAAAAAGTTTTCACTGATCTTTTCCCTTTTTTCAGGAGACAGGAAATCGGCGAACATAAATGCTCGCCGATAAAATAAAATTTACTTAAATTCAACTTTAGCACCAGCAGCTTCAAGTTGTGCTTTAATCTTTTCTGCTTCGTCTTTAGAAGCTCCCTCTTTAATAGGTTTAGGCGCCCCTTCAACAAGATCTTTAGCCTCTTTAAGACCAAGCCCAGTAAGAGCACGAACTTCCTTAATGACATTAATTTTTTGTGCACCACCTTCAACAAGAATAACATCAAATTCTGTTTTTTCTTCAGCAGCTGGAGCAGCAGCACCAGCAACAGCAGCTACAGCTACAGGAGCAGCAGCAGAAACCCCCCATTTTTCTTCAAGCAACTTAGAAAGCTCAGCAGCTTCCAAAAGGGTGAGGTTAGAAAGGTCTTCTACGATCTTCGCTAGATCAGCCATTTTTAAATTCCTTCAATTAAAAGATTTGAACCATTATTTAACTTATTCAAAAAAACAGAAAAGCACCAAAGCTCTTCCATAAATGTGAATACCAAACAGCCTTAAGCCGCCTTATCCTCCTGAGCATA
The DNA here is from genome assembly GCF_000278115.1 of Bartonella sp. DB5-6. Lineage (GTDB taxonomy): Bacteria > Pseudomonadota > Alphaproteobacteria > Rhizobiales > Rhizobiaceae > Bartonella > Bartonella refiksaydamii. The sequence goes on from NZ_JH725114.1 coordinate 188,289, forward strand.
TGCTCCAATGACACGCGCAACCTGACCAGCAGGTGCATTAACAACCTGTGCAATACGGGCCGCAGGAGTAGAAATCATACCTACGAGTTTTGCCCGCAACTCATTCAGTGAAGGCAATGAAGCCAATGACTTCACAGCATCTACACTTAAATTTGTTGCACCCATTGAACCGCCAAGGATGACAAATTTGTCATTGCTTTTCGCAAAATCAACAGCAACTTTCGGTGCCGTAATTGGATCTTCTGAATAAGCAATAAGTGTTTGCCCAGTAAACAAATCCACTATCGATTCAGATTCCGTGCCCTGAAGAGCGATTTTAGCAAGACGGTTTTTGGCGACTTTAACGGCACCGCCAGCTTCACCCATTTTCGAACGAAGATCATTCATTTGTGAAACTGTCAGACCGGAATAATGTGCAACAACAACAGAACCAGACTTTCGAAAAGCCTCGTTAAGCCACGTAACAAATTCGCGTTTCTCCGCTCTATTCACTTTCTCTCTCCATTTAACAGACTTGCTTAAAACAAACCTGTTGGTTACCTTTGATAACATAAGAATATCCTATGCTATCGATGAGGATCCTGTCCCCTTTTTCACGCAGAGCGATCAAAGGCAACCTTGGCTCAAACCCTTTAAGTTTTTTAACTCTCAGTTTTTACCCCCAGTCTCATGCAGGTTTTTTTTTCGATTAAGATACTCAAATAGTATCACCCACAATCTCGGACAGGATATTCCGGAATTTCTTCCGGTACAACCCAAGCTTTATAAAGCTTAGATAGCCAAATGCCGATAAAAACCGACACTGTAAATACAATCTTGATATTCACATACCCCAAAACAAAATTTTAAACCTTCTCAGATTTACTCCGAACGAACAGTCGCAGGATCCACTTTAACTCCAATCCCCATAGTCGAAGAAACTGCAACACGCTTAATATACTCACCTTTCGCACCCTGCGGCTTAGCTTTCATAACAGCACTAGCGAAAGCTGTAATATTTTCTACTATTTTTTCAACCCCAAAAGAAGCCTTACCAATACCAGCATGAACAATACCAGCTTTTTCAGCACGAAATTCAACAGCACCACCTTTAGAAGCTTTGACAGCACTAGCAACATCAAGCGTTACAGTACCAACTTTTGGATTTGGCATCAAACTTCGTGGACCAAGAATCTTACCAAGACGACCAACAAGTGGCATCATATCTGGCGTAGCAATACAACGATCAAAATCTATTGTTCCACCATTAACACTTTCAAATAAATCCTCAGCTCCCACAATATCAGCACCAGCAGCCTTAGCTTCATCTGCTTTGTCTCCACGCGCGAAAACAGCGACGCGTACATTTCGCCCAGTCCCATTAGGTAAATGAGCAACGCCTCGAACCATTTGATCTGCATGACGAGGATCAACACCTAAGTTCATTGAAATCTCAATTGTTTCATCAAACTTAGCAATCGCACGCTCTTTGACCATCGAGACGGCATCTTTTAAAGTGTAAAGTTCATTAAAATTAACATCTTTACGGATGTTTTTTACTCTCTTTGCTATTTTTCCCATAACGTTAGCCCACCACTTCTAAGCCCATAGAGCGAGCAGAACCTTCAACCATGCGCATCGCCGCCTCAATATCATTTGCGTTAAGATCCTTCATTTTTGCTTGTGCAATTGAACGAACTTTATCACGAGAGATACTCCCTACAGAAACCTTACCAGGCTCTTTCGAACCAGATTTTAAATTCGCTTCCTTCTTCAAGAAAAACGATACGGGAGGCGTCTTTAAAGAGAAAGTGAAAGACTTATCTTGATAATAAGTGATAACTACTGGAATCGGTGCCCCCTTCTCCATTTCTTGCGTAGCTGCATTAAAAGCCTTACAGAATTCCATAATATTAATACCGCGCTGCCCAAGAGCAGGACCAATCGGTGGAGATGGGGTAGCAGCTCCCGCAGGAACCTGCAACTTAAGCTGACCTATACTTTTTTTTGCCATAACAATCTGCCTTCAATTTCACTGGTAAGCTGACAATTCACCTTGTCTGCTACCCGCCGCAGTCAAGTGGTCCGGATCATCAAGCCGACAAAAGCCATAAATCACCTCCCACAAATTACTTAAAGTGATTAAAAACCACTCTAAATCTAATCAAAGTTTTTCAACCTGACCAAACTCCAAATCAACAGGCGTAGGACGCCCAAAAATCAATACCTCAACCTTAAGACGAGAACGCTCTTCTTCAACCTCTTGAACAATACCATTAAATGAAACAAAAGGACCATCAGCAACACGAACTTGCTCTCCAACCTCAAACAATACGGAAGCTTTTGGAGAGTCAACCCCCTCCTGAACCTGTTTAAGAATTTGCTCAATTTCCCGATCAGAAATGGGAACAGGACGCGCATCTGATCCCAAAAAGCCCGTCACTTTAGGAGTATTCTTAATGAGATGATAAACCTCATCCGTCAACTCAGCACAAACAAGAACGTACCCAGGAAAAAACTTTCGCTCAGCATCAACCTTACGCCCACGACGAACCTCTACAACACGCTCCGTTGGAACAAAAATCTTTTCAAATAGATGATCAAGTCCCTTTTGCTTTGCTTCCTTTTCAATAGCTTCCGCTACCTTCTTCTCAAAATTTGAATATGCTTGAACAATATACCAACGAGCAGCCACAGTCACACTTCCTTGCACTATCAACTAAAAAGATACTTTAGAAGATCAATCCCTCGCCAAACACTAAAATGCATAACCTGATCCACAATAAAAAAGAAAGCTGAGGCCAATGCAGTTACCAATAATACCATAACAGTAGAAATCACTGTCTCACGACGCGTAGGCCACTTTACTTTAACTGTTTCTGCATAAACCTGTTTTAAAAAGGTAATTGGATTGGGTTTAGATGTCATCAGTCACACTATATACTTTCTAACCTTATTATGATTTATACGATATAAATAAATATAACAAAAAATGCAAAAAACCAATCTTCAGCCTTATGCAGCTTCCTCATTCTCTAATCAATACCGATTCATACACAAAAAAACAAGCCCTATGCAAAAAAAAGCGAAAAAGGCAGGAAAACTCACCTCCTCACAGTTGAAATCTCATCCTCCCTTGGCAGGGGCAGCAGGACTTGAACCCGCGACCTGCGGTTTTGGAGACCGCCGCTCTACCAACTGAGCTATACCCCTAACTCTCAAAATTAAAATATCTTCAACAACCCTTAGTAACTATTATTTATTCAATGATCTTAGAAACGATTCCTGCACCGACAGTACGACCGCCTTCACGAATAGCAAAACGAAGCTTCTCTTCCATGGCAATTGGAACAATCAAAGAAACATCCATCGCAACATTATCACCAGGCATAACCATTTCTGTTCCTTCTGGAAGCGTAACAATCCCCGTAACATCCGTTGTACGGAAGTAAAATTGAGGACGATAATTCGTGAAAAATGGAGTATGACGTCCACCTTCATCTTTCGTCAAAATATAAGCTTCTGCTTTAAAGCGCGTATGAGGCGTAACTGAACCAGGCTTCGCCAGAACTTGTCCACGCTCAATCCCTTCACGATCAACCCCGCGAAGCAATGCGCCAATATTGTCACCAGCTTGCCCTTGATCTAAAAGCTTGCGGAACATTTCAACACCTGTAACCGTCGTCTTAGATGTCGGACGAATACCTATAATCTCAATTTCCTCACCAACTTTAATGACACCACGCTCAACACGACCAGTAACAACCGTACCACGTCCCGAAATCGAAAAAACATCTTCAATCGGCATCAAAAATGGCTGATCAACTGGACGCTCAGGTGTTGGTATATAATTATCAACTTCACTCATCAGAAGACGAACCGCATCTTCACCAATGCTTTTATCTTTATCTTCAAGAGCTGCCAGCGCTGAACCTTTAACGACTGGTATATCATCCCCTGGAAAATCATATTTTGACAAAAGCTCACGTACTTCAAGCTCAACAAGCTCCAAAAGTTCAGCATCATCAACCTGATCAACCTTATTGAGAAAAACAACAATCGCTGGGACACCAACCTGACGTGCGAGCAAAATATGTTCACGCGTTTGAGGCATCGGACCATCAGCAGCAGAAACAACCAAAATTGCTCCATCCATCTGTGCCGCTCCCGTGATCATGTTTTTTACATAATCTGCGTGACCAGGGCAATCAACATGAGCATAGTGTCGTTTCTCTGTTTCATATTCAACATGCGCTGTAGAAATGGTAATTCCACGTGCACGCTCTTCTGGTGCCGCATCAATTTGGTCATACGCTTTAAATTCACCAAAATATTTCGTAATTGCTGCTGTTAACGAGGTCTTCCCATGATCAACGTGACCAATCGTTCCAATGTTAACATGCGGCTTCGTACGTTCAAATTTGCTCTTTGCCATGCCATCAATCTCTTGTCTTGTTCTCTTATTTCTCTTGTCTTGTTCTCTTATTTTATTAGTACCTAGAAGTAGGACTATAGAACCGAATTAAGCCGAACGGCTACATCAGCCCGACTATTACAACTCTTAAAGACGGTAAAACCCGCCCACTTCATGATGGAGATATCCTTCCATCATACTCACTAGCCCAATCACCAACAACTGTTTGGAGCGGGTAGCGGGAATCGAACCCGCATATTCAGCTTGGAAGGCTGCTGCTCTACCATTGAGCTATACCCGCATTACCACGCGCCAACTCTCCTTCGATGAATGGTGGAGGGGGTTGGATTCGAACCAACGTAGCATACGCAACGGATTTACAGTCCGCCCCCTTTAACCACTCGGGCACCCCTCCATTACATCGGCAAAGTCGCGCGACAAGGCATCACTCCAACCAAACTTTGATCACCTATTCAATCAAATTGGCTGCGAGGCGGTTATGCCGATTACTGTCCTATCTGTCAACAGAATAAACACGATTCTGTACAAATTTTCTGCTAATAATTTTAAATTACAGCTTTTTTCTATCCATTTCTGCTGTTAACAGCTATAAAGAAACCATGAAAGAAAAAATATCGCAAAATTCTCATTATGCTCGTTTACGTCGCCGATATCGCGATATAAAAGGACTTTCTTCTCGTTCTGCTACATACCTGAAAAAGGAAGCTTCTCCCTTGCAGCAAGGGACAATTCGTCTTTATGGTATCCATGCAGTTCATGCTGCTTTAAAAAACCCAAAAAGAGTTTTTGACCGTCTTTATGTTACACCAAACGCCTTAAAACGATTAAATATACCCGAATCAGATTTACCTTGTTCTGTTACATTATGCACCCCCAAACAACTCGATGCGCTGGTGGGAAGTGATGCAGTTCACCAAGGCGTTGTTTTGGAAACTACCCCCCTCAAGCCATGCCAATTGTCCGAATTAACGAATACTGATCTTGTCATTGTAATGGATCAAATTACCGATCCACATAATGTGGGCGCTATTATGCGCTCTGCAGTTGCGTTTAAAGCTGAAGCTCTTATCACCACATGTCGCCACTCCCCACAAGAAAGCGGTGTTCTTGCTAAAGCCGCCTCCGGAGCGTTGGAGTTGATTAATTATATTACTGTACGAAACCTTGCCGAAACACTCCACGAACTTCATAAAGCAGGTTTTGTCAGCTTTGGACTCGATTCAGAAGGTGAATATCCTCTAGAAGCAGCACTAACAGGAAAGAAAATTGCCCTTATTTTAGGAGCAGAAGGGAAAGGCTTACGTAAAAAAACACGTGAAACCGTTTGCGCATTAACACGCCTTGATATGCCCGGAAATATCAAATCATTAAATGTTTCAAACGCAGCCACAATAGCACTTTACGCGGCACATAAATATCTTAGATCTTAGTTTTTAACTTTTTTCGCGAAATATCAAAAAAACCAATCAACAAAAAGCCTGAAAAAAAACCACCAATATGAGCCTCCCATGCTATTGAAATACCATCGCCCTCAAAGAAAAAAGATGAAATACCTACAATGAAATCAACACTCAGCAATATACTCAGGTAAACAAGCACACTTCTTGAACACAGCGCTTTTTTAATAGGTAACAAAGGACCTAAAAATCTTTCTTTCTGCAGATTGCCTCCTAAATAGTCCCGAAGAAAACCGTAACGTGCAATAGCGCCCATCATTCCAGACACCGCACCTGACGCACCGACAAGTGATATTGCACTCTCTTGATGAAATAGAAAATAAGTCAACACAGCTATGATTGCTGTTAATATCCAAAAAATTAAAAAACAAAAACTACCAATCTGTCTTACCAAAGGAGACCCAAAAACCAAAAGCCAAGCCATGTTAATAGCAACATGTTTAAAACTACTATGCATGAACGAATAACTAATAATAGTATAACAAAATACTAACGGTTCAGCCTTAAATAACATTGGTGTAAATGCAAACAAATCAAGACTTTTAATGTAGAATTGATGAAAAAAAAGATAGTGAGAAACAAAATAAATACAAAAACAAAGTGCTATCAAAATAACTATAATAAATGGAACATTCAGTAATGGTTCTTTAGGTTTTTCTAGAAAAAACGATACATTATTATATTGGTTTTTGGCATCTCTCATTGTATAAAATCTCATATTTTCTATGGAATTGATATTGTTTGCACACAACAAATATATCAATTTTGATAATCAAAGAATATTTAAACTTGACGTTTATTCAGTTCCTCTTGCTAGTTCCAAATATCTCTATATGAAAACATTTATTTCTTGTAAAAAATATTAAAAAGAATGAATATTAAGAACATCATTCATAAAATTGTCGCATCATACTAAATATAAATTGAAATTTCTATTGTATAGGACATAGTTTTGATTATTAATCCGCTTAACATGCTACTCAATAAAAAAGGAAAGATTTGATAACCATGAAAACAAAACTCTATAAATTCATTTGTATTTTCTCTATAGACGAGTGACATTTTATAATTTAGCAATTTGATAGCAAATACTTTTATAAAAAGCATTATAATTGAAAACAAAATAGATAGCTTACTTCTTAAATACATAAGTCAAAATATCAACAAGCACTCACTTTCAGCACCTAAGCGCTCTCTTTTCAAAAGCTGTATTAAGCGACTAAAGAAGAATTATAAGATAAACAAAAGCAACGAATTAGTTCCAAGACATCACTCTATATAAAATATCATTGAAGGGGCAGATTCTGAGAAGCCTGTTTACAGTCTTTTAACCAAACGTCATAGATAGGATGCTCTACAGCACTCAAACCAGGGCTATCTGCAAACATCCATCCTGTAAAAATACGCCGTACTCTTTTATCTAATGTCACCTCATTGACTTCAATAAAACCAGTCGTACGGGTTGGTTCGTTCTTGGAGCTCGTATAACACGCGCGCGGCGTCACCTGTAAAGCACCGTATCGATAAACCTCCCCCAGAGAAACTTCAAAACGCGTGGTCCGGCCGGTAATTTTATCAAGACCTGCAAAAACAGCAATTCCATTGCTCATGCGTTCGGCCTGCACTCCATAAACACATAACAAGACCACTACAACTCCCATGAAATAAACACAAAAAAAACGTCCTAATCCTAATAGTAAAAAAGTTCTCATTACATCAAATCAACCGCATCTAAAAAATCTGTTTATAAAGTAGCGCAAATGAGAAAAAATACACGCACGCATTAAAATATTTTATTGTTTAGGCGACCATGCATCATAATCTTCATGCACACAAGGGCGCTTGCCACTGTAAGTAATCGCTCCTTTTGGGCGATAAGCCTTACTTGTCCCAGTCATATTTGCAATATGAGGCTTTTCCCATTTATATGGGCAATAATCCTCCTGAGGGGGAGGATTATCACAACGATGATGAATCCAACCATGCCAACCTGGTGGAATACTCGAAGCTTCAGAATAATCTTTATAAATGACCCAACGGCGCAGATAACCATCCTTATGAGTGCCCCCTTCATAATAAACATTCCCAAACTGATCTTCTCCCACACGTTTACCTTTACGCCACGTAAAAAAGCGCGTGCTTATAGTATTACCATTCCACCATGTAAAGATTTGCTTTAAAAAAACAGCCATCTTTTAATCCATTCCTTTAGTATACTTAGAAAGTTAATCCTTGGAGTAAACTTGTCATAATATTTGAAATTATTAAAAATAAAATTCTACCGATAAAACCACCCACGATTTCATTTGATAGTCCCATTTATATTCCTTAACATAGGAGGATCATATTTATGGATCTCCCTCTACTCCATAAAACTTAATCTATGCCAAGTTTCATCTTAACCAACTCATTAACAGTTTGAGGATTTGCTTTTCCACCTGTTGTTTTCATGACTTGTCCAACAAACCAACCAGCTAAAGCAGGTTTTTGTTTTGCTTGCATAACTTTATCAGAATTATTGGCAACGATCTCATCAACAGCTTTCTCTATAGCCTTTATGTCTGTTACCTGCTTCATATTGCGCTCTTCTACAATCTGACGTGGATTCCCACCTTCATTCCAAATAATTTCAAAGAGATCCTTAGCAATTTTTCCAGAAATAGTCCCTTCTTTGATAAGATCAATAATTCCTCCTAATTGATCTGGTGATACAGGCGTCTCTTCAATCTCACGATTATCTTTATTTAAAGCGCCTAAAAGATCATTAATCACCCAATTGGCAACTGTTTTTCCATCACGCCCATGTGCTACTTTTTCAAAATAGTCAGCAATGGCTCTTTCTGTCACAAGAATAGAGGCATCATATGCTGTCAATCCCATCTCCCTGATAAAACGTGCTTTTATATCATCAGGTAATTCAGGTAATTCAGCGGACAAAGCATCCACAAATGCTTGATCCAATTCCAACGGCAAAAGATCAGGATCAGGAAAATAACGATAATCATGCGCTTCTTCCTTTGAACGCATAGACCGCGTTTCACCTTTGGCAGCATCAAAAAGCCGAGTTTCTTGATCTATGACACCACCATCTTCTAAAATCGCAATTTGACGACGCGCCTCATATTCAATCGCTTGACCAATAAAACGAATGGAATTAACATTTTTTATCTCACAGCGCGTTCCAAAACTTTCACCAGGGCGACGAACTGATACGTTAACATCTGCACGCATAGAACCTTCATCCATATTTCCATCGCAAGTCCCCAAATAACGGACAATTGTACGCAATTTTGTCATATAGGCTTTGGCTTCATCTGATGAACGCATATCTGGTTTAGAAACAATTTCCATAAGAGCTACACCAGAACGATTAAGATCCACAAAAGTCATTGTTGGATGCTGATCATGCAATGATTTTCCTGCATCCTGCTCAAGATGTAACCTTTCAATCCCAACTTCAATGTCCTCAAACTGGCCATTCGAATCTGGACCAACAGATATGATAATCCTCCCCTCTCCTACAATCGGATAATGGAATTGAGAAATTTGATACCCCTGCGGTAAGTCTGGATAAAAATAATTCTTACGATCAAAAACAGATCTCAGATTAATATGAGCCTTTAATCCCAAACCAGTTCGAACTGCTTGACGAACACATTCTCGATTAAGAACAGGCAACATACCAGGCATCGCTGCATCAATAAGCGATACATGATTGTTCGGCTCAGCACCAAATTTGGTTGACGCACCTGAAAAAAGTTTTGAATTTGATATGATTTGCGCATGAACCTCCATACCAATGACGACTTCCCAATCACCTGTAATTCCAGAAATGAAACGTTTAGAATCAGGAGTGCGCGTATCAACGATGTCCATTACCAATCCACTATCAATGTTTTCCAAACCTGATGGCTAATATAAAACCATTCTCAGTGCAAGCCTAGAATAGAAATCTTATAAAACAAGCCCGACTTTATCGGGCTTGTTCTTTTAGGATAAATATTAACCTTTTTTAGGTGTCTTTTTCTTAGATGGAACTTTCTCTACAGCTTTTTCTTTCACTGCAGATTTTTTCTTCTCTGGCTCTTTTTCTGTTAAATCTGTTTCGTCATATTCCTTCATTAGCTCTTCAACTGTCACTTCTTTATCTGTGATTTTTATCTTAGCCAGCAAATGATCAATGACTTTTTCTTCAAAAATTGGAGCGCGTAAATTTGCAACAGCTTCTGGAGTCTTACGGAAAAAGTCCATAATTTCTTTTTCTTGTCCAGGATACTGACGCACCTGATCAAAAACTGCTGCTTTTAGTTCATCTTCACCTACTTTAACACCAACCTTCATGCCAATTTCAGAAAGTACCAAACCAAGACGGACACGACGCCGTGCAAGCACGCGATATTCCTCCCGTGCCAACTCCTCTGTAACCCCTTCATCTTCAAAGCTGCGACCAGCCTTTTTTAAATCGTCATTAACCTGAGCCCATATATTGTTAAATTCAATTTCTAAAAGCCCTTCAGGAATCTCAAAATTATAATCAGCATCTAAAGCATCAAGAATTTGACGCTTAATTTTTTGACGTGTCATTAATCCATATTGACTTTCAATTTGCCCGCGAACAACTTCACGTAAGCGGTCCAGAGATTCTAAACCAACTTTTTGTGCAGCTTCATCATCAATTTTTAGCTCGTCCGGTTTAGAGATAGCCTTAACAGTAATATCAAATTCTGCATCCCGACCTGCCAAATGTGCTGCATTGTAATTATCAGGAAATTTAACAGAAATTGTCTTCGTATCACCTGCTTTCACGCCAACCAATTGCTCCTCAAAACCAGGAACAAATTGCTTTGATCCAAGAATCAGTTGCGCATCACTTTCTGTCCCACCCTCAAATGGCTCACCCCCAAGCTTTCCTAGATAATCTATTGTAACACGATCACCTTCTTCCGAAAGACCTTCTTTTAGTGAATAACTACGCGTGGAAGAAAGGACACGCTTTACTTGATCATCAATCTCTTGTTCAGGAATAGCCGCAATCTCACGAGTAACTTCAATATGTTCGAAATCTTTAATTTCAAATTTTGGCAAAACTTCATACTTTAAACTAAAAACAAAATCAGCTTTGCCATCCAGAACTTGTTCATCCTCATTTATATCAATTTGCGGCTGCATCGCTGAACGTTCATTACGGTCAGCTAAAATAGAATGGGGGGCATCACTGATAATCTCATTGAGAATTTCCGCCATAAAAGACTTGCCGTACATTTTTCGTAGGTATCCAGCAGGTACTTTACCAGGACGAAAACCATTAAGCTTGATCTTACCCTTGGTATCATCCAACCGTTCATTCAATTTTTTTTCTAAATCTCTCGCCGGAACCACGATCTTAATTTCGCGCTTCAGTCCTTCATTAAGCGTCTCGGTAACCTGCATTAAACAACCTTCATTTTCCTGAGGAGCGGGATAATCCCACTCTGATAATAACTACATTCTAACACTTGAGTGTTAAATCACCATAAAGCGAAACTCTGAGCACATAAACACCTATAGTGCTCAAAAAAAACCTTTGGTGCGGATGGAGGGACTCGAACCCCCACGGTCTCCCGCCAGAACCTAAATCTGGTGCGTCTACCAATTTCGCCACATCCGCTCAAACTTATAAACCTGTAACCTTACATAAGCGGCGTTTCTATACCATTAATTAAAGAAAAAAAGCAAACAAATATATTAAAAATATCCAAATACACCTCATTCTTAATAAATTGCAAAAATAAAATCTATCCTTTTCATACAGAGCAGCTTCCGCTAAAAGCAGATTATGTTAAATACATTCAACACTCCAATCCATATCATCGGCGGTGGTCTTGCAGGCAGTGAAGCAAGTTGGCAAATTGCACAATCAGGAATCCCCGTTATTTTGCATGAAATGCGCCCCCAAAAAAAATCTGATGCCCATAAAACAGATATGCTTGCAGAACTGGTCTGCTCAAATTCATTTCGTTCTGATGATTCTTCAACAAATGCCATAGGACTTTTACATACCGAAATGCGACTAGCAAAATCGCTGATTATGAAAGCTGCTGACGCCAATAAAGTACCAGCAGGCAGCGCTCTTGCTGTTGACCGCGATGAATTTTCAAAAACCATCACAACAGCGCTTGAAGATCATCCCCTTATAACAATAAAACGTGAAGAGATTCAAGAGCTTCCTGAGGATTGGAATCATATTATTATTGCAACTGGCCCCCTCACCTCACCAGCACTTGCTCAAGCTATACAAGCAATAACCGGAACAGAAGCTCTTTCTTTTTTTGATGCTATCGCGCCTATTGTCCATACCGATAGTATCGATTTGGACATTTGTTGGTATCAGTCTCGCTATGATAAAATTGGACCTGAGGGGACAGGAAAGGATTACCTTAATTGCCCCCTTGATAAAGAACAGTATAAAGCATTCGTTCACGAATTAAAAAATGCAGAAAAAATAGAGCTCCGTGACTTTGAAAAAACACCCTATTTTGATGGATGCTTGCCAATCGAAATTATGGCTGAACGCGGAATTGAAACTCTCAGACACGGTCCTATGAAACCTATGGGGTTAACCAATATCCATAATCCCACGATTAAACCATATGCTGTCGTTCAATTACGCCAAGACAATAAACTTGGAACCCTTTATAATATGGTCGGCTTTCAAACAAAGCTAAAATATGGAGAACAAGTTCGTATTTTTAGAATGATCCCCGGACTTGAAAAAGCGGAATTCGCACGTCTTGGTGGGCTTCACCGCAATACTTACCTCAACTCACCAGTCATTCTTGATCAAACCCTTCGTTTAAAACAAAGACCAAAATTGCGTTTTGCGGGGCAAATTACGGGATGTGAAGGTTATGTAGAATCATCCGCGATGGGGCTTCTCGCTGGGCGTTTTGCTGCCGCTGAGTATAACCATAACTGCCCTCTTCTACCGCCCCCAACCACAGCATTGGGAGCTCTTTTAAACCATATTACAGGCGGACACATTGTCGTGCAAGAAACAGAAAGATATTCCTTTCAACCGATGAATATCAATTTTGGACTTTTCCCACCTATCGTTTCTCTTAAGTACTCAGGAAAACGTCTGCCAAGCAAAGAAAAAAAGATAGCAAAAAAACAAGCTATAACTGCTAGAGCCTTGGATGATTGTATTCAGTGGTTAAAATATGGAAAATAAAATGGCTCTTAGATCGATTTTTGTTTCTGTTCTCCATGAAAGATTCGACAAGATAACCTTAAGACTTGTTAATCAAGCTGATTATCTGGACCAATAAATACCAATCTACGGCCGATCATTTAATATTAGAGTGTAACGTTTGCAGTAAAGTTTGCATTTTTTGCGGTATAATAATGGTTATAAAAAAAGATTCCAAATGTGCTTCAATCATCAAAAAGTAATCATGACACAAGTAAGAAAGATAACGTGATATACTCATATGCCCACCTAATATGGATACCCAATCACTGCTATAGAGAGATCTTTTGCTATACCAAAACACCATCTCCCTCAGCTTGAAAAAAGCTACAAGTACTCTTCCCTACATCACTGCCTGTATCCAAATATTTTATATGAAATGCAACACAAGCATATTTTATGCACATATCATCTCACATATTTCCCGAAAATATCCTCAAAAGTACGTACACTATTTGAAAAAACACATGATTTGACGCAAACACTTGCTAAAAACTTTACGTAGAAAGCATGCACACAATATCTTTGAAAAAACCCGCTTATAGATAAACCGGGTTTTTTTATGTGGAACAAATTATTTTTTATTAACAGCTTCTTTGAGAGTTTTCCCTGCAGAAAATTTGGGCACAGAACGCGCTGGAATATTTATTTCAGCACCCGTTGAAGGATTACGCCCCTTTGTAGCAGCACGATGAGAAACTTCAAAAGAACCAAAGCCTGGAAGACGAACATCTCCTCCTGAAGCCAAAGCCTCTGTTACAGAAGCAATAAAAGCATCAACAACAGAGCCAGCTTGCGCTTTCGAAACACCTGCCTTTTCAGCAACGGAGCTAACCAATTCACTTTTGTTCATAAAACATTTCCTTTCCCTATATTACCAGATAACACAATTTAATCGTGTTGTCGGTTAGTTTATTGAAAAGTACAGCAAACAGAAGTCTTATTTTCATCCAAAACATTGTTTTTTTAGCAATAATCATAGTTATTCACGGAATTTTTTACTTTTTTTCAAAATAAACAAAAAAATAACCACGAAAATGCATTCTGTTGCTTTGAAAATGCAATTATAAATAAGACAATGAATCAGTGCGCTATCTGTATTCCTTCACTATCGTTCTCTGTCCTGATAGGTACAGGCACGGTGGAAGGTTCTGTCCATTCAATAGGTTCAGGAAAACGAACTAAAGCATGCTTAAGAACTTCACTCACATGATTTACTGGAATAATTTCCATATTATTTTTGACGTCATCAGGAATATCAATCAAATCTTTTGCGTTTTCTTCAGGAATAAGTACCTTTTTTATACCTCCTCGAAGCGCTGCCAATAATTTTTCTTTCAATCCACCAATCGGTAAAACACGTCCACGTAAAGTAATTTCGCCGGTCATTGCAATATCTTTATGTACTGCTATTCCTGTTAGCACTGAAACAATTGCCGTCACCATTGCAATCCCAGCTGATGGTCCATCTTTTGGTGTCGCACCCTCTGGAACATGAACATGAATATCACGTTTATCAAAAAGCGGGGGTTCAATACCAAAATCAACAGCACGAAAACGTACATAAGATGCTGCCGCTGAAATTGATTCTTTCATAATATCGCGCAAATTGCCAGTTACAGTCATTTTACCTTTACCTGACATCATAACCCCTTCAATGGTCAATAGCTCTCCACCAACCTCCGTCCACGCAAGCCCAGTAACAACACCAATTTGATTTTCTCCCTCAATCTGATTGTAGTGGTAACGCTTAACACCCAAAAAATCATTAATATTATCTTCTGTAATCTTTACAGATTTTTGATGTGTTTTAAGAATTTTTGTAACTGATTTACGTGCAATCTTCATTAATTCACGCTCAAGGTTACGCACTCCTGCTTCACGTGTATAAAATTGGATAATAGACTTTATAGCACCATCAGAAACGCTGAACTCTTTTTTAGACAAACAGTGATCTTTTAATGCTTTTGGTAAAAGGTGGTGCTTAACAATCTCCATTTTTTCACATTCAGTATAGCCAGCGATACGAATAATTTCCATTCTATCCATTAAGGGGCTTGGAATATTAAGCGTATTGGCAGTGGTAATAAACATTACATCAGAAAGGTCATATTCGACTTCTAAATAGTGATCAATAAATGTACCATTTTGTTCAGGATCAAGTACTTCCAATAAAGCTGACGAAGGATCCCCACGAAAATCTTGCCCCATTTTGTCAATTTCATCAAGTAAGAAAAGTGGATTAGATTTTTTAGATTTTTTCATAGACTGAATAATTTTTCCAGGCATAGAACCAATATATGTCCGGCGGTGTCCACGAATTTCTGCTTCATCCCGCACCCCTCCTAATGAAATGCGAACATATTCACGCCCCGTTGCTTTTGCAATAGAGCGGGCTAGTGATGTTTTTCCCACACCAGGAGGGCCCAGCAAGCAAATAATTGGACCTTTTATCTTTGATGCTCGACTTTGTACTGCTAAATATTCAACAATTCGTTCCTTAACTTTTTCCAGACCAAAATGCTCATTATTCATGACTCTTTCAGCAAAGTCCAAATTGTTTTTAATCTTCGACTTTTTTCCCCAAGGTATTGCTAACAACCAATCAAGATAGTTACGTACAACTGTCGCCTCTGCTGACATGGGGGACATATTCCGTAATTTTCTCAATTCTGCCCCAGCCTTTTCATGTGCTTCCTTTGAAAGTTTTGTCTTCTTGATACGTTCTTCCAATTCAGAGAGCTCATCGCGGCTATCCTCACCCGCTCCTAATTCTTTCTGAATAGCCTTCATCTGCTCATTGAGATAATATTCCCTTTGGTTTTTTTCCATTTGCCGTTTGACATGCGAACGGATACGCTTTTCAACCTGCAAAACAGAAATTTCTCCTTCCATGAAAGAAAGAACACGTTCAAGACGATTGCGTACAGGTAATAGCTCTAATATTTCCTGCTTTTCTGAAAGTTTAATCATCAAATGGGAAGCAATAGTGTCGGCAAGTTTAGAAGGATTATCAATCTGACCAATAGCATTAATAACTTCAGGAGAAATTTTTTTATTAAGTTTTACATAGTTTTCAAAATAAGAAATCACCGATCTTGAAAGAGCTTCAGTCTCAACACCATTCTCTCTAGGCTCTTCTGTAACAGTTACACAAGCCTGATGATAATCTTCACTCGCAACAAATTGACTCATTTTTGCACGCGCGGTACCTTCAACCAAAACCTTCACAGTTCCATCAGGAAGCTTTAAAAGTTGAAGAATATTGGCAAGCGTACCTATGTCATAAATATCTTCTGATTTTGGATCATCATCAGAAGCATTTTTTTGTGTAACCAAAAGTATCTGTTTATCAACCGCCATCGTTTCTTCAAGAGCACGAATTGATTTTTCGCGGCCCACAAAAAGTGGAACAATCATATGCGGGAAGACAACAATATCACGAAGAGGTAAAACAGCATAAAATCCCTCTCTTACTTCATCTGTTTTTTCACCAATATATTGCATAACTTTCCTTTCTGGAACTTATGATCTATCCATTACACAAGCCCACCTTTAGAAGAAACTTCGGCATCCCATAATACATGAAGTGGTAACTGCGAGCGTATAAATCAAGAATCATGACTATAATATATAGGAACATTCATCCTCACATGGTGTTCATTACCACTTCTCATATCTCAAAACATCATGCCGATACATTTTCTTTATCTTCTGCACGTTCTGAATAAATGTAAAGAGGACGCGCTTTTTCATCAGCAACATCACTCGAAATGACTACTTTTTGAACACCTTCAAGAGCAGGAAGCTCAAACATCGTTTCAAGAAGTATCTTCTCCATAATAGAACGCAAACCACGCGCACCGGTTTTACGCTCAATCGCCTTCTTAGCTATAACACGTAAAGCATCTTCATGAAATGCCAACTCAACATTTTCCATCTCAAAAAGACGCTGATATTGTTTCACCAACGCATTTTTGGGTTGTGATAAAATTTTAACAAGAGCGTTAACATCTAAATCTTCTAAGGTAGCTACAATAGGAAGACGGCCAATAAATTCTGGTATCAAACCAAACTTTATAAGATCTTCAGGCTCTAAATCACGAAAAATTTCACCAACACAACGCTCATCAGGTGCTTTAACAGTAGCAGAAAAACCAATAGAAGTTTTTTCACCACGTCCTGAAATAATCCGCTCTAAACCTGCAAAAGCACCTCCACAAATGAATAAAATATTTGTTGTATCAACCTGAAGAAACTCTTGTTGCGGGTGCTTGCGCCCACCTTGAGGGGGAACAGAAGCAATTGTTCCTTCCATAATTTTTAATAACGCCTGCTGCACACCTTCCCCTGAAACATCTCTTGTAATAGAAGGATTGTCAGCTTTACGAGAAATTTTATCAACCTCATCAATATAGACAATGCCACGCTGTGCACGTTCAACATTATAATCAGCAGCTTGAAGAAGCTTTAGAATAATATTTTCAACATCTTCACCTACATATCCTGCTTCAGTCAAAGTAGTCGCATCAGCCATCGTAAAAGGTACATCGATAATACGTGCCAATGTTTGTGCGAGATAAGTTTTACCGCACCCCGTTGGACCAACAAGAAGAATATTCGATTTTGCTAACTCAATATCACTGCTCTTAGACTGATGCGCAAGTCGCTTGTAATGATTATGAACAGCAACAGAAAGAACACGCTTTGCATGTTGCTGACCAATAACGTAATCATCAAGAACTGTTATAATTTCCTGGGGAGTGGGAACACCATCACGTGCCTTAATCCCAGAAGATTTATTTTCTTCACGAATAATATCCATGCAAAGCTCTACGCATTCATCACAAATGAATACAGTAGGCCCCGCGATGAGTTTACGCACCTCATGCTGACTTTTGCCGCAGAACGAGCAATAGAGAGTATTTTTTGATTCGCTCCCACTATTGCCAATTTTGCTCATTTCTCTTTCCTTTCACCACGCTATACGAATACTTTGTCTTTTCAAAGGAAGTTTTCCATAACGAAAACTAAAAGACATATAAAAAAACCGCGTGTCATAAATACTCTTTAGGTGTTTTTCCGCTATTTTCGTGATATTTTTATAAAACTCTCTCTTTAAAGTAGCTCTTTTTTCTATAAAAACTCTTAATCTTTTTCAGTTTCTGCACGATATTGTATAACATCATCAACTAGGCCAAATTGCTTGGACTCTTCCGCTGTCATAAAATGATCACGATCAAGAGTTCTCTCAATAACTTCATAATCCTGACCTGTATGCTGAACATAAATTTCATTTAAACGCTGTTTCATCTTTATAATATCTTGTGCATGCCGTTCAATATCTGAAGCCTGACCTTGAAAACCGCCAGATGGTTGATGCACCATAATACGTGCATTCGGCAATGTAAAACGGTGACCTTTCGCTCCAGCCGTTAAAAGTAAAGACCCCATAGACGCAGCTTGCCCCATACAAAGCGTAGAAACAGGAGGGCGAATAAACTGCATAGTATCATAAATTGCCATACCAGATGTCACAACACCACCAGGTGAATTAATATAAAGACTAATTTCTTTCTTAGGATTTTCGGCTTCCAAGAAGAGCAATTGCGCACAAACAAGCATTGCCATACCATCTTCAACCGGACCATTAATAAAAATAATCCGCTCCTTTAAAAGACGGGAAAAAATATCATAAGCCCGCTCCCCACGATTAGTTTGTTCAATAACCATAGGCACAAGGCTTAATGCTGTTTTCATTAGATCACTCATGTTTTTACTTTCCGTTCATATAACAATCGCTCTTTACGCATTCAATGCTTTTCCCCATAGGCTAACAATAGTCTCTTACGCAAGCTACAATCTAATGCTCTTTAGGCAAAATTAAAACCCCAGTGGTTAAAATAGCAATAATAACTCTACCTGAAAAAATCATGCGCATTAGAAATGCGAGACACTGCTCAATGGTAAAAACTTCCTTCCTGAGGTTTTTGAGTCATCTTTGCTTTTCTGTGAATATGAAATCCTATCAAACGTGGATCTGCAAGTGGCTCAATACCAAAAGCTGAATCAAAAATGTACTCAGTTTTTCGTCCTGTCCAATAATAAAAAGTTTCCTTTTCTTTTGCTTCATGAAAAAAACCATATCGTTTAGCTAATCGTGAAATACCATCATTACCAAATATCGTAACTCCAAGACTTCCTGGTAAAATCGGCATTTTTTTCCTCTTTAACCAGAATGGTTTCCAAACACGACGCTTAAACCCAAGCCACTCAGGAACCATTTCTGTTCCGGCCCAATAATCTTCAAACACTTTTATAATAGGGTTATCGGACGGAAAATAAAGTGCAGAAACACCTACCCTTACAGCATTTTCTTTTGCAAACCAAACCTTATCCGCATCTGGGTGAAATTGTTTAACCAAATAAACATCTGTATCTAACCAAACACCTTGCCGATATTTCATCAGCATAACACGAAAAAAATCCGAAAACTGAACAACCGTACATCCTAGTTTATCATCAGAAAAATTAGGATCAAGGCGATAAATTGCTGAACGTGGTAGAATTGATTCGGCTTCATACAATTCAACACCAACAGGTAGATTTTCTATTTTTTTATCATAACTGAAAAGCTTAACGCGTTGCCCAGTTTTAACCATTGAAGATAAACAAAGTCTATCAACCAGTCTTAATTGTCCACTATACCAAAAAGTGCAAATATCCATAGGCGATATATCAAAAATATTCTAAACTCACACGAAATAGCTGCTCAACATCACGCACACACTCAGAAAGAGCAAAAATTACTATCCGGTCACCAGACAAAATACGCGTATCTGCCGAAAGCTGTATTATTGTCTTGTTGCGATAGATTGCACCAATTCTCAAACCATCTGATAAATCAAGCTCTGACAATGACTTACCAACCAATGAAGATGTTTGCATAACCTCAGCCTCGATAATTTCTGCCTTCCCATTAAAAACTGAGTGAACAGCACGAATACGACCACGGCGCATTTGTTGCAAAATTCTCGATATAGTAACACTATGTGGATTAAGATATGCATCCACACCAACTGCACGGCTAAACTCTTGATAAGCAACATTATTGATCAATACCATGTTGGCTTTGCATCCCAATCTTTTAGCAATAATAGCACTTAAGAGATTGACCTGATCCTGATTGGTCAATGTAATCATTAAATCGGCCTGGTCAATTCCAGCATCCTGAAGAATCACTGGATCTAATACGTTACCATATAAGACCGTTGTTTTTTCAAGTTGGTCAGCAATTGTTAGCGCTCTCTCTCTCTGCGATTCTATAATCTTCAATCTTAATTTATGAAGGCGCTTTTCAATAGCCTGAGCAACGTAAAGACCAATATGACCACCTCCTGCAATAATCATGCGATGGGTATCTTGTTCTTTATGACCAAAAAGCCCAACTGCACGACGCATCTGATCACGAGCAGCAACAAGATAGGTCACATCGCCAACGCGTAATTGCGTCTCTGAGTGCGCAACCAATAATTCTGAACCACGCTTAATAGCGATAACCGTCGTGCGAAGGTCGGGAAAAAGCTCCGTTAATTGACGTAAAGGTGTATTAATAACTGGGCAATCTTCCATACATTCCAAGGCTAATGTAACAATATCATCATTACAAAAATAAAGAACATCTATTGCACCAGGTAAAGCAATACGACGTAGAACCATTTCCCCAACTTCAACTTCCGGCGAAATAACCACATCAATGGGAATATTCTCTCTAGCAAAAAGCGTTTTATAGCGTGGCTCTAAATAAGATTGTGAGCGAATACGTGCTATTTTTGTTGGAACATTAAATAATGAGTGCGCCACTTGGCAAGCCACCATATTGACTTCATCAAATAAAGTTACTGCAATTAACATATCAGCTTTGTCTGCATCAGCAGCCAAAAGAACCTCAGGTCGTGAACCGTGACCGACAATACCTCTCACATCCAACGTGTCGCGAATTTTTTCAATCAATCTCGTTTCAATATCAATAACAGTAACATCATGATTTTCAGCAGCAAGACGCTCTGCTATTCCATAACCAACCTGTCCTGCTCCGCAAATAATAACACGCATAATATTACGAGACTCCAAGCGCTTTAAGCTTACGGTGTAAAGCTGAACGCTCCATACCTATAAATTCAGCTGTACGAGATATATTTCCACCCAAACGACCAATCTGCGCCACCAAATACCTCTTTTCAAACAATTCCCGTGCTTCACGCAACGGTAAATCCATTATATTCTCATCTGCATCCATTTGAATACGTGGCAAAGAATCGTTCACTTCACTAGGGAGAAATTCTGCTGTTATTGGGCCATCACCATCACGCACAAGAATGAGAAGACGTTCAATATTATTGCGTAATTGCCGTACATTACCCGGCCAAGCATGTGTTTGTAAAATAGATATGACATCATCACTGATTTCACGCGGCTTAATACCAACCTGCTGCGATATTGTTTTCACAAAATGATGCACAAGTTCCGGAATATCTTCACGACGTGATGAGAGTGGTGGAACAGCAATGGGAACAACCGAAAGACGGTGAAAAAGATCCTCCCTAAAACGCCCGTCAGAAATGAGGTTTTCAAGATTTTGCGCCGTTGACGAAATGATACGAACATCCACCTTGACACGTTTTGTGCCGCCCACTCTCTCAAATGTCTGCCCCGTTAACACCCGAAGAATCTTACCTTGAGTCTCACGTGGCATATCCGCAATTTCATCAAGATATAATATTCCACCATGAGCTTCCTCTAATGCGCCAATTTTGCGCTCTCCCCCTTCCATTTCGTTGCCAAACAATTCTATCTCCATTCTTTCTGGAGTAATCGTTGCAGCGTTTATTGTCACAAATGGTCCATTTGAACGCGTTGAAAGCGCATGAATAGCACGTGCAACCATCTCTTTTCCCGCCCCAGAAGGACCTGTAATCATAACACGGCTATTAGTTGGTGCTACTTTTTCTATGATTTGGCGCAAATGTTTTATAGCGGTTGATGTTCCAAGCAGTTCCAATGTCTCACTTGAGCGTTTGCGTAATTCTAAAAGCTCACGTTTTAAATTTGAGTTTTCAAGAGTCCGTTCTGCAACCAATACAAGCCTATCAGTTTTAAAAGGTTTTTCAATAAAGTCATATGCCCCTCGTTTTATAGCGGAAACAGCCGTCTCAATATTACCATGACCAGAGATCATAACTACCGGAAGAGCAGGATATCGCGTTTTAATTTCATCAAGCAGCGCTAAACCATCGAGACGACTTCCTTGTAACCAAATATCTAAAAAGATGAGCTTTGGAATACGCTCATTAATTTGTGCTAAAGCTTCATCAGAGTTACAGGCAACACGCGTTTCATAACCTTCATCATCCAAAATACCAGCGACAAGATCACGAATATCTGCTTCATCATCAACAATTAAGATATCTGATACCATTCTATTCCCCTATCTTATGACTTGTGGCTTGTGTAATATTCCCCTGCTTAGCCCCATCCGATGGGAATATCAAACGGATCATTGCGCCACAGCCTTCATAAAAACTCTTCGGCGCATCATGCAATTCCATGGAACCACCATGATCTTCAATAACCTTGCGTACAATGGCTAATCCGAGCCCTGTTCCCTTTTCCCGCGTTGTTATATAAGGCTCTAATAATTTTTGTCTTTGCTCTTTAGGAAGTCCTTTGCCGTTATCAATCACATCCACAACCACATACCCTTCTTGACGATAAGAACGTACAAGAATATGCCCATGGATAGCTTCCTCTCGTATGACCATGTCTATAGATTCACTTGCGTTTTTGATAACATTGCAAAAAGCTTGTACAATAAGGCGATTATCAAATGCACCCACAAGTGGTACACTTCCTAAGTCCTGTTCAAAATAAATATCATGCCGAGTAACTTCTATCAAGAAACATGCTTCACGCAGTAAGCCGCGTATATCTAAAACATTCATTTGCGGTTTAGGCATACGCGCAAAAGAAGAAAACTCATCAACCATACGCCCAATATCTCCAACCTGTCGAATAATCGTATCAATACACCGCTCAAAGATCTCTCGATCTTGTGTAATAACTTGGTTGTAACGTTTACGAATACGTTCAGCCGATAACTGAATAGGTGTAAGTGGATTTTTGATTTCGTGTGCAATACGGCGTGCAATATCTGCCCATGCCGATGTACGTTGTGCAGCAACAAGGTCTGTAATATCATCAATTGTTAGAACCCAAGATTGTCCCTGCCCATCATCTTCTTCCATCGTAATTTGCACATTACAAACACGTTCTTGTCCTGCAACACTTAAAGTTACCTGCTCACGGTGATTTTTGCGACCTAACGAACGTGCGACCTGAAAAACTTGCCAAATTTCAGCACTTAACGATAAAAGACTGTGCCCAATAACTTGTTCAGAGCGAATATCAAACATCGTTTCAATAGACCGATTGATAATTGTAACATCGCCATTATCATCAATACCTGCCACACCCGCTGTTACACCAGATAAAACAGCTTCAGAAAAACGCCGTCTCTCATCAATTTGATCACGAACTGCAATCAACTCATTGCGCCGACTTTTTAATTCACTGACCATGTAATTAAAAGTTTTCGATAACTGCCCAATATCTCCATCCTTGGCGCGTACTGGTACAAAAACTTCCATATTCCCTGAAGCCACATCATCAGCAGCACTAATAAGAAGACGAATAGGGCGTACTAGGCGATCAGCAACAGCAATACCAGCCCAAATAGCTGATAAGAATAAACTAAAAAAAAGACACAAATAAAGCATACCAAATGCGATTTGAGTCAGCAGACGATTTTCATTTAAGTCACGATAACGATCTGTATTGACTTCCGTCAAACGCAAAGCAGATAAAACTTCTTTATCAACATCGCGCACCAAATACAAAAATGTGTTTGGAATATTCGTAAATTTTAAAATAATGCCAAAATAATCATGAACCCCCGGTTGAAAAGAAAAAGGTCTTGCGCTGGTTGCACGCTCTATAAGATTAGCAGGAGGAATCGGTAGTTTATCCTCGTCACCAAGACTACTCGATATAAAAATATTTCCGCTAGAACTTAACAAAAATGCACCACGCAAATTGCGCCCTATAGCATGACGCGTTAATTGCATCTTATATTCAGCTGGATTACGCTCTAAAAGCTTTTTGTTATCAAGCGCAAATGCCATAGCGTAGGATAAATTTTTCATATTTTGAAGCATTTCATCCGCATAAGCATTCGCTAAATTGATAGAAGAACCTACAATTTGCCGTGTTGTCGTATCAAACCATCGATCAAGTCCTAAATTCAGTGCAGGACCTGATACAAGAGCAACTGCAACAGCCGGCATTGTTGCAACAAGTGCAAATAACGAAATAAGACGAACATGAAGGCGAGAGCCTGCACGTCTCGAACGCCACGCACGAATGATGGGAATCATCTCATAAAAAACAATGATCACGAGTCCTAAAACCCAGACACTGTTAATTCCTATAAGAACGAGAGTTACAGCCCTACTAGGAACAACAAGTGTTAATCCAATAAGAATGATAAACGAAACAGATGCTGTGAGCAGAGCCAACACAATAATTGTGATCCCTAAAAAGATATACACCTTACTTAAGCGATACAACTCATCGTTAGAGATATTTTGATCTGTATCTTGGAGATTCATTACAGATGTTGTATTCATGATTAGCTTACATTACCTTATCTCGTTGCCCCATATAACCTTTTGTAACAAAAATTTACAATACTAATACTACATTTAAACTATAATCAAACGAGCAAATAGAGAAAGAACTTCTACATTTTACAAAATATCTTTAAAATAAAGTGCGTTCAGTAATATTTACAGAGGAGATGAAATGCGGTTAACCAAACAGACAAATTATGCGCTCAGGATGCTCATGTACTGTGCAGATAATCAGGGGGCTCTTAGTCGTATTCCAGAAATTGCCAAAGCATATGCTGTTTCCGAACTTTTTTTATTTAAGATCCTTCAACCACTTGTTGAAGCAGGTTTTATACAGACAGTACGCGGACGTAATGGTGGCGTTAAATTAGCTAAACCCGCAGCAGAGATTTCGGTAGCTGATGTTGTAAAAGTAACAGAAGATAACTTTTCCATGGCAGAATGTTTCGATACCGCAGAACCTAATTGCCCATTGATAAATTTTTGTGGTTTAAATACCGCACTTCAAAAAGCTTTAAATGCTTTTTTTGATGTATTATCAGTGATATCCCTTGCCGATCTTCAACGACCAACTTTTCAAAATCAATTTAAAATTGATGATCATAAAATAATAAACTAAGATAATGCAGAAGGGAGATTAAGTATTTCTATTGCAGCAATAATTTTAGCCGCTGGACGCGGTGAAAGGGCAAAATCTCTACACAAAATTCCAAAACAGTACCAGCTTCTAGGGCACGAGCCGGTTATTTGTCATGCTGTGCGTTGTTTTTTGCAGAATCCTGCCATCACGACTATTATCCTCGTTATTCATCCGGAAGACCGCCAAATTTGTGAGCAAGCTATCGTTGATTTTAAAGAGCAGCTTATCATCGTTGAAGGGGGCAATACACGTCAAATATCCACCTTATGTGGGCTTCATGCACTTAAAAAGTTCAAGCCCCAGTATGTACATATTCATGATGGTGCGCGCCCCTTTATCGAAAATCAGCTCCTCGAGCAAATCCACGCAACTGTCAATCATCAAGAAGGTGTTCTGCCTGTTCTCGCAATTTCTG
The DNA here is from genome assembly GCF_000278115.1 of Bartonella sp. DB5-6. GTDB lineage: Bacteria > Pseudomonadota > Alphaproteobacteria > Rhizobiales > Rhizobiaceae > Bartonella > Bartonella refiksaydamii. The sequence continues at coordinate 214,190 of NZ_JH725114.1, forward strand.
ATACTCTCAAACGCATAAATAGCACATATTACGTTTTAGATACAATTCCACGCACTAACCTTTATAGCGCACAAACTCCACAGTGTTTTCCTTTTGAGAGCATTTTAGCTGCCCATGAAAAAGCAATGCAAGTTTGCAAAAAGGAATTTACCGATGATTCTGCAATTGCAGAATGGTTTGGGATTCCTATGCGTGGCATCCCTGGAGACCCTAACAACATAAAAATTACATGGCACCAAGATTTTGATACCGCACATTTATATCTCCAAAAAAAAATGCAAATGTTTCCTGATATCCGTACCGGCAATGGTTATGATGTTCATTCTTTCGAGGAAGGAACTTCTCTTACATTATGTGGTATAAAAATTCCTTTTCATAAAAAATTGAATGGACACTCTGATGCTGATGTCGCGCTTCATGCACTAACAGATGCCCTTCTCGCTACGCGAGGGGCAGGAGATATTGGTACACATTTTCCTCCTTCTGATCCCCAATGGAAAAATGCATCGTCAGAAATTTTTCTTCGTCACGCTCTTGATATTGTTAAACAAGCGTACGGTCGTATTGCCAATGTTGATATCACGCTGATTGCCGAAGAACCTAAAATCGGCCCTTATCGTCATAAAATGATAGAAAATCTTATGAATATACTCACAATTTCACCCGATCGAATCTCCATCAAAGCAACAACAAATGAAAAACTCGGATTTATTGGTCGTGGCGAAGGCATTGCAGCTTTTGCAACAGCCAGCGTCCTTTATCTAGGAGAAATTCCCAAATGACATATTTTTGTGAAAAACAAGCACGTGAAGTCCTTACAGCATGTCGCCAAAAAGGTTTGCTTTTAACAACTGTTGAATCTTGTACAGGAGGGCTTATTGCTGCAAATCTTACAACTATTGCAGGTTCATCAGATGTATTTGATTGTGGATTTGTCGTTTATTCAAATGAATCGAAAACGCACCTTGTTGGCGTATGCACTGAACTTATAAAAAACTACGGTGCCGTTTCAAAGGAAGTTGCTCTTGCAATGGCCGAGGGTGGATTAAAACACTCACAAGCTGGAATTGCAATCGCTGTAACAGGAATTGCAGGACCAGGAGGGGCATGTCTCGATAAACCTAGAGGGCTTGTGCATTTTGCAATTGCTTACAAGAATCACAAAACCCTGCATACAGAAGTGCGTTTCGGAGATCTTGATCGTAATACTATACGCTATGCAACCGTCGAAAATGCTTTTAAAATGATCTTGGAATCTCTCCAATGACATTCTCCATAGTCAAATTTCTAGATTTCACCTCATCACAATCTATAACATGCAATACTTACTATGCAACAAAATCAACAGAATAAATCATGTTACCGGAGGACCGTAAATTCGGTGCGCACGCATTTCAAAAGCATCGGTGAATTTACGAAAAGCAATATCAAACATTGATCCCATCACCAATCCAAGCATTTTGCTTTTAAATTCATAATCAATAAAAAACGCTACATTACATGCATTGGTATTCTCAATATCATAAAAAGTCCAACGATTTTCAAGATATCTGAATGGGCCATCAATATATTTAACCTCTATCAGATTTTTCTTCGGCTGAAGAAGTACTTGGGTCGTGAAAATTTCTCGGATAACCTTGTAGCCAACTATCATGTCAGCAAGAAGCAATGTCTTTTCCTCATATTCCTTACGAGAACGAACCACTAACGCCTCACACATTGGTAAGAATTCAGGATAACGCTCAATATCTGAGACAAGATCAAACATTTCACTAGCACTATGGGCAATCTGCCGATGTGTTGTAAAAGTTGGCATAATTATCTCTGCAAGGCAAATTTTTCATCACGCGCTTTTTGCAAAATTGCAAAATCATCGCCTGCATGATGAGATGAACGCGTCAGAGGATTGGAAGCCATATGTAAAAAACCCTTCACTTTACCAATCTTGGCAAAAGATTCAAATTCTTCAGGAGGTACAAAACGAATAACCGGATGATGTTTTCGCGTAGGCTGTAAATATTGTCCAATTGTCATAAAATCAACATCAGCAGAGCGTAAATCATCCATCAATTGAAGAATTTCATTTCTTTCTTCCCCAAGGCCAACCATAATCCCTGATTTTGTAAAAATTGTTGGATCAAGTTCTTTAACGCGTTGTAATAACCGAATTGAATGAAAATAACGTGCCCCTGGACGAACCTTTAAATATTTAGATGGAACTGTTTCCAAATTATGATTAAAAACATCGGGCTTAGCAGCAACAACAATTTCTAAAGCTCCATCTTTATGACGAAAATCAGGTGTAAGAACTTCAATGGTTGTCTTAGGAGCCTTTCTACGAATAGCATAAATAACTTTTGCAAAATGCTCCGCACCACCATCCCCAAGATCATCACGATCAACAGATGTAATCACGACATGTTTTAATTCCATTTGTGCAACAGCATCCGCCACACGTTCTGGCTCATTATCATCAACTGCAAGTGGAATACCTGTTGCGACATTGCAAAAAGCACAAGCCCGTGTACATATTTCACCCAAAATCATAAAACTGGCATGCCGCTGACTCCAACACTCGCCAACATTTGGGCAACCAGCTTCTTCGCATACGGTTACTAATTTATGAGTACGTACAATACCACGCGTTTCTTTATATATCTGTGATGTTGGCGCTTTTACGCGAATCCATTCCGGCTTTTTTTGAATGCTTGTATCCGGACGATGCGCCTTTTCAGGATGACGCAGGCGTCTATTTGTAACTCTGTCAACAACCGTAACCATTTAAGACCTCTGCCTTTTAAATATGGAACGCAAATTACATAAACAAAATTTTTCAGAAAATCCAATCATCAAGCATTTAAAACTTGGTCATAAGCATCCAATACACTCTCTTTCATCATTTCTGATAATGTTGGATGTGGGAAAACGGTGTGCATCAATTCTTCTTCGGTTGTTTCAAGATTCATGGCAATGACAAAACCTTGTATCAATTCTGTTACTTCTGCTCCTACCATATGTGCACCAAGCAGTTGTCCTGTTTTTTTATCAAAAATAGTTTTAACCAATCCCTGATCTTCCCCTAAAGCAATGGCCTTACCATTCGCTGAAAAGGAATAACGACCAACACGTATATCATAACCAGCTTCTTTTGCTGCTATTTCTGAAAGCCCTACAGAGGCAACTTGTGGTATACAATATGTACATCCTGGAATTTTTTTCTTATCAAGCGGGTGAACATTCTCCAACCCCGCAAGATGTTCAATGCATATCACGCCTTCTTCTTCTGCTTTATGTGCCAACATAGGAGGACCAGCCACATCACCAATAGCATAAATTCCCTCTACCCCTGTCCAACTCCATTCATCGGTTACAATGCACCCACGTTCAGTTTTTACACCCAATGCTTCCAATCCAAGATTCTCAATATTACCCTGAACCCCAACAGCTGAAATTAACCGATCAGCTGTAATTGTTTCTGTCTTACCTTTAACATCAATATGCGCAATAACAGAATCGGAAGATTTCTCAACTTTCATTACTTTCGCTTGCGTGAGGATCCGTATACCTTTTTTTTCTAACTGTTTACGAGCAAATGTTGAAATTTCAACATCCTCAGCAGGCATGATATGAGGCATCATTTCAACAACAGTTACTGTCGCTCCCATATCATGATAAAAAGAAGCAAATTCAATGCCAATTGCTCCAGACCCCATTACTAAAAGCGATTTCGGCATTGACTGTGGTATCATAGCTTCAAAATAAGTCCAAATAAGCTTTCCATCTGGCTCAAGCCCAAGAAGAGAACGAGGACGTGCACCCGTTGCAATAACGATGTGTTTTGCTTGATAAGTCCCTTCCCCTAATGTACCTTTAGGTACTGGATTTTGCGGTTGCATAATCGGTTTGGACGATGAAGAAATCATAATTTCCGTAAGCTGGCTCCCTTTCACCTTCTTGGTAAGTTTTGCTTCCCCCCAAATAATATCAATTTTATTTTTTTTCATCAAAAAACCAACACCAGCATTTAAACGTGCTGAAACCCCGCGTGAACGTGCTACGATATCCTTGATATTTACTTCAATCGACCCGTTGAACGTTAGACCATAATCCTTTACATGTTCAGCAAAATGCTTTATTTCTGCGGAACGTAACAGTGCCTTTGTTGGAATACACCCCCAGTTTAAGCAAATCCCACCAAGATGTTCACGTTCAACAATCGCCGTCTTGAAGCCACATTGCGCCGCACGAATTGCGGTTACATATCCTCCAGGACCCGATCCAATCACAATTACATCATAAAGATTCGCCACAGTAATTCCTCCATGGATATATACAAAACCGATAGGCACTCTCTGAGCTTAAGACCAAAAAACAACTTGACAGAATCGCGTGTTTTTCATTCAAAACTCACCATATATGCCTTTAACAGTCAGAAGAGATAGCAATATTGCCATTGAAACTCTCTCAATCTGCCTCTACCATATTAACCTACCATACTCACATACAATTTATGTGAAGTACTTTTAAACAGCTCAAATTAACATTGCTAATGGATTTTCAATCATTTTCTTAAAAGTCCGCGCAAGCTCTGCTGCTAACGCGCCATCAACAGCACGATGATCGGCAGAAATTGTAACAGACATGACCGTCGCAACTGCCAATGCATTATTTTTAACAACAGCCTGTTGTTCACCTGCTCCAATCGCAAAAATTGTCGCATGCGGCGGATTAAGAATAGCAGAAAAACTTTTCACACCATACATCCCCATATTTGAGACAGCTGTTGTTCCCCCCTGATACTCTTCCATTTTTAACTTACGCTCACGTGCACGTTTTGCAAAATCCTTCATCTCATGAGAAATAATTGATAAAGATTTTTCTTCTGCACGGCGAACAATTGGTGTAATTAGCCCATTTTCAACAGATACAGCTACCCCAACATCACAATGTTTGTGATGAAGTATTCCTTCTTCAAGCCAAGATACATTCGCATCGGGAACCGCCTTCAAAGAAAGAGCGACAGCTTTAATAATCATATCGTTAACGGAAAGTTTATAAACGGGCATAATCCCTTCTTGCGTCTTAATCATCGGTGCCGCAGCATTCAATTGCGTACGCAGATCCAATAACGCATCAAGTTCACAATCTAGCGTCACGTAGAAATGCGGTACTTTTTGTTTTGATTCCACCAAACGTTTAGCGATTGTTTTACGCATATTATTATGAGGTATGAAGGTGTATTCATCTTCTTTGAAAAGTTGCAATATCTGTTTATCAGAAGCAGCTGCCACTATCGGCTGTTCAATTTGTGACGAGCCAGAATCCTTTAAAATACCACTACTCATAGCTTTTTCTACATCACGTTTAATAATACGCCCACGGGGACCACTCCCAGAAACAAGTGATAAATCAAGACCTGCATGAGCCGCCAATCGCCGCGCTAAGGGAGAAGCAAAAAGGCGTATGTCCTTTTTATCTTTTTCTACTAATTGCTGATACAATACAGGAGACATTTGTGCTGTCTTTGAATCTGCCTGTTTTGCGTCCTCTGATTCTTTGATTGCAAAAGAGGAAGAGGTTTCTTCTGCAACTTTTGCTGCCTCAGACAAATCTTCACCTTCTTCTGCTAAAATAGCAATTAAACTATTCACTTTAACACCTTGCGTTCCAGCAGGAACAACGATCTTAGCAACCTTTCCCTCATCAACGGCCTCTATTTCCATGGTTGCTTTATCTGTCTCAATTTCAGCAATAACATCACCAGAGGAAACCTTGTCCCCAGCCTTCACATTCCATTTTGATAAAGTCCCTTCTTCCATCGTTGGAGAAAGCGCAGGCATTGTAATTTTAATGGGCATAGTGCTTTCCTCCGTTATGCTCTATAAGTCACAGCCTTAACAGCTTCTACAATCTCAGCAATGTTTGGCAAAGCCAATTTTTCAAGATTGGCAGCATAAGGCATAGGAACATCCTTGCCAGAAATTGTAGCAACTGGCGCATCAAGATAGTCAAAAGCCTGCTGCATAACACGTGTTGCTATTTCAGTGCCAACGGATGACTGAGGATAACCTTCTTCAATTGTTACCAAACAACCTGTTTTTTTAACTGAAGCAAGAATTGTTGGAAGATCCATCGGACGCACTGTCCGCAAATCAATTAATTCTACGTCAATACCAAGCTTTTCAACTTCTGGCAGCGCTTGAACTGCATAATGCATCCCAATCCCACATGCAACAATCGTAACATCTTGTCCAGATTTATGAATACGCGCCCGACCGATAGGTAAAACAAAATCATCTATTTGAGGAACATCAAATTGATGACCATACAAAATCTCATTTTCAAGAAAAATAACAGGATTATCATCACGAATAGCAGCTTTTAGCAAACCTTTTGCATCCGCAGCACTATAAGGCATAACAACTTTAAGACCTGGTATATGACTATACCATGCGGCATAGCACTGAGAATGTTGCGCACCTACACGCGCAGCCGCACCATTTGGACCACGAAAAACCATAGGAGCAGTCATTTGTCCACCAGACATATAACGCGTTTTTGCTGCTGAGTTGATAATTTGATCAATTGCCTGCATAGCAAAATTAAACGTCATAAACTCAACAATGGGACGTAACCCTCCAAAGGCAGCACCAACAGCTAATCCTGCAAAACCATGTTCTGTGATTGGTGTATCGATAACTCGGCGTTCACCAAATTCTTCTAATAAACCTTGGCTAACTTTATAAGCACCTTGATATTGCGCTACTTCTTCTCCCAACAGAAAAACCATCTCATCACGCCGCATCTCTTCAGTCATAGCCTGGTTAAGCGCTTCGCGCACTGTCATTGTAACCATTTGCGTCCCCGCTGGAATATCAAAATCAGGAGCGCTATCAAAAGTAGGAGAGACCGGCACTAATGAAGCAAGAGAAGAAGATGCAGCAGCCCCAGTTTTTTTATGTGCATTTAAAGAATTGACAGTTTGTGAAATATTCTCAACACTTTCATCTTCCTCCAACAATACCGCAATAACGGTATTAACCTTCACACCTTCCGAACCTTCAAGTACACAAATTTTACCAAGAGTGCCTTCATCGACAGCCTCGACTTCCATTATTGCTTTATCTGTTTCAATTTCAGCAATTACATCGCCAGAGCTAATTTTATCGCCTTCTTTCTTCAGCCATTTAGACAATTTACCTTCTTCCATCGTTGGTGAAAGCGCTGGCATCAAAATATCAATAGACATGCTTGCTTTCCTCGCATCAAACTAAAATATCAGTATAGAGCTCAGAAGCATCTGGCTCTTGATCACTTTGCGCAAAATCCGCTGCATCCGCAACAACCGCACGCACTTCCTTGTCAATAGACTTTAAATCGTCTTCGCTCGCCCAGCTTTGTTCAAGAATCCGATTCTTTACCTGATCAATTGGATCATGGTCCTCTTTTATTTTCTGAACCTCTTCTTTTGATCGATATTTTGCTGGATCAGACATAGAGTGACCACGGTAGCGATAGGTCTGCATATCAAGGATAATCGGCCCTTTACCAGAACGCGCCCAAGAAATTGCTTCATCAGCAGCTCCTTTCACTGCTCGAACATCCATACCGTCAACAACAATGCCTGGAATCTCAAAAGAAAGACCACGACGAGAAAAATCCGTTTCTGCCGATGCACGTGCAACCGATGTTCCCATAGCATACTGATTATTTTCAATAATATAAACAACAGGAAGCCTCCAAAGTGAAGCCATATTAAAACTTTCGTAAACCTGCCCCTGATTGGCAGCGCCATCGCCAAAATACACTAATGTTACATTATCTTTACCAAGATACTGATTCGAAAATGCCAAACCGGAGCCAATTGGAACCTGAGCTCCAACAATGCCATGCCCGCCATAAAAATTCTTTTCTTTAGAAAACATATGCATCGAACCCCCTTTCCCCTTAGAAAAGCCACCTTGACGCCCCGTAAGTTCTGCCATAACACCACGCGGACTCATACCAACCGCTAACATATGTCCATGATCACGATAAGATGTAATAACCTGATCGCCTTCTTTAGCCGCCTTCAGTGTTCCAATAACAACAGCTTCCTGCCCAATGTAGAGATGACAAAAACCACCAATAAGCCCCATACCATAAAGTTGCCCCGCTTTTTCTTCAAAACGGCGAATTAAAAGCATCTCACGATAAGCATCAATTTCCTCTTCTTTTGTAAAACGCGCTATTGGTGCTCTTTTCGTAGTGCTTGATAATGTAGTGCACACCACCGCCGCAGAACCTTTTTTAGACCTTTCTGCCATATTAAACTCCCTTTTATGATTGATCTAGGAATAACCTTTACGAACAAAAGTTACAAGCATTATCAATCAGCTCAAACACTACCATAGGTAATTGTTTCAAAATATTTTTTGAAATTATATCATTTACAAGGAGTTAGAATTGTCAATTCATTTGGCTTAGAAAAATTTAAATTCTTCCGGATATACTCATCCAACATATCTTTTTCAATGTGCCCATTGCGCAAAAGAGAAATGCGCTTTTCCATGTATATCCGTTTAGCTTCTACTTTATGAAGTTCCTCTTCTAACTCCACAATATGTTTATTAACTTCACTGCGTGAATACAAGCCGTATTCACCATGGTAAATGTGATAACTGAAATAGCTCAAAACTCCCACTGTCATAAGTGGTAGTACAAAGCGTACTTTGATTGATCTGCGTTTCTGCTTTGTCCACATAAAATAGCACAGTCTTTATAGCATAATCCTCTTAATAATTAGCCAAACTATGCATGATTTTAATTAACACCTCATTACCAAAGACTTATACAAAAGCGATTTGTGGTTACACACTAAAAGACCTCTGATATAACAAGGCTATGCCATATGATCTACTTTTATATTGTAATATTCGGTATATTCACTAACTTTTGACTCTAGCCCCATCGCTGTCAGTAAAAATTCCTGTTATAATAACTATAAAATCAATAAACGCCCAAAAAACTGTTAGAGTTAGAAGAAGCATTAAAGCACCTGTTCCAACTTGACCAACCATAAAGCTGTGGAGACCTAATACTCCTCCAAAAAAACAAACAAATGCAAGTAGTACTTGTGATTGTTCTGATCGTTCTTGTTGCACCAAGAGAGGAACAATCGATTTAATGGCATCACCTTCACATACAAAATCAATAGCATCACCAGCCTTCGGCGGCTTTTTTCCTAACCAATCCCAAATTGCGAATTGATAGCGCTTACCACTATCACCCGAAACGAGATAATTCTCTTGATCTTGACCAATAATCATACCTCTCATTTTGACCACTTATAGAATTGTCACTCACATGTTATTCATAAAGAAGTTTCTGCTAACTTGCTAATATATTGATGCACTTCACGGTATGAATACAATCCATATCCACCGTGATAAATACAATAATTAAAATAGCTTAAAATTTCCCAATAAACACACCCCCACCACTATAAGCGGCAATATAAAACACGCCTTAATCGATTTGTGTCTCCATCTTACTCATATAAAATAACACAATCTTTTACAATGTTTTTATTTAACTATGCATCATTTTCATTAACATCCGATCATCAAATAAGTATACTAAAAAAACTCTAGGTATTACAACTTCATCGATCAACCACAACAAAATTAAAAAACATTATTTCCTTTTTACATATTACATTATGACGCATAATTTCTACCCACGTGTAATTTGCCTACCATCTTTGTCAGTAAACTTCCCAGCAACAATAACTATAAAGTCAACAATCGCCCAAATCCCTGTAATCAACAGCCCCAAAAACGTTAAAGACAGAATTAGCATTAAAGCACCAGTTCTCACTTTACCAACCATAAAGCGATGAACACCAAATAGACCAGAGACCCAACAAATGAGTGCTAACATTGTTTTCGGAGGCTCAGAATCTTGTTGCAACAATGGGAAAACAGAATTAATATTGCTCTCTTCGCATACAAAATCAACAGCATCACCCACTCTCGGTGGATTTTTTCCTAACCAATCTCCAGTCGCAAACTGATAACGTGTGCCATCATCACCGGAAACGAGATAACTTCCTTGATCTTGATTAATAATTATACCTCTCATCCTTAATACCTATAAAATTGGTTTCACACATATCTTACAGTTACATCTTATAACCCCAATGAGATCACAAGCTAAAATCTTACGTTCATGACTCAACGATGCCAATTACCAGCATAATATGCCTGCTTCCCAAGCATTTCTTCAATACGAATGAGCTGATTATACTTTGCCAATCTATCCGAACGTGCAAGCGAGCCTGTTTTAATCTGCCCACAATTTGTTGCAACAGCAAGATCAGCAATAAAAGAGTCTTCCGTTTCTCCCGAACGGTGAGATATAATAGCACGATAACCTGCTTTATGCGCTGTTTCTACAGCATCAAGCGTCTCACTTAACGTACCAATCTGGTTAACTTTAATAAGGATAGAATTAGCAGCACCCATTTTGATGCCATCACGCAAACGCGCTGAATTTGTTACAAACAAATCATCACCCACAAGCTGACATTTTTTACCAATCGAATCAGTAAGTAACTTCCAACCTTCCCAATCATCTTCAGCCATCCCATCCTCAATCGTAATAATGGGATAAGTTTCAACAAGCTTTGCCAAATAATCTACCTGTTCCTGAGCATCACGACATTTACCCTCACCTTTATAGAAATACGAACCATTTTTATAAAACTCCGTCGAAGCACAATCTAAACCAAGTGCAATTTGTTCACCTGGTTTATATCCACAGATTGTTATAGATTCCATAATAAAATCAACTGCTTGCTCGGCGCTTTTAAATTGAGGCGCAAAACCACCTTCATCACCAACATTAGTATTATAGCCTGCATCTTTTAAACGTTTTTTTAACGTATGAAAAATTTCAGCTCCATAGCGGATTGCTTCTTTCACCGTTGACGCGCCTACAGGAATAATCATAAATTCTTGAAAATCAATTGGATTATCAGCATGGACACCACCATTGATAATATTCATCATAGGAGTGGGAAGAACATGCGCTTGTGTACCGCCAATATAGCGATATAAAGGCAAATTTAATGATTCCGCAGCCGCTTTTGCAACAGCCAATGAAACGCCGAGAAGTGCATTGGCGCCAAGACGCGCTTTATTTGGTGTTCCATCCAAGGCAATCATTGCTTGATCAATAGCGATTTGATTTCTTGCATCTCGCCCACCAAGTTCTTCAAGAATTTCGCCATTTACTGCAGCAATCGCTTTTTCAACACCTTTTCCTTGATAACGCATGCCACCATCACGAAGCTCGATAGCTTCATGTACCCCCGTAGATGCCCCTGAGGGAACAAGAGCACGACCCAAAACTCCGTTCTCCAAATGAACATCAACTTCTACCGTTGGGTTACCTCGGCTATCAAGCACTTCACGTCCAATGATATCGACAATTATAGTCATGTGCGTTTCCTTATCCAACAAAAGTTTCAATTCATCTTTTTTGACAGATAATCAAATTCCATTAACGTCTCAAGAAGCCTTTGTAAATGATCAATTTTAACCATATTAGGTCCATCAGAAGGTGCATTATCTGGGTCTTGATGCGTTTCTAAAAACACCCCTGCTACCCCAACAGAAACAGCTGCACGCGCCAAAACCTCGACAAATTGACGCTGTCCACCAGATGAATTCCCCTGCCCCCCTGGCTCTTGAACAGAATGTGTTGCATCAAAAATAACAGGAGCACCAAATGAACGTAAAATAGGCAATGAACGCATATCAGAAATAAGTCGATTATAACCAAATGACGTGCCTCGCTCACAAAGCATAACATTCGGATTACCACTTTGCGTAACCTTTCTTAAAACATTTTCCATATCCCATGGAGCCAAAAACTGACCTTTTTTAATATTGATAACACGCCCCGTTTTTGCTGCTGCTGCCAAAATATCTGTTTGACGACATAAAAAAGCGGGTATTTGCAAAATATCTACCGTTGACGCAACAACCGTGCATTGCTCTTCTGTATGCACATCAGTCAATACCGGACAATCAAATTCCTTCTTCAAATCAGAAAAAATAGCCATTGCTTTTTCAAGACCAATACCACGTGCCGCATTTATGGATGTCCTGTTGGCTTTATCGTAACTAGATTTATAAACAAACCCAATACCAACCTGATCTGTAATTGTTTTAATCTGGCCTGCTATTTCAAAAGCATGATCTCGGCTTTCCATCTGGCACGGTCCCGCAATCAATGAAAGGGGTGATTCATTTGAAAAGATGACATTTCCAACTTTTACAATGGCATTTGGTTTAAACATTGTATCCCTCAAAAAGCAAATAATCCAATTTATGAATTAAACTAATCGACTCTGCTCCACAGTGGCTTTTATAAAAGAAGAAAAAAGTGGATGTGGGTCAAATGGACGAGACTTTAATTCTGGATGATATTGAACACCAATGAACCATGGATGATCTGCATATTCTATTGTTTCTGGCAAAATACCATCCGGAGACATGCCAGAAAAAATCAAACCACACTGTTCTAATTTGTCTTTATAATCAATATTTACTTCATAACGATGACGATGTCGTTCACAAATCCTTGTCATCCCATAAATTTTGGCAATATGGCTGCCTACCTTTAATTCAGCTGCAAAAGCACCAAGGCGCATTGAACCACCAAGATTTCCACACTTTGTCCGTTTCTCCAGAACATCCCCTTTGAGCCATTCTGTCATCAAACCTACAATCGGATTTTTTGTTTCGCAAAATTCACTTGATGAAGCATTCTCAATCTGTGCAATATTGCGCGCAGCTTCTATACAAGCCAATTGCATCCCAAAGCAAATACCTAAAAACGGAACTTTCCGTTCCCGCGCAAATTGAATTGCTTGAATCTTACCTTCTGCACCACGCGCCCCAAAAGCACCAGGAACTAAAATCCCATGGATTTTTTGCAAATAGGATGCAGGATCTTCTCTTTCAAGAAGTTCTGCTTCAATCCATTCAATATTAACCTTTACTTTATTGGCTAAACCACCATGCGCAATCGCTTCTGTAAGAGATTTATAAGCATCCTTCAATCCGGTATATTTCCCAACAACAGCAATTGTTACTTCTCCTTCAGGATGGTGAATCCGATGTGTAATATCTTCCCAACGATCCATTTTAGGTTGAGGCGTCGGATTCATTCCAAAAGCGGAAAGAACTTCTGAATCTAACCCCTCTTTATGATATGCTATAGGAACATCATAAATCGTTGGCATATCCAATGCCTGAATAACTGCATTTGGGCGAACATTACAAAAAAGTGATAATTTACCCCGTTCTGTTTCTGGAATAGGACGATCTGCACGTACCAATAAAATATCAGGAGCAATACCAATTGATTGTAATTCTTTTACCGAATGTTGTGTTGGTTTGGTTTTTAATTCACCAGCCGAAGAGATATAAGGCATTAATGTAAGATGTACATAAACAACATTTTGCCTTGGTAATTCATTGTGGAGCTGACGAATCGCTTCTAGAAACGGCATTGCTTCAATATCACCAACCGTTCCACCTATCTCGCACAAAACAAAGTCAAATTCTTCGTTTTCCGCAGTAATGAATCTCTTAATTTCATCGGTAACATGAGGAATAACCTGAACCGTTGCCCCCAAATAATCACCACGCCGTTCTCGTTCAATGATATTGCGATAAATACGCCCTGTTGTGATATTATCATGGCTATTCGCAGAACATCCGGTAAAACGCTCATAATGCCCAAGATCAAGATCGGCTTCTGCACCATCATCGGTCACAAACACTTCCCCATGTTGATAAGGTGACATCGTGCCTGGATCAACATTCAAATAAGGATCAAGTTTGCGAAGCCGTATACGATACCCACGAGCCTGCAATAATGCAGCCAACGCTGCTGCTGCGATGCCCTTTCCAAGGGAAGAAACCACACCACCAGTAATAAAAACATAACGTGCCATGGGCTTATTGTGATAAGCAGTTTATAATAATTTTTCCAGCAAAAAATGCAAAAAGAAACAATCTTTCTTCTATAAAATAAAAAAAATGAAACAACCACCTTTTTAAATCTATATTCTCTTCAAAAAAACTATTTCATACCGTCATCCAGAACTGGATTTTCATGGACTGGTGGAACTGGATTTTCAACTTCAGGATCTGTAGATTGTTTTTGTTCCTGAGGTGGAACCGAAACACCTTCTAGCTGTTCAAGAATAGAAGGTTGAGGTTTTCCACCTGATGGTGGAACTGCTTCTGAAGCTCCTTTACTTGTAGAGTTCTGTTCTGAATTAACCGGAATACGTTTGAGAATATCAGAACTAGAATTTGATATACTCCCCACCACAGTAAGTCCAATGGACACGGCAAAAAAACAACATGCTAAAATAGCGGTCAAACGTGTTAACGGATTTTTTGTGCCACGCGTCCTCATCAATCCAGAACCACTACTCACACCAAGCCCGCCACCTTCCGAAGGCTGAATCAATATAACGCCAACCAAAGTAATAACAACCAAAAAATGGATAACAATAAGTACTGTTTGCATAAACCCTGCTCTTCAAATAACTTTTCATGGCTATTTACACATAAATAACACATAATCCAAGGGGGAACCGAGATTCCTCTGTTATAATTTACGATAAACATCGCAAATAGTTAAAAAATCAATCGCTTTTAGGCTTGCTCCACCTATCAGAGCACCATTAACATGTGTAGTCCCCAAAAGTTTAAATGCATTTGATGGTTTAACTGATCCACCATAAAGTAAACGCATTTTATTCCCTTGATCACCAAAACGAGAGCGCATCTCATCACGAATAAAATGATGCACTTCTGCAACATCTGCTGAAGTGGCCGTGTTTCCTGTTCCTATAGCCCATACAGGCTCATAAGCGATAATGACATTCTCTGCTGTTGCATCACTTGGCAAAGATTCCTTAAGCTGTCGTTTAAGAACATCCAGCACTTTATTACTTTTGCGCTCCTCCAATGTTTCGCCAATACAAACAAGAGCAACAAGGCCTGCTCGCCACGCTGCTTGCACTTTAGCACAAACAATTGCATTACTCTCCTTATAAACTGTGCGACGTTCCGAATGCCCAATAATGACATGACTTGCTCCTGCTTCTTTAAGCATCAAAGCTGAAACATCTCCGGTATAAGGACCATGATCATCAAAATGACAATTCTGCCCCCCTAAAAGAAGGTTTTCACCACCTAACGTATCAGAAGCACGGGATAAAAGTGTTGTTGGAACACAAATAAGCGCTTCAAACAAACGCCCTAAATCAGAGCTAACACCAGCCGCAATGGCACGCAATTCTCCTAGCGATTCACCAGTTCCATTCATTTTCCAATTTCCAGCAATAAAAGGCCGAATATTTAGCAACATATTTTCACCTCAAGAGCTATCACAACACATTGTTTATCTTTAGGTATCAAATTATAAAATGAAAGCAAGTCTTTAAGCTTGCATCTTTCGTATCTTTATTGCAAATTCCGTTACTGCTTTGATAAATAATTTATGCAAGAAAATGGAATTGAACGATGCTTGACATCTTAAGAAATGCCACAAACTCTTGGGTTGCTAGGATTTTCCTTGCTATTTTGCTCGTATGCTTCATCCTTTTATGGGGAATACCACAATTACATACAAAGGGTGAAAGAGACCTTCTTACTTCTGGAAAATCCATAATAACTGTCGATGATTATCGTCTCGCACTTGCCGATCAAAGCGCACGTTTAGCACTCACATCTCGTCTTGGACGCATGTTCACACCAAATGAAATGCAGCAATACAAAATTCCTGCTTTTGTTTTCACTCAGTTACAACAAGATGTACTCTTTGATGAACAGGTGCGTAAAATGAAAATTAGTCTTTCAAAAGATGCGATAGCTCGTATTCTTAGTGCTGATAATATGTTTCAAATAAATGGCGTCTTTGATAAAAATTTATTTCGTAACTATCTTCAGAATTTACATATCAGAGAAAGCAATTTCCTTGATTATTACACCCAAAAGGAGAAGCGTAATCAACTCATTTCAGCTTCGCTATCTGGAATAAAGGCACCAGATCTCTTTTATAAAGCGCTCGCTCTTTATCAAGGAGAAAGCCGTATTGCCGATTATTTTGTTATTGATTTCAAAGAAAAGAAAACAATTTTTGACCCTGATCATGAAACATTGCAAAAATGGTTTGAAACTCGTAGAAATGAATTTCGTGCTCCAGAGTACCGAACTGTTTCTTTATTAACTATGACATCGGCTGAGATTGTAAAACGCAAAGATATTTCAGCAGATGAGGTGAAAGCCTTTTATACCCAAAATACTTCGCGTTTTATGACTCCTGAAAAACGCACGATTGAAGAATTGCGATTCCCTACACGCGAAGCTGCCGATAATGCGGCAAGAAAAATAGCCGATGGATTGAGTTTTGATGAGCTAGTTAAAACTGAAAACAAAACTCTCAATGACATAAAAAAAGGACCTTTTACAGAGAATGACCTTTCTAGCCACCTAGCATCTGAGATTTTTGAACTCAAAAAAGGGCAAATTAGCGCTGTCATCAATGACTTACAAGGTCCTGTCATCATTCGCGTAGTACATATTGAACCTTCAGTCTCTATTCCCTTCGAAAAAGTAGAAGAAAATATTCGTCAAACACTTGCCCAGAATCGTGCTGTAGATGATATACGTAACAATTATACAGCAATTGAAAATGCACGTTTTGAGGGAGCTTCTCTCAAAGAGCTTGCTGACCAATACAAATTACCTTTGCGCACAATCACTATTGATAAAACAGGAAAAACGGTTGAAGGCACAATACTCACGGATTTACCTCAGAAAGATATTTTATTGAACGCCATCTATCAATCAAGCGAGGGTGTCGATCTTGATCCTCTCTCCCTTCAAAAAGGTGGATATCTCTGGTATAAAGTAGATAAAATTATCCCTGCCCGCGATAAAACATTTGAAGAAGCCAAGCACGATGCCCTTTCTCAATGGAAAAATGAAGAAGTCCAACGCCTTCTTGATGAAAAGGCAAAAGATGCTATCAAACAGCTTAGTGAAGGCAAAAGTCTTGTTTCTCTTGCTCATACACTTGGTGTCATAAAACAAACGACACAACCCCTACGGCGCCAAGACTCATCGAAAATCCTTGGAGCTGAAGGTGTTAAAGCATTATTTTCTGGGCCTAAAGGGCATTATGGCGTAATAAAAGGTCCGGTAGCAACAAACCGTATCATTTATCAAATAAAGACTGTAACCATTCCTCAAAACACTACCGCTCATACTCTTTCATCTGATATCCGTACCAGTATAGATATGATAATGAAAGAAGATCTAAAGCTAGAAATGCTAGAAATTGCTAATAAAGAACACCCTTTGGAAATTAATAACACGCATTATCATCAAATCTTCAACACTCTTCAGTAAAAATACTGTAAATAATTTGTAGTATTTAGGTAATAAAATCGTAGTCAGATATTTTCTTATAACTGAGGAAGAAATATAAATTTCTTTTTCGTTGGTATCAGAATGAGTAACATATGTATAAATAACAAGATTTATTGCAAATTTGCGAGTTTGTAGAAAAATATTAGATGCAATTCATAGTATAGTTTTTCAGTGTATAAAAATGTTAGCTATCAAAACTTAGAATGTAAATATTTTTATGGTAAAAAGTCATCAATTATGCTTTCATGATTTTCCTATAGCTAGAAATCTTTTGTAGGACAAAAAATGATTTTTTCGTGAAAATAAAAATCATGCTTCACTAGAAATGTTCCCCATCCATACATTTACATGCTAAATATTATAAACCCAATATCACCAAAAAGAGCTGATGTATTTCATAAATTTAAGCTTAGGTTTTACATTCTCTACACCATTCTCCGATATACAGAGCTAAACAAAATGAATAACTCATAAAAACACTATACGCTATCTTCAACCTCATGAGTCCAATTCCTCACTGTTCTAAAACCATCGTCATCAACTTATTAGAAATGTTTCTGGAATGATAAAAAAGGATTTGGATTCATAGTATTGCAATTACCTTTAATATATTTACTAATTTTCCTGTTCTTGAATAACATTCTTTATCTTTGTAATATCTTTGGAAAATTACCGCTTATTGCTGCCCTTGTTATCACCCAATAGCGATGAATCAATGGTAAAGTTGCGCTTTCTTGGAAAATTGTAGCTCCTAATTGTACCGCTTTTTGAAGAGATGCTGGTATAATAGCCAATGGAAGAAATGCTGGTTTAAGCATTCTAGGCAAAGTACTAGAATGCTCGTAAAATTTGCTATAATGCTCTCGCGATAGCTCTATCATAACTTCAACAATGTGACACTTTTGTTTATCATTGACATAATTAGAGTCCAAATCCTTTCTATCCACTTCTATAGCCTTTAGCATATCATCAGGTAAATAATATTGATATCGTGACTGCATGAATGATAAAAGACGCAACACACCACTTAATCCTTGAGCAATTCCTCCATGTTCATAAACATTTGTAAAATCTTGTGCTGCATCAGGATCTAATATCTGACAAGAAAGCTGTAAAATTATACTCGCTGTCTCCCTACAATAAAATTCGAGATCATGAAGATCTGCTATGGGATTTTGGTAAAGATTTAAAATCTGTGCATCGCAATAACGTAAAAAAGCTGTCTTAGGTAAATTAAAAAGAGTCATTGCTGTAAACAAATCACTCAAAATCGGATTATTTTTATTTTTTGGTATTTTATTATTAGCGATAGAATCGTACCACCAACGTAATCGTATCTCACCGATAAGTGGATCATGTACGCTTTCGCGAATACGAGAAACTTCTACATTAAAGGCGTAAAGAGCAGCCAATGCTCTACGCTTTTTTTTAGGTGCGAATAAAACAGATATGTAGCGGTCACGATCTGTAGCACGTAAAATACCAAGACAATAAGGAAGAGAATTTACCATTCTATGATGCCTCTTAACTTCCTTTTTTAGTAATTAACGTTCTATTTTATTCATATTTAAAAATGATAGATGAGCACATACAGCTAAGAGAATAGAGCTTCCCAATGTATCTCTACACTGTATTGTGAATTAAAACTTCTTTTCTAGCTATTTTTTAGTCGCATAAAACACCAACGTATTGTTATTTTTAATAAGTTAACCTCGAGCTATAACATAGCTACTTTAGCATGAAAGTTTATAAATAAGGAAATTATCACGAAGACCTGCCGTTTGCATCTATGTTTCTACTAAAATGAAAAAACAGATAATAATTACCTTTAAGCATAAGGAGGACAAATGCATAAAATTTTATTCATTTTTATATGTGACTGAAAAAAACTATTTGCCTTTCAATGTCAGAATATCTCGTAGCATCACCTGAAAATTACAAAAGAACTAGATAGAGGAAAAGGTAAAATATTTGAAAAACACTAAACACTATTTAAAAAGTTCGGCATTTAATATGCTAACGTCTGTGCACTCAAACCAATTCAAGCGCAATCTGTGCAAAACAAAAAACGTGATAAGAACATGAGAGACGTATGCTATTGAGATTGATGATTGAGAAAAAACGTTACCACAATCACCTGATAAAAGGTAATTAGACAGATTTCCATAATAGCTTTATAAAAAAGTAAAACCTTTCAAAAATTATACTTTACGTGTTACTTTTTCTCTTTTTTCATCAACTAAAGCACATTCCTTCCTATACTCCTGCACATTATGTATTCAACTCTGTGTCACTTATACCCAGTTCCATATCGATTGGTTTCCATAAGTTATTTTTTTGGTATAGCCCCTGTACATTCCCTCAAATACCTATCAACAATAGCTAAAGACTTGCAAAAGTACTTAATATTTTTAAATAGATAACTGAAAAAAGACCTTTGGAAAATAATCTAGCTTTAAGAGTAAAAAACGAGCTCTCAAAAACAAAAACGGAATGCCTATTTGGATAGAGGAAGACATTAAGAGACATTATTACAAAAGGCATCATGGTACGCAGGAGTATATTTAGATTGAATTATTTCTGTACATAAACTCAAAGAGAAGGTGATGCAGTATGAATTGTTTAAAAAATAGATAAATGATATCATTTATCTAATATCTAAAGAGAGAAAAGTAAATTTTAAACAAATGCCTTTCTTCCTATTCTACCTAAATTAGCGAAAATTATTAAAATTAATCTTATCGGACTTGAAACATTCAGTGGGAGCAAAACGGCAAAAAGCTAACCAAAACAAGCTTTAGCGCCTGTTTTATAATAATTGTACTTAAGCAGATATAAAGAAATCACCGCAGAGCTTTAAACAATCAGCAATAACACGCACAGCAAACTCACAACTCAAAGTTATTTTTGGTTAAATGGATAATGGTATACCATCTCTTATACAAAATACGCTAATTATAAATTCACTCTTGAACCAATCAAAAGCTCTATAGAATCAATAACATGTAATTCTATTGTATTAAATAATCCATCACTCTACCGCAAATAATAATGCAGCAACTGCACGATCTTCAGCTAACAAAACATTAAATGTACGCACAGCTGCACCCGTACTCATTGTATCTGATGAAATACGCTTTTTCCATAAAAGCATCCGTAACTCTTCAGGTAATCGCAACAATTCAACACCAGTACCTATTAACAAAACTTCGATCTCAGATGATTCTTCTAAAACACGAGATATATCCTGTTGCGTGGGAATAGGTCCTACCATATCAATACCATAAATACCTGATGGTACACAAACAATAGACCCCCTATGAGACATATCAGCAAAACGAAACCCACCATTTCCATAAGCATCAATAGGTGCACGTCTTGGGAAATGTGCTTCACGGATTTGAATTGCATGAAACATAAAGAAGCATCCCTCATTAAAAAAACAATTACGTTTTTCTTCTCCCCTTAAAAGTCAGAAAAGGGTTTGTAATAAACGTTGATACACTAATCATAACCTATATAGCACAATATCTACGCAAAATCTTTTATGAAAAAGACCGCCTTGGTAACACAATCAATATATGAAAAGTTTGCAATAAATTGTCGTTAAATACCACATTTATTGAAACAGATCATCCCTTTAAAAAACTATGCTTAACCTATTCGTTCGAAAAAATCTTCATCACACAAAAAAACGATAACATCATTCACAGAATAGAACAATTTGCAGCAATATCTTAAAAATGAAATAAATACTTAATAGTCTGTAGAAAATAAACAAAATATTATGTTCATTTATTGACTATGATACTTTCCCTACAATGAAATTGTCCTTTATCCAAAATCCCTCCTTTTTTATAAAAATATATTGTAAAAAAACATAACAAACTGCAATTATACTCTAAGATTCATTTTTCTTTGATACAGCTTTTTTCTCTTTAAATGCACTCACATTTTCTTTCGTTGTAGTTTTAGATTTAGACTTTTGTAGTGTTTTTGTTTTAGTATTAAATTTTGATTTTTTTTCTGCAATAGGTTCACCTTTAACGCGAACATCAGCTAATGTTGAACGGATAACGCGAATATATATACCATCACCAATTTCAACCTCTAACTCACCACTCTCATCGTAAACTTTCGTAATCTTGCCGATAATACCACCGCCGGTTATAACTGTATCACCACGACGCACAGCATTAAGCATTTCTTGGCGTTTTTTCATTTGTGCACGCTGTGGACGAATTATAAAAAAATACATAATTGCAAAAACTAAAATGAACGGAACAAAATTAACAAGTGAGGTCCCACTAGAAACACCGCCTGCAACTTGAGCATAAGCGTTAGTAATAAACATTTTTATCTCCTATAGATTAAACTTCAGGTACTTCTTACTTTAACTAAAATAAACCTTTGGCTTAGAAAAAAAGCTTTTCTAGAGGATCTCTCATACAAAGCGATAAATACATAATGTAATCACAACCTTATAGGAAGGTAATAAATCTTTAAGAGATAGAAGGCAACGGACAAAAACTTCTTAAGAACAGATTTATTTTTATATCATTAAATATAGACATTCTCACTCATCGGAAAAATAAATGATACAAAATATTTTCTCTCCCTGCTAATGATCCTATCCAGACGTTCTTCTCAGACTTGTGTCTTTTTCCGTCAAAATACTCTTGATTTAATAAATTCGATTATTTTAAAGCCATATAGACTACAGATTTTCAAAATAAAGCCATTATGAGTTAATTTTCTAGATACTTGATAGGATTGACAGGTAATGAATTCTTACGCACCTCAAAATAAACACGCGGAGTTTTAACATTTCCTGAAACACCAGACTTAGCAATCTCATCTCCACGTCGTACCCTTTGTCCTTTCTCAACAATAAGCTTACTGTTACATCCATAAATAGTAATAATATTGTTTTCATGTCGAATCATAACAACATTGCCGAGCTCTTTTAACCCATCACTCGCATAGATAACAACACCATTTTCCGCTGCTTTTACCGATGAACCTTCCGGCACAGCAATATCTATTCCTCGATTAGTTGTTGTTCCTTTTTTCTGACCAAACTGGCTTAATAAACGCCCTCGCACCGGCCAACGCATTTTAGAAATTCCTGTGGCTTGCGGAGTAACAATATTATTAGTACTCATAATCGTATCTGACAAACCAGTTTCGTTACTCGATTGCATCATCTGCCTAGAAGAATTTTTCTCAATACTTGAACTATTCATCTTAGTAGAAGGGAGAGTTGTTACAGGAGCTTTATATATAGGAAGAGGCTTCTTGTGTTTTATGGAAGATGTAACTTGAGACTGAAATGAAGTTTCTGTTGTTGATGCCGTCGCCAAATCATCATTGTGGGTGTTCGAAATTGCTAGCGTGCGCCTACTTGGGATCATAAGGAGCTGCCCGATATAGATGGAACTACTTTTTATACCATTTGCTAATTTTAATGCTTCAACACTGATCCCTATTTGCCGCGCAATGCTTAACAATGTATCCCCACTCTGGACAATATAAGTATTTCGCCGAAGAATAGGAGAATTATCCATTTGTGAACGGGAAAGCGTTCCAAGATTTCGCGGCGGAGCCCCCATAATTTGACCATCAGAAGAAGGCCCCTCGCCCTGTTGTGGAGAATTATACGGGGCATTATCATCGGCCAATGAACCACCAGTTGCCTCTACAGGTGGCAATTCTGTACTTTGTATCATGCCACCGTACGATAGCATTCGCGGATCTGCAAGCGCAGTTGTGGACACATTTAACCGAGTAGATACCGCACGATTAGAGAAAATATTATTGAAACGCTGCATACCAGAACTACACCCCGTAAAAATCATTATCATCGCTAAAAAAGCTATTTTCTGCAAATTATGCCGGAAAATATTACCCAAAACTTTTAAACACATAGTTTTGCTCACTCATCAACACTCAACTCACTCTATTAAAGCTTTGTAATATTACCTAAGAGTTAAAATTAGATATTTTATTCATAAATATCTTTATAATAAGCTCAAAATGGATTTATCTAGTTTGCGTAGTACTTTAAATTTAGAAAATTAAAGTGTCTCCGCAAGACCTTTAATAAAGGGTTGATAGCGCACTTGAAACATTTCTAAGCACTGAAATTGACTGCCAATTTTTGTATAGCGCCTCACCGTTTGTACCCCCTCATCAGGTCCTATAGCTTGAATAAGAATCCCATTTTCAGCTAAAAGTTCTAAAAATTCCTTTGGTTCATCGGAACGTGAGGGCCAAATAAGAATACGATCAAATACCCCCAAACCTGTAACAGTACAGCTTCCATCAACTTGCCGCACAATAATATTTTCAAGTCCCAAAGTTTGAAATTTTTGCCGTGCTAAATCAACAAGTGTTTTATAACGGTCAATTGTTGTCACACGTCCACTCAGACACGCCATAAGGGCAGTACAAAAACCAGACCCTGTACCAATTTCTAAAACACGATGCTTTTTTTTCAACGATAACGCAGAAAGAATCAAGAGCTGCTCTTCCAAACGCTCAATATATTCACCACACTCAATGGGAATAACTTTATTATCATAAGCACTGTTAAGCCAAGGAGAAGCAACAAACTGTTGACGCGGAATCTTTTCAAATGCCGCAAAAAAGCGAACATCATCAATTCCTTTGCTACGCATTTTCAGCACAAGGCAAGCCAATTCCTCACGAAATCGTAAAATACCCTTTTGCCCCATAGTATCATTCGATCTCCAATGAAGTAGTACTCTTATCGTAAGCACAAATCATTTCTTTTAAAATGACAAAATCGTGCATTTGAATGCCATTATTTTTCAGAAATGAACGCATATTCAGTTCTCCTTTGATAAAATTAAGCAGCAATACAACGCATACCCCTCATATAGGGTTGTAAAACATCTGGAACAATAATTGATCCATCAGCCTGCTGATAATTCTCAAGAATAGCGATAAGACAACGTCCAATAGCCGTACCAGAACCATTAAGACTATGGATAAAGTGCAATGTTTTATCACCTTCTTTACGATATCGAGCATTCATGCGCCGCCCTTGAAAATCTCCACAAACTGAACAACTGGAAATTTCACGATAGCATCCTTGTCCCGGCAGCCAAACCTCAATGTCATAAGTTTTACGTGCAGCAAATCCCATATCACCCGTAGAAAGAACCACCGTACGAAAAGGCAAACCAAGACGTTTTAACACATCTTCTGCACATTCTGTCATACGTTCCAGTTCCATTAAAGATTGCTCTTCAGTAGTAATCGATACCATTTCTACCTTCCAAAACTGGTGTTGACGCAACATACCACGAGTGTCACGGCCTGCAGATCCTGCCTCTGAACGAAAACAGGGAGTCAAAGAAGAAAATCTCAGTGGCAAATCTGATATCTCAAGAATTTCATTGTTTACCAAATTGGTTAACGGTACTTCTGCTGTAGAAATAAGCCATCGACCATCCGTCGTCCGAAAAAGATCTTCAGCAAATTTTGGCAACTGAGCAGCTCCGAAAACAATCTCATCACGAACAAGAAAAGGCACCGAAACCTCTGTATAACCATGCTCATTAACATGCACATCAAGCATAAATTGGCCCAATGCACGTTCAAGCCGTGCTAATGCTCCTGAAAGTACCGTAAAGCGCGTCCCTGATAAACGACTTGCGCGCTCAAAATCCATCTGCTTGAGATTTTGACCAAGATCAAAATGTTCCTTTGGTGTAAAATCAAATGTCGGAGGCGTACCAAAATGCCGCATAACAACATTATCACTTTCATCTTTACCCTTTGGAACATCGTCCAATGGAACATTGGGGAGCGAAGAAAGAGCCTTCTCAAAATGCTCTGTTAAACGCTTTTCTTCTGCTGTAGCCGAAGAAAGAAAAGCTTTAATTTCTTCAACCTCAGCTCTAAGGTTTTCAGCCATTTTCTGATCACATGCTGCTAAAGCCCGCCCTATTTCTTTTGAAGCCGCATTGCGACGCTCCTGTGCCAATTGTACTTTAGCAACATGCGACCGGCGTTCAAGATCAAGTTTTATTAATCTTTCTGATTGCGGCTCAATACCTCTCTTTGCCAAAGCTGCATCTAATTTCTCAGGGTGTTCACGAATCCACTTAATATCAAGCATCAAAATTCCTCATTTGCATCGTTTCTATTCGTTTCCTATCAGACAAGATATAAACTTCTTTTAAAAGAATTTTTTTCTCTTTTCTATACAGTAAGCAATTAAAATTGAGAGCTCGTAAAGAACTGTCGTTGGTAAGGCTACTGCAAACATAATAAAAAAAATCCGAGGGAGTTATTATCACCGCAATTATAAAAGAAAGAAGAATAGCCCGCTTTCGTTTAGATACCAAACCATGAGACGTTAAAAGTCGAACTCTCGTTAAAAGACTGGTTACAAGAGGTAATTGAAAAATCAAACCAAAAATCAGAATAAATGATATCATAAAGCTCAAATAATCAGAGATACGGACTATAAACTCTATTCTTAAATGTACGTCCGGAAAAAATTGCTGAGAAAGGTTAAACCAAAGCATTAGTGGTGCCAACAGGGCATAAACAAATACCCCTCCAATACAAAATAAAATCTGTACACCAATGAGAAATGGTAAAAAAGCTATACGCTCTTTTTTATAAAGTCCTAGTGCAATAAAGCTATAAAACTGCAAAGCTGTATAGAGAAACGACAAAATAGCTGCTCCAAAAGCAGCGAGTTTCATCTTCGTTAAAAAAGTTTCTCATACTTGTATTGATTGCAAAACGAATACTCTCAGGATTATCACCTGATATTTTCATTGCCCACTGATAAGGCCATATCAAAAAATTTAAAATATAATCTTTGACAAAAAAGCACATCATAAAAGCTATTAAAAATGCGATCAGAACAGCAATAATTCGCTGACGAAATTCAATCAAATATTCTAAAAGGGGAGCCGTATTGGCCTCAACCTCACTTTCTTAACAGTCATGACATATTATCTTTATAAGTTACAGTAATGCTTCCAGAGCTACGAGAACCTATGGATACCGTTAAATCTTCGTTGGCTTTGTGCTGTCCACATCTCAAAGTTTTTCTCTTTTTCTAATTTATGGTGCGTTATCTTTATATCAAAATTGTCGCGGTTGTGCCCTACTGCATTATGAATAGGATTAAAGGGCTCTGTTAACTCCTTACTGAAATTAAAGTCATTGATATTCGATAGTGGCTTTTTCAAATCATCGAATTCAACTTGTCTCATTGCATCATCAAACTGGTCACGAAATTTATTTATTGTTGAACGCACATAAGCTATTGCCTTTGCTATTGTCCTTAGCATTTTAGGTAAATCTTTTAGCTCAACTACAATGATGAGAATAACTAAGATCACAAGAAACTCTGGCCCATCAATCCCAAACATTGCTTATACTCAACTTTCTCATTTAAAAGAATAATGCATAATTATGATCGCGTCTTTTTTACTTTACACACTGTTTTTTAGTTCTAGATGTCTTACCACCTTTAAAGGAGGAAGAAGCTTTTCTGCGGGTCGTTGCACGTCTCACCGATAATGGTTCAGATCATCGAGGTTTAACATAAATTGTTTTAGAATAATCAGCCATTTCAAGCTTATCCTCGACGCTGTCCTCTTCCTCCTTTATATTCTTTTAAAAGCTTTAATCCCCTTAGCAACATCGCACATTAATTCAGAAGCCTTACCACGCACAAAAAGTACAAGGGCAATCAATAAAATGACAATTAAATGCGCTGGTGAAAGAATATTACCCATCACTCCCTTTTACTGCTTTTAAATTTGATTTCATTTGTTCATGCTCACTTTGAAGGAATTATAGCTATATCTTACCTGTATATTTTCTTCTCAAGTCAAAGGCAATCACACAATTTTTATATTGCAAACTAACTTTTTAGCCTTTCTCTTCTTGCACTTAGCGTATTATAATAAACTCAGATAGATTAAAAATAGCAAACCTCCCCAAACAAAATTCAAAAGGCTTGAAAACTCTTTTCTTAAAGAAGCTTCATCTGTATTGTGATATTTCTCTGCCTATCATTGATTAATAAGCTCTCATTTTATTTGAGATAGCTTATACATCTTGTTAGCTTTCTTAAAAGCTATAACAAAACTTTTGCCAACACAAAAGCCGCTGTTCTATGTTAAAAAAAGACTTGGTAAACAATCATACATGTGGTAGATTCCGCCCATGAATTATCGGCATATTTACCATGCTGGCAATTTTGCTGATGTTTTTAAACACATTATTGTCACCCGTATTGTAGAATATCTTAAACGTAAAGAAAAAGCTTTTCGGGTTATAGACACACATGCTGGAATCGGTATTTATGATCTCTCCTCTTTAGAAGCACATAAAACAGGGGAGTGGCGGGAAGGTGTCCAACGGCTTTTTTCAGCTCCTGTCCCAGAAAACTTAAAAGCACTCCTTTGTCCATGGTATGATATTATTTATGCTCTCAACGAGGAGAAAAAAGAAATCATATTCTATCCTGGCTCTCCCTTTCTTATTCGTAAATTATTGCGTAAACAAGATCGACTAATCGCAATTGAATTACACGATGAAGATTATCACATTTTAGCAAAAAAATTTGCCGGTGATTACCAAACAAAAGTTCTGCATTTAGATGGTTGGCTTTCTTTAAATGCTCATTTGCCACCTAAGGAAAAACGCGGATTTATTCTCGTTGACCCCCCGTTTGAAAAACCTGGTGAATTTTCTCGTCTTATTGAAGGATTGATTAAAGCGTATCGCCGTTTCTCTAGAGGAATTTATGCTTTATGGTATCCTGTTAAATATGACAAAGACATTGAAAATTTTCTTCACGCACTTTATCAAACGGGAATTCCAAAAATTTTACAACTCGAAATGCGTATTCGAAAAAGTTCAATACCACCTACAATGAATGGAAGTGGTATGATTCTTATCAACCCCCCCTATCTTTTGGAAGAAGAAATGAAAAAACTTAGCCCCTTTCTTATCAACCGTCTTGGACAAGACAAAAATGCAAGGGTGATTCATAAATGGCTCCAGAAAGAACATCCATTATGTTAGACACTTTCCCTTTATGTCATTTTAAATAAAAATATTTTTCGTAAAAATCAAAAGCATTAAGTGGCTCAAAAGTATTTTCAGACCAAGCTATTGGATTCTTTGATTTTACCATATCACCCTGAATGCACAGCATAGTCAGCAGTACAGATTTGATTTTTAATAAAATCTATTTTATGTAGCCTTCCACCATCACAGATTTATTATTCTTAATAGATAAAGTTGGCTAACTCGTAAATTATCATCAGAGATCCCTTCAAGTTTTTTATGCAAAGTAATATCGAATGAGTTTATGTTATAATGTGTTATTTATAGAAAAATAATTACAAGCACATAAGTAGTAGCATTTGATGGATAGAACATCACATATGAAAAGCATAAAACATTCTTGGATAAACTGAATGATCCTGAAAAAAAACACAGCTTATCCTCAAAATGAACGAGAAAAGCTTCCCTTTCTTTCTCATATTACATGGGATAAAGCCAATCAAGAAAATGTTAAAGAGCAATTCAAAGCTACCAAGCTCATACAAGAGTTTGTCAAACATCTTCCGCATAAGCCGG
This sequence comes from Bartonella sp. DB5-6, assembly GCF_000278115.1. Classification (GTDB taxonomy): domain Bacteria; phylum Pseudomonadota; class Alphaproteobacteria; order Rhizobiales; family Rhizobiaceae; genus Bartonella; species Bartonella refiksaydamii. Next base: position 243,346 of record NZ_JH725114.1, read on the forward strand.
GGGTTTATCGTATGGTTGATGAAAATGGTGATATTCTCTATGTTGGAAAAGCACGTAATCTTAAAAAACGCGTTGCAAACTATGCTCGTGAACAAGGGCACAACAACCGTATTGCCCGTATGATTCGTGCTACATACCATATGGAATTTGTTGTTACTCGCACAGAAACAGAAGCACTGCTTTTAGAAGCTAATCTCATCAAAAGATTGCATCCACGTTTTAATGTATTACTGCGTGATGATAAAAGCTTCCCTTATATCATTATTACTGATGATCATCGAGCACCTGCACTTTACAAACATCGTGGTGCCCGAACACGAAAAGCCGATTATTTTGGACCTTTCGCTTCTTCAGGTGCAGTTACACAAACAATTAACGTTTTACAACGTGCTTTTTTATTACGCACCTGTACCGATTCAGTTTTTGAAAACCGTACACGCCCCTGTTTACTTTACCAAATTAAACGCTGTTCTGCTCCCTGTACACATGAAATCAATGACAATGACTATAAAGAGCTCGTTAGAGGAGCAAAAGCTTTTCTTTCTGGAAAAAGCCAATACGTTAAAAATTATATGGTTCAAGCTATGCATAAAGCCGCAGAAAACCTCGATTTTGAACAAGCAGCAACCTATCGTGACCGCTTATCGGCTCTCTCTCACATACAAAGCCATCAAGGCATTAATCCTCAAACGATAAAAGAAGCAGATGTATTTGCGATTGCACAACGGGGAGGAGTAACCTGCATTCAAGTGTTCTTTTTTCGCATGGGACAAAATTGGGGAAACAGAGCCTATTTCCCTAAAGCAGATCCATCCTTTTCTAGTGGTGAAATTTTAGCGAGTTTCCTCTCCCAATTTTATGATGATAATCCTCTTCCAAAACTCATTCTTTTATCTGAATCAATTGAAGAAAAGGCGCTTTTTGCGGAGGCGTTTAGTCTAAAAGCAAATCGCAAAATATTTCTCTCTTTGCCCAAACAAGGTGAACGCAAAACCCTTGTTAACCATGCCTATATCAATGCTCATGAAGCACTTGGACACAAGCTTGCCGAAACAGCCACACATAAAAAATTACTTCAAGGGCTTGCTGAAATATTTCAACTACCTCATACTCCATGCCGTGTAGAAGTCTATGATAATTCTCATATTATGGGAACAAATGCAGTAGGTGCGATGATTGTTGCGGGACAAATGGGATTTGTTAAAAATCAATATCGTAAGTTCAACATCCGTTCGACAGATATCACACCTGGTGACGATTTTGCTATGATGAAAGAAGTCATTAAACGAAGATTTTCACGTCTTATCAAGGAACATGATCTTCCTAATAAAAGCAATAACATAAAAAATCAAAACGATGAGCCTTTTCCTCTTTGGCCTGATCTTATATTAATCGATGGCGGAGAAGGACAAATAAACAGTGTGCATACAATATTATCTGAATTAAAATTAGATAATTTTATCACGGTTATTGGGATAGCTAAAGGCGCTGACCGTAATGCGGGGCGTGAACGGTTTTTTATAAAGGGAAAAATGCCCTTTACACTTCCTCCACGTGATCCTATCCTTTATTTTTTGCAACGTCTACGCGATGAAGCGCACCGCTTTGCAATTGGAACGCATAGAGCAAAACGAAAAAAATCAGTGTTTAAAAATCCTCTTGATGAAATAGAAAATATCGGTCCAACTAGAAAGCGCGCATTGCTTCATCATTTTGGAAGTGCAAAAGCTGTCGCCAGTGCTTCACTCGAAGATTTAATAAAAGTCACAGGCATTTCTATTATGATTGCACAAAAAATTCATAATCATTTTAATAAAAAATAAGCTTGTTTCATAATCTTTGCCTTGTTACGTTTATCAAATAAATCATATTTTACAAAGAATTGAAAATGGCTCTATGAAAAATCATACTTTTTCTTTTCCAAATATTCTCACTTATGCACGGATTATCGCGGTGCCAATGGTTGTTGCATGCTTTTTTTTAGAAGGACGACTACAATCAAGCGATATTGCACGTTGGATTGCCGTTTCTATTTTTATTGTTGCATCTATTACTGACTTTCTTGATGGTTACCTTGCTCGTATTTGGGAACAAACCTCTAATATTGGTCGCATGTTGGATCCAATTGCAGATAAGCTTCTCGTATCTGCCTGTTTGCTCTTGCTTGCTGCAGACAGTACCATTGCTGGCTGGACATTATGGGCAGCTATTATCATTCTTTGTCGAGAAATTCTTGTATCAGGATTACGTGAATACTTAGCTGAATTAAAAGTCAGTGTTCCTGTCTCTCGCCTTGCAAAATGGAAAACTTTTGTACAAATGATAGCCATCGTTTTTCTCTTATCGGGACCGGCTGGTAATAAAGTTTTCCCTTACACAGTGGAATTTGGCATCACTATGCTGTGGATTGCTGCTCTCCTTACGTTGTGGACAGGATGGGATTATTTCCGTGCAGGCTTAAAACATGTCATTACATGAAAAATGCTGAACTCCACGAGTGCTTTCAAAGAAAGCCATAATCTCATAGGAAGAATCCCGAAACAAAATGTTTTGGGGTTCTCTTTTTTATACGTGCTTCTATTAACCAACAATTTCCATTTCAGAAAACCAAAAAGAAATTTCTATTTTTGCAGTTTCAGCGCTATCTGAACCATGAACAGAATTTTCGCCAATCGACAAAGCATGGACTTTACGAATTGTCCCTTCCTGTGCATCCATAGGATTTGTAGCCCCCATCACTTCACGGTTTTTAGCTATTGCATTTTCTCCTTCTAAAACCTGTACAACTGTTGGACCAGAAGACATAAAATCAACCAATTCGCTAAAAAATGGGCGTTCCCTATGGACTGCATAAAACCTTTCAGCTTCACGCCGACTCATCCACACACGTTTAGAAGCAACAATACGCAGCCCCGCTTCTTCAAGCATTTTTGTAATTTCCCCTGTCAAATTACGACGCGTTGCATCGGGTTTAATCATCGAAAAAGTACGTTCTACAGCCATTTAAACACCTTTATTGTATTCATAATATTATCTAGCCGTTCTATAGCGATCCAGAAGCCTTTTGCCAAGTGACTATAGAAAAATCCGCACCAATTTTCAAAAATGCGTAATTAATCATAAAACAAACTTCAATAAAAAAATAGAAATACCGATGGTAGCCGATACTTTCAAAACAATACCATTTCACAAAAGCTAGATCTATTTTTATAGACAGAAGCACCGCTTTCATAAAGATTTATCATTAAAGGGAAAGAGAAAAATATAGCAGGCAGCAAAGCATATAAACTCTATAAAAAGCGGTTTTCTCTCAAAGAACGTTGCCTAGATATCCAGTGGATACGTGCAAAACGACTCTACATTTAAAGACGATCCGAGAACAAAGATACGCTCAAAAACTATATCGTACCCCCAAAATACCTTGGAGTAACTGCTTCGTCTTACTTCCTTTAACATAATGTGCTTCCGCATAAAGCTTTAATTTGTTACTGACTAAACTGCTCAAACCAACTCCTAACTTACCCGCATTCCCTGATAAGTCTGTAGTAAATTTATGTAGTTTATTAATCATCGTTTGATTGTTATCCTTATTCTCACGCAACCATGCTGCCGTAATATAGATTAGAGATGAAGTATCTATGCCTAATCCAAATTCATACCCTAAAGATAATCCAACCTCACTGCGCAATGAAGCCGATGGGCTCATATCGCCTATCATGTTGTTGGAAAGCTTGATTCCTTTACCTTCAGCTTGCAGCCAAGTTAAGTTTGCATAGGGCTGCAGCCAACCGCTCTGTGCTGTCTTAATACGATAACCGGCTTCAAATGACGCCCCTACTGCCCATTGAGTATAATTTCCTTCAATATCTAAACCGTTCGTCGAAACAGCCTTCAGACCATTTTGATAATGATTGTATTTCAAGATACTATCTAGATACCATCCACTATGATCAAAATAAGAGGCATAGGCACCAACGCTATAAGTGTTTATGTTACTTATACCACCTCGTGCATGCGCTACACGTGCTTGATCATAACTTCCAAAACCACCAATATAAAGCTCTCCATTCATCAGCTCGCTTAAACCAGTTATCCCTAAAACTATACCCGTCTGCTCAAGCTTAAAATCTGTATGATCTTTTGCAATATTTTCTTTACTCTTAATTGCATATGTCCATAGCGCCGCATTTTTCTTATTTCTGTCTAGAATCCCTCTCCCCACACGTACAGCTTGTAACTCATTGTGAAAGACAAGCTGAGGAGCCACAGACATAGACAACACAGCATCCGTAGAGGGAGTAGTCAAAAAGTTAGAAACTGAAGGTTCCTGCCCTAATTGTGTAAAAGATTGATCCTGATTACTCGAACGCAAAATCATCTGATTGCCTAAAGATGAAGCATCTACAAAAACAACAGACTGCTGCTCGTGATTTTCTGAAGGAACAGAAAGCTGTGCTTCTCTCAAATGCCGTGGAGGTCTTAGTTTTGGTGCTTTGTTGCGCTTTCTTGTAGCATTAGTATTTCTACGAGACTGCGTACTTTTTTCCACATTCGTAGATGAAGAAACTGAAAAAGTAGTAACTTTGGGTTTCCTGCTTATGCGCAGAGAGGGAAACTCCGAAGAACTTGATCTACCATCTGCCATGCCTAAATACCAAGTTGTAGTACCACCACTAGACTCTGCGTCTCTTTCTCTTTTATACAAACCATACACAAAAGTCCCACCATCAACAGCTTCAATTGCCCTGCCAGCACTATTTGCCAGCGTAAAATTAGCTCCTCCGTTGGGACTCCTATCGGTAATTAACGGGATCTCAGTAACCAAACTATTGTTTTGTGAAAGAGGACCTGTAATTTCGTGACCAGAATCAGAAACGCTTATTTTGTGATTACCTGTACCATTCTCAATGAATAAGTAATCGCTACTATCACCCGTAGCACTAATATTAAAATTAAAGTGTAAACTGCCTGAAAGAATCATAACATGAAGTGAAATATGACGCGGTTCATACGTAATAGAAGTAAAATTAACAGTACCTCCCTTCCCACTTAAACTCTCAATATCGATCTGAGATTTTTTTGTGTTATCCCGCTCACCAACCCCAAATAGCCACTCATTAGCCCTTCCACCCACAGAAATTTTTTCTTTTTTGATATGATTTGTCCTATCACCGGCAAATAAATAAAGACATCCGCTATCATTGACCTCTATTTCTCCGATCAATTCCGCACCAACATGTACCCACGAGCTGGCAGAATTATTAATTTTTAGAGTATCGACAATACCACCAGGATACACTACTTGAACGGCATTATCACCTAAGGTAGTACTAGTAGCCATCGCTTCTGCTAAAATGTGCTGCCTACCGTTCTTAGAAACCGTAGTATTTTCTGCAAAACCACCAGCATTTTTTTTGCTCCCCATATAAAGATTTTGTTCTCCCCCTTGCATAACCTTTGTATTCCAAGCCTTTCCTCCATCATATATATTCTGCTGCCCTACTACTTCATCCGTACCAGAAACTGTGGCATCATATGCACTACTTTGCTTCTCTACGCTTTCAAAATTTATAATGCTTTTTTCTTCGAAAACTAACTGCTTGCCACCGAGTATTTTAGTATTCATAGCAGTCCCTGCGCGCGTAACTATTTGCATCCCGCCTTTTTGAACAGTCGCTCCCACTGAAGTCCCACTATTATCAACAATCTCTACACCACCATCGCCAATTATAATATTATTACTGAGCGGAAATGTAATCAGTGCTGAACCTTTTGGTACAGTTGTTCCATTCGTTATATATTCCATACTTGTTAATTCTCTATTTTTTCTCTCAATCGCGCTTGCCATTTGCACAAGACAACTACTGATTATTAATACTGAGAAACCTAATTTGCATTTATGCCGCATATACACACTCCATTCTCAATCATCAGACAAATATCCCTCAACTACATAGACAGTCTATCTTAGATTGTGTCATAATGTGTTTTATTTATGGCTAAATGCACTTTTAGTGTGTAATTTATTTTTCGCAATCATAAATTGCAAAGCTGTAAAGCACTAGGAACTATTCCAGTCTAAAGCTGTATAACTTCACAAAATTCAAATTGTGCCCTTATGTTCAGGGCACAATTTACAAGACTTGCAATAATAAATGAAGAAACGATGGCACCTTTAACAGAGCACAAGATCATTCTCAATGTTTATATGCTCTCAAGAATGCATAGACAACATTCAATGTTTAGTTCACGAAGACAATAAGATTTCTAAGATTAATTAGTGCGCAAAACACATATTTAGAAACTATAACGTAACCCTAAAATACCTTGAAGTGACTGCTTAATCTTATGCCCTTTTAGATAATGCGCTTCCACATAAAGTTTTAATTTTTCATTGACGAAACCGTTCAAACCAATTCCTAATTTACCCGCATTTCCAGACAAGTCTGTGATAAATTTATACTGGTTATTAATTGTCGTATGATTATTATTTACATTCTCACGTAACAAAGCTGCAGTAATGTAAGCCGTTAATGAAGTTTCTACACCAAAAATAAATTCATGCCCTGCTGTTAATCCAACTTCACTACGGAATGAAGTTAATGGACTTATATCACCTACCATTCCATTAGAAAGCTTAATTTTTTTACCTTCAGTTTGCAAACCTGTTAGCTTGACATAAGGCTGCATCCAAGTGCTTTGTGCTGGCTCAAAACGACAGCCAATCTCAAATGCCCCACCTATCGCCCACTGATTATAATTGCCTTGGATGGCTAAACCATTTGTTGAAATAGCTTTTAGATTATCTCGGTAATAGTTATATTTCAAAACCCCGTCCATATACCACCCGCGATTATCAAAGTAAGTCGCATAAGCTCCAACGCTATAACTGCTTATGTCGCTATCACCGCCTCGTACATGAGCAATGCGGACTTGATCATAACTACCAAAACCACCAATATACAAATCTCCATGCGTTAGCTCGTTCAACTGATCAGCACCAAATACTATACCTGTCTGTTCAAGCTTAAAATGTGTATGGTTTGTAGCAACACGTTCTCTGCTCTTAATCGCATAAGCCCATAGATCTGTATCTTTTCTGTGTTGGTCCAGAATTCCTCTTCCAGTACGCACAATTTCTAACTCATTATTAAAAATAAATCCAGAGGACACTGCTGTAGAGAGCATAGCATCAACTGAAGGAGTTGTTGATGCCCCACCACTAGGTGGATCTATCAGATCGGGAGGTACAGGATCATCAATGCGGTCAGCTGACAAAAACCAAATTTTTCCATTTTTGTCCTTTCTCTGTTTCAAACCATACATATAGGTTCCACCATCTATGGCATTAATTTCTTCACCAGAAAGACCTGTCAAAGTAAAATGAGCTCCACCGCTTTGATCCGTAATTAAATCACGCTTATTTGAAGAAGGATCGGTGATTTCAACACCAGAATCAGCAACGCTTATTGTGTGATTACCTTTACTCTTCTCAATGAAGAGATAATCACCACGGTTATGTGCAATAGTGGTATTGAACTCGAAGTGTAAACTTCCTGAAAGATCATTAACATAAAGCTGAGAGTAATACGGATCAGAGCCAGTAAAAGCAAAAATAACACTCCCCTGCCCACTTAATTTCTGAATGAGAGAGCTTTTTCCATCAAACTCATCAGTGATAGAGTATAGTCTTGTATCTTGTCCATTTAAAATAACATTTTCTGCTGTAGTACGATGTTGATCATTTCCAGCATAGAGATGAAGTTGTCCAGAATGGTTTACCAGTGTCTTACCTTCTAATGCTGCACCAGCATGCACAAATGATTTTGCTTTATCATTCATTGTTAGATTTTTTACTAACCCATCAGCATATATTTCCTGAATAGCAGTTTCGTTTAAAGAGACACCAATAGCCTTCCCTCCTTTTAAGATACGCTGTTTACCGCCATCAAAAATTTCTGTATCAAACGCAGATCCACCATTTTTTGCGCTTTGAGACTTTTTAGCAATCTCTTGTATCCCCCCTTGCATAACTTTCGTATTCCAAGTTATTCCTCCATCGTATATCTTTTGTTGCCCCAGTGTTTCATTTTGTCCATAAATTACAGTATTAGAAGCACTACTTCCTTTAATCTGCTCTCTAACCTCACCTTCCCCGAAAACAAGCTGTTCACCACCATAAATTTTAGTTCCTTCTACTTTTCCTCCATTCTCAATCCTTTGCTGTCCCCCTTCCTTAACGACAGCATTTTTTGAAAAGCCTTGTTTTTTCTCCGAAGCCCGAACAATTTCAGTTCCACCATATTCAATTTTGCTATTTTCACTACGGCCTCCCGCATAAATATGGATTTCTCCACCATTTTTAACCGTGTTATTGATAGACAACCCTGGCTCATCCATATCACCATCGTTTAAAAAGTGTCCTTGTCCATCATTATCGAATAAATGATTTTCCAATTTAGTTCCACTATTAATGAAAATGAGCTCTGAACTTTTAAGTATCGTAATATTCTTTTCTTGCGTATATGGTTCGACATTGCCAGCATTATTGCTTCCAAGCCCTTGCACTTTGCTGACCAATATTCCAGAGCTCTTATTCATGGAAACATCACTCAGATTTTCAAAAAAAACGGTTTCACCGCGCGTTTTTAAAATAACATCACGTTTAGACGCTCTAATCTTTCTGTATTTCTCTGTTATCAAGCCCTCCTTATACTGACTATAGAATGTTTTCTCATTTATACCATAGTCTGAAGGCTGATAAAAAAGTTGTACTCCTCTCTCACCTGCAGCTGCGGCTTGCACAAAACAGCTGCTGATCATGAGTGTACAACAGCTTAATTTCCATTTATATTGCATAACTATATCCTCCCCCCCTTCACGTCTGGGTAGACATTAAAGGTAATTAGATCTGCCTAATTTATTTTCAATCTAAAATTTTAAAAACTATCCTTAACAGTTTATTAATATTATAAAAAATCACCATTCTAGTTCCCTTGAACTTTTTGTTTCGTCTAGAGTATAAAGCAGTGCCTAAATTACTTTTCTAACAGTCGCCAAAAAATTTTTTATCTAAGAAAAAAGTAAGATATGAAAAAAGCACGCACTATAAAAATGTGCTTGTTATGAAAAATGCCTTTATATTTTTTCAAAAATTGTGTTCTGATCATCAAATATCTAGTTTACAAAAACGACTCTACATTTAAAGACGATCCGAGAACAAAGATACGCTCAAAAACTATATCGTACCCCCAAAATACCTTGGAGTAACTGCTTCGTCTTACTTCCTTTAACATAATGTGCTTCCGCATAAAGCTTTAATTTGTTACTGACTAAACTGCTCAAACCAACTCCTAACTTACCCGCATTCCCTGATAAGTCTGTAGTAAATTTATGTAGTTTATTAATCATCGTTTGATTGTTATCCTTATTCTCACGCAACCATGCTGCCGTAATATAGATTAGAGATGAAGTATCTATGCCTAATCCAAATTCATACCCTAAAGATAATCCAACCTCACTGCGCAATGAAGCCGATGGGCTCATATCGCCTATCATGTTGTTGGAAAGCTTGATTCCTTTACCTTCAGCTTGCAGCCAAGTTAAGTTTGCATAGGGCTGCAGCCAACCGCTCTGTGCTGTCTTAATACGATAACCGGCTTCAAATGACGCCCCTACTGCCCATTGAGTATAATTTCCTTCAATATCTAAACCGTTCGTCGAAACAGCCTTCAGACCATTTTGATAATGATTGTATTTCAAGATACTATCTAGATACCATCCACTATGATCAAAATAAGAGGCATAGGCACCAACGCTATAAGTGTTTATGTTACTTATACCACCTCGTGCATGCGCTACACGTGCTTGATCATAACTTCCAAAACCACCAATATAAAGCTCTCCATTCATCAGCTCGCTTAAACCAGTTATCCCTAAAACTATACCCGTCTGCTCAAGCTTAAAATCTGTATGATCTTTTGCAATATTTTCTTTACTCTTAATTGCATATGTCCATAGCGCCGCATTTTTCTTATTTCTGTCTAGAATCCCTCTCCCCACACGTACAGCTTGTAACTCATTGTGAAAGACAAGCTGAGGAGCCACAGACATAGACAACACAGCATCCGTAGAGGGAGTAGTCAAAAAGTTAGAAACTGAAGGTTCCTGCCCCAATTGTGTAAAAGATTGATCCTGATTACTCGAACGCAAAATCATCTGATTGCCTAAAGATGAAGCATCTACAAAAACAACAGACTGCTGTTTCTCCTCAAAAAGATGATGGCTTCCACCTAAACGTGACACCCCAATAGCTTGATTGCTTGGAGATGAGACAGTCAAAAGAACAGGAGAGGAACGTCTATGACGGAAACGCAGACAGCTACTATTCGAACATAATGACTTATTAACCGAATCTTCCTGAGTTGGGATAGTTGAAAGAAAAGAAACCTGTTGATTTTGGTCTAAATTTCGGCGATATCTACCCCTACGTGGCAAACTGTCAATGTATACGCAGACAAATACTAATTTTTTTTGCTTCCATCCTCACCTCTTTTTTCAAACCATACACATAAATTCCGCCATCCGCAGTTTTAGCTTTTCACCGAGATGATTCTTTAAAAAAATGAGCTTTTCCACTTTTATCAGTAATTAAATTAAATGGATGGAAAAAATAATTTGAAATTTCAGCACTAGAATCCATAATTCTTACTTATATGCTTGCTCTCCCCCTTCTTAATTCAAAGATAATCACCATAGCGCTCTGCAAAATTAGCATTCAAATTGAAATGTATACTGCCCGAAAGATCACTTAATATAAAGCAGAGTATAATATGGGCTAGACTCTGCTGAATTAGAAAAAACAAAAGTGAAAATAATACTCCCTTCATCAGTTAACTTTTAAATCAGAGAACTTTATCCATCAACTTCAGGGGCAATAGAGTATAATTTTGCTTCTTTTTCCTTTAAAATAATTTCTTCTGCTTTAGTTCGATGCTCGCCACTTCTGGCGTAAAAATGAAGCCGTCCCAAACCATCAATCTTTACTTGTCCTTGCAATACAGTACCGGAGTAAGTAAACGAATTGGCTCCACTATTAATCGTTAAAGTTTCCACGCGTCCACCAGTACAGACTTGTTGTAGAACTCCATTTTCTAAAATAACGGTGTTTGCCTTACCTCCGACGAAAACGCTCTGTAGCCCCTAGCAAAAAACCTCGTATCTACGGACAATCCCCTTGAATCTTTTAACTTTGTACTAAGATTTTGTTCTCCTCCACTCATAACATCTGTGAAAAACGCCGCTCCATCATCATACACATTCTGTTGCCCCGATGTTTCACATTCACCATGAATTTCAGAGTTATAAGCATGGCTTCCCTCTCCTAAAACACTCTGCACACCACCATAAACTTTAGCCTCCTCTGTTTGTCCTCCATACTCAACGCTTTGCAACCCATATTTACCAATAGAGTGCCTTTTGAAACATTTCCGTTCCCAACAGTTTCAACTGTACCGTTCTTAATTGTAAGATTCTCACTTACGAGCTTCTTGCCCATTTTTCCTAACTGCTCACTTACACTTATTGATGCTAATGATTGCTCTCCTAGTGCAGTTACTTCCTTTGCAATCTTTACAAAAAAACTACCAGTCATTAATGCACAAAAACTTATCCTCAATTTGCGGTGCATTCTCAACACTCCATAACTACAAATGAAAAATTTTTTATATTTGGAAAGAGTGCATATATAAAAACAACACATCACACCTGCTCAATCTTATTTTTTCAAAATGATAAATCGTTGTATATAAAGCATCCAGTGCACTGAACCCTGATTCATTAAACACCACCGTGTGTGTTAAAACTTATACACAATCAAATAATGAAAGTAATTATTAATACACTTAAAAAGTGTTATAATTATATTCATAAGAAATTTTCTGAATATTCTTGAGATACTAAATGCTGATCTAAAAAATCAGCTACTTTTTAAATAAACTAAAATAGTATCATGTTTTAAAGGACACAATAATACGAGATTAATGAGATGACATTGTTTATAGAAAATATAAATATGTTTTCATCTTCTATGGCATTTAAAATGGTGTCTTTAATTGTATTCAATTGGGATCATCTTACAGTGCAAACATCGTTTTAAAACATTTGAGGCATACTAATATCGACTCGACACTGATTTGAAATTTCTATAACTATAAATAATTAGTTTCATAATTTGGTTTGTCATATACTGAAAGGGACATTTATGTCTATAAGCTTAGAAAAACAAGGCTTAAACCCAAAAAACTCGCCTCGTCGAATTTTGTTTGCAAGCCTTATTGGTACAACAATTGAATTCTTTGATTTTTATGTTTTTGGAACTGCTGCAGCTCTCATATTTCCTCATTTATTTTTTCCAACACAAAACGATCAACTTGCTATTCTGCAATCTTTCCTCGTTTTTGGTGCTGCCTTTTTTGCGCGACCTTTTGGATCGGTCATTTTTGGACATCTTGGCGATAAAATTGGACGGAAAATAACACTGATCGCTTCTCTCCTCATGATGGGTATTTCAACAGTTGTCATTGGTATCCTTCCCACCTATGAAACAGCCGGTTTATTGGCGCCACTCCTTTTAACCATGTGCCGTATTGGCCAAGGAATTGGATTAGGAGGAGAATGGGGAGGAGCTGTTTTGCTCGCAACAGAAAATGCTCCACCAGAAAAACGTGGTTGGTATGCAATGTTTCCACAATTAGGCGTTCCACTGGGTTTATTTCTATCTATTGCAGCTTATTTAGGAATGTGGGCTGTATTTGATCATGACGAACTTTTTTCATGGGGATGGCGTGTTCCATTCATCGGCTCAGCTTTCCTCACAATTATAGGATTATGGGTGCGTATTTCGATCAGTGAAACCGCCGAATTCAAAAAAACGCTTGAGCGTGAAGAGCGCGTCAAAGTGCCTATCATGGATGTGGTATTCAAACACTCACGAATCTTATTTTTAGGTACCTTTTCCGGCATAGCAACATTTGTCTTATTTTATTTGGTTTCTGCCTATTTGCTAAGTTATGCAACAAACCATATGGGATTGCCATTTAATCAAGCTCTTGAAGTAGAATTGATCGGTGCAGTTTTCTGCGGCATTTTTACTATCCTAACCGGAAAGATCGCTGATCGCATTCGGCGCAGAACTTTGATGATTTGGGTAACGATAATCATTGGTATCTATTCTTTTGCAATTCCTTATCTCCTAAATTTTGGAATTGTAGGGCTCTTTGTCACGTCTATTATTGGTTTATCGATCATGGGAATGATATATAGTCCTCTTGGTGCCGTTCTTGCTTCACCATTTCCGACAGAAGTTCGATATACTGGCGCATCTGTGTCCTTTAATTTAGCCAGTATCATAGGTGCAGCTCTTGCACCGTATACTGCAGAATATTTGGTGCAAAACTTCGGTATTGCTTATGTTGGCTATTATCTTCTTCTTTCCTCTTTTATTTCACTGACTTGCTTCATTGGATTTACGGATGATGAAATATCAAACTAAAACACAATAAAAAATAACAAGACGAGTGCTGGCGGGAAAAATGCCGCCAGTTTCATTTTTAAAGACATTGTTTTAGGTACGCTCCACCATAGTATTCCAGCAAACAGCGCACTCAAAAAAAAGAACAAAATATCTGCTATAGTGCCAATATACGTGACTGAAAACATTCGTGATAAGATATGCGTTGTACCTAGCCATGAAATACAAAAAAAAGCTAACATCACAGCCCATAAAACAAGCAAAATCTGGTCAATGATCATCATCATGCTATTTAATTTTCTCAATTGTAGGACACATCTTTCGTGCTCCCGCAATAAAAATCACAATAAAAACCCAACGACCTTCTCCTGATCCTTGTGCAATAAAGAATGCTGGATTTATCAATTCTATACCAATCAAAATAGCAAACGCTACACGCATCAAACCTGTTTTTCCCAACAGCGATCCTCAGTTTGCTGCCAATAAGATAAATCATGATTTTCCATTTTATATTTTTTCCACTGTGCACGAACAAGATTCAACTGTTCATCATTTCGACCATCAAATATCACCACAAGCCGTTGATAAACATTAATATCAAAGCACACTGCTCCCTCTATGAGAAATCGTATTTTTGAATCATTCGGATTTTCCTGCCCTGTAGTAAGAAATACAGGCTGTAAATTTGGATGCTGATCATACTCAGTTCCATGTCCAATAAATGCTTCATCGGCATAAACCCATAAACGCGTATCTATAGCATCACATTGTTCTTTACTCACACATTGTATTGTTACCCTACCAAAACGATCCAGCGCGCGCTCCACAAGGGTTGGCAAAATATCTTCTAGCGTTGACTGCGTCAAATGATAAAAAAGAATATCCATCTCCTTAACCCTCATCACTTTATTATAAAAAAGCCAATACCCTTTTGGAGAAAGTTCTATATCTTAAGCACAAAAGGAAATAGTTGAGAATATAACGATTCCTCTTTTTCAATTGAGTGTATTATCTTTTTTTTATGGGTATTAAAGATAGAAAAAGAAAAAAGCAAATCATCATTTTAAAGCCTCGTAAAAAGGTCTATTTTAGTTTGTGTTCTGGCTTCTCTATAGACTACAATTGAAAATGGAATATAATGTATGGCAGAATGAGCTGAAGTTTCCTAATTACCTTATTGTTCCTTATTTTGTAAATAATGTGCAATATATATAATATATAAAGGTAATTTTTAAATTTTGGTTATATTTTCTAACCCAAGATGGTGTAGAATATCTGCTCTCTTCATTAAAGACTGAGGATGTTATCCAATCTATGCGTATTATTGAGCTATACATCCTGAAGCGTGTTCTTATTTTGTTTAGTGCTGTCATGATTGCGGCAATCAGTATCAGTTGGACGGTGCAAATCCTTGCTCGGATAAACTTTCTCACAACAAGTAAACAAACGCTCTTCACGGTCTTGCACTTTTCACTTTCATTGGTTCCTTCTGTAATTTTTCTTGTCATTCCATTTGCATTAGTAATTGCAATTACAAGCACTCTTTCCTCAATGAATCAAGATTCCGAGCTTGCAATCATCAGTGCCTCTGGGTTTCCCAAAAGTACTGTTTGGAAACCCATTCTTCTTCTCTCTATTATTGCATCATGTATCTCCTTTTCTATAGCCAATTTTGTTGTTCCTCAAGCACGCCTTAATATGCGACAAATGTTAGCAAGTGCCCATTTTGATCTTATTAATCTTTTCATCAGTGAAGGCAGCTTCCAAAAACTCACCAATAATCTTTACATAGAAATTGGTGAACGGAATCCAAATGGAACACTTGGGCGTCTTTTCATTGCTGACCAACGCGATCCTAAGACTGATCTTTTTTATTATGCAACAGACGCCTCAATTGTAAGCAATAACAGCGGCGACTTTTTAGTCCTTCATAACGGTGAAATAGAAAGAATTAATCATCAAAATGACAGTGTTTCGATCGTTCAATTTAGCTCATACACTTTTAACCTAGGAGAATTCATCCCCAACGATAAAACGCCTTCCCTTTATCCAAAAGATCAACCTCTTTCTTATTTACTAAATCCTGATCCGAAGGATTCCTACTATCAGAGAAAACCACTCCAATATAGAGCTGAACTTCACCGTAGGCTTACAGAATGGCTCTATCCAATTGTTTTTTCATTGATTGCATTAGCGGCTGCAGGAGATGCGCGCTCATATCGGCAAATACGTTACTCTGCAAACTTTTCTGCAATTTCCTTTTCTTTGCTGGTATATTGGATAGGATATTTTTTCGCTGAAAAAGCAAAAAGCGATCTTGCGTACGTTCCTCTTCTTTATATTACACCTATAGGAATGAGTGTATTTACTTTTTTCATGCTCTTAACAAATCATAAAATTGGTATCCCCATAAAACTTAACGGGGTTATTCAAATAGTTTTTCAAAAGTTGGTCAACAAATTTGAACATCGGAAATCTCAATATCCCTCGGATGAGGTATCATGATTGGATGGACTCTTGGACGATATTTTTTTATACGTTATTTCAAAACAACCTGTTATTTTTTGGGGGGTATTTTTATTCTTGCTCTTTTAATTGACTTTACAGAAAACTCTGGTCGGCTATCCCACCTTCCCCGTTATACGGCAAAAGATGCATTTCTCGTCTCTGTTTTACGCATCCCTTTTATCATGCAACAACTCATCCCCTTTATTGCACTCTTTTCTGCAATGGTAATGCTGATCTCGCTTAATCGAAAACTTGAACTTGTTGTGACTCGTTCAATCGGTGTTTCTGCATGGCAATTTCTCATGCCTGCCTGTTGTGGAGCTTTTCTTTTTGGATTATTTTCAATTCTTCTCATTAATCCGCTTGCCGCATGGAGCTTTTCTCAAGCAGAAAAAATAATGACTGAATGGCGTAGTAATAATGTACTAACACCTCTTCATCACACACGTATCCCATGGTTCACACAACGTACAAATTCAGGTAGAACGACTATTGGTGCTAAATCTATCACGGACAAAGGACTTTCTCTTGTCGATGCAACCTTTGTACAATATAATGATAACGCAACAGTTAAAAATTGGATTAATACCAGAAAAGCAACATTAACAAACGGCGCTTGGCTGTTAACAAATGGAACAATCTATAAAATAGGGCATCCTCCTGAAAAATTTACTGTGTTTCAAATAAAAACCGATCTAAAACCTGAATTTTTAACTGAACGTTTAGTAAATCCAGCGACTATCCCGTTTTACCAATTGCCAAAAAAAATTATGATTGCACGTTCATTTGGCTATTCTGCCAATAATTTTGATATGTATTTACAATCTTTGATTGCATTACCTGCACTACTTGTGGCAATGACTCTCATTGCAGCAACTGTATCCTTAAACTTTACACGCTTCGGACAATCTGGAATGTTGATTCTTGGTGGTGTAATCGCCGGATTCATGCTTTATGTTATTTCCATACTCGTTCAAGCTTTTGGTAATGCCGGATATATTCCACCAATTATTGCCGCTTGGACACCCGTTGTTATTGCATTATTTTTGGGAATCTCCTTTTTACTTCATAAAGAGGATGGCTAAGTGAAAGCATTAACAAATAAAAAAACAATTTTAACAAAATTAACTACACTCTCTTTAGGAAGTATTATTGGCTTTATCCTAAGTGTATCTTTATGCTGTTATGCGTTCGCGCAAAACCATACCCCAAATTCCGTCCATCCTCTCTTACTCTCTGCTGATGAACTTATCTATAATCGTGATACAAATACTGTTTCTGCACAAGGGAACGTTCAAATCGAATATGATGGAAATAAAGTTGTCGCTAAAAAAGTGACTTATAATCAAAAAACAGGCAGAATCATAGCACAAGGAAACGTTAAAATTGTTCAAAAAGATGGTAATAAAATTTATTCCGACCAAATTGATATGACTAAAGATTTTGGCGAAGGATTCGTCAATGCCTTGCGTATCGATACAGCAAACAATATCCATTTTGCAGCTGCCAGCGCTACACGCAGCAACAGCCAGACAACCGTTTTCGACCATGCCACCTATACAGCCTGTGAACCTTGCTCTTATAAACCGGATAAAGAAGTTTTATGGAAGATTAGAGCGAGAAAGATTATATGGAATAACACCACCAAAAAAATTCGCTTTGAAAACAGCCGTTTTGAAATTTTTGGTGTACCTATTGTACAGTTTCCAAATTTTGAGCTCCATGATCCAACTGTGAAACGTGTTAGTGGTCTCCTTGCTCCTCGTCTTTTTTATTCTGATTATCTAGGCTTGGGCATAAAAAATTCTTATTTCTGGAATCTCGCTCCCTATTATGATTTTACACTTTCTTCTACGCTCTATACCCAACAAGGACTCTTAACTGAGGGTGAATGGCGTCAACGTTTTAAAACGGGCAATTACAACATTCGCTTCGCTCATATATACCAAATGAAACCTCACAACTTTGACCATGATACGATTGATGCACAGCATAAAAACCGTTATATGCTAGCAACAAAGGGGGATTTTCGTATTAACTCACGTTGGACTTATGGATGGGATATTTTTGCACAGTCTGATCGAAACTTTAGTCGTGCCTATAAACTTGAAAACTATAGTAATCCTACACAGCTTTCTCAAATTTATTTGAATGGTCTTTCAGGGAGGAATCACTTTGATATGCGTTTTTACCATTTCAAAATTCAAGATCTAATATTGAATGACTCCCATTATGAACGCCACTCTCGGCAAGCGTGGGTTCTCCCCCGCATTGATTATTCTTTCACACCAGATGAGCCATTTTATACTGGGATACTTACCTTTCATAGCAATATGCAATCAATTTATCGTCGTCATACTGACTTCAATTCTACCGACTGGAACAATCATCCTCTTAATACAACTAGGCTTTCTGGTATAGCTGGAAATAGTTTTCGTTTAACAAACGAGCTCGAGTGGAAAAAGCGCTTCAACACACGCAAAGGACTCATATTAACCCCTATTTTCTCTCTACGTGCTGATATTATTACAGCAAATACACACAAAAACCATTCTGCTTCTATAACAAACGATTCTTCATCGATATTTCGTGGCTCAGCACTCCGTGGCATAGCAACGGCAGGTTTGGAATTACAGTACCCCTTCCTCATTACATTGAGGAATTCTACACATATTATAGAACCAACAACACAAATTTTTATTCGTAATAATGAACAATATATCGGACAAGTCCCTAATGAAGACGCGCAAAGTTTTGTATTTGACGCAACAACTCTCTTTCAACGTAATAAATTCTCTGGTTATGACCGCGTAGAAGGTGGAACAAGAGCTAATATAGGTCTCAGATATTCCGGAAACTTTAACAATGATTGGTCTCTTTATGGTCTTATTGGGCAATCCTTTCATCTTGCAGGAAAAAATTCTTTTGCAGAAAAGGACTTTGTCAACGTAGGTATTCATTCTAGCCTCGAAGAAAAACGTTCAGACTATGTTGCAATGTTTGGTGCAAACTATAAGAATGGTTTTTCTCTGGAAGCTCGTGGACGTTTTGATAAAAAAACAGGGAAAATTCACCGTAGTGAAATTGAAGCATCACAGAAATGGCAGAATTTTGGAGCAGCTGTACAATATGCCTATATCGCAAGCCAACCAGATTATGAATATCCACAAGAGCGCCAAGAGATTTTTTTCCAAACTGATCTTAAACTAGCCAACTATTGGTCTCTTAGCAGCAATGCTGGTTATGATTTGGTATCCGGTACATTCGTAAAGCGGGGAATCAGCTTAAGTTATACAGATGAATGTTTCGGACTAACATTCGGTTATCAGCAGGTCACTAATCCAGGGAAAAAAACACCTTTGCAAAATTTTAGTTTTTCTCTTTCATTGCGTACAATTGCCGATATTGGAAAAAGATAAACTCAAATTTATAAAGAGAATGTATAATAAGTTTAACTTATCGTTGTTTTTATGACAAAAAACGTATATTTTAAGTAATTAATTAGAATTCATGAACAATGCGAAGGCCTACTTACATGAAAAAATTTAAAAAGGGTATTCTTGCTTTATTTTGTATTACACCTTTGAGTGTAAACAACCTGATGGTAAGTCAGTTTTTAATGCCGCCAGTCTTCGCGCAAACTGTCATTGCTGTCACAGTCAATGGCAATCCTATCACAAATTATGATATACAAAGACGTGCTGCTTTTCTTAGATTACAACAAAAACAAGGTAATCTTGTTGCACAAGCTAAGAATGAGCTTATCAATGAAATACTCAAAAACATCGAAATAAAGCGCCGTAATATTGAAGTAAGCAATAACGAAGTCGAAAGTGCTTTTGAGAATTTTGCAACACAAAATAATATGAGCATTGATCAGCTCAACCAGATTCTAATTCAAAATGATATCACAGTGCAACACTTTAAAGATTATATTCGTGGTCAAATAGGATGGGGACGTCTTGTTAATGCGCGCTATCAATCTGAAGCGGCTATAATCACCGAACAAGAAGCTGTACGCAGAATATTAAAAAATGGTGGTGTGAAACCTTCAACCAATGAATATACACTACAACGAATTGTTTTTGTTATTCCTGCGCATCGTCGTTCAGAAATCTTTGAAAGACGTCAGAGAGAAGCAAACAATTTTCGTGCACATTTCCGAGGATGTGCTAACACCAGAAAACAGGCAAGTGGTATTTTAGATGTTACTGTCCGCAACTTGGGAAAGTTTCTTGAACCCCAGCTTCCTAGTGCGTGGGAGCAAGCTATTCTTGCAACGCCTGTAGGAAAAATGACCCAATTGCAAGAAACATCTGATGGAATTGAAGCGCTTGCTGTCTGCAAAATAAAAAGAGTTTCTGATGATTATGTTGCACGACTCATATTTTCTATTCAAGATAATAAGCAAAAAAGCTCACAAGAACTTGAAAAATTAAGCGAAAAATATTTGGAAGAATTACGGCGGGTAGCGCGTATTCAAAACTCATAATGGCTGCACTTGTTGTTAGTGGTGGTGATCCTGCCGGAATTGGTCCTGAAATAGTACTAAAAGCGTGGAGTTTGCGTGTGACACGTCAAGTTCCACCCTTTGTGCTTCTTGCTGATCCAAACGTTATTCGTTCGCGCGCTCGTTTTTTACATATAGATGTTGAGGTGGAATCTGTTTTAATAAATAATCCTGTAAAAAACTTTCAAACCGCTCTTCCTATAATACCATTAAAAAACCGACAAAGCGATAAACTAGGCTTACCTTCACCAGATAATGCTGCTGGAATAATTGAAGCGATTAAACGCAGCGTTCAGTTGATTCGAGATGGGCATGCATGCGCACTCATCACTTGCCCTATTGCAAAAAAAAAACTTTACGACGCTGGGTTT
The DNA here is from genome assembly GCF_000278115.1 of Bartonella sp. DB5-6. Classification (GTDB taxonomy): domain Bacteria; phylum Pseudomonadota; class Alphaproteobacteria; order Rhizobiales; family Rhizobiaceae; genus Bartonella; species Bartonella refiksaydamii. The sequence continues at coordinate 264,266 of NZ_JH725114.1, forward strand.
AAATTTCCAGGTCATACAGAATTTTTAGCTGATTTGGCCTATACAATCTTTAACAAATGCTATCATCCGGTTATGATGTTATCTGGACCTCGATTAAAAACAGTTCCCATTACTGTTCATATTCCATTCACTGAAGTCCCCTCACATCTCACCCGCGATTTAATTATTCAAACGGCATTAATTACTGAAAACGACTTAAGAACGCGATTTAAAATAACTTCGCCTCGTCTCGCTATTGCTGGCCTTAATCCTCATGCTGGAGAAGAAGGTACAATGGGTAAAGAAGATATTGAAATTATCATTCCTGCGGTTGAATACCTTAAAAATAAAGGACTCAATATTGTAGGTCCACTGCCTGCCGATACAATGTTCCATGAAAGAGCAAGACAATCATATGATGTTGCCCTTTGCATGTATCACGACCAAGCCCTTATTCCTGTTAAAACATTAGACTTTGACAGCACTGTCAATATCACTTTAGGACTCCCTTTTATTCGTACTTCACCAGATCATGGAACTGCTTTTGATATTGCTGATAAAGGAATAGCCTCTCCTGAAAGCTTTATTTCTGCTCTTAAACTTGCAAACAAACTTGCAAAAAATAGTTTGATACCATGCCAATAGATAATCTTCCTCCTCTGCGTGAAGTAATTAATAAATATCGATTACAAGCTCATAAATCTTTGGGACAAAATTTTCTTTTTGATCTTAATTTAACATCTAAAATTGCTCATCAAGCAGGAAATATAGAAGGAAAACCTGTTATTGAAGTTGGTCCAGGTCCTGGAGGTCTGACACGTGCCTTACTTGCAAAAGGTGCCATTGTAACAGCGATAGAGCGTGATGAACGCTGTATACCAGCTCTTTTAGAGATAGAACAGCACTATCCACAAAAACTAAAACTTATTTGTAACGACGCACTGAAGCAAGATTTCTCAAAACTCTTTGCAACATATCCAGAAAAACCACGCATTATTGCAAACCTACCCTATAACATTGGAACACAACTGTTGTTAAATTGGCTATTATCTGAACCATGGCCTCCTTTCTATGAATCAATGACATTGATGTTTCAACGTGAAGTTGCCCAACGTATTATTGCAAAACCTCAATCAACCCATTATGGACGTCTTAGCGTCTTAACTGGATGGCGTACCACTGCTAAAATTGCTTTTGATGTGCCACCTCAAGCCTTCATACCAGCACCCAAAATAACTTCTTCCGTTGTTCACATCATTCCGCGAACACAACCTCTTACCTGCTCCGCGCAAAAATTAAGCTTTGTCACAAAAAACGCTTTTGGTCAAAGACGAAAAATGCTTCGTCAAAATCTCAAAATACTTGGAGATGAAATGCTTTTTAAAAAAGCTGGAATCGATGGAACACGCCGTGCTGAAACTCTTTCAATTGCCGAATTTGTGGCTTTAGCTAATTTGGTGATTTAAAAAGCAAGCATTTTTCTCATTATTCCTTTTCAAAACAATAAGAATATCAATCAATCTCTTCAGCAATAAGCTCATCAATGAAAGGTTCAAGAAATGAGCATCGCTCACGTTTTGCTGTTTCAGCTAAATAAATCGATTTAATAAGCGACAAAGACTGATTTAAGTCCTTATTAATAACAACATAATCATAAGAACGCCAATGCTGCATTTCCGTCCGTGCATTCTCCAATCGCAAATTAATGATGTCTTGGCTATCTTCTGCTCGACGATATAAACGTGAAACGAGCTCTTTCATTGATGGTGGAAGAATAAAAACAGATACGGTATCTCCTAGCATCTTTTTTTGAAGCTGCTCTGCACCTTGATAATCAATATCAAATAACATATCTCGTCCAGCACTCAACGCATTTTCAACGCTTTCACGTAAAGTGCCGTAATAATTTCCATGAACTTCTGCCCATTCAATAAACTCTTCACCATCACGCTTACGTTCAAACTCTTTCTTTGAAATAAAATGATAATGAAGACCATTCACTTCACTAGGACGTCTTTGCCGTGTTGTCATGCTTATAGAGAGTTCTAATTGTCCATCTTTCAAAAGTAAGCGAGAAAGGGTTGATTTACCAGCTCCTGAAGGTGAAGAGAGAATAAATAAAAAACCGCGACGTTTATCTCTTTTTTTAGCAGCCAATTCATCCTCAAAGAATGTCATCATATTGTTTTACTTTTTTAACTTTTCTTCAAAACTTCAATAATACGTTTTTTATAGTCCCCAATTAATGTGTTGCTCTTAATGCTCGCCATTTGCGAACATTCATATTATGTTCCTCCAAAGTTCTAGAAAAAACATGCCCTCCTGAACCATCCGCTACAAAATAGAGCACGTCACTGCTCGGCGGATGCGCTACCGCTTTTAAAGAATCGCGGCCTGGATTCGCAATAGCTGTCGGTGGCAAACCATTAATTTTATACGTATTATATGGTGTTTCCTTTTCAAGATCTGAACGGTAAATTGCACGACCGGATGGCATTCCTTTTCCACCAAAGAGACCATAAATTACCGTTGGATCAGATTGAAGACGCATATGTTTTGCAAGACGGTTATAAAATACAGCAGCAACCTTTGGTCTCTCTGCTGCAATTCCTGTTTCTTTCTCCACAATAGATGCCAATATAACAAATTCATCAATGGTTTTGATTGGTAAATCAGGTGAACGCGTAGCCCATATAGCATGAATTAATTTTGTCTGTCCTTCGCGCAGTCTATTTATAATTTCTTCACGCGTTGTTCCCCGAATAAAACGAACAGTATCCGTCATCAAACTGCCTTCTGGTGGCAAAACTTTTGGAAGATCTCCAATTAAAATTTCATTAGCAGCTAACCGATCAAAAACTTGTTGAACCGTTAAACCTTCCGGCACTGTAAACGTATATTCAACAGATTTTCCTTTCACAAGGATATCCATAATATCCCGCATCGAAGCACGAGCTGGAATTAAATATTCACCAGCCTTAAGATGTGTTGTCTTTTGATGGTAACCAACCCCATAAACAAAAATATCCGATGATCGAATAAGACCGCGTTTTTCAAGCAGTGAAGCAATTTCACGAATTCCCGTTCCAGGATAGATAAAAACGACTTTCTCTCCCTCTGCCATCCCCTTTCCTTCAAAAATACTTTTTCCAATATAAAGAGGAACACTTATGGCCAAAATAACAACCACAACCATCATCAGAAAAAAATGACCAAGAACTACCAACGGATTACGTACGATAGATGACTTCTTTCGTTTTTTATGTGCTAACATACCATTATTATCTGCTAAATTATTTAAAGAGAAATCACCTCTGTCCTTTAGTGCTCTTTTATTTTTCACATCGGACACGACTACCAACCTCAATAACTTCTAGGTAGTATATTATAATTTCTCACTCAACCCCTATAACTAAAGAATAAAACTCAGAAGCAAAAGAAACAAATAAAACTCTTTACTACCCCTTAAAACGTCGCATCACCAAAGATGCATTTGTCCCACCAAATCCAAAAGAATTGGAAAGAATTATATCAATCTTTCGTTCTCGCGGTTTATGTGGAACAAGATCAATTTTTGTTTCAATAGATGGATTGTCAAGATTAAGTGTTGCTGGAGCTATATTATCTCGTATGGCTAAAATACAAAAAATAGCCTCAGCAGCACCGGCTGCACCAAGTAAATGACCCACAGATGACTTCGTTGACGACATGGACACATGTGGTGCATAATGTCCTAAAACACGTTCAACAGCAGATAGCTCGATGACATCAGCCATTGTTGACGTTCCGTGAGCATTAATGTAATCAAGTTCACTTACATTTACTTGTGCACGCTTAAGGGCCGCCATCATACTGCGCTGTGCACCTTCACCACTCTCTGAAGGAGCTGTAATGTGGTAAGCGTCACCAGATAAACCATAGCCAATAATCTCAGCATAAATACGAGCATCTCGCTTTTTTGCATGTTCAAGCTCTTCTAAAACAACAATTGCAGCTCCCTCTCCCATCACAAAGCCATCACGATCAGCATCATAAGGACGTGAGGCTCGTTCAGGCTCATCATTACGACAAGTAGAAAGAGCTCTACAAGCAGAAAAACCAGCAAGAGATATTCGATTTATCGGCGATTCAGTTCCACCCGCCACCATTACATCTGCATCACCCAACACAATTAAACGCGCTGCATCACCAATTGCATGCGCTCCTGTCGAACAAGCTGTTACAACCGAATGATTAGGACCGCGCAAACCATATTTTATAGACACATAACCAGAAGCAAGATTAATCAAACGTCCTGGAATAAAGAAGGGAGAAACACGCCGTGGACCTTTATCACGAAGCGTATAACCAGCCTCAACAATGCCTTCAATGCCACCAATCCCCGAACCAATTAATACGCCTGTGCAAATCTGATCTTCATCACTTTGAGGAAACCACCCAGCATCTGAAAGTGCTTGCTCAGCAGCAGCCATTGCATAAACAATAAATGCATCCACTTTACGCTGCTCCTTGGGGTCCATATGCAAATCTGCATTATATGTACCATCTGTTCCATCTCCCAAGGGGATACGAGCAGCAATCTGGCATGGCAAATCGGACACATCAAATTCAGTAATACGTCGAACTCCACTTTTCCCTTCAAGAAGTCGTCTCCAACTATACTCGACATCACCAGCTAATGGAGACACCAATCCTAAACCAGTAATAACAACACGTCTCATAACTTCTAACCTTGAATTGAGATTGCTCCCTCAAAGCTCACTTCTCAAAACAGCCCCAAAGAATATAGGCAAAAGTATTTTACGCTTTTGCCTTTCAGTTATCACGCAGAAGCTTTATCGATAAACTTTACTGCATCACCAACCGTGAAAATCGTTTCAGCGGCTTCATCTGGGATTTCTACACCAAACTCTTCTTCAAAAGCCATAACGAGCTCAACCGTATCAAGGCTATCTGCTCCTAGATCATCGATAAAGCTTGCATTTTCTACGACTTTATCTGCATTAACACCAAGATGCTCCACGATAATTTTCTTAACGCGCTCTACTGTATCACTCATGTTGAAATCCTCAAATTTATATTATTTCCTATAATTTGGTTAGCTATATCTGATCATCTAATCAAGCAATAGATGCATTACTCTAAAGATTTTAGCAGCGATTTAAAACATCCTGTGGATATCCCCTACAAAATAAACCAATCTGACACCCTGACATAAATTGATTAACTCACCATGTTAAAGAAATATATGTGTCTTTTCATTTCATTACTATCTAAAATAATAAAACTTATAAATCAATGTGGAATAAAGCAAATACTTAGATCATTGCCATCCCACCATTGATGTGTAGTGTTTGTCCTGTCATATATGCTGCCTCATCACTCGCTAAATAAACAGCAGCGAAAGCTATTTCTTGTCCCGTCCCCATACGCTTCATTGGAATCGCAGCCATAATGGTCTCTTTTTGTTTTTCGTTAAGTTTGTCGGTCATTGCAGACTTAATAAATCCCGGAGCAATACAATTAACAGTAATATTTCGTGAGGCAATTTCTTGCGCCAATGCTTTAGAAAAGCCTATTAAACCAGCTTTTGCAGCACAATAGTTGGTTTGCCCAGGGTTTCCAACAACTCCAACAATAGATGTTATGTTAATAACCCTCCCATAGCGACGTCGCATCATAGAATGTATCAATTCACGTGTTAAAGTAGAAGCAGCTGTTAGATTAACCGCTAAGACATCATCCCAGTCTTGATCTGGCATACGTACAAAAAGACCATCACGGGTGATTCCAGCATTGTTAACTAAAATATCAACACCACCCATCTCCTTTTCTGCTGCTTCAGCTAACTGCTTAATAGATTTACGCTCAGAAAGATTAGCTGGAAATACAAAAACATCTTGTCCTAGATCTGCGGCCACTTTTTTAAGCTTGTCTTCACGTGTTCCATGGAGCCCAACAATTGCTCCTTGCGCATGGAAACACCGCGCAATCGCCTCACCAATTCCTCCAGATGCTCCCGTCACAAGGGCTTTACGACCTGTTAATTTAAACATTTTTTAGACTCCTTACGATTAAACACCAAGCACCTGTAGTGCTGCTTCTATTTCTTCAGCTGTCCCAATTGTTAATCCCTTTATGTCTTTGTTAATACGACGCGCTAAACCTGTTAATACTTTTCCAGAACCAACTTCAAAAAGCGTATCAACCCCATTAGCACCAATCCACTGTATTGTTTCACGCCACCGCACTCTCCCTGTGACTTGTTGAACAAGAAGCATAACAATGCGCTCTGGATCGCTTTCTGGTGCAACAGAAACATTAGCAACAAGAGGAACAACAGGAATCGTTCTACTAACAGTCAAAAGTGCATTCTTCATGGCATCCGCAGCAGGCTGCATTAAAGTCGAATGGAAAGGTGCAGAAACTGGAAGAAGAAGTGCACGCTTAGCACCTTTTTGGGACGCAATCTCTACCGCTATCTTAACTGCTTTTGTTTCACCTGAAATAACAATTTGCCCACCACCATTATCATTAGCGATTTGGCATCGTCCTTCTTCAGAAACAGTTTTGCAAATTTCTTCCACATCTTGCTCATCCAAACCAATAAGTGCTGCCATAGAGCCTTCACCAACAGCAACAGCAGCTTGCATAGCATTTCCACGAATACGCAAGAGTCTTGCCGTATCAGTAAGACTAAACATACCAGCAGCGCAAAGAGCCGAATATTCTCCTAAAGAATGACCCGCAACAAATTTTATCTTTTCTTTTATATTAAGCCCCAATTGTTCCATCACACGAATAACAGCCATGGATACAGCCATTAATGCTGGTTGTGCATTTGCTGTTAACGTCAAAATATCTTCTGGCCCTTCAAAAATGATATCTGATAATTTCTCTCCTAGGGCATCATCGACTTCTTCAAAAACCATCCGCGCTGCAACAAATTGCTCTGTAAGTACTTTGCCTATACCAACACGCTGACTCCCCTGCCCTGGAAAAGTAAAAGCTGCCACCATCAAACGACTCCTAAATTGTGCAATTAAATTATCTTCTTTTGATCTTATTCATAAGCACAAATCAAGATAAAGCGCCTTATTTTGAATAAATATCTTTCTTAAAGTTATATTTTAATGGCGGTATTTGATATAAAAACTTAGGGAAATACGGTACTATAAACTGAATAACACCCCAACTTATGAAACTTCCTAAAATTACACCAGCTAAAATATCAAAAGGATAATGTACACCAACAAAGATACGCCCCCAACAGACCAAACATAAAAACACCGCTGCAAACTTAGAAGCAATTTTGTATCGATAAAAATAAAGATTCGCTATATAAGATGCAATAGTTATGGCGTGATTGCTAGGAAAAGAAGCTGTTGCACGGTGCTTAATCAGGGGTGTAGTCAAACCCGCAGCAAATGGGCGTGGATGAAAATAAATAAGAGAAATAAGATAACCTATAAAAAGAGACACACAAATGCTTACGCAGATGCTTAATGCTATGCGCCGCGGTTCTATAGTTCCACCGGAAAACCACAACACACAAAGATGTAGAGGGATAACATAAATCAAAAACTTTGCACAAAAAATACTAAATGCAACTAAAACCGACCATGATTGATGATTGCCGGCGAGCATTTGAAAAAGTGCAACATCAATTCGGTTTAAAAAATTCATTCTTCTCTCCTTCATGTTTGTAGCTTTACAGCTTTGTATCTATTGTAAATAGTATGAAACGTACAAAAATATATCGAGATTTGATAAATTAATTTTTTATACGCATAAACTTGCTATTTTTAAAGATAAGCTGTAAATGTCAAACGTTCGTTATCGGCACTTTAGCTGGAGGTTGGACGGAGGGCTGGGAAATAACCAGTAGGAGATGCAATGTTTCCGACCTCCTGTGTCTCCGCTCTCGGATGTCTCAAATTGTAAACGCGTCCTTTCTTCTTTGGATTTCCAGAAAAGACAAGTCGCAGAGGCTTTGCGCTAAAACCGATAAAGTTTAATTGAAGAAAGGCAAAACAATGGCTCTTTATGAACATATGTTCCTTGCCCGACAAGATATTGCACCGCAGCAAATTGATGAACTTTTGAATGTCTACAAAGGTGTCATCGAAGCGCACGGTGGAAAAGTTGGGCGTGTAGAAAATTGGGGACTTCGCTCCCTTGCATATCGTATTCGCAAAAACCGTAAAGCTTATTATATACTGGTTAATATCGATGCACCAGCCGCAGCGATTGCTGAAGTTGAACGTCAAATGCGCATTAATGAAGATATTTTGCGTTACATGACCATTCGCGTAGAAAAGCACGAACAAGAGAAGTCTGCTATGTTCTCACGCTTTGATCGTAATGACCACATTGGTCAAGATGAACAACGCCCTCGCTTCTCGCGCCGTCAACGTGAAGATGTCATAGAAGGAGTAGAATGATGAATGATACTAATCAAAGTGCAACACGTCGTCCCTTTCATCGTCGTCGCAAAACATGTCCGTTTTCAAATGCTAATGCTCCCAAAATTGATTATAAAGATGTTAAATTATTACAGCGTTATATTTCAGAACGTGGAAAAATTGTTCCTTCACGGATTACGGCTGTCAGCCAGAAAAAACAGCGTGAATTGGCTAATGCTATTAAACGTGCTCGTTTTTTAGGCTTGCTTCCCTACGTTATAAGGTGAGCTATTAGACGCTATGCAGCCGTGGAATCTCTAGCTGCTTTTCTTGTGTAGTTCAAAAAACATAGCTGATTACAGGCTATCCGAAGATATGTAAAATACCAAAAGTTGGGGCATCGTGGTGCCCCTAACTGCAGAAGGCAGGACAGCAATCAATGAAAGACTTTCGTGTTTATAAAATAACGTCCGGTATTTTGGCGGGACTGTTTGCTGTTGTGATAGGAATGGCAATCATCAGCGTCGCGAATATCGCTCCCTATTTTTCTCTTCTTCTTGGGTGTTTTCTTTCATTCCCAATTTTCATTGTTGCGTTCGGTCAAGGGACATTAGCTAGTCTTGTTGCCTTAATAAGCGCCACCGCTGTTCTGGTCATAACTACTAATGTCTACGTTGCTCTTAGCTTTATGCTATTATTTTTCCTTCCCGCTGTTTATGCTTCTTGGCTCCTTGGGCTTGCACGACCAGCGCAAAAGGAAAATGCACTGATATGGTATCCATTATCATCGGTTATTCTCCATTTAACTAACTTTATCGCTCTTATAGCAACCTTCATTGGGCTTTATGTCCAAAGCCGCCCATCCCTACCCCTCATTACAAAAAAAATTACTGCAAACATAGCACAAGCTATGCAAAAGTCCCAGTCTCTAAAAGAAACCGATATACTCACTTTTAATGAGTTTCTAATGACGCATGCAGCAACTTTGACAGCTATTGCTTTGACGATTTATAGTTTAATTTTTCTCATTGGTAATCTTTATTTTTCGATGATAACAGCACAACATATGAAGTGGTTAAAAAGACCTCGTGATGATTGGAGCAAAACTCTTCGCCTTCCAATTTCTGGAATTGTTATTTTCATTGTTGTTTGTATAGCATCAATGACTGAATTTAGTGCGACTGTTAATCTAAGTACCCGTGTCTTTAGCACTGCATATACTGTCATCATATCAATCAGTGGTTTAGCATATCTCCATGATATTACAAAAGGAATCAACGGCAGGATTATTATCCTCTCTCTTGTTTATATTGCCATTTTAACTGTTGTTTTTGCTCCACCCATTTCTTTCATGATGCTTTTAATGGGCATTTGGGCTGCTATTCAATACAATTTTCAATTACGAAAAAAACTTCACTAAATTTATTTATTCGAAAGGAAAAACTATGGATATTATTCTACTCGAGCGTATTCCTCGTCTTGGTCAAATGGGTGATATTGTCTCAGTTAAGGATGGTTATGCACGTAACTTTCTCTTGCCTCAAGGTAAAGCTTTACGCGCGAATGAAGCTAATAAAAAACATTTTGAAATACAACGCTCTCAACTTGAAGCACGTAACCTTGAACGCAAAAGTGAAGCACAAAAAATTGCTGAAAAACTTGATAATAAATCATTTATTGCCATTCGTTCAGCTGGTGAAACAGGGCAACTTTACGGTTCTGTCTCAACACGTGATATTTCTGAAATTATAACTGTTGAAGGGTTTTCTATTGGAAGGAATCAGGTTGAACTTAACCATCCAATAAAAACTATCGGTCTTCATACTATTACTCTTACCCTACACCCTGAAGTTCAAGTTTCCGTAATCATTAACGTTGCACGTTCAGTCAATGAAGCACAACGCCAAGCAGAAGGTGAAACTCTAATTTCTGCTGAAAAAATGTATGATATTCCGGAGGAACCCTTAACAGGCAGTCAGGAAGAGCCGTCGACAGAAGAAATGAATGACAACGATGTAAATAATGTGAAAGAAGAAGTTTAATTTCTCTTCCCCCTGTCTTTATTGTATTTTTTATTTTTCTACTGTTTAACATATTAGCATGTTATAAAACCCTTAGCTTTAAAAGCTAAGGGTTTTATAATTCATCCTAAACAATGAATTTGTATGGAAGAGGCAGTCCTTAGTATATTATATAATAGCGTAAAAAACAAAAAGCTATCAATGAGGCACTAGAAAACTCTTTCATACGTTATTTGTCCAAAAAAGAAGTAAAAAACTTAAGATTCGGCATTAAGGAAATAAGCTTAGTATGGATGATATTTTTTTACATCCTTACATTATCTAAAATAATTCCAACCAAAAGAAAAGTAATCTTCCATGCTCCAATCGTGATAAGTCCATGAAATGTTAAAATATTAGAAATACAGTCTCACACTTTGAGAACGCTGAAAACGTAATTTTGAAAATTTACTCAACACTCTCTAAACTTTTTAAGTTACAAAATATAAAGGAATATTTACATACAAGTGGTACATATATTGTTAGTAAGTGATTGAAGCTCAGAATTTTAAAAAAATGAACGTGTGATTTTAATTTAAAACGAAGATGTGTAATCCTATTCTTTAATGTACAACACTCAATTTATTATTTAGATAGCCAAACGCAAAATCTTAGTGGAAAAAACGTTATGGAAAAAAAAAGCGTTGTCAATTTCAGCTCTTCACAAAAGGAAGATCCTCCTTCATTCCAACAACTCCCGCATAATATTGAGGCTGAACAAGCATTGCTTGGAGCAATCCTCATTAACAATGACGCACTTGATCGCGTTTCAGATTTCTTAAAACCAGAACATTTTTTTGAACCTTTACATCAAAAAATCTACGACGTTTTGTCTTATATTATCAAAAACGGGAGGCTAGCAGAACCTCGTACTATTAAGTCCTTCATTCCAGCTGAAGAAAAGGTTGGAGATATCACCGTGTACAATTATGTTGTGCGTTTAGCCACAGAAGCGGTGACAATCATTAATTCTGAAGACTACGGACGGGTCATCTATGATCTTTTTATCCGACGCTCTTTGATTAATCTTGGAACTCAAGTTGTCAATATAGCCTTTAATGCTCCTATAGAGCTTACGCCATCCCAACAAATTGAAACTATTGAACAGAATTTGTTTGAATTAGCAGAAAAGGGGAAGTATGGGGGGGGGTTTGAAAATTTCAATGAGGCTATCAAAAAAGCCGTTGACATGGCAAGTGCTGCCCAAAAGCGTTCTTCGCGGTTATCAGGGATAGCCACCCATATTAAGATGCTTGATGAAAAAATGGGAGGGCTACAACCATCTGACTTAATTATTCTTGCTGGACGCCCTGGTATGGGAAAAACTTCACTTGCTACTAATATTGCCTTTAATATTGCTAATGCTTGCAATCGTGATGCTAAAATACAAGAAAATGAGGGAGGAATTGTGGGATTTTTCTCGCTGGAAATGTCAACAGAACAGCTTGCAACCCGTATTATTTCAGAACAAACAGAAGTCTCTTCCTCTGATATCAGGCGTGGTAATATTTCAGAAGAACAATTTTCAAAAATAATCCGTGCAATGAATCGCTTACAAAAAGCACAGCTCTATATAGACCAAACAGGTGGTATATCAATTACACAATTAGCTGCTCGTGCACGTCGTCTCAAGCGGCAACATGGTTTGGATGTCTTAATTATTGACTATATCCAGTTAATGACAAGCCATTCAAAGCGTTCATCAGAAAATCGTGTTCAAGAGATTACAGAAATTACTACAGGGTTAAAAGCATTAGCTAAAGAACTAAATATTCCTATTATTGCGCTTTCACAGCTTTCGCGCCAAGTTGAAAATCGAACAGATAAACGACCACAGCTCTCAGATTTGCGAGAATCTGGTTCAATTGAGCAAGATGCCGACATCGTTCTTTTTGTCTATCGTGAAGAATATTACCTCAAAAATGAAGAACCTAAAGAGGGTAGCCCTGAACATATGAAATGGCAAGACGCAATGGACAAAGCTTTTGGAAAAGCTGATGTTATTGTAGCAAAACAACGCCATGGACCAACAGGAACTGTGCATCTTGCTTTTCAGTCTGATTTCACGCGTTTCAGCGATTTGGCAGAAAGTAATTATCTTCCAGAACAAATTGGGTAAGTCACTATGGCACGCAACCGTATTCAATTTATCTGCCAAAATTGTGGAACCATTTATTCACGTTGGGCTGGAAAATGTAATTCTTGTGGCGAATGGAATTCCCTTATTGAAGAAAATACGAATACTGGCATAGGCACTGGTCCTATGCAAAATGTCCGTAAGGGACGCATAGTTGCCCTTACGTCTCTTTCTGTAGATCTTGAAGATGCTCCCCGTATCCATTCTGGCATTGCTGAACTTGATCGTGTCACCGGAGGAGGCTTTGTGCGTGGATCTGCATTACTTGTTGGTGGCGACCCAGGTATTGGAAAGTCAACATTACTGACACAAACAGCAGCCGCCTTATCGCGAAAAGGACATCACGTCATCTATGTTTCAGGTGAAGAAGCTATCGCGCAAATCTGCCTTCGTGCACAAAGGCTTGGAGCAGCCAATACAGAAGTTAAACTCGCGGCTGAAACGAATGTTGAAGATATCCTTGCAACTTTAAGCGAACATAAAAAACTTGATATGGTTATTATAGATTCCATTCAGACTCTATGGTCAGATGCAGCTGATTCAGCACCAGGTACCGTCACACAAGTACGCATTGGCGCTCAAGCAATGATCCGCTTTGCTAAAAAAACAGGAGCAGCTGTTGTTCTTGTCGGACACGTTACCAAAGATGGACAAATTGCTGGTCCTCGTGTTGTCGAGCATATGGTCGATGGTGTTCTCTATTTTGAGGGTGAAGGTGGACATCATTATCGAATCCTTAGAACTGTAAAAAATCGTTTCGGACCAACAGATGAAATTGGTGTTTTTGAAATGTCCGATAAAGGATTACGGGAGGTAACCAATCCATCTGAATTGTTTTTGGGTGAACGAAATGAAAAAGCACCAGGCGCTGCTGTTTTTGCAGGAATGGAAGGGACACGCCCAATACTAGTAGAAATTCAAGCACTTGTTGCTCCCTCTTCACTCGGAACACCACGACGTGCTGTTGTGGGATGGGATGGGAATCGCCTTTCAATGATTCTTGCTGTTCTAGAAGCCCATTGCAGTGTTCCCTTTGGACAACATGATGTTTATCTTAACGTTGCAGGTGGATATCGCATATCAGAGCCAGCAGCTGATTTAGCCGTTGCAGCAGCCTTGGTATCCTCTCTCGCAAATATTCCTCTCCCAACAGATTATGTCTATTTTGGTGAAATCAGCCTTTCAGGAGCTATCCGCGCTGTTGCTCACTCAACACAGCGCATCAATGAAGCAAAAAAACTTGGCTTTCAGGGGGCTGTTCATCCTACTACAACGACTAAAATAGTGAAATCACTAAATTTTCAACGAAAAACAATCTCCAATCTCCCTGAGCTTGTTGCCGCTATTAGCGCAGGTAAAAAATAATCTACACCACACACATGATAATATAGAAAAAATTTTACAAAATACAAAAGATCTTTGCTATAAGAATAGAAAACAGCATAACAAGAAATGCATTTATATATAACTTAAAAGAACACAACTTTATGTATAAGGAACAAACAAATGGTCATAACAATCCTTGATGGAATTGTCGTAGCTGTCATCCTGTTGTCCGCGTTTCTCGCTATGCTCCGAGGATTTTCGCGCGAAGTGCTCTCTTTGGTTTCTTGGGCAATCGCAGCTGTTGCTACACTGTTTTTATTCAAGCCTGTCTTGCCCTTCTTTGAGCAATATCTCTCTAATAAAATGATTGCGTTGATCACAACACTGGTCACAATTTTTATTATTATTCTCATTATTACTTCAATCATCACAATGAAGATCTCTGATTTTATTATTGATAGTCGAATTGGCATCCTAGACCGTACTATCGGTTTTGTTTTTGGAGCACTCCGCGGTTTATTTATCATGGTCATCGGCATGTTACTTATTAATGCGCTTATTAAACCTGAGAACCAAACTCATTGGTTAAAAAGTGCAACAACAAAACCTATCTTAGATTCATTAGGACAAAAAGTTTGGAAAATGCTTCCCAAAGATCTCGATATTGTTCTCGAAAAGGCAGATTTTTTTTTTAAAAGAGACGATACGAATATGCACAAATAAACACTCTCATTAAGGGGTGATTTGGCAAAATGGGGAGTAGTTCGTTATAGACAAAAAGTTTCAAATAATATGGGAAGTATGATATAACTATCCTGTATATCACAACTGAAAGAATATGATGACAAAGAGCGACGTTTCCTGTCAGGATTTTTCATTGGATGACGATACTCTACATGAAGAATGTGGAGTTTTTGGTATTCTTGGCCATGAAGATGCGGCAACATTAACAGCTCTCGGGCTTCACGCACTGCAGCATCGTGGGCAGGAAGCAGCTGGTATTGTTTCTTACTACAACAAAATGTTTCATCAAGAAAAACATCTAGGTCTTGTTGGTGATCACTATACAAACCCTGCAACACTTTCCCGTTTACCGGGGAATCGTGCTATCGGACATACCCGTTATTCAACAACTGGAGAAATAGCATTACGCAACGTTCAACCTCTTTTTGCTGAATTAAAAGTTGGAGGTATTGCTATTGCCCATAATGGCAATCTTACCAATGGCCTTACATTACGCCGCCAACTCATTGCTTCGGGTGCCATCTGTCAATCAACATCAGATTCAGAAGTTTTTCTCCATCTTATTGCACGTTCACGTTATGAATCATCATCTGATCGTTTTGTTGATGCTATTCGGCAAGTAGAGGGTGGATATGCCATGTTAGCGCTCACGCGCACTAAGCTCATTGCAGCGCGCGATCCAACAGGAATTCGCCCTCTCGTAATGGGTGAGCTTGATGGCAAACCAATTTTTTGTTCTGAAACCTGTGCACTTGATATTATTGGAGCAAAATATGTCCGCGATGTTAAAAATGGAGAAATTATCATATGTGAAATAGAGAAAAATGGCGAAATTACTAAAAAAATTATAAAATCAGAAAATGAGAAACCAGAAAAACTTTGCCTTTTTGAATATGTCTATTTTGCACGTCCTGATTCAATCGTTGGAGGACGGAGTGTTTACACGGTCCGTAAAAACATGGGAATTTATTTAGCCCAAGAAGCTCCTTGTGAAGGTGATGTCGTAGTTCCCGTTCCTGATGGCGGAACACCTGCTGCAATTGGCTATGCACAAGAAATTGGAATTCCCTTTGAACTTGGTATCATTCGCAATCACTATGTTGGCCGCACTTTTATTGAACCAACACAACAAATTCGTGCTTTTGGGGTCAAATTAAAGCATTCTGCAAATCGTTCTGTCATCAAAGGAAAACGTGTTATTCTCGTTGATGACTCCATTGTCCGTGGAACAACATCCCTCAAAATTGTGCGAATGCTCCGTGATGCAGGAGCAAAAGAAGTTCATATGCGCATTTCTAGCCCTATGATTTTCTATCCCGATTTTTATGGCATTGATACACCTAAAGTTGAAAGCTTATTGGCTAATCAATACCCAGATTTAAAATCCATGTGCAATTTTGTCGGCGCTGATTCATTAGAATTTCTTTCAACGGATGGTCTGTATCTTGCTGTAGCAGGAGAAAAACGGAATAACGCCGATCCACAATTTACTGACCATTATTTCACTGGGCAGTACCCTACACATCTTGTTGATCAAGAAAGCATCCCCAAAATTCATCAATCATCTGTCCTTAAAACAAGAGATTAATGATGACAAAACTTGATTTTAGTCTCTTTGGTCGTGTTGCACTTGTTACTGGTGCTTCAAAAGGTATTGGCTACCATTTAGCATTGGAGCTTGCAGCACGCGGTGCTCACATCATAGCACTTGCACGAACAGTGAGTGGACTCACTGAACTTGATAATCAAATCCGAGAAAAAGGTGCTTGTGCAACGCTCGTCCCACTCGACTTACATCATATGGAACACATTGATACTCTTAGTGTTTCAATTGCTAATCGCTGGAAAAAACTCGATATTATGGTTGCAAATGCAGGAATTCTTGGAACGCTCTCACCAATAGCTCATATCGAGAACACGGTATTTGAAGATGTTTTTCAAATAAATCTTATAAGCCAATGGCGCTTAATGAAAGCCATGGAACCTTTATTGCGTAAATCTGATGCTGGACGAGTGATTCTGCTATCTTCAAGTGTCGCTCATATTGCACGCGCTTTCTGGGGACCTTATGCAGCCTCTAAAGCTGCTTTAGAAATTATTGCTCGTTGTTGGGCGGAAGAGTTAAAGCAAACCCTTATCAAAATTAATTGTGTTGACCCCGGTGCAACACGTACTGCCATGCGTGCACAAGCCATGCCTAGTGAGGATCCTCAGACTCTCCCTTCACCACAAGAAGTTGCAACAAAAATAGTTCATTTATCATCGCCTAATTTAAAAGAGACAGGAAGACTATTTAATGTCCGTAAAAATCGGTTTATGGATTACCATATACCTTATTAAGTCAACGCTTTGATTTATAAGAATAATTTATTATTTTGCGACTTGAATGAAAATTCTGAATACAGTAAACTTTTTCATATCGAATTCTTTTATGATGCATGAGAGAGAATCTCTTGTCCATCATAAGAAGAATCAATGTGTGGATAAAGGACATTTAAAAGGAAGGTAGATACGCCTCTCATGGAGAGTCTAAATGCAAGGAGTAGTTGTGTACATTGGGAGCTTATAAAATTATAATGATGGTGCAAAGCTTATATCCTCATAAGCCGTAAAGATAGCAGAACGCTATGGACTTCTCGTTATATCCTTTACAAGTTTCCGTTGTAAAATAAGCTTTAGAGAAACAAATATATTTTTTAAAGAAAATCCATGAACTGCAGATAAATGGTATAGTATTCTTAGTAAGAGATGTGCCTCCATTAATCCATAGCCATAGATATGAAATGATCAAACTGAATTAAACTTCTCTCTACTTCTATTATTCTTTTTCAAAAATAAAATATAAAGTTTTATGATTCTTGAGGAGTTTTAGCGCTGCTCTTTTTTTCTTCCAAAGCAGCCCGTTTATTATACGCTATGAAACTACAGGGGAGAAAAATCATATAGCCAACAGCTGTAATCAATAAAGTGTGCCATGTGTAAGTTGCAAGAAAACCTACATAAATAACAACGCCCAATATGCACGGTACGACAATATCACGCCTCAAACTTTGATCAATTGTTTTTGCATTCCATACCGGTAAACGACTAACCAATAGAAAAGCAATAATCACAGTATAAAGACTAAAAAATAACGCCCAGCCCCAACTCGGCATCAAACCAAGAACTCCTAGATACATAGGCAATAAAAGTAACAACGCCCCTGCCGGTGCAGGAACGCCAATAAAATAATTTTCCTGCCATTTTGGTATATCCATGTTATCTAACATCACATTAAAACGCGCTAACCGCAAACAACAAGCAACACAATAGACAAGGGCTGCTACCCAACCTACTTGATGAGCTTGAGTCAAAATAAAGGAGTAAACAATAAGCGCTGGTGCAACACCAAAATTAACCACATCAGCAAGAGAATCCATCTGCGCTCCAAAAGATGAACTCCCATCCATCAGACGAGCAACACGACCATCAGCACCATCTAGGATTGCTGCCAAAAGAACCATTAAAATAGCAGCCTCATAGCGATGCTCAAAAGCCAAACGAATGCTACTCATTCCTGCACAAATCGCCAAAACAGTGATAATATTAGGAATGATATATCGCATGGGTATAGGTGAACGCCACCGATTTGCAGCATCATCATGCTGCCCCTCAGGATTAAATGAAGAAAATAGTGAAAAATTTTTCATTGTTTGTCCTAATCAAATCTGAAGTCAGTTGTAGCACTCTTATCATCAAAAGAGCCTAGCACTGTTTCTCCAGCAATTGCTGTCTGTCCAACCGCAACACGCAATTTCATTTCAGTGGGTACATAAATATCAAGGCGAGAACCAAATCGAATCAATCCAAACCGTTCTCCAGTAATGACGGAATCCTTTTCTTTTGACCAACAAACAATCCTGCGAGCAACCATCCCAGCTATCTGTACCATACCAATTTTACCGTGCATGCTGTCAATCACCAGCCCATTACGCTCATTAAACTGGCTAGCTTTATCAAGCTCGGCATTTCTAAACTGACCTGGGTGATAAACTATAGATTCTACTGTACCACTTATGGGAATACGGTTAATATGGCACGAAAAAATATCCATAAATACGGAAACACGGATCATTTCTTTACTACCCAATCCTAATTCTTCAGGCGGGACACATGGCTCAACAAACGAGATCCGCCCATCAGCAGGAGACATAACCCAATTGGGATTCAAAGGGATCACACGCTCCGGATCGCGGAAGAAGTATATACACCACACCGTGAGAACAAGACCACACCAAAACAACGGACTCCATACCCAACCAAAAATGAGCGAAATAATAAAAAACACTACAATAAAAGGATAACCCTCTTTATGAATTGGCACAAAGCTATTATGGATCGATTGTAGAACACTCATGTAATTTCCTATTCATAGTATAACTTAAACAAGTAATAAATCTCTTTGTTCCTCCTTACCTTATTTGTACTTAATCAATCGCTCCATATAAAGTTATAAGTTACATTTTGCGCAGCTTATTTTTTACGATTAACAACGCCTGCCTCATCTTCTTCACGCATTTTACGTAATTTTTCTTCAGCTTGCGATGCTTCAAGCTGCTTATTCCACATTGAAGCATATAAACCTTTCTTACGTAAAAGCTCTGCATGAGTCCCATTTTCAATAATACGGCCATTTTTGAGAACTAAAATTTCATCCGCATTTATAACAGTAGAAAGACGATGCGCAATTATCAATGTTGTCCGTCCACGGCTTACGATATCCAATGCTTGTTGAATTTCCTGTTCCGTTGTCGTATCAAGAGCCGCAGTTGCTTCATCTAGAATAAGAAGTGGAGGAGCTTTTAACAGTGTCCGTGCAATAGCCACACGTTGTTTTTCTCCACCTGATAGTTTGAGTCCACGCTCACCTACCATAGATTGAAATCCTTCTGGAAGCATCCCAATAAATTGTGATATCTGTGCCATTTCAGCAGCTTTACACATCTCTTCCTCTGTAGCACTTGGGCGCCCATAGCAGATATTATATGCAATTGTATCATTAAATAACACCGTATCCTGCGGTACCATTCCGATAGCTTCACGCAAACTTTTCTGTGTTACATCACGAATATCTTGCCCGTCAATTGTAATGGAACCCGCATCCACATCGTAAAAACGAAAAAGTAATCGAGAAATTGTCGATTTACCAGCACCTGATGGACCAACAATTGCAACTGTTTTGCCTCCAGGGATTTCAAAATCAATATCTTTGAGAATCTGGCGAGTCGGATCATAGGAAAACTTTACCTGACTAAACCGGATACTACCATCACGCACTATCAATGGTTTGGCATCTGATTTATCAATGATTTCCTGCTGAACATCTAAAAGATCAAACATGGCTTCTATATCAGTTAATCCTTGTCGAACGTCACGATAAATTGAACCAATAAAATTCAGCGGAATAGAAAGCTGTATTAAAAGCGCATTAATAAAAACGAAATCCCCTAAAGTCTGGGTCTTATGAAAAATTTCATAAGCTGACATCAACATCAGAATAGTCATTCCAATACCAAAAATAAGAGCCTGACCAAAATTAAGCCAGCTTAATGATGTCCAAATTTTTGTTGCCGCTTTTTCATAATTTGCCATAGAAGAATCAAATCGACGCGCTTCCAGAGTTTCATTGCAAAAATATTTGACAGTTTCAAAGTTCAAAAGAGAATCAACAGCGTGCGTATTAGCCTCAGTATCTGCAATATTCATTTTTTGCCGAATTCGAATGCGCCAATCACTTGCCTTGATTGTAAACCAAATATACAAACCAACCATTGTTACAACTATGAATAAATAATGCCATCCATAGCTTATGTAAAATACAAATGCTGTCAAAACAAATTCTAAAACTGTTGGCACTGTGTTCAGAATTGAAAATCTGACGATAGCTTCAATTCCCTTCGTACCACGCTCAATCACACGAGAAAGTCCGCCCGTTCGCCTTTCTAGATGAAATCGCAAAGACAATTCATGAATATGTACAAAAGTCTTATAGGCTAATTGGCGAATAGCGTGTTGACCAACGGTTGCAAAAATGGAATCACGTAACTGGTTTAATCCAGCCTGAATAATACGCGTAACATTGTATGCTAAAACCAAGATGATGGGAATAGCCCAATTGGATGGAAACCATACAGGGAGCTTAATGCTTGCATCAAGTGCATCCGTAGCATATTTAAAAAAATATGGCACACATATGAGAACGAGCTTGGCTAAAATAAGATAAAATATCGCCCATAGTACACGGATTTTCAGATCGCGCCGATCTACCGGCCACATATAAGGCCATAAATTATAAAGCGTACGTAGAGTTTGCCCCGTACCTGATGACACGGTTTTTGTCATTTCACTCTGTTCCATAACGTCCTTACTATTTTATATTCACTCAACAGACGATAACTATCCTGTTGCTGTTTACAGATCATATCATCTCTTTGTATATGCCTCCGGCAAACTATACGCCTTAACCTTGAGGTTAGACTGTTTCTGAAAAAGGAACAAGAAATAATCCGCCATAAGATTTATTATTTTGGTCTGTACGCTCATACCATTCTGCTGCAAATAAATTCTCAATTTTTACACGCTTTTTTTTCAATTCTGCTTGAAGCCACGTCTTTGATTTACCAATCTCTTTAAGTCCATCATCGATAATTTCGCCATTTTCTACTAAAATGATAGACTTCTTTCCCTCGTCCTTTTTAACGACAGAACACTCACCACTGGTTTCTAAATGAACAAAAGCGGCTTCATGTAAACTACAACCTTTAATTCGCAACATTGTAATCAAATCATTTACGCTGATACCCAAATTCTTAATCTTATCTATTTGAAATATACCATCTAAAACTAATGTGATATTTCGCCCTGCAATAAGACGACGAAAAAAAACTGAGTAGCGTGCAAAAAAATTAAGAGATGTCACCAAAGCTTGCCAAATACATAAAACAATCAGCAATTGAACACTACTAATATTCGGATTATAAACAACTCCTCCAATGATACTCCCCATCACAAAATTACTTACCAAATCAACTGGTGTCATTTGACTGAGGCTTCCGCGTCCCGTTGTTCTTAAAATCAGGAGGAAGGCTATAAGACCTACAACCAATTTAAATGTGACATACCCGTAATGATATAAAAAATCCATCAAACTTTCTCCCTTGTTATGAAAGCTGCTAGAATACGGAAATTATAAGCGTTTTATTTCCCACACGGTTATACGTTCACCAGTTTGTGAATCCTTGCTATCTTTGAGTAAAACCCCCTCGGCTGCAAGCTCATCACGAATTGTATCCGCAGCTGCCCACTCTTTATTATGGATAAGCTGTAACCTTTCGGCAATGCGTTGATCGATAATTTTTTTATCAAGGGAAATTTTTCTTACAAACAATGGGCATTCTACATCTCTAATCCACTCTTGCCGCAAGAGCCCAAATAAATTCATCCCATTTGCGAGAGCTGTAGCATTTCCTGCTTTATAAAATTTTCGCAAAAGAGTAAATGCACTCGGAGTGTTAAGATCATCACTGAGTGCGTTTAGCAAAGATTCATCAATCGATTCGTTGTTTCTTACTCTTTCTTTTTCACAGCGAAGCAATTGATACCAACGATAGAGTTCGCTACTAGACTGTGCCAAACGTTGAGCTGTCCAATTTAACGGTTCACGATAATGCGTTTGTAACATCGAAAAACGTGCAGACAAACCAACCCAATTTTTCTTCATTTCTTCTGTTAAAATACTACTAATCTCAACCAAATCACTCTCTAAAATAGAACGAATAGTTATAAAATTTCCAAGGCTTTTAGACATCTTTTTGCCTTCAACTTGCAAAAAACCATTATGCATCCAAAGATTAGCCATCCGCTCAGTTCCAAAAGCTGAACAACTTTGTGCAATCTCATTTTCATGGTGAGGAAAAATCAAATCGATACCACCACCATGGATATCAAAAATATTCGCTGTCGGATCATCACAGAACAAACCACCACCATAGGGTGCTAACAGCTTTGCCATCGACATCGCAGAACATTCGATATGCCATCCCGGACGACCTAAGACAGGAATTCCTGCTGGCGATATCCAACCTGGTTCCCCCTCCACAGAGGGCTTCCATAAAACAAAATCCATCTCTTCCCTTTTATAAGCAGCTACATCAACACGTGCACCAGCTCTCATTTCACCTAAAGAGCGTCTTGCAAATGCCCCATAATGGGGATGTTTTTTTATGCTGCTCACAGAAAATAATATATGATTTTCCGCTTTATAAGCATGCCCCTTTTCAAGTAACCTTTCAATCAAAGAGCGCATTTCTCCTAAATGATCAGTTGCACGCGGTTGACTCGTGGGCAGTAAACAACCAAGTGCTAGTGTGTCTTGTTGAAATTGAAAATATGTATGTTCCGTCAATTGGCGAATAGCTTCGTTAAGTGCTAGCTCTGGATATTCATAAACTGCTCGTGCATTAATTTTATCATCCACATCTGTAATATTACGTGCATATATAACATGATCATTGCCATAAACATGACGCAATAAGCGAAATAAAATATCAAAAACGATCACAGGACGTGCATTTCCTATATGCGCATAATCATAAACCGTTGGGCCACAAACATAAAGGCGTACCTTAGTTACATCTATCGGTGTAAAATTTTCTTTTTTACGTGTAAGCGTATTATAAAATCGCAACTCTCTCATAAATTATACTCCGTTAGCGATATTACTCACCATTCTGCATGATGAATCTTACCCAAGATTATTGCATTATGTAGTTAGGTTAAAACTTTCATGTCTCTTATGTAAAATCCTCATAACTTCCCCCCTTCATCTAAGATGTATCCATCATCTGTCACAAAAACAATCCAATTTATTTGATTGGATAAGAGCATTTTATCGATAAAAAGCGTGCCTTTCCTTGATGAGAAAACTGTCTTAAGAGAAAATTTGCAACGCGCTATATAACGTAAATTCATACAAAAAACGAATTACATATAAAAAATCTAAAATCTTTAATCACATAAAGATTTGTCGGAACTTTTTATAACCTCATGATGGTTTCCTTATTCTCTTTCATGCCCTAAATTCTATAACACACTCACTATTGGTAATAATACACAAAGCATTTTCGCCCTATTTTTTTAACATATTCTCTACAACAAAACCATTTTATCCGCGATTGGAATCTACAAAGTCTTACTAAAAAGGAAAAGTAAAACAATGCGTAATATACTGATAAATATTACTTTTTTAACATTTTTTCTAGCTTTAACACCAACTTTTGCGCAACAATCTCCTCCCTATGAAACAAAATTGCTACGACTAGCAGAAATTTTGGGATCTCTGCACTATTTGCATAATCTTTGTAAGACTCCAACAAACCAATGGTATGACTACATGACCGCATTGATCGAAGCAGAACAACCAATGCCACAAAGACGCGCTTATTTTTACGAAGCATTTAATGAAGCGTATCGTGCCTTTTCAGAAAATTATCATCGTTGTACACGATCAGCAATTGAAGCAAATAAAAGATACGTTAAAGAGGGTAGAGCCTTGTCCGAAAGCCTTCTTACGCGTCTTAACAATTAACCCATAGAAAAATTCTCAAGCTTTCAAGATAGCTTGTCTTCACAAAATCGTTATGAGAACTTTCTACACGCACAAAATTATTCTACAAAGCCTCCTAAATCTTAATCTTGTCACGCCAAAGCTTCTATAAATTTAACAGGCTCACCTTGCGAAGGTGTGACAATTTCGCCTTCCCACATGACACGCATACCACGAATAATGGTCCCAACAGGCCAACCTTTAACTTTTTGACCATCATAAGGTGTCCAACCGGCACGCGAACCAATTAATGCATTCGTAATAATTTCTTCCCGCTTAAGATCAACAATGGTTAAATCGGCATCATATCCAACAGCAAGGCGCCCTTTACAGCTTATACCAAAAATCCGGCTAGGACCATGTGAAGTGAGATCAACAAAACGTTCAAGAGAGATCTTTCCTGCATTTACA
Source organism: Bartonella sp. DB5-6 (assembly GCF_000278115.1). Classification (GTDB taxonomy): domain Bacteria; phylum Pseudomonadota; class Alphaproteobacteria; order Rhizobiales; family Rhizobiaceae; genus Bartonella; species Bartonella refiksaydamii. Next base: position 288,971 of record NZ_JH725114.1, read on the forward strand.
TGTGTTAGCATAATTGCCGTTGTTGTCTGTACACCAGTCATCCCTGAAGGTGAAGTTGGATAAGTTTTAAGCTTTTCCTCAAGCGTATGAGGAGCATGATCAGAACCTAACACATCAATAATACCCTGCTGAACGCCGTACCAAAGAGACTCACGATGGCGGCTTTCACGAATAGGTGGATTCATCTGAATTAATGTGCCAAACTGCAAATAATCATCAGCAGTTAACGTCAAATGATGCTGCGTAACTTCAATGGTTGCCACATCTTTATGTTTTTTTAGAAAATCAATTTCTTCCGCAGTAGAGAGGTGAAGCACATGAATGCGCGCCCTCGTTTCATGCGCGATTTTCACCAAGCGCTGTGTACATTTTAGTGCTGCGACTTCGTCACGCCAAACTGGGTGTGATGATGCATCCCCTTCGATACACAACATTTTACGCTCTCTGAGCCTTGCCTCATCTTCAGAATGGAAAGCTGCACGACGGTGAATATTCTTCAAAATAAGACGCACACTCTCATCATCATCCACTAAAAGATCACCCGTAGAAGACCCCATAAAAACTTTAATTCCAGCAGCTCCAGGAAGTCTTTCTAACTCGGCTAATTCATATACATTTTCACGTGTTCCTCCAACCCAAAAAGCAAAATCACAATGCATCCGATGAAACCCGCGTTTTACTTTATCAGACAAAGCTTCCTCCGATGTGGTTAATGGATTGGTATTAGGCATTTCAAATACTGCTGTAACCCCCCCTAAAACCGCGGAATAGGAACCACTTTCTAAATCTTCCTTATGTTCATTGCCTGGCTCACGAAAATGAACTTGACTATCGATAATCCCTGGTAAAATGTGAAGCCCTGTACAATCAATTACTTCACTAGCAGATACACATGTAAGATCCCCAATTTCAGCAATGCGGCCATTTGTAATACCAATATCACGCTTACTCCTTCCATCATGATTTACCACTGTTGCGCCTTTAAAAATTGTATCAAATGTTTTAAACATAGCCGTGCTCCTCATATATCCTTTCTTTATCGATTATGTAACTTTAGGCAAAAAGGCAAGAACCATGATTGAAAAACAAAATGCCATTCTCTTTAAAAACCGTAGAATTATTAAAGTTACTGGTGAAGAAGCAACACATTTTCTTCAAGTCCTTATCACGACAGATGTGACACAAATCGGCCCACAAGAAATTTTCCCTGGAGCTCTCTTATCTCCACAAGGAAAGGTTATTGCTGATTTTCTTATCGGTAAAAGAGATGATGGTTATCTGATTGATATCATTGCATCTTTAGCTGATACCCTCTACAAGCGTCTGCTTCTTTATAAGCTGCATACGAAAGTAGAAATTACACAACCATTACAAAAACTTGTTACAGTTTTTTGGAATAATGAATCAAATACTTTAAATTTTGATTCAAGTTTTATTGATAAGCGATTTACACAAAAAGAAAAAATAATACGATCCTATGGAAAAATACCTTTTTTTGCTCCAGAATATAATGATAAGTGGGATCGATTACGTATTCGTTATGCAATTGCAGAAAGCGGTCAAGATTACGAAATAGGTAAAGTCTTTCCTCATGATATTAATTACGATCAAATCAGTGGGCTAGCATTTAATAAAGGTTGCTATATCGGGCAAGAAGTTGTTTCAAGAATACATCATCGTCGCGCGGCACGTCGCCGTGTTTTAGTCGTAAAAAGCCAGCACGAATTAACCCAAGGCTCCAGCGTTAAAGCAGGAACAAAAATACTTGGTTCCCTAGGGACATGTGCTGCAAACGAAGCCCTAGTTTTAATACGCATAGATCATGTCAGAGATGCTATGAATAACAATATCCCATTTACAGTAGAAAATTCTCCCGTCACAATAAGCATTGCTGAGAATATGAATTTTACCTTCCCTGAAAGCACTGTGGAAACGCACTAATGGCTAAAACTGAATTATCAAAAAATGGAGAAGTACGTGCTTGGCAAAGAATGCTTTCTGGCCGGCGTCTCGATTTGTTAAACCCTTCTCCTTTTGATATTGAAATCGAAGATATTGCCCACGGACTTGCCCGTGTTGCACGTTGGAACGGTCAAACACGAGGAGAACATGCCTATTCTGTTGCACAACATTCACTTTTGGTAGAACAAATATTTCAAAAGCTTTTTCCCCAATCATGTAGCAATGAGTGCTTGTGTGCCCTTCTTCACGATGCACCGGAATATGTCATCGGTGATATGATTTCGCCCTTTAAAGCTGTCATAGGAAAACAATATGAGCGCATCGAAAGACGTCTACAAGATGCTATCCACATGCGCTTTTCCCTCCCCGTTAATCCTTCTCAAAAGCTCTTAAGAAAAATCAAACAAGCTGATCGCATTGCAGCATTCTACGAAGCTATCACGCTTGCTGGATTTAATACAGAAGAAGCTCTTCGTTATTTTGGCTCTCCAAATAATATTTTACCCGATGATCTCAATTTGCAACCACACTCTACACAACAAATTGAAAATACCTTTTTAATCCGTTTTAGTAACCTTGATGCCCAGAGAGTGTACTAATATTCTTCTTGTATCATTCATCCTTTATTATTTTAGTTGAGAAGAATGCATGTATTAAGTTTTTGCCTTTTCTCTTTAACGCTTACTTGAATGAAATTATAAAAAGAATAATTCTCCCTCTTTCGTACATTATCCTATAGACATTGTTATACTCTACAACTTCTACCTCTATAATAACTTACAGCTTAAAACTAACGAAAAGCACATATTATTAATTTTAAGTTTTTGTGATATATTATCAATAAAAACTTCGAAACCTTTATGAGTTCACGAGTCAATAATATATAAATGAAATGATATATTAAAAATTACAGCTCAACTTGAATACAAACAAGAAATATATGAAAGAGTATACATTCATTATCAAAGCCCGATAACAAATGTACCCTTGGCAAACTTTTCATATTAAAGTGGATTTTATTTCAGTTTATAAACTTCCTTATCAGCTGGAAAAGCACGCGATACGACATCTTCTGCATAATTCTTGATCGCGGTCTCCATTGCTTGTTCAAGAGCACCATAACGACGCACAAATTTTGGTACATAAGTACCATAGCCCAACATATCTTCCATAACCAATACCTGTCCATCGCACTGATTAGACGCACCAATACCAATGGTCGGAATAGAAAGTTTTTTTGTAATCTCCACCGCTAAAGGTTCGACAACTCCTTCCACAACCACAGCAAAAGCACCAGCTTCTTCAATCGCTGTCCCGTCGGCTTCAATCCTTTGCCAATCACTCTCCTTGCGTCCTTGTGTTTTGAAACCGCCAAAACGATTTACCGCCTGTGGTGTCAATCCGATATGCCCCATAACTGGAATACCACGTTTACACAAAAAATCAATTGTTTCTGCTATATAAACACCGCCCTCAAGCTTAACTGCCCCACACCCTGTTTCTACAAGAATACGCGACGCATTAGAAAAAGCTTGTTCTGGACTTTCTTCATAAGAACCAAAAGGCATATCAACAACTACAAGAGCTTTCTTGGACCCACGCACAACCGCCTGTCCGTGCAAAATCATCATGTCTAAATTAACAGGAAGTGTTGTCTCAAACCCATACACAACCATACCAACACTATCACCAACCAAAAGTAAATCACAATATGGGTCAGCAATTCGTGCAGTATAAGCCTGATAAGCCGTCAAAGAAACAATCGGTTGTTGCCCTTTTCTTGATCGTATTTCAGAAGAAGTTATACGTTTCGTAGTTTTATTATGTACACTCATTTTCAGGCTTCTCTTGCAATATGTATTGATCAATAAGCCTCACTGTACCAAAGCGGACGGTGAGAAGCAAAACTGCAGGTTTTTTTAATCTCCCCTTAACCTCGCATAAGGTTTCCATATCTCGCAAATCCACCGATTCAATGATTGCGCGCGATTCTTGCTGTAAAATATCACGCACGATTTTGCATAATTTATCAACCGAGCGTTCACCTTGGTGATAAAACTTTTCAGCAGTCTTACCACTTTGAGGAATAATTTTTGCAGCTTTACGATCTTCTAATGTTAAAAGCTGATTACGTGAAGAACAGGCGAGTCCATCTTCTTCACGTAAAACAGGCACTCCAACAATTTCAATAGGAAAAGCCAAGTCTTCAACCATACGACGAATAATCAAAATTTGTTGAAAATCCTTTTCTCCAAAAAAAGCCTTATCTGGCTGAACAATGTTAAAAAGCTTAGCAACAACGCTAGTCACACCACAAAAATGCCCTGGACGTAATCTCCCTATCAAAATACGTGATAACTTTCCCACCTTCACAACTGTGTCATTTCCTAGTGGCCACATTTCTTCTAGAGAAGGTGCAAAAACATACTCAACTCCTGCTTTTTTCAACAAAGCATAATCACCCATCAAATCTTTTGGATATTTATCAAAATCCTCGTTGGGAGCAAATTGTTTTGGATTGACAAAAATAGAAACAAATACTCTATCACACGTTTCCTTGGCTTGCTGCACTAATGCCAAGTGACCTTCATGCAATGCCCCCATCGTTGGAACAAAACCAATCGAAAGTCCTAAACACCGTTCTTCTGCAATATATCGACGTACTTCAGAAATTGTTTTCAAGATTCGCATTTTCATATTTTATTGACTATTTATCAATTTATCAAATCAACAAATTAATGCTTGCATATGAAATTGGCGTTCAAATAATTGTATCAAATTCATGCGTACTGATGGCTGCTTTATATCCCGTGGTTCCCAGACATGACGCATTAAAAAGAAACCTGTTAGAATGAAACCGTTTATTATATCATTAAAATTTACAGGACGTGTCGTTCTTTGCACAAGAAACTGTGGTAAAATGAGAAGTTTCTCTTTCCAAGGGCGTCCCGCCTCCTCACATACAGCTCGTCCTGATTTTGGTGATACATAACAAAGTCTTTCTGTACTGCCCGTTGCAGCACAATGAGACAAATCAAGGCCAAAGCCAAGTTCTTCAAGAAGCCGCATTTCAAAACGTACAAGCAATTCTGCATTTATAAACCGCTCGTCAAAATTTTGCATAAAGAGATATAAAATATCGTATAAAATGGGATGCGGATCACGCTCAGGAAGAAGGCGTAAATGAAAAGCTATCAACTGCAGAGTATAGAGTGCCTCTGGGAAAAGAATTAATCGTGCAGCATGTAAGTTAAGCGCTTCAAGCCGAAAAAGCCCCAAATGTTCGTCTAAACGTGCCCACCATTCAGCCTCAACAAAATTCCCAGGTTGAAGAAGAGCTGCCAGACGACGCGAACGTCCCCCTTTTACTACTCCCATATAACGCCCACGCTGACGCGTCATAATTTCAAGAATAACACTTGTTTCACCATATTGGCGTGTCCCAAGGATAATGGCTTGTTCTTTCCATTTCATTTTGTTTTCAAAAATCCAATCGCATTTCGCGATAACGCTCTGGATCGGTATCCCAATTATCACGCACTTTCACAAAGAGAAAAAGATGGACTTTCTGTTCCATAATTTCCATTAATTCTTTACGTGCAGCTTGTCCAATCGCTTTAATTGTATCGCCTTTTGCTCCTAAAACAATTTTTTTTTGACTCTCACGCTCTACATAAATGACTTGATTAATTTTAACTGAACCATCCGAATACTCTTCCCAGCTTTCTGTTTCGACTGTTGAAGTATAAGGAAGTTCATCATGGAGACGGAGAAAAAGCTTTTCACGCGTGATTTCAGCAGCAAGATGACGCATGGGTATATCTGAAATTTGATCTTCCGGATAATACCAAGGCCCCTCCTGCATCATTGTACTTAATACATGAAGCAAATCCTTACAACCAGAACCATTTAAAGCCGAAATCATAAATGTCTGCACAAACGTCACTCGCTCATTAATTTGAGAGGTTAACGCTAAAAGGGATGATTTAACGACTGTGTCAATCTTATTAAGAACGAGAATCTTATCTTGTTTAATATTGTTCACAATATCTAACATTTTACAAACTTCATCCGAAAGACCACTTTGAACATCAATCAAAACTAAAAGGACATCAGCACTCTTAGCACCTCCCCAAGCAGCAGACACCATAGCACGTTCTAAACGCTTGTGGGGACGAAAAACACCTGGAGTATCAACCAACACAATTTGCGCATTATCATGAACAACAATACCACGAATTAAAGTTCGCGTTGTTTGTACCTTATGCGTTACAATTGAAATCTTCGTCCCAACTAACTGATTAACCAACGTAGATTTACCGGCATTAGGCATTCCAATAAGCACAACAAAACCAGAACGCGTTTTGGGAAGGTCATTCATGATTACTTTTTCCTATTGTTTCCCATATTCCCTCTCGCCGTAAAATTTTTTCAGCCGCCATTCTTTCAGCACATCTCTTAGAATTTCCCTGCCCAATCTCCGGTGCAAAACCTAAAATGCTCACCTCTACCATAAAAACAGGATTATGATCTGGACCAGAACGCTTTATAACTCGATAATGTGGTTGTACACCGCCTTGTATATGCGCCCATTCTTGCAACTCTGTCTTGGCATCACGTCGACCAGCGTCCATCTGCTTTGCCCGACTTTGCCAATATCTTCGAATAAAGGGACGAACACTCTCCAATCCTCCATCAAGATACATCACAGCAATCAAAGCTTCAACCACATCAGCGTACATATTTGTAAGTCGACGCCCCTCGAAGTTTCTCATCTCAAAACCAACATGGATCATATCAGGTAAGCCCATTTCTTGCGCAATATCAGCACATGTCTGTGCATTAACTAAACCATTTAAACGTACTGATAATTCCCCTTCACTTGCCTGTGGAAAAAATTGATACAGCATTTCTGCAATCAAAAGCCCTAGAACCCGATCACCTAAAAATTCCAACCGCTCATAATTTCCCTGCCCAGAATCTTGTACACTAGAATGTGTTAATGCTTTTTTTAATCTCTCTTCATCTTTAAAATGATGCCCCGTCAGTTTTTCAAGCTGATCAATCATTGGACGCTTCATCGTTGATCCCTTGCTTGACAAGCGGTAAATCATGAACGGTATTGATAAAAGAAAACAAACGATTCCAACGTATATCAAATGGCCAGCGCCAAATCTGCCAAGCACTTGAACCATTACTTATAGAGAAAAAAATTATACTTGCTCGACCAATAAGATTCTCCTCTGGAACATAGCCCACATCCAAACGACTATCATCTGAATTATCACGGTTATCACCCATCATAAAATAATGCCCTAATGGAACTTCGAAAACTTTCGTGTCATCCACTTGCGGGATAAAAGCTAAATCAAGTGTATTGTAGCTAACACCATTCGGCATTGTCTCACGATAAACGTCAACAGGGTAATTAACCTCTGTTATATCAGAATTATCAACCTTTCCCATAAAGTGGCGTGAAACAGCCTCGTCATTAATATAAAGAACACTTTGACGAACTTGTACACGATCGCCTGGTAGTCCAACAACACGTTTTATATAATCAATTTCTGGATTACTGGGTAAACGAAAAACCACAACATCTCCACGCCGAGGCTGAGATGCCCAAATACGTCCTGAAAAAATAGGGAGAGAAAAGGGTATGGAGAAACGAGAATACCCATATGCATATTTAGAAACAAAAAGATAATCCCCCACGAGCAAAGTAGGACGCATTGAGCCAGAAGGAATACTGAAAGGTTGAAAAAAAAGTGTACGAATAACCCCAGCTAAAAACAGAGCTTGTATTAAAACTAAAATAAATTCAAGAATTCCACCTTTTTCTTCCTTTTTACGCATTTTCTCTTTCTGGATCATTACAGACTACCTTCCCATAACAGATATAACTTATTTTTTATCATAATGTTTAAATAACAAAAGTACAATCTCCTGCAATATCTATCCACGTGGAAGCGCTTCGATAATAATAAATGCCTGCGCCCAAGGAAAATCATCCGTTATACTAAGATGAATGGCAGCCTCATGATGAGGAGGTAATAACTTTTGTAATTGTATTTGCGCACGATCTGTTAATTTCATAATTGGTTTTCCGGATGATAAATTGACTACCCCCATGTTTTTCCAACTCACACCACAAGCGATTCCTGTCCCCAGAGCCTTAGCACATGCTTCTTTGGCAGCAAATCTTTTGGCGTAAGAAGAAGATCTTTTTCGGAGATTTTCAGATTTTGTCTGCTCAACATCAGTAAAGATATGTTGAACAAAACGGTCACCATAACGAACCAACATTCTTTCAATGCGTCTTATATCAATCAAATCATTTCCAAGACCAACGATCATAAAATATCACCCAAATTTCCTTGTCACAAATGCTTTTTTTTTATTATTTTTTGATATCGCTTTTGTTGAAAACGGACGATTGCTCTATAAACACCTATATAAGATAAGCTACCCAGAGTAAAACCCAAAAGGGTACCACCTAAAATCATAGGTCTCATGATTGAATTCCATGCGTCCTTAAAAAGCATAGATACATTCGACAGTGTCAAACCATTAAACAGAAAGCGAATTTGAGAAAGAGAAATCTCATTTACATTGCTAAAAAGCGATAAACAAAAATAGCCTACCTTATAATCAGCCATAACGATTAGCAAAAATGTGAGCGGATTAGAAAAAACCGTCCCGATAATCGCTGCTGCAAAGTTTCCACGAAAAATCCAAGAAAAAAATATTGCCAAAATGATATGCATTCCGAAAAGAGGTGAACAAGCTAAAAAAACGCCGATAGCAAACCCCAACGCAACTTTATGAGGCGTCGCTGATATACGTAAAATACGCTTACGTATGTAGCAAAATGAGCGAGAAAATGAACGACGTGGCCATAACCAAAGTCGAACACGTTCTATAAAATCTACTGGTTCTCGACGACGAAAAAGCATATGATTCTCAATATATATCTTATGACAATGAAATAACCCGTATAATCCAAATTAATTTCTTCAAGCTTTTGCATAAAAAAAAGTAGAAAGACAATTAAATATTTCGACTTCCTGGCTTGATCGCTGGAAGCATAGCAAGTTCAACAGGGAGTGCGTCACTAGCATAAGATGCTATCTCATATTCAGCAAGTGCAACCAACGGAACTCCGACATCAGCCTTGCCACCAGAACGATCAAGAATACATGCACTCGCCAAAACATCTGCTCCTGCTGCCACCAGAGCCTCAACCGTCTCATTAATTGAAAGACCTGTTGTCACAATATCTTCAACAATCACAACTCGTGCACCCTTCTTGATTTCAAAACGACGCAATTCAAATACGCCATTTACACGCTCTACCCAAAGAGAAGGCACACCAAGATGACGTGAAGTTTCGTACGAAGGAATAAGTCCTCCAATCGCGGGACCAACTACATAATCAATTTCTCCCTCAACAGATTTTTTTATTTTTTCAGCTAATCCACGACATAATTTTTCCGTCAAGTCAGCATGCATGAATACTTTCGCCTTCTGCATATAAGTCGCACTATGACGTCCCGATGTTAAAATAAAATGCCCTTCCAGAATAGCATCTGCCTGTTTAAAAATATCAATCACATCTTTTGTATTCATCGCAAAATCTCTCTTTTTCATCCATGAACCCGCCGTACTACACTAACCGAACCTGCCTCTTTTAACTGAGAAAAAATACGATTTAAATGTTTTAAATCCCAAACTTCCAGATCAATCATAATTTCTGTGAAATCTGGTGCTGTACGGATAAAAGATAAATTTTGGATATTGGCATCATTAGCAGAAATCACTTGCGTAATTTCAGCCAAAGAGCCAGGACTATTAACAACCAGAATATTAATCCGGGCAGGAAAACGCTCACTCATTTGGGCATCTATATCCCAGCGGACATCAATCCATCGTTCTGGCTGATCATCATACGCCATCAAAGCCGAAGACTGTATCGGATAAATAACAATCCCTGCCCCCGGTTGCATAATACCAACAATTCGATCTCCCGGCACTGCCCCTTCAGGAGAAAACCGTACAGGAATATCTCCATGAGTTCCTCGAATAGGTAAAGCTTTGGATTGAAACCTTTCTACCGTTGCATCCTTTTCGTTTTCTGGAACTTTAAAAATCATACCTTGAGCATTTTCAATGTTAAACCAACCTTCTTTCCCAGGCTTAAAAGACGACTTTTGTACTACACGGTGATCTTGATAATCAGGATAAACCGCTTTAATCACATCAGCGGATAGTAATTCACCACGGCCAACAGCAGCCAATACATCTTCCACATCTTTGCGTGCCAAGCGCGGCAAAACTTGCTTAAGAACATCTTCAGAAAATTGTTTTCCCATATATTCAAACGAACGCTCTAGTATACGATATCCCAAGCCTGAATATTGCTTACGTACCGCTGCACGGGTTGCTCGACGAATAGCTGAACGTGCTTTCCCTGTTACAACAAGGAATTCCCATGCCGCTGGGGGAATTTGAGCTTGTGAACGTATAATATCAACTTCGTCACCATTTTTTAATTTAGTCATTAAAGGCATAATACGACCATTGATTTTTACCCCCACACAAGAATCACCAATATCAGTATGAACGGCATAAGCAAAATCGATAGGGGTGGCGCCTTTTGGAAATGCAATCAAGCGGCCTTTCGGAGTAAAACAAAACACTTGATCTTGAAAAAGCTCAAGCTTTGTATGTTCTAAAAACTCCTCTGGATTATCCCCATCAGACAAAGATTGAATCGTTTGACGTAACCATGCATAAGCATTGGTTTCATTTGATAACTTCAAAGTCGAATAATGAGAACCGTGGTCTTTGTAAATAGAATGTGCAGCAACACCATATTCAGCAATTTCATCCATAGCGGCAGTTCTAATCTGCAGTTCAACACGTTGCCTCGAAGGCCCTACAATTGTTGTATGGATGGAACGATAATCGTTCTGCTTCGGTATAGAAATATAATCTTTAAAACGACCTGGTACCATTGGCCACGTCGTATGGATGATACCAAGAGCACGATAACAATCATTCACTGTTCCAACAATAACGCGAAATCCAAAAATGTCGGATAATTGTTCAAAGGATAATGCCTTGCTTTCCATTTTGCGAAAGACTGAATAAGCCTTTTTCTGACGACTTTTAACGTCCGCTTTAATGCCATGCTCGAAAAAAAGTTTTGTCAGTTCATTTTCAATCCTAGAAAGTAAATCACGATTGCGCTTCGATAGTTCAGAAAGCCGGTTGGTAATCGTACGATAACCCTCTGGATTTAAATAAAAAAAAGAGAGATCTTCTAATTCCTCGCGCATATCCTGCATACCCATACGGCCTGCAAGTGGCGCATAAATATCCATTGTTTCCTCAGCAATTCGCCGACGCTTATCACCACGCATAGCACCAAGAGTGCGCATGTTATGAAGACGATCAGCAAGTTTAACTAAAAGAACACGAACATCATCAGAAATAGCTATAAGAAGTTTACGAAGATTCTCCGCTTGTACTGCCTTCTTAGATACAAGATCAAGCTTATTAAGTTTTGTGAGCCCTTCAACCAACTTGCCAATTTCAGATCCGAAAAGTTGATCAATTTCTGCTCGCGTGGCACTTGTATCTTCAATTGTATCATGCAAAAGAGCAACGGCAATTGTTGCTTCATCCAACCGCATATCTATCAAAATAGCAGCGACTTCTAAAGGATGAGAAAAATAAAGATCCCCAGAAGCACGTTTCTGGTGAGCATGCTTTCGCATTGCATAATCATAGGCTCTACTTAACAAAGCCTCATCCACGTCAGACTTGTAACGCTGAACACGTCCAACAAGCTCACACTGACGCATCATACGAGCATATCCTTTACATTCTCATAACCTAACCCTTATTGAACATGAATATCTCTTCAATAAAAGACAAGAAAATAACCGCTATCGCACGATACCGTATATTTGTTCCAAAAAACAATCAATAATCGTCATTTTTCTCTGGAACAACCAAACCTTCAATACCTGCTAAAAGGTCCTCTTCCGACATATAATCGAATGAACTACTCTCTTCTTCCGATGATGTGCCAAAAACACCTTCAGATTCACCTGAATGAGAAATCAGTTCACCTGCTATTTCTGGCTCATCCACTTCTACGTGTTTTTGCAACGAATGAATAAGATCTTCTTTCAAATCAGCAGCCGATAATGTCTCTTCTGCTATTTCACGCAAAGCAACAACCGGATTCTTATCATTATCACGATCAACCGTCATCTGCGCACCCTGTGAAATCTGACGCGCCCGATGCCCTGCTAAAAGCACCAATTCAAAGCGATTACCGACTTTATCAATACAATCTTCTACTGTTACGCGTGCCATCCATGCCTCTTTCTTAAAGATCAATAAATTTCATGGTAGGGGTGAATTATATACAATAATCAAAATAAAATACAAGAAAAACAACATACACTTTAATATTTTTTGCTAAAAGAGCTTATAAAAAAAGCTTGGAAGCTTTATAAAAAGCGCAAACCCTATTCGAAGAAGTTATCAATGCCACTCTAACATGAAAGGTTCTAATGTACCGGATTCAAACGAATAAAGTACCCTCATCTAACAAAATAAATCTTCCTAGAGACTTCAGGCTTTAAAATTATTCATCACTCAAATTTATTATAAATCTTTAGAATAATCTCATGCGCACCATTTATGATAACGTATCAATTAAATTGTTAAAAAATTTACATCCACTAAACACTGTTAATTTAACATCTTTCGCATCAAAATAGGGCATTTGCAAATTTATCTCTCTTTGCAAAAATACTTAACGATATTATGAAATAGCTCATCTATTTAACCGTAAGATTGTTTACAAAGATATAATCTATTGTATACCCCATAAGCAGCTCAAAAGGATTTTGTTATAATAATGATTAATGCCTACTACCATGAATAGTCCATTAACATCTCTTTGCCCAGAACCACCGCAAAATTGCAATTTATGCCCCCGTTTACACGAATTCATCGCTGATTGGCGTATAAAAGAACCGACTTGGCATAATGCACCGGTGCGCCCGTTCTTTCCCTATAAAGGCGCGACGACAACCCGCCTTCTCATTGTCGGTCTCGCTCCTGGATTACGCGGAGCAAATCGAACTGGTCGCCCGTTTACTGGTGATTATGCTGGACACTTGCTGTATTCCACTTTAAAAAAGTTTGGTTTTGCGCAAGGTACTTTTGAAGAAAAAGCAGACGATAATCTTGAACTGATTGATACAGCAATTGTTAACTCAGTTCGTTGTGTTCCGCCGGAAAATAAACCCACTAGTGCAGAAATTAACACTTGCCGATATTTCTTTTCGCCTCTTTTAACAAATCTTCCCAAACTTAAAGCTGTTATCACCCTCGGCACTATTGCGCATCATTCAACATTACGTGCCCTCAATGCAAAAATTTTAGCCCATCCTTTCGGACATGGGGAAATAAGCAACATTGGAAGATTACGCATCTTTTCAAGCTATCACTGTTCACGCTATAATACCAATACTGGCCGTTTAACAGATGCTATGTTCCATCAAATTTTCAAAGCAGCAAAAACATATCTAGATCAATGTTGAAATCTTCTGAGAAACACTATTAAAAAGATATACAAATTGATCCTATCATCCATATTTTTTTAAAAGTCGTGCTTTTTCACGTCCCCAATCACGTTTCTTTTCAGTTTCACGCTTATCATAAAGCTTTTTCCCACGTGCCAGAGCAATTTCCAACTTCGCACGTCCTTTTTCATTAAAATACAGTTTAAGAGGAACAAGCGTCATTCCTTCACGAGAAGTTGCATTAAAAAAACGTGCCATTTCACGTTTTGAAATTAATAACTTACGCAAACGACGTGGCTCATGATTAAAACGATTGGCTTGCGTATATTCAGGAATATAGCTATTGATTAACCATAATTCTCCATTTTCAAAGCTAGCGTAACTCTCAGAAATATTCGCATGATTGGAACGTAAAGACTTCACTTCTGCTCCCTGAAGTACCAGACCAACCTCAAGATTATCGAGAATTTCATAATTAAAACGGGCTTTACGATTGTCAGCAATTATTTTCCGTACTGGAGCATTCTTTTTTTTATTCATGGCTTATTTATATCATTTTATTTTTTAACCAGACCAGCGTGGCACAGAGCAGCATCAACAATCTTCTTTGTGGTATCTGCTAGTGGAACAATCGGTGAGCGAACAATATCGCCACAAAGTCCTAATTTCGCAGCAGCATATTTAATGCCTGCTGGGCTTGGTTCAATAAATACTGCACGATTGAGAGGCATCAAACGATCATTTAATTCTAGGGCTGTTTTATAATCACCACGTAAACAAGCAGCGTGCAGTTCTGCACAGAGTTTTGGAGCAACATTGGACGAAACCGAAATACATCCTACACCTCCATGTGCATTAAAACCTAATGCTGTACAATCATCACCAGAAAGCTGTACAAAATCTTTTCCACACTTCTCACGTTGTTCACTAACACGCTCAATTTTGCTCGTCGCATCCTTAATACCAATGATGTTTTTAAAATCGTGACAAAGGTCTCTCATCGTTTCCACAGCCATATCGATAATAGAACGACCAGGAATATTATAAATTATAATAGGTATAGAAATAGCTTTCGCAATGGAAGAAAAATGCCTGTATAAACCAGACTGATTGGGTTTGTTATAATAGGGAGTGACAACTAAAACTGCGTCTGCGCCTGCCTTTTGTGCATGTTGTGCAAGCTCTACAGCTTCACTTGTGCTATTTGATCCTGCTCCAGCAACAACAGGAACACGCTTAGCAACCTGCTCAACACACAATTCTATAGCCCTCTTATGTTCTTCATGACTTAATGTTGGTGCTTCACCCGTCGTCCCAACAGGGCTTACACCATTAATACCTTGTGCAATTTGCCACTCAATAAAATTGCAAAATGCCTTCTCATCAATAGCGCCCTCATCATCAAATGGTGTGATAAGTGCTGTCACAGCTCCCTTGAGCATGATAAACTCCCTGTAATGTTCTCTTTATTTTTTTAATAGCTTCTATAAATTACCAATGATAAAGCATAATCTTGCTCTATAATTGAAGCAAGATGTATTTCACAATGTCTCTCAAAAGATTTAGCATGTCTTTCCTTCAATTCTGAACATTTCTTTAAAGTGTCAGCTTACATTAACCCGTTTTTCACGCTTCTGTTTTAGAAATTGTTGGGTGTTTCCCAAAGATGAGGTTTCAAGGTTTTTTCTCTATGCGTGCATTATTCGTTCCCCTTTTTGTACAAACCTTTACTGCATTTATACTGGCAACAACAATTTTATTTTCAAGTGCATGGGCACAATCACCCCTTTTGCATAGGAAAGTACCAATCCCTTTGGTTCGCCCTACCTCCTTTGCCATAAAAAAAGAAGCACATAAACCTCTTAGACAGTTGCACACGCCTCCCTACAGTTCCCCACCATCCAGTAATAACTCTACACTTAAACAACTTAAAGCTGGGCTAGATGCACTTTCAAACAACAATATTGCAAAAACAATAAGCCTTCGTAATTCAATGGTAAAGAATAGCCTTGACCGCCATATTTTGACATGGGCGATCGGTATATCAAACCAAGCAAATATACCAAGCTCTGAAATATTCAATGCAATCAATGAGCTAAAAGGATGGCCAGGCATAACCACTATGCAACGTAATGCTGAACGTGCTCTTATCAATGAAACCAATTTCACACACGTGATCCTTCAAAAATTTTCTCATCATTCTCCTCTCACAGCACAAGGTATGGCTCTGTTCGCTAAAGCCCTTATTGCAACTGGACAAACCGTTCGTGCTCAACAAATCATTGCACCGTGGTGGCATAAAGAAAAGCTCAATGCAAAAGAAGAAGAGCTTATTTTGAAAAGTGCAAGCACTGTTTTAAAACCTATCGATCATCTGAAGCGTATGCAATTTATGCTTTATACACATCACTTTGATTCAGCTGAGCGCGTTGCAAAATTGGCCCATGCTCACTCTCTCTTTAATGCTTTTGTTGCCGTTGAAAAAAATGATCCTAGGGCCATGAAAAAATTAGAAGCTGTGGAGCGATCATGGCAAAAAGAGCCTCTTTTTCAATTTGCCCGAATTCGCTATCTTCGGCGAACTGGACAATATAATGCAGCTGCAACACTCATGATGAAAACGCCTAGAGATACATTAAAACTTATGAATTCTCATGCATTGTGGAAAGAGCGACGCGCCCTTTCACGTGAGATGCTTGATTTAAACAAACCTAAAATTGCCTATCAACTTGTTGCTACACATACAGGTATGACATCTTTATTGGCTGTCGATGCTGAATTTCATGCAGGATGGTATGCGCTACGGTTTCTGCATGATCCTCAATTGGCAATGAAGCATTTTTCGCGTATTCCTCAATTATCTTCTGCTCCTCTTTCTGCATCTCGTGGATATTATTGGATGGGGCGAACAGCAGAAGCTTTAAAAGAACATACAAATGCCCAAAACTATTTTCATCGCGCAGCTTATTTTGCTGCAACTTATTATGGTCAATTAGCAGCTTCACGGCTTAACCAAAAAAAGCTCAAAGTCTCCTTTCCAAAACCAACAACCGCTGAACGACAACGTTTTAACGCACGAGAAGTGATTAAAGCAATTCAACGCCTCGAATCAGCCGGCTATACTGATTTTGCTAAATTTTTTTATAGAGAATTGGGAGAAAAAATAGAAAGCCCTGGAGAACTAGCTCTTCTAGCTGTCATGGCAGAAAAAAATGGTGACTATTATACCAGCCTTAAAATTGGAAAAACCGCTGTTTTTCAAGGTAAAAATGTTGGTGCACTTTCTCATCCTATAGGGGCGATACCATCCTCTGCCCATGTTGCTTCCGCAGGACAAGCGCTTGTTTATGCCATTGCTCGCCAAGAAAGTGAGTTTAATCCAACAGCCATATCAAAAGCAGGCGCACAAGGCATTCTCCAATTATTGCCTACGACAGCAAAAACACTTGCAAAAAAGTATTCAATCACATGGTCACCCCAAAAACTTAGAAGTGACGCCAGTTACAATGCTACATTAGGTGCCTATTTTCTAAGAGAACAATTAGAACGTTTTAACGGATCTTACGTATTGACTCTTATTGGTTACAATGCAGGTCCCCGTCGTGTCAATGAATGGATAAAACGCTATGGCGATCCTCGTGGACAATCTCTTGATAAAGTCATCGACTGGATTGAACGCATCCCTTATACAGAGACACGTAATTACGTGATGCGTGTTATGGAAAATTATGGGGTTTATAAAGCAAGATTTACTGGAAAAACAGATATAAAAGCCGATCTTCTCTCTGGTTGATGTAAATAATACAACCTAAATCCACCCTAAAGTAGTTCATTCTCATTTCTCAACGCATAAACCATAACATCGTAGTAATTATAAATATCAAAGTGTGTGAAAATTAACCAGAAAATCTGTGAAAATCAGCTAAATATCAATGATACTCTGATAATTTTGTTCACTTTTGCTGGAGGAGGAGGAGGAAACGAACCGACACGGTGAAGTGCCGCCATAGCTAACCGATCAAGTTCCGGATCACCAGCAGAGACCACAACACGGCTAGAAAAAATACTTCCCTGCTCATGCACCCTAAATTCTAACTTCACCGTTCCTTTTGCACGACTGATACGCCGTTCTACAACATATTTTTTTTGCGTTTCTAATTGTGCCTGTACCTTTGCCAACCATTCTACTAACAACGCATCCTCAAGAGCTGCTGTATCACCACCATGACTGGTGATAGACGAACGTACGGCCTTTACAGAGGGCTTCTTTTTTACTATAGTCTTTGGTATCGGTATCGATTTTTTATCGAGGGGGTTATGCTCCACCTTTTGAGGAAGAGTTTTTTCCAAAGATTTGAGAACTGCAACATTATCTTTTTCCACAGTATGTTGTGGCTCTTCTGGATGAGCCTTATCTATCGGTTCCAATATCTCTGACGCTTGCTCTGTAGGATCAGGCTGCAATACTTCTGCCTCAGTGCTAATATTTGATAGATCTGTATCAATATCCGGCGAATCTGTATCAGCATCCGAAGATACAGTCTCTTGCACAAAAGTTAGAAGAATCGTTGGTGAGTGTGTGTTATTACTTACACCAATAGTATGAAAATAAAACTGTGCTCCCAATGCTATATGCAAAGAGAAAGCGCAAATAAACGCACCAACCCAAAGGATTAATAATCGCCTCATACTTGTAGAATCCATAGTTTCTTCCGCCGCTATTCTAGGCTTAATATTATTATTCAAATTCATTAAAACAAGCTATTTTGAAATTGCAACTTTTTTCTTGACTGATTTTGTCATGTTTAATATGGTTCCTCCGTGGTTTTATACTGAGGTCAAATCACTCTTGCTTGGCTGGCTGATTTGTAATTCGGTGAGTCAAGTGTTTTTATATGTCAAGTTTCTAGCTAGAGAGGGGATATTTAAGAAAAGGTTATGATGTGTTATGCGAATAAAACGAGAGAATATCCATAAAAGCTGCGTGATTTTAAGTGCATTGTCGGTCTGTATACCTTCATTTGTTTTTGCGCAAAACAGTGAGAGAGGAGCTGTCACTGAGCTCAAACCAATTGTTATTAAAGGGAAAAAAATAGAGGATGCTTCAGGTTCAGTAACAATTCTGACCAATCGTAAAATCGCTAAGGATATTGATGAGAAACAAATCAGTGATGTCCATGAAATTAGTCGTCTTGAACCGTCCGTAGCCTATAATTCTAAGAAGAATAGTTTTGCGATTCGTGGCTTAGATGCAGACCGTGTCCTCACAACAATGGATGGTATTGTTCTTCCATGGCTTAATGATATATTGCGTGGTAATAGTGGAAATACAACGTTCGACTTTAGTGCTCTTTCCACATTTGATATTATTCAAGGTTCGGACTCTAGTCTTTATGGGTCTGGTGCACTAGGAGGCGTTGTCGCTTTGCGTACTCTTAATCCTGAAGACCTTATCACTGAAGAAAAGAATTGGGGTAGTCTTATAAAAGGTGGTTATCATTCTGTGGATAATAGTTGGCGCATAAATCAAGCTTTTGCTGTGCGTGCTCAACAAACATTTTTGCTTTTTCAAGGATCTCACACGGAAGGTAATGAGCGAAAAAATATGGGAACTATAGGGGGATACCATGGTGAACGTACACGTAAAAATCCCGCTCATTTTGACCAAAATAATTTGCTTTTTAAAGTTCATCAATATCTTAATGACAACCACCGTTTTGGTTTTACAGCAGAACGCTTTGATTATAGCAAAAATACGCATTCATTAAATATGGACACAAAGTACTCTCCAGGTTCCGTTTATGAACAGGACAATAAACGCCGTGAACGTCTTTCTCTTTCTTATGACTATAAGGGCAACGGAGATGCGCTTTTTGATGCGTTTCGTGGGCAACTTTATTGGCTAAAACAATCAAATACTGATATTACAAGGGGATTTCGTGTTAGAGCACCAAAAGGAGATTATTTGAGGGATAATTTCCTGCGTGATACAAATTATGGTTTAAATGCTCACGCTCTCAAAAAAGTGAAGATTGGCTCTGTAAGCCATACGTTAAAGCTTGCCACTGATGTTTTGTCATCTCAATTTCATCATTATTTGCTAGGTAAAGATAATTGTCATTTGGAAGAAAATGCACAGGCATGCCTCTTTGTGCCTGCTAATCGATCAGATTCACCGGATACAAATAGCTACAGTTTTGGTTTGGCTTTTGAAAATGAAATTGGCTTTGCTCATAATCGTTTCCGTGTAACACCTGGAGTTCGTTATGATTGGTATAAACGTATCCCTCAAAAAACTTCTTCTTATGAGAAAGCTCTGATTTCTGACAGATTTCCTTCAGAAAGAAATGGTTCACATTTCTCTCCTAAATTACGTATGGAGTGGGATATTCGCAATCAAGTGACGCTTTATGCTCAATGGGCGCAAGCTTTTCGTGCACCACGTGTTTCGGAACTTTACGTCTCTTATATCAAGCCATCTGCTTATTACTCAAAAGGAAACCCTGATCTTAAAGCAGAAACGAGCAATGGGTACGATATTGGCGTAAGATATGGCGATAAAAGCTTCGGTGGTTCACTCAACGCCTTTTTCAATCAGTATAAAGACTTCATAGATACCATAGATAAAGGGCCATCAGAAGAATTCCGGTTTGCACGGCGACATTACATGAATCGTTCGAATGTACGTATTTCTGGCGTGGAAGCAAGAGTACATTTGGCTTTTAATAGTGGATTGCGTAGCAATTTTGCTCTTGTCTATTCGCAAGGAAAGGATCTTGATAAAAATGAATATCTCGACTCAATTCCACCTTTAAAAACGGTTATTGGACTAGGATATGCAAAAGAATTCTGGGGGGCAGACGTCGTACTTACTTCATCTGCAAAACGTGATAAAGTTACGAATGGATCTGACTCCAAAAAAGTTCCGGGATATAACATTATTGATATGTCAGGGTGGTGGAAACCACTTGGTGAAAAAGGGCCTATTGTAAGGGCTGGTGTTTATAATCTGTTCAATACAAAATATTGGAATGTATCTGATCTTCCTTCAGGTAAAAGTGCAATAGCAAATGATTATTATAGCCAACCTGGCCGTAACTTTAAGGTATCGTTCGTGCAAAAGTTTTAGTCACTTCTGTTAACTATTAGACCAATATTAAAATTATATCGGTAAAAGAGTAAATTATTGTGTTTTTGTTCTCATTGTTCTTTAAATCACGAAGACTTGAAAGAAAAGCTTTAATTTTTTCTAATTTATCGGTTTTTGCTTGTTCTGCTGTTTATAATAGGGGTTTATTTGGTGAAGGGTTGAGTTATTCTCTGAGAATAATCAACCCAGTGTTGTGATTGTAAAATTTTGGAAGTTAACTCTCTAAGTGACATAAGGAAAGCCCATGTTATATACAGCCGAGATGATTATTCGTTTGCGTGAAGAAAAAAAAGAGATGCGGAACCGTGATTTTGCAGTCTCTATTGGTATATCTGAAGCAGAACTTGTTGCTGCCTACTGTACAATCGGCAAAGCAAAGAGACTACAAACTGATATTGCCACTCTCTTAGAAAATGCTCCTCAACTTGGAACAGTTATGGCATTGACACGCAATGAATATGCTGTTCATGAAATAACAGGATGTTTTGAAAAAATTGTTCAAAACCAACATGTCCCTATTACACTTGGTGAAATTGATTTGCGTATTTTTTCAAAACAATGGAAATTTGGTTTTGAATATGATATGATCGTTCTCGGAAAGCCTACAAAAAGCCTGCAATTTTTTGATCAATATGGCGTTGCTGTTTTAAAAATCTATTCTAAAGATACAACGAATATGGAAAAATGGAGCGAACTTGTTGAAAAGTTGCTTCATGAAGATCAGTCGTCTATTCTTGACGTCCTTCCCGCTTCTATCCAAACTCAACGTGACAATACTACAGAGTTGGATATTGAACAATTCCGAAATCGTTGGCGGCAAATGACTGATGTACATCAACTTCATAAAATTATTTCGGAATTTGAAATTAATCGACATGATGCTGTAAAATATGCTGGTAGTGAATTTGCTAATGAATTGGGAGTAGAAGCTATTGAAGTGATGCTTAACCAAGTCGCACAGCAAGGAGTACCTATTATGTGCTTTGTTGGCAATAGAGGGTGTATCCAAATTTTTAGTGGACAAGTAAAAAATATTAAGCAAATGGGACCATGGCTTAATATTCTTGATCCCAAATTCGATATGCATTTGTTACTTTCAGGGGTCAATAAAGTGTGGCATGTTCGCAAACCTACAAATGACGGTTATGTCAGTTCACTTGAAGTTTTCGATAAAAATGGCGAGATGATTGTTCAGTTCTTTGGTCTGCGAAAGGAAGGTCAGAAAGAGCGTGAAGATTGGCGCTCTTTATTGAATAGTTTACCCTCGTATAGAGAAACAGCAATTGCCTAGAAAGGTAAATCGAACATGCTTATTTTGTGTAGACTACTGAGATTTTTTCTTATTTTTATATTGCTTTCTCTTCACCCCTTTTCTCAACCAGTAATTGCTGAACCTACAACACACTTTTCTGAAAATGCGCGTATCGTCTCTATTGGCGGCTCTCTTACAGAAATCGTTTATGCATTGGGAGCTCAAGATCAACTTATTGGCCGTGATAGTACTAGCGTTTATCCACAAGATGCGCTCAAACTTCCTGTGCTTGGATATATGCGTGCTCTTTCACCTGAAGGTGTTTTATCACTTGCTCCAGAAGGCATATTGCTCGTTGAAGGAAGTGGACCTCCTGCCACAATTGACATTCTTAAAAAAACATCAATCCCTCTAGTGGTCATACCAGAGAATTACTCCCGCGAAAATGTTATAGAGAAAATTCGCCTTGTTGGCAAAGCCATTCATCGTGAAGCACAAGCAGCTGCATTGATAAAAAAAATAAGTCGTGACTTTGTGGACAATGATGCACTTTTAGCAAAAGTGACAAAACCAAAGCGCGTTCTTTTTATTTTCTCCGTGCAAAATGGGCGTATTATGGCATCTGGAACAGATACAGCTGCAGATAGTATGATAAAGCTTTCAGGTGGTATCAATGCCATCACCGATTACAAAGGGTATAAGCTAATAAATAGCGAAGCATTATTAAAATCAAACCCTGATATTATTTTACTTGTGAAGCATGGTAAGAGATACACTAATATTGAAAAGATTTTAGCTATACCAGCAATTCAAGCAACAAATGCAGCAAAAAATCATGCCATTAAACAGATGGATGCTATGTATCTTCTAGGATTTGGTCCACGCACTGCGGAAGCATCGAGGGAGCTCATTAATCTGCTTTATGGTACAAACAAAAATGGTAAGAGCTGATAGAAATGGTAGATAGCACATCCGTAATGTATGCATCTAAAACAAAAGAAAATAAAAAAATAGACCGTATAAATTTGAGAAAGATTGTATTATTTGGTCTTATAATATTTCTCATCTTCAGCATTTTTGCTGGAATTTTGAATGGAGCTTCAAGCGTTTCTTTTTTTGATTTTTTTCATGTAATACTTACACAAGACTTTTCAGTGAGTAGTAAAACGCGTGATTATCTCGTGCTTATTGATATTAGGCTCCCCCGTGTTATATTGGGGGTATTGATTGGATCAGCTTTAGCTGTCTCTGGTGTTCTCATGCAGGGGCTTTTCCGTAATCCTCTTGCCGATCCTGGGATTGTAGGCGTATCAGCAGGCGCAGGTCTTGGCGCTGTTTTAGCAATTGTTGTCGGTATTGCCTTCCCTGCCTCATTAGTACCTTTATTAGAGCCTTATAACGTCATCATAGGTGCCTTTTGGGGTGGACTTCTCTCAACAATTGTTCTTTATACAATAGCAACGCATCATAATTTTACCTCTATTGCGACAATGCTTCTTGCAGGTATTGCTCTTGGTGCTTTAAGCAGTGCTGTTGTTGGAACACTCATCTTTATCGCAAATGATCAACAACTCCGTGATATTACTTTCTGGAGTCTTGGCTCTCTTGCAGGTGCCACATGGTTGAAAGTTTGGCTTGTTCTCCCTTTTATATGTGTTGGTCTTCTGTCTTCACCCTTTTTATCACGAGCGCTTAATGCTCTTGCTCTTGGAGAAGCCGTTGCTGGCCATATTGGTTTCCATATTCAGCATATTAAAAATATCGCTATTCTTCTTGTTGCACTTATGTGTGGTAGCGCGGTTGCTGTCAGTGGTGGTATTGGTTTTATCGGTATTGTTGTTCCACATATTTTACGTCAGCTGATTGGTCCAGATCACCGTTATCTTATTCCCTATTCTGCTCTTTTGGGGGCGGCATTACTTATTTTTGCTGACACCTTTGCACGCTTAATTGTTGCCCCTGCGGAATTACCAATTGGAATCGTTACGGCACTTTTTGGTGCACCTTTTTTCCTATGGATCCTTATCCGCAAACGAGGAACAAATTTTCATGATTGAGGCAGTCAATATTTGCGTTCAACGCGGGAACAAACAGATTCTTAACCATATAGATATCCAAGCTAAAAGTGGTGATCTTACCATCATTATCGGTCCCAATGGATCTGGAAAAAGTACTTTTGTCAAAGCACTGAGTGGAGAACTCCCCTATGGTGGAAAAATAACCTTGAATGGTTATGATGTTAGCCAAACAAAAACCTATGAAATGGCAAAAATGCGTGCTGTGTTACCGCAATCAACAATGCTAGTATTTCCATTCTTAGTCCATGAAGTTGTGGAACTTGGTCTCTCTGTAAACCAATTTGCCATTACCAAAATCGAATTACAAAATCTCACCCAAAAAGCTTTAAATCGCGTCGACCTTGCTGATTATGGCAACCGATATTATCATCAATTATCAGGAGGAGAACAAGCTAGAGTACAACTTGCTCGTGTCCTTTGTCAAATATGGGAGCCAGTTTATAATGGAGTTTCTCGTTGGATGATATTAGATGAACCTATTGCGAGCCTCGATATACAACACCAGCTTATTGTTATGGATATTGCTAAAGACTTTGCCCGTTGTGGTGGTGGCGTTCTTGCTGTTCTTCATGATCTCAATCTTGCCGCACATTATGCAGATAAAATGATATTGTTAAAGCAGGGAGAGATTTATTGCGAAGGAAGTGCCTCTACTGTTCTGACAACGCAAAATCTACGAGATGTTTATCACTGTGCTTTAATTGTTTCTGAATTGCCTAAAGCAGATATTCCGTTTATACTGCCTCAAACGGCATCTTACCGATGAGATAGCGTGATTTTCCGAAAATCTGTTTGCCTAAATCAAAGAGTTAAGATGCATAGCAAAATAAAATAAACAGATACATCCAAGAGTCATTTTATCTTTGAGTGAACTCTCTTCTATATTGTGGTATGTCATCTTTTGAAAGGGAGCATACATCCCCCAAAATACCTCAGGAAAGAAAATGTGCGTGTTTAAAAGCCTTTAAGGCTTTACTTGATAAAAACGTTTGAGACTTTGTTGTGCTGTTACATTTTCTTTTATAACATCAATAGAAATTGTTTCTCTATTCCTGCCACTCTGATCTTTATGAAAATGACATAAAAGATGCACACGAATGATTCTGTAATGATAAGAAGGCGTAAAGTCAGATGTGTCTATTGTCGTTGTTTTGCTAAATCCCTTGATATGAATTTAGTATCTCTTTTTAATCCATCGGAGATTTATTTGTGACTTTATGGCGTTGCTTTGCTCATAAAAACGTATGTTTTATCTGTTGTTATAAATAGATAATATATTGATTTACAATGATAATTTATCAAATTTTATATTGAATGAGAACTCTTAATACAGTAGTGTTTTCTCACTTACAACTTACTTTTTCTTGCAACAAGCCGTACCCTCAGCCCTACAGGTATTTGAAATTGCTTCCTTATCACCCACAAAGAGTGTTTTTAAACACTCTCAAGTATCTTATTAATTAATAGCACGTGAACTCTTTAATTATTTACATAAAAAAGTAACGCGGATTTACTCCGCGTTAACAAAATCATCAATGACGAATAAATTATTTATTAGCCAATAGCTTTATGATTTTATTGCATAAACAACCGTTGTATTAACAGGTCTCGTTTCTGCTTCACCCGTTGAAGAAAGAGTTACTTCATGCGTGTGCGCACCAGCTGTTTGTGTGGTCCCTGTAATGGTTTGATAGTGATAAGAGGGGTTCCTTCTGCCAATATCATTGGCACTCCATCCAACTCCAGCATACTGAAAATTGTGCGTATGCTTACCTGCCTCTTTAATGGTGCAAATATGCGTATGTGATTTAATGCTATCTTGCTGCTCATTTGCAAACAGTCTATCTGCATCTAGACCGCGACCATCATCAAAACCGCGTAAAAACATTCCTCTAAAATCAGGAACTTTAAAGGTTGTATCACTGTCTTTTCCCCATTTATCACCTATTGCCTTGAATAATTGCGGATAATCTTTGCGTTCATAGGTAGCACCATCGCATAAAAGCCAACCGTTTGGGATTTCTTGCATAGCAAAAGTTGCAATAAACCCGCAAGGAAAGGTTTCTATCTTTGGTGGTGGAAGAGGTGTAGGATTTAATAAATACCAACCATCACGATCTACCATTGAAACATTGCTATTATATACTATCTCATAGATACCATTTGTTTGTAACTCTCCGCCTTCTAATGGGATAACACCCACACCGGTTGCTTTATAGAGTGGCTTCTCCCCTAAGCTATTAACTGTTATCGTCGTTGTGCCGACGTTCACACCACGAGACTTAAAACGTATTATGATATCATTTTTATATTTCGCTATAGGTGAAGCTGTTTTCAACGTGATCAATGTTGTTTTATCTTCCGCATTTACCATAAAATTTGAGCCAATAGAGCCACCACTATCTGCAAGATATTCACGCATACGCTGCATCATCGCCCGCGCACTATCATTGACAGAACTAGGTGGCTGACCTTCTGCCCAATTAATGATACTATCTGAATGGGCATTCTCATCGGCCTTTAGTGACCAATCGTAAATATCAGACATTATAATCCCCCTTATCTCAATAACCCTTCTAGAAATTTCTTTTCCGTGCACCAGAATATAGCTCTCCCACAATTCTTCGTTGATACATTACATACTGCTGCACTACCCATATTTATTCATTTTATTTTCTGCACTTCTTACAATTAAATAAACTAAATCCATCACACTTTATTTATAACATCAGTATCAATGCCTCCCATTGCAATGTAATCACTTCATTTGACATTGCTTACCCATTGTTGCTTTATTGTAGTTATGCGATTGTATTTTTAAACTTTTCATCTTATTGTAAAGTTTACAAATATTGTTCACAAAATCCCTTGCTCTGGATTTCATATCATCATCATTGAATATAATAACTTATCAAACTCATAGGAAACTACTGACCTATTTGGACTTTTAATGAGACCTACACTATTTTCTAACCTTTTCACTATCTTAAAACTTTCCAGTCAGAAATACTCTATAGCATCTCTCTTATATTTTATCCCTATATTTTGAACAAACAACCTCTGTCTCTTGAGCTATGATTGTAAAATTTTTATAGTTTGTTTTGCTTTATTTTTATTAAAAATAGACTACAATTTTTTTGACTATCATCTGTACCAAACAAATTGTAAAAGTTTGTTCCGGACATTTTGCATTATACATTACATCTTTATTTGCACGCAGATACCTTTTAAAACATACCCTGTTTTGTTAAATTGTTCCCGAAACTAGCTTCACCAGATAAACATCGGCACCTTTTTCGAGCACTTCTTGTTCCAGTCTATCTCACCACAGAAGATGTTCTTAATCTGTTAAATTCGTTGCCCTTTAACTTAATCTAGGAATGATATACCCTATATAAATGGGTTAAAGATACACAGCATACCTTCATCAAATCTGGAAGATATATCCGATCTCTTTACGTGAATTGAAAAATACGAACCAACTCCCCCCATCCTCTATAAAATGCGCATTACTGATCTTTGAAAACCAACTCGCTGTAGTCGCCTATTGCCCTCCCACACTTAGCACCACTACTTTTCTATGTATTCTATTATATATAGAATTCTTTTGCAAGGATAATAAACTCTTCTGAATAGCATCATGCAATTATCGGCATCCACCCTTCTCATTACAATACCAGAGTAAGCATTCGCCAAATTGGTAATTACTCAACTTAATAATAGTTCTTTACGAAGTCATAGCTTTCAATGTCCCATTTAATCTCTTCCAAAGAACTCTCGGCGAGCAAATTCTGAAACTGATGAGCACAAAGATTGAGCCTAGATATCCCTCCAATACCTAATGTATGGCTTTTTAAAGCTTCTATCAAAGTATAAAATCTTGTCTTTTTAGTTCCTCTTTCTTCCAAAGCCGCACGGACCTTCTGCTTTGCCTTTAAATATCGGTATAAACTTTGTAAAACCTTAATCTGTCTGGTGCCATTTACCAAAAGCGCTATTTGCATACACCCTATCATCCTCATGGCAAGATACTGATTTATAATAAACAGTACCAAATAAGCCTTTTGCACATAAATAAACGCTTTTGATTTATAGATATTGTTGCGCAGCGTCATATTGCCCTTGAGAAAGCTAACCTTGCTAATAAAGTTGCTCTATATTAAGTGCCAGCAAGAGAATGTTTACCTCTTGTAAGATCAAACCAAAACGCTTAGCGCCCATTTCTATTCTATTGCCAATCGATAAATAGGACTCACATAACATTTTACACGTGAAATGCATCCTTTGGCTTCTCTTGCTTTCCCAACTATTTTAAAGCATCAATGAAGGATAAGAAGCAAAAATCTTTAAAAAATCCATAAACCATCCACTCTCCCCTTAACAATAATTTTTAAATCTTATCTGTCTGTTTATAAAAACTTTATAGTTAATTACTTCATGGTACCCGCTTTCATTTCTACAAAATATATAAAAACCGTTAAAGATATATCTTTGGGATTGACAATATAAGCATTTAAGCCAACCATATCCTTTTAAGTAAAAATTTTTTAAGTGGGGGATAATGCTAATATTATGAGAGCTATTGCATCAATTTTTTCAATAAAGTTTCTTGATTTTTATCTGGTGTGTCTTGGTATAAGACCATACTACATACACTCCTTAATGCAAGCACACGTGATTGATAATTTGAATGTTTCTCTATGAACATTGCAACCTGTTTTTTTAACTATGTGTTTATAAGGAAAAAGTTTATATGCAAAAAAATATTCTATCAATTAGTTGCAACCCCTTCTCGGCCTCACGTAAAATTTATCAACAGAGCCTCCTCTTCTCCGATGTGCGTGTACCATTGCGTGAAATTTCATTAACAGACAGTAGCGAAAAACCTTTACACATCTACGATACTTCTGGTCCTTACACTGACAAAAATATGATCATTGATATTACAAAAGGCTTGCCAGCAATTCGCTCAGCTTGGCTCTCTAAGCGTGCTGATACTGAGCCTTATACTGCACGACCAATCAAACCCGAAGATAATGGAGTAGCTTATAATCAAATCCCTATACCAGCCTTTGAACAAAAACAGCCTGTTTTGCGAGCAAAAAAAGATAGAGCAATTACACAGATGGCTTATGCACGCGCAGGTATCATTACCGCTGAAATGGAATACGTGGCTATACGAGAAAATGAAGGACTAACAATAAAAGAACAGCAAACAACGCAACCAGATGCATCATTTGGTAAATCAATACCGGAAATTTATACTGCCGAGTTTGTTCGTAATGAAATTGCCTGCGGGCGTGCTATTATTCCCCAAAATATCAACCATCCAGAATGTGAACCAATGATTATTGGACGCAATTTTCGTGTTAAAATTAATGCCAATATTGGCAATTCAGCAGTTACTTCATCTATGGCAGAAGAAGTTGATAAAATGGTTTGGGCCACTCGTTGGGGAGCAGATACAGTTATGGATCTCTCAACAGGGCGGAATATTCACAATATTCGTGAGTGGATTATTCGAAATTCACCAGTTCCCATCGGAACTGTTCCTCTTTATCAAGCGCTCGAAAAAGTACAAGGCATTGCTGAAAATTTAACATGGGATATTTTCCGAGACACCCTTATTGAGCAAGCAGAACAAGGTGTTGATTATTTTACCATTCATGCTGGATTAAGATTACCTTTTATCCCTCTCACTATTGATCGGGTAACAGGTATTGTTTCACGAGGTGGTTCTATTATGGCAAAATGGTGTTTGTATCATCACAAAGAAAGCTTTCTCTATGAACATTTTAATGAAATTTGTGATATTGCACGCACTTATGACATCTCTCTTTCCTTGGGGGATGGATTGCGTCCTGGCTCTATTGCCGATGCTAATGATGAAGCGCAATTTGCTGAACTTAAAACTTTGGGAGAATTGACAAAAATTGCTTGGGGAAAAGACGTACAGGTTATGATTGAAGGACCTGGGCATGTCCCAATGCACAAAATTAAAGAAAATATGGAACAGCAATTCAATCTCTGTCATGAGGCACCTTTTTATACTTTGGGACCTCTTACAACAGACATTGCCCCTGGTTATGACCATATTACTTCAGCAATTGGTGCCGCTATGATTGGATGGTTTGGAACAGCCATGTTGTGTTATGTAACGCCCAAAGAACACTTAGGACTCCCTGATAAAAATGACGTTAAAACTGGCGTGATCACTTATAAAATTGCTGCACATGCTGCTGATCTTGCCAAAGGTTTGCCCAGAGCACAATTGCGTGATAATGCCCTTTCACGTGCACGATTTGATTTCCGATGGTATGATCAATTTAACCTTTCTCTTGATCCAGAAACAGCCTGTGCCTTTCATGATGAAACAATGCCTAAAGAAGCTCATAAATTGGTGCATTTTTGTTCCATGTGTG
The DNA here is from genome assembly GCF_000278115.1 of Bartonella sp. DB5-6. Taxonomy (GTDB): domain Bacteria; phylum Pseudomonadota; class Alphaproteobacteria; order Rhizobiales; family Rhizobiaceae; genus Bartonella; species Bartonella refiksaydamii. Next base: position 319,444 of record NZ_JH725114.1, read on the forward strand.
GACCAAAATTCTGTTCTATGAGTATTTCTCATGATATTCGTGAGGCAGCAGAAACAATAAAAACGAAAGGGGAAGGTATGAATGCTATGTCCGAGAAATATCAAAAAAATGGTGACCTTTATGTAGATGCTATTCCTGTTCAAAAAAAGAGTGTCAACAGTTGAAGAATATTCTTATCAAAGGTGCAGGAGTAGGGGGATTAACAGTTGCCTTTATGTTACAGCAAAAAGGTGTTTCTGTTACTCTATCGGCTCCCCCTCATTCACCTATAGGAAGTGCTAGTTGGTATGCGGGAGGAATGCTTGCACCTTACTGTGAAAGGGAAAATGCGGAACAAATTGTTGAAAAACTTGGTATACAAGCTATACAGTGGTGGCATAAAATGCTCCCCAATTTTGTTATACGAAAAGGTACTTTGGTTGTTGCTCCTACACGGGATAAGGTAGAACTTGAACGATTCGCAGTGCGTACACATAATCACAAAATGATAAACGGTACAGAGATCGCTTATCTTGAACCGGATCTTGAGGAACGTTTTAATTGTGCACTCTTTTATGAAAATGAAGCACATCTTGATCCACGCAAAGCACTTATTACTTTAAAAGACAACCTTATAAAAAGTGGAGCCTCTTTTGTCGATGTAGAAATATCTGAAACAAATTTTGATATTGTCATTGATGCAACCGGAATAGCACGTTTAGGAAAAGACAAAAATATACGAGGTGTACGCGGAGAAATGCTTCTCGTACGCAGTACAGATATTAAAATTTCTCGTCCAATTCGCCTGCTTCATCCACGATTTCCACTCTATGTTGTCCCTCGACAAGATAATATTTTTATGATTGGTGCAACAATGATTGAGAGTGACTTTGATGGCGCCATATCGGTGAGGTCAATGATGGAATTGCTCAATGCGGCTTATACTTTACATCCCGCTTTTGCCGAAGCAGAAATTATTGAATCTGGGGTTGGTATACGTCCATGCTATCCTGATAACTTTCCTTCCGTGTATAAGCATGGTAATCATATTTTTATTAATGGATTTTATAGACATGGTTTTCTTTTATCTCCAGAAATGGCAAAGCAAGCAATGAAGTTGGCATTGGAGTAAAACATGCAAATATTTGTTAATGGTGAAAAAATCCAAACAGAGGTTATCACTCTCGATCTCTTACTTAAAGAATTAGGTTATAAAGGAAATTGGCTAGCAACCGCTGTTAATTCGGAAGTTATTCCTGTAAATGCACGAAGCCAATTTGTCTTGCATGAAGGAGATAAAATTGAAATTTTAAGTCCAATGCAAGGGGGCTAAAACTATGCTGGATCTTTATGGACGTAAATTCTCTTCTCGTCTTATGTTAGGTACGGCTCAATATCCTTCACCAGCAATCCTTCGTGATGCTATTCATACATCTCATACAGAAATTATAACAGTTGCGTTGCGTCGAGAAACCGCAGGTGGAAAACAAGGTGGACAATTTTGGCAATTTCTTACAGAACTGGGTATAACAGTACTTCCCAATACTGCTGGTTGTTACACTGTTAAAGAAGCTATTACAACGGCAAAGCTTGCACGCGATCTTTTTAAAACATCTTGGATTAAACTCGAAATTATTGGGAATCCCGACACCTTACAGCCAAATGTTTTTTCCTTAATCGAAGCAGCACAAATTTTAAACAGTGAAGGTTTCAAAATTTTTGCTTATACAACAGATGATCTCATTGTTGCTGAAAAGCTCTTAGATGTTGGATGCCAAGTCATAATGCCTTGGTGTGCTCCTATTGGATCTGCCAAAGGCCCTCATAATACCGATGGATTGCGTTCTATCCGCGCTTACCTTCCTGATGTTACTCTTGTTATTGATGCTGGCATTGGACGCCCATCACATGCTGCTGTTGCTATGGAACTTGGTTATGATGCAGTGCTTCTTAACACCGCAGTTGCCAAATCAGCTGATCCTGTCTTAATGGCTGAAGCGTTTTCTAAAGCTGTTCAGGCAGGGCGCATGGGATATAAAGCAGGACTTCTCGAATCACGTGACACAGCAGTTCCTTCAACGCCAATTATTGGAAAAGCAGTCTTCTCATGACAACGCATTGATTTATAATGATAATTCACTTTTTTGTATGTTGAGTGAGAGTCCCGAATATCGTAAGATTCTCTCATTTCAAACCTGTTTATATTGCATCAATCAAAACCACTCATTTGCATATAACAAGTGGGATGAGTGTGTGGATCAAATTTGTATAAGAAAGGAGTAAAAATGGCTCTTATGAA
>NZ_JH725114.1:322021-323654 GCF_000278115.1 Bartonella sp. DB5-6
GCTTGCTCCTTCATAAACGAAAGATAGAGGTGCTCAATGGCTTTATCGTTATACCATTCATGGTCGGCGCCGTGAAATGGGCTTGGGTGCATTGCGAAACGTTTCTTTAAAAAAGCTCGTGAATTGGCAAACCAATGGCGTTCTATTTTGCACGAGGGTCGTGACCCCATTAAAGAACGCAATAAACAAAAGTGTGAGGCAATGCGTAATCTCCATTATTTAAAAGACATTGCTTTAGATGCTTTTGAAAGTCGTAAAGCTGAATTAAAAGATGATGGTAAGGCTTGTGATTGGTTTTCACCTTTACGTCTTTATATTCTCCCTAAATTAGGCTGTATGCCCGTTTCTGAGATTACACAAACAGAAATACGCAATACACTTGCTCCTATTTGGCATACAAAAGCAGCAACAGCTAATAGAGCTCTTACCCGTCTCAATCTTTGTCTCAAACATGCGGCTGCTTTGGGTTTGGATGTGGATTTACAAGCTGTAGAAAAAGCACGTTCTCTCTTAGGAAAACAACTCCATAAAGCACAAAATATACCAGCTATGGATTGGAGAGACATTCCCGCTTTTTATAAAACACTTTGCCAAAAAACATATATAACACATCTGGCTTTGCGTTTGCTTATCCTTACAGAGGTTCGTACTTTTCCTTTGCGTCATATGCGTGAAGATCAGATTGATGGGGATATCTGGACCATACCTGCTGAGAATATGAAAGGAAGACGTGATGCTACAACAGAGTTTCGTGTGCCTTTATCATCTGAAGCATTAAAAGTAATTGAACAAGCCCGTTATCTCTCCAAAAGTGATTTTATCCTTTCTGTTACCGGTCATGGTCCTCTTGGTGAGAGTAATATATTACAGCATATGAAACGTGCTAGACTTGAAGCCTTCCCCCATGGTTTTCGCTCTAGTTTACGCAATTGGCTCGCTGAAACAACCGATGCCCCCTATGAGGTCGCTGAAACCATTCTATGTCATAGAGTAGGAGGACAAGTAGAGCGTGCCTATCGTCGTACTGACTATCTAGAACAGCGTTGTATCTATATGGATAAATGGGCGGCTTATGTCACAGGGCAATCTTAACAGATGGGGTGCATACCCCCATGATCTGTGGATAACTTTCTCTCTCTGTTCTCTCATATCATCTCAATAAGATTCATAAATTATCACATCAGAAAAACTATAATAAAACACTGTTTTTTATAGATTAAATACCTTTCAAATGATGCAAAAATATGGTTAATAAATGCTTATGATTTGTTTTCATTTTTTGAGACTGAGGAGATTCTAGTATGACAGAAAATGATATTCTCTTTAAAGTTTGGTTTTTTATCGCGTTGGTTACAATCGGATCTAGGGCTCATGCTCATTATCAACTAACTGAACCGCATAAACAGCTGCCTCTTCAGGCGGAGTAAAAATGCCATTGAAGGAAACATGTACCCTGCCGTCAGAGCCAGCTTGCAAGTGCTTCTTTTCCTCAGCCGTTAAATAACATGATTGAGGGAACAATCCCGCCATTCCAAGCAAAAGCAAAAAGGGGATTGTTGATCATCACAAACAGAAAAACTTAAGGCTGACATTCATCCGCATTTTTATACCTTTTACAAAATGGGCTATTTAA
>NZ_JH725114.1:323764-324681 GCF_000278115.1 Bartonella sp. DB5-6
GCATAACGAGCTGCTTCATCTGGTGAGGTAAAAATACCATTATAGAACATACGCCTGTTACCATCAGACCCTGCGTGTAAATGCTTCTTTTTTTCATCCGTTAAATAATGTGATTGAGGAAACAATCTCGACATTTCAAGCGAAAGCAAAAAGGGGATTGTTGATCATCACAAACAAAACTTAAGGCTGGCATTCAAGTGCATTTTTATATTTTTTACAATAAGGGCTATTTAAGCGTCTCTCAACACTTCGTTGAGGCATGACAGCACCAGGACGACATATGGGAAGATTATCCGATTTATGGTTCTCACACCATTCTTGTATTGTAAAGCTAGGACGAAAACCTGATTGTCCCATACAAATTTCAATACTAGCAAATTGATTCAAATTTAGTGCCACAACCTTATTAAGGTCCGGTACTCCACATTCTAAAAGTATTTTATTTCTCCATAATGCTGGAGAAAGTGATGGAATTGAGTTAACACATCCAGCTGTACTTAACAGAACCATGCAGCTCAATAGTTTTAAATTTTTTTTCATTTTCCCCTCTTTCAATGGATTTATTTACGATAAAACAGCTCATAAGCCTGTTGATATTTTCTGTCATCGCTGCTTAAAACAATGGTGAACAATATTGAGATGGTGTATTGAGGAAACAATCTCGACATTTCAAGCTAATACAAATATGGGGAATTGTTGACCATCACAAGCAAGACTTAGGGTTTGCATTCAGGTTGTACTGGACTTTTTTTACAAAACGGGCTATTTAAGCGCTTTTCGACACTTCGTTGTGGAATGACAGCGCCAGGCTGACAAATAGGGAGGTTTTCCTCTTTAAAAGTATAACACCACCCTCCCCCTTTCACTTCATTTTTATAGTGAAAACCTGATTGAATCATGCAAGCATGAATTGATGC
>NZ_JH725114.1:329106-329680 GCF_000278115.1 Bartonella sp. DB5-6
AACGGGCTATTTAAGCGCTTCTTGACACTTCGTTGTGGAATGACAGCGCCAGGCTGACATATGGGTAGGTTTTCCTCTTTAAAAGTATAACACCATCCCCCCGCCCTCGACACTGCTTTATCTTTATAGCGAAACCCTGCTTGAACCATACAAGCATGAATTGTTGCCCAACCATTATTGCTTACCTCTTTATTTTCTGGATCGACATCATAAGGTGTTGGCATTCCACATTCTAACAATGCTTTTTTTACCTCAAGCTTATCTGCACCAGACTTCTCCCACATGTATATGTATCCTGGAGGAGGCGCGAAAAACCCCTCACATCCAGCAAGTATACTTAACAAAATCATTGCACTTAATAGTTTAAACAGTGTGTTCATTTTTTCCTCCATAAATAACCTAAATAATCTAAAATTGCATAAGGTGAATAAATTGCTATAGTATGAGGTGTTCCATAATTATTCCTACAATCAGGACTCGCATTACCATAGCAATTATGGGTACTAGGGTAAGAGCCCAATAGTGCTCCCCCTACCTCTCTCATTGGAATTGCTGGTGGAAATAATACATAGGG
>NZ_JH725115.1:0-242372 GCF_000278115.1 Bartonella sp. DB5-6
AAAATGGTCAAATGAATCATGCATAAAAATGTGGATTCCAAAGGGGTTTCATAGAAAATGATTGCATATAACCTCTTGACTTTATTATGTTTTTTATATATAATGTGTATTTTTATTCGGAACTCTCGTTTAAGTAGCAAAACAGTAAATGATCATGACAGATTGATTTATTATTTTCCCACAGGCAGGTTAAAATATCTGCTAAAGTATTTCTTTTCTACTAGGACTCTCATTGTAAAGCATTGCATAAGAGCTCTAACTCTTGTATCGTTCTTAACGAACGAAAATAAATGGCGTCCTTCCTTCCAGAAAAACAATGACAAAAACAAAGCTTCCCGTCGAAAATGTGCCCGATATTACGCTCTGCGCTCGTGATCTGTTTAATATTGATACAGATATGAAAGTGCCCGCTTTTAGCACAAAAACCCCCCACGTTCCTGATGTAGATCCCGATTATCTTTTTGATCAACAAACAACTTTAGCGATTTTAGCAGGTTTCGCATTTAACCGCCGTGTTATGGTTTCTGGCTATCACGGTACAGGTAAATCGACACATATTGAACAAGTTGCTGCACGTCTCAATTGGCCTTGTATCCGAATTAATCTCGACAGTCATGTCAGCCGCATTGATCTGGTAGGAAAAGATGCCATTGTTTTAAAAGACGGCTTACAAATCACTGAATTTAAAGAAGGTATTTTACCATGGGCTTATCAGAACAATATTGCCCTTGTTTTCGATGAATATGATGCAGGTCGTCCCGATGTTATGTTTGTCATCCAACGTGTCCTTGAAGCCTCTGGACGGTTAAGCTTGCTTGATCAAAGCCGTGTCATCACACCTCATCCAGCATTTCGCCTTTTTGCGACCGCAAATACCATTGGTCTTGGCGATACAACAGGGCTTTATCATGGTACACAACAAATTAATCAAGCACAAATGGACCGCTGGTCCATCGTAACGATACTAAATTATTTGCCCCATGATAAAGAAATTGATATCGTTTGTTCAAAAGTAAAGTCTTTTCAGACAACAGAAGGAAAAAAGACAATTTCACAAATGGTTCATGTTGCTGATATGGTACGCCAATCTTTTATCAACGGAGATCTTTCAACAGTCATGAGCCCACGCACCGTCATTACTTGGGCCGAAAATACGACCATTTTTCAAAATGTTGGATTTGCCTTTCGGTTAACTTTTCTCAATAAATGTGATGAACTAGAACATGCTACTGTCGCAGAATTTTATCAACGTGCCTTTGGGCAAGAACTTCCCGAATCACTCATTCATGGTGTTTTGCCTTAAAGGATATGTCAATCATGGCTGCCAAGACTGGCAACAATAGCGAAAATCTCATAAACGATTCTCCCGACAATACTCTTGATACTGAAGCTTTTAAAAAAGCACTTTCCACCTGTATCCGTGCAATTGCTTGCACGCCTAACCTTGAAATTTCCTTTAGCCACAACAGACCCTCGTTAAGCGGAAATGATGCACGCTTACCAGAATTGCCACAACATGCAACAGATAAAGATATAAAAATTACCCGCGGATTAGGAGATTCTATGGCACTACGCAAAGCGTGGCATGACAACAACATCCACACGCAATTCGCACCACTAGAATCAGAAGCACGCGCCATTTTTGATGCTCTTGAGCAAACACGTGTTGAAACAATCGGCACTTTAGCCATGGAGGGAATTGCACAAAACCTTGATGTAATGCTCGCGGATAAATATAAAAGAGCCCATTATCAAAAGATAAGCAGCCAAAGTGAAGCGCCCATACAAGAAGCCATCGCGCTTTTACTCCGCGAAAAAACAACAAAACGCTCTACTCCAAAAGAAGCAGGACCTGTCTTGGAGTTATGGCGTCAAGAAATTGAACAAAAAGCCGCAATAGAACTGAACGAACTGACACATCATATCCATAACCAACATGCTTTTGCACAGATTGTCCGTCGAATGCTTGTTACACTCAAAATTTCAACCAAACTAGAAGAAAATTCTGACAATGAAAACAATAAAAAAATAAAAAACGGCTGTGAACCACAAAACCAAGCAGAAGAAGAAAGCAAAAACAAAAAACACGCTCAGAACAAAGAAAAAGCGACAACTGAACAAGAAAGCGATGTGCAAGACAAAGGAAAAACGCAAGCGACACAATCACACGAAAATGATAAAGCCGAGGAAGAACAAGAAAGAAGCCCTTGGCAGAGAAAATCGAACAAATCTAAACGCTTTTTCACCATTCCAGAACAAATGGAAAAACTTGGCAATTATAAAGTTTTTACCCGTCAATTTGATGAAGTTTTGGAAGCAACAGCTTTTTGTTCTGAAAGCGAATTGGATCGCTTGCGCCATTATCTTGATAAACAAATCAATCATCTCCAAAACATTGTTGGACGCTTAGCAAACCGCTTACAGCGCCGCCTCATGGCACAACAAAATCGTAATTGGAACTTTGACCTTGAGGAAGGGTATCTTGATACAGCACGACTCCCACGCCTTATCATTGATCCCACACAACCACTCTCTTTCAAAATGGAAAGTAAGACGCAATTTCGAGATACCGTTGTTTCACTCCTCATTGATAATTCAGGCTCAATGCGAGGACGGCCAATTACTGTTGCAGCAAGTTGCACGGATATTTTAGCACAAACTCTTGAACGTTGTGGAGTTAAAGTCGAAATTTTAGGCTTTACCACCAAAACTTGGAAAGGAGGAAAATCACGTGAACAATGGCTTACCCAAAACAAACCCAATAACCCAGGACGCCTTAATGATTTATGTCATATCATCTATAAAAGTGCTGATACACCATGGCGTCGCGCACGGCGTAATTTAGGTTTAATGATGCAGGAGGGATTACTGAAAGAAAATATTGATGGTGAAGCATTGATTTGGGCGCATCAACGTCTTTTATCACGGCGTGAACAGCGTCGTATTCTCATGGTTATTTCTGATGGAGCTCCTGTTGACGATTCAACACTGTCCGTTAATTCTAGCAATTATCTTGAAAGGCATTTACGAGCCGTGATTCAAGAAATCCAGACACATTCACCTATAGAACTCATTGCAATTGGGATTGGTCATGACGTTACACGCTATTATCAACACGCTGTAACAATTATGAATGCCGAAGAACTTGCCAATGCTATAACAAAACAATTAGAAACACTTTTTAGCGATAAGAAACTTTATTCTCATAAGAAATTTTAAAAAACTCCTCAATCAGTAACGATTATATTTTGACGTTAAAATATGCGTCTATACAAGCCAGAATCATCACTCTATTTGCCACACCTCAAAAAGTTACAATTGCATTCACATTTAGATCATTCATGAAAAGCATTTTGTGCCCTTTCTCAAACGACTTTTATTCACACATTGGATACAACCGTGACATACGAATGAATGATGATTCATAATAAGAGGACTTGAAAGAGATAGGCCTTATTGTATCCAGAACTCTTATCCAACTTGCAAAAGGATAAGGCATCCTTATAAATCAGTGTGTTATTATAAAAATATTTTTACCAAACATGACTCTAAAACACTACTCTTACAAAACACAACGTATAATCTTTTCAGCTTCAAGAAAATGAGAGAATAAAGATGGTTATTTACGACCAACAAAAGATGAATCATCCTTTGAATAATTTTGATAAAGAGGGATCCCCACAGCGCTAAGGATTGTTCCATAAGGAATCAACATAAGGAGACTCATAACAATTTTTACCGAAAAATCTCCAAAAGCAAGTGAAAGCCATACTGGAATCTCAACCCCCCAAAAAACAATGCTTTCCATGAGTAAACTATTAGCATACCCTGTCATCTGATCGATAAAGGTAAAAAAGCTAGAAAAAGCAAGAGCAAAAAACACAACTGTATCCAACGCTGAACCAACCAACGCTGCTGATAGCGGCGCTTTCCACCACGTTTTACGTCGTAAAGGAGTAAAAACAATAATATCCAAGAGCTGACCAAATAAAAATGCTAAACTAGAAGCAATTGCCAGACGCGGCGTAGCTAGGATCCAAGAAACAAAAACACCAGCAAAAAAACCAGCATAAACCACACGCCGTGCAGCAGATGGACCATAAAAACGATTGGTTAAATCATTAATCAGAAAAGCAATCGGATAGGTAAAAGCACCATAGGTCAAAAGTTCATTCAACCCAAACCAATAGACAGGATACTGAACCAAAACATTAGAAGCAGTAACAGTAAAACACATTGCAAAGATAGAAAAAACTATAAATCTTCTCTCTTGCTGTGCTAACAAAAACCTGCGCTCTGGAAACATTTTTTTACTTTGGTAATGGAATCGATCAAATACAACGACAAAACCGTAGAAAACTGAAAGAATACACTCCTATAGAAAGGAAACAAACAACCCAACAGCGTAATATATCAAAGACAATTACGCTGCTTGCTCAGCCTCTTGTTCAGCTTTTTTCTTAACAATTTGGCGCTTTAACAAGCGCGCACGTTGCGATAACTCTTTATCAGCAGCTTTAACCAAAAAACCATCAAGACCACCGCGGTGCTCAACAGAACGCAAAGCACTTGCCGAAACACGCAAACGGTAACTCTGCTGTAACACTTCGGAAATCAATGTCACATTGCAAAGATTTGGTAAAAAACGACGACGGGTTTTATTGTTTGCATGGCTAACATTATTACCATACAGAACTGTTTTTCCTGTCAATTCGCAGGCACGAGACATAAACTTCACCTTTAAACTCTAAAAAACTTTTCAATCCCAATACCTGCAAAATAGAACGAACAAAAAAACGCACAACACTACCTTGAACGAGTACTATTGGGAAACTGCTTTTCTAATAAGGCGTTGACAACAAAAGGTCAAGCCTTTTGTAAAACCTTTTGCATCCCTTATTGGCTCATTCTTTTATCATTTCCCATAAAAGGCATACAAAATGCTTTTTTTTAATGCTCACCGTGCTAAAAGAACTCTTATCATACTATAAAGGAAGCATCAATCATGAACCAAACAGATCTTTCCATGACAGAGCTTCAACAAAAACACACCAGTTTTTCTTCACTTGTGTTCGGTATTTTATGTATATGTTTTTTTCTTCTCTTTAGTGCATTAGGTGTATGGCAAGTACAACGATTAAATTGGAAAACAAACCTTATCATCAGTGCCAATCAACGTGTCCATTTGCCTCCCATAAAAGCACCACCGCAAGATCAATGGGCGCATACCACTTTTGAAAAAGATGAATATCGCCCTGTCATCATTACGGGAAAATTTTTGACAGATAAAAATATTTTTGTCACTGCCGTTGCTCAAGATACCACGGGCTACTGGGTTTTAACCCCTTTACAAACAGCTGACAACACATTAACCTTTGTGAATCGTGGTTTTATCCCCATGGACGCACGCCATGACTTTCAAAACTCAGAGCAATCACACACAAACATCCCGCATTCTGCCACAGAGATAAAACAAACGACAGTTATAGGTTTGTTACGCATGAGTGAGAAAAATGGTTTTTTTCCACGCAAAAATAATCCTGACACGAACTTATGGTATACGCGCGATCTTCCTGCTATGGCACAAAAGCTTGGCCTATCCACTGTTGCTCCTTATTTCATCGATGCTAGCAAAAAAACAGATACACAAGCAGACCTCCCCATTGGTGGTCTCACTGTCGTACACTTTCAGAACAATCATCTTGTCTATGCTATTACGTGGTTTACCTTAGCTGCAGGTGTTCTAGGAGCCTTTCTTTTCCTGCTACGGCAAAAAAACTAAAAAAGATTAGAGGCTAGATACTCACCTTATAAAACATAACTGTTAAATAGCCTTGCTTTAAAAAGCGTATATTCCACAACAGAACATACCATCACACCATTGTGTTGAGAGTTTTACACACCACTCCCTTTGTTTTTTCAAGAAACAGCACACAGCAAACACCAAGGTAAATACATAAACATCACCCTTACACGCGCCCTCTTTATTTCAGCAAAAACAGAGAGAAAAAACGCCCTCATAAGACACTCTCCCTTACAATAAAATACTCTCTCAAATGCCCCTATAAACAAATTTTAGAAAGATTTACGAGAATAAAGCCGTGCAATTGAATCAATATTACCACGACAAATACCAAGATCATTAAGTTCATATATTGAAAGATGACTCAATGCATTAACTGTCCGACGATAACGACGCCAATTATTATAAAACCGCAGAATACTCATATTTTTTACTCAAATCCTATAATCATTCTCTTCAGAAGATAAGGTAGAGCAAATTACAAAAAAGAGTTGTGCTATAACTTCATAACAGATATGCACCTATGACACGATAAGCTTAACTAAAAATTTATCTCATACGAAAAGATCACCCACGAAAACCGTTAATGACGAAAATGCCGTACACCTGTAAAAACCATGGCTAAACCATGCGCATCGGCAGCGGCAATCACCTCTTCATCACGCATTGATCCCCCCGGTTGAATAACCGCTGTTGCACCTGCTTCAGCAACTGCTAATAAACCGTCTACAAAAGGAAAAAAAGCATCCGACGCAACCACAGACCCTTTCGCAGAAGATTCTGTTAAGCCTGCTCTTTGTGCACTTTCTTCAGCTTTACGCGCAGCGATTTTTGCTGAATCAATACGACTCATTTGTCCCGCACCAATTCCAACTGTTGCGCTATTTTTTGCATAAACAATAGCATTTGATTTGACATGTTTAACTACCCGAAAAGCAAATTGAAGATCACGCATTTCATCTTGACTTGGCACCCGCTTTGTCACCACTTGCAATTTAAGATCATCAACTACCACATTATCACGCGATTGCACTAAAATCCCACCCGCAAGCGTTTTTGCAATCAACCCTCCACAACGAGGATTAGGAACATCACCTGTTACCAGCAAACGGAGATTTTTTTTCCTTGCAATAATTTCACGTGCTGCCATTGTTGCACCAGGAGCAATAATCACTTCCGTGAAAATTTTAACAATCTCTTCCGCACATTCTTCATCAAGAGGTTGATTTAAAGCAACAATTCCCCCAAACGCCGAAACATTATCACATTGTAGAGCTTTCAAATAAGCCTCTTTCAAACTCCGCCCTTCTGCAACACCACAAGGGTTTGAATGCTTAATAAGAGCAACAGCAGCAGTCATTTTAGGATCAAATTCTGCCACAAGCTCAAATGCCGCATCTGTATCATTCATATTGTTATAAGAGAGTGCTTTTCCTTGCAAAAGTTCAGCTGTTGCTACACCAAAACGTTTATCACTATTGCGATAAAATGCCGCCTGTTGATGCGGATTTTCCCCATAGCGCATAACGCTTTCAATATGACCAGAAAAACTTTGCCAAGATGGCATTTCAATTTTTAAATCCTGTGCAAACCATGCCGCTATCGCCGCATCATAAGCAGCAGTATGTTCATAAGCACGCATTGCTAATTGACGTCGTATGGATAAACTTAAACACCCATCATACTTCTTTAATTCAGCGAGAACCAATGCATAATCACGCACCACTGTTACAACACCTGTATAAGCATGATTCTTTGCCGCAGCGCGGATCATTGCCGGTCCACCGATATCAATATTTTCAAGAATTGTTTGCCTATCCGCTCCAGATTGTGAAGTTTTTTCAAAAGGATAAAGATTCACGACCAAAAGATCGATTCCATGGATACCATGTTTCTCCATCGCATCTGCATGGCTAGGATTTTCTCTTACACCTAAGAGAGCACCATGAATTAAGGGATGAAGTGTTTTTACACGTCCATCCATTATTTCCGGAAATCCTGTAACTTCGGCAACATCTTTTACCGGTAAATCAGCAGCCATTAAAGCTTTAGCTGTTCCTCCTGTTGAAATTAATTCAATACCGTAAGCGTGAAGCGCTTTTGCAAATGCAACCACGCCCGTTTTATCAGACACAGAAAGAAGAACACGCCGGACCCGATGAAGATCAGGTATGGGAAAATTTTTTGCAACAACACCCATAACAGGAACCCTAAAAATGAAATGGTTAAAATTCAAACAAAACTGGCTTACATGCATAAAGCCAGTTTATACATTCATAGCACATGCCTTTATCAAAATACACTGAAAGGATAGAATGCTTTTTAATACACTAAAGAATAACTTTCTTTATCAATGTTATAAAAAAGCAAATCATTGCTCTAACGGACAGCGGATAAAACGCCAACGAACCTTTTCCTGAAATGCAGGACGAAAATATAAAACAATCTGTTGTGTGCGTTGTGGTCCTGTTAGTGCAGCAAAATCAATGGAATCTTCAAGACAAATATCAGTGTCAGGCGATATAAAATACCACACTTGCTCATCCCCCACAGCTAAACGCACACGCTTACCATCGTAATTGACTTGAACTTGCGGATGAAGATGAAACCGAACAGCAACATTATTTTGTTCACTTTGATCTATCTTATGTCTCTTGGAAGGCTCCTTGTTTGGCATAAAAAAGCGATCAAAACCCTCGATCATTTCTCCATTTGTCGCTAAAATAAGACCACGTTCATGAACAAGATTAAAAGGCCGCACATAACCATTATGGCTCGCAATAAAACCCGTTTTCTCTGAATCCTCTATACGACGCACTTTAACATCCGTTGGCCCTTCAAGAAGAAATGAAGTGCCACTTCTCTTTTTTTTATGAAAAATCCCCACCGAACAATCATTAACCGTTGCTGTTGAATGTGCAGCAGTGAAACGCCCTAAATGTCGATATTCTTCACGCCCATAAGGATTAACACCCGTGTTGATAATAAAGCGGCTCCCATGTGAAGACATTTCAAAAGACAAACACCCCGAACAAGCGTATTGGGCAGCAGAGCGTGGCGGAAACTTTCCGGTATCCGCAAGCACTGTCGTTTTATTGGCTTGTAGACGTTGAAACCCTGAATAGCGTGCATAACTAAAAGGATGCCCTGCAGTCTCATCAAGCTGTAAAATTGCCAATAAGCGTTCGGGAACAAGAGGACCAACTCCATTAAAATGCGCTAATGTTTGGTCTTCATGAATAAAAAATCGTAAAGCTGGCAACATACGCTCAACAGAATCAATCAAAACACGCGGTGCTGTTTCATTACTACGCATAAAAAGGTGACGTAAAGACAATAAATCCGATAACAAATTGAGTAAAATAATAGGGCTACGCGAAATATGTCCGCCATCGACCAAGATTTGGTGTGAAAGCTCTTCGATGAGAAAGGTTTGCACCTTTTTTTTCATTGCCGCAGAAACAGGCAAAGCAAGAGATGCAAATGTCAAAGCCACTGCTGCTTGTAAACGTTGGTCATTGTTTTCCATACTCGAAATCGTGACACGCAAATAACGAAATTGAAAACCAAGCGCACGCAAAAAGTTTTTCTCAAACCGTTCACTTGCTCCTTGTAATAACATTTTCGAATGACAGATCCACGAAATTAGACGCCGTGCCACAACCGGTGCACTCCAAGCAAGCCCCGTTACCTTTTTGCCACCATGATGAAACCAATCTTCTAAGAGAGAACGCGCATGTGCCACAGCTAAATCACTCTCCGCTGCCGCCATATGCCGCAACCAATGAAAATCATGAAGAGCAGCTTCCCATTCCGATGTTGGTGGAACTAATGAAAAAGGGGAAGCAACACCAGAATGAACAATATGACCGGCAAAAGCAAAACGACCATGATAAAATTCGCGTGCCATCACCGGATCAGCTAAATGCAAATCAACGGGATGTGCTAAAATTTTATGGGGACGAAACCCTGAAAATCGCCAACGAAACAGCGGTCCTACCCATAAACGCCGTATAAATTGGTGTGCCCCATATACCAAATCCGACGTTTTTACTTGAGGTCCTTTTACCGCAATTGCCACAATCTATCTCCATATATGCTGAATCGTGTACAATTTCGGCCATTTTAGTAAATGAACCGTTAATTAAGATACTTTCCGCAAGCGAGCTGCAAAAAAACCATCCATTCCTAAAAACACTTTTTTTTCATCAGTAAAATTTTGGTGACAAAAGTCTGCAGGCGTTGTTCGCAAAGTCCCCGCAAAAGAAAGCAAATGCGCCAGTGCGCCCATTTCCTCCGCACAAATAGGCTCTAAAACAATGTCACCACGTGCCGATAAAACTTTCTCAATGAGATCTTCACCTTCTTCTCTTGCCAATGAACAATTGGAAAAAACAATACGCCCCCCCTTCTTGACCAAAGCAATTGCCGCCAAGAGTAAATCATATTGCAATGCCGCTAATTTGCCAACATCATCTACCGATTTTGTCCATAAAATATCCGGATGACGCCGTATTGTTCCTGTAGAAGAACAAGGGGCATCAAGAAGAACAGCATCAAAAAGCTGTTTGGGATGAAAATTTCTCACATCCCCCTGCCAAGTGCGAACTGAAAAATGAAGCCGTTCCATATTTTCTTTTAAACGCTTTACCCGATTAGCAGACATATCAACCGCTGTCACATTAGCCCCCTGCAAAGCCAATTGTGCTGTTTTTCCTCCCGGACTCGCACAAAGATCAGCAACATTTTTGCCCTGAATATTTCCAAGTAAACAAGCAGGCAACGCTGCAGCAAAATCTTGAACCCACCAAGCCCCTTGCCTATAGCCTGGTAAATCAGAAACAGAACAATCCACATGGCTTAACCGAACCGAACCATTGGGCAAAACAACACCGCCAAGCCGCTTAGCCCATTCAACACTGTCGGATTTAACTGTCAAATCAAGAGGGGGTGGAACACTTTGAATTTCTAAAATCTGTTCAGCCTTTTCTTTTCCATAAGCTGACACTAACAGCTCCCCAAACCACACCGGAATCTCTTCAATGGTAGGAACCTGTTGGCGCAACACATCTGCCTCACGTGCAACATTGCGTAAAAGTGCATTCACCATCGCTGAAAAACGGCGCATACGAGGATCAAGTTTAGCTACACGCACTGCTAAATCAATCGCAGCATGATCAGGAATATCAAGGTAAAGAATCTGTGCCACACTGATATGCAAAAGATGCTGCAATGAAAATGCTTGTGAAGGCAAAGTCCGCACTAAAAAGCGTGATAAAGCAGCTGTAATTTGTCCCCGACGACGCAATGCCGCTGCCAAAATAGCACGACACAGTAAACGATCTCGATGTGAAAACCTTAAATATTGTGGATGTCCATGTTCATTATCCGTTAAACCAGAAAGAGACGCATGCTTATCAAGCACTGCCCCTAAAAGACGCACACACACCTGCCGAACAGCTAATCCCGGAACATTTTTTTCGGACACACGCCCCGCTTTTTCGTGCTTCAAAACGGACACCTCTTTATGTCTTTATCCCCTCAAAAGCTCTATGATCGAGGTTTTTTTGAATCTTCATAACGAAGCCAAGAAGGGCGTTTTGTAACGCGTTGAACAGTATCATTTTCCTGATTACCTGATACACTAGTTTGCGCATTATGATCAAAATCTCCATAATCTATCCCCCTTTTTTCATGCAAACCACCTTCTTTATTCCACCCCATACCTTTGGATATTGCCCCCTTCATCTCCTCTGCTTGTCGACGAAGAGCCGCAATACGATTCGCAGTCGCCGGATGGGTAGAAAAAAGGCTATCGGCCCCTTCCCCGCTCAACGGATTGATAATAAACATATGTGCTGTTGCCGGATTATGCTCTGCTTCCTCATTGTATACTCCACGTCCACCATCGGCAATTTTACGCAATGCCGAAGCCAACCATAAAGGATTACCACATATTTCAGCTCCCCGCCGATCAGCAGCATATTCACGCGTACGACTAATAGCCATTTGCACCAACATTGCCGCAAAAGGCGCCACAAGCAAAGCAATAATGCCCCCAAGCCCCCCACCATGAGAATTTTCTGAAGAATTACGCGTTCCCCCCATAAAAAAAGCGAAATTACCGAGCATAGAAATCGCTCCTGCAATCGTTGCGGTCAGAGTCATTGTTAACGTATCACGGTGCTCAATATGTGCTAGCTCATGCGCCATAACGCCTGCAATTTCCTCCACACTCAATTGCTCTAACAACCCAGTACTCGCAGCAACAGCTGCATTTTGAGGATTACGTCCCGTAGCAAAAGCATTTGGCTGCGCACTCTCAATAACATAAACTTTTGGTTGAGGAAGAGAAGCTTTTTGTACTAAATCGCTCACAATCTTATAATAAACTGGTGAGGAATACTGATTAACTTCACGCGCACCATACATGCGTAAAACGATTTTATCAGAATTCCAATAAGAAAAAAAATTCAAACCACTTGCCATCAATAGAGCAATGATCATGCCACTGCCCCCCCCAACAAGATAACCAACCCCCATAAAAAGAGCGGTCATAAAAGCCAAAAGCATTGCCGTACGCATTATATTCATTACTCAAAAAACTCCATGATAAAAGACAATCATTCCTATATGATGGGGTTTTCTTTCTGCTTCTTCAATGGAATAGGTGTAAAATGGATAAAAAAGACAAGAAAATAAGCACTCAAAATGCAACCGCAGATAAACAACAATCCCTCTCTCCCGCAGCAAAACGCGCCCTAAACGAAGCCGAGGAAAGGCGTAAACATGAAATAAAGGAAGAAAGACCTTTAGAAAATGGTGGACGCGGCGGCAAAGACCCTTCACGTTATGGAGACTGGGAAATTAAAGGCCGCGCCATTGACTTTTAAAAGAGTCATACTGATTTTAGAAAAAACAAACACCTTATCAAATGAAGATCCGTTTTTGATAGACAAAAACGGATAACAATCACTTTTCTCGATAAAAGCTTCTAAAAGCACAATTGATTATTTTTAAAAGCAATCAGGCTTCTGCTGTTGACTCTGCCGCTTCTTCAGCAGCTTGCTTTGCTGCTGCAATACGTTCTTGTGCCTTTTTACCAGGTTCACCTTTGTGTGGATTATTGCGGATTGGACGCTTTTTTAAACCAGCCGCATCCAAAAACCGTAAAACGCGATCTGTTGGCTGTGCACCTTGACCAAGCCAATATTGAATACGTTCTTCGTTCAGCTTCACACGTGGCCCATCTTTAGGCAACATGGGATCCCATGCACCAACACGCTCAAGAAACCGCCCATCACGCGGACTACGAACATCTGCAACCACAATGTGATAGTAAGGACGCTTTTTGGAGCCTCCACGGGACAAACGAATTTTTAATGCCATATTTTATCTCCTATTTTCAGCTCTGGCTTTCGTTTAAATTTACTTGTTTTTGTTCTTCAGCAATCAACTCATGATGATGCACAACCTCTTTAATGATAAACTTCAAAAATCTTTCAGAAAAATCAGGATCGAGATGACTATCTGTAGCCAATTGCCGCAACCGCTCAACTTGTCGCTGCTCACGCAGAGTGTCAACTGTAGGCAAATCATAACGGGCTTTTAAGTGCCCAACAGCTTGCGTACAACGAAAACGCTCTGCCAAAATATGGATCAACGCTGCATCAAAATTATCAATAGAGGTACGTAAACGCGCCAATTCATCCAATATTTTTTCCTGCATGATATTTCCTTCTCTCTTTACATCTTATTTTTTCTTGAGATGCTGAGGAAACAACCCCTTATCAGCAGTGCCATTGGAAAGGCTAGGAAAAACAGGCCCACAACGCCTTGGAAGACCAGGTAAAGCCTTCCCTCCATTACCACTTTCAATCTGTTTTTGAAGTGTTGAGAGCTGCTTTGGATCAAACCCCGATAAATCGGGCAAAGCTTCAGAATCCTTGACAACAGCTCCCATACCACCAAGCCCCATCTTAGAACCAAACCCTCCCAACATTTTTCCCATCAAGCCGCTTTTGCCCTTACCCCCTATGGCTTTGACCATATCAGCCATTTGGCGATGCATTTTCAAAAGCTTATTAATATCAGCAGCACTTGTACCAGAACCCTTAGCAATCCGTTGTTTACGACTATGTTTCAAAACTTCAGGATGAGCACGCTCTAGGGGAGTCATTGACGAAATAATAGCCAATTGACGATTAAACAAACGATCATCAAGTCCCGCAGCAGCAATCTGATCTTTTACCTTACCAAAACCCGGCAACATTCCCATAACTCCGCCCATTCCCCCAAGTTTTTTCATTTTTTGCAATTGTTCTGCAAGGTCATTGAGATCGAATTTTCCAGCCTGCATTTTTTTTGCAAAAGCGGCCGCTTTCTCATGATCCATTGTCTCAGCAGCTTTTTCAACTAAAGAAACAATATCACCCATTCCGAGAATACGATCAGCAATGCGACTAGGATGAAACTCTTCCAAAGCATCTATTTTTTCACCAGTTCCAATTGCTTTAATCGGCTTTCCCGTAATAGCACGCATTGAAAGAGCGGCACCACCGCGGCCATCACTATCCATACGTGTTAAAATAATTCCTGTAATTCCCACACGCTCATCAAAAGAACGCGCAAGGTGAACAGCATCTTGACCTGTAAGACTATCAGCAACCAACATAATTTCATGAGGAAGAGAACACGCTTTAATCGCAGCCAACTCAAGCATCAAAGCTTCATCAATGTGGTTACGTCCTGCCGTATCAAGAATCAAAACATCATAACCGCCTAATTTAGCGGCTTGTACCGCACGTGTTGCAATATCGACGGGAGACTGACCCGCAATAATAGGCAAACTTGCAAGTTTTGCTTGCTCTCCTAATTGGCGGAGTTGTTCCTGTGCCGCAGGTCGGCGTGTATCTAATGACGCCATGAGAACTTTTTTATTATTTTTGTCGGTTAAACGCTTTGCAAGCTTTGCTGTTGTCGTTGTTTTTCCAGAACCTTGCAAACCAATCATCATGATAACAACAGGTGCTGGTGCATTTAAATCACTCAGAACTCCTTCATTTCCAAGAACATTAACCAATTCATCATGAACAATTTTGACAACCATCTGTCCAGGTTTAATTGACTTAACAATTTCGGCCCCAACAGCTTTTTCACGAACCCTATCGGTAAAAGAACGCGCGACATCAAGTGCAACATCAGCGTCCAATAAAGCGCGACGAATTTCGCGCAGGGCCTCTGCTACATCCTGATCCGACAAAGCTCCACGCCCTGTCAAATGAGACAGTATGGAGCCAAGACGCTCTTGTAAGGATTCAAACATTATCTACCTCATTGCTGCATAACACACAAACCAAAGTGGCACCCGAGGACGCACCGCGTTGTCGGATGTTGACCTCTGAGATCTTTTTATACCCTTAAAATGGGGTCTCAGTCAGTGGCTCCAAGTTAATTTTGTACCGAAAGCTCGCTCTTTCAAACAATAAAACCCTAGCTTTGTCAAGATTTATCATACAATATCTTTAAAAGAGAGCAAGCGTTATACTTCAAAGTTCCAAACCTCAACAGGCACAAAACGACCCGTTTCCTGTTCTATATTCCATAATTCACCACTTGAAATATCAAACCAAACCCCATGCAACGTTAAAATACCCTGATCTTTTCTCGCCTTTATCCATGGAAATGTTTCTAAATTCTTCAACGAATGACGAATAGAAAGTTGCTCTAATGCAGTCTGCTGTTCTAACACAGACAACGACTTATTGCCAACAACCTCTTGTGCTGTTGGCGCCAAAAGGCTTATCCATTGACCAATAAAATCATTTGACGATAAAGACTTACATGTCCCCTTAAGAGCAGTGCTAATCCCCCCACAATGCGCATGACCAAAAACAACAATATGCTTAACTTCAAGCAACTGCACCGCATATTCAAGAGCTGCTGATGTTGCGTGATATTGGTTATCAGGAGAAAAAGGAGGAACCAAATTTGCCACGTTACGTATCGTAAAAATTTCGCCTGGCTTAGTATCAAAAACTGTTTCTGGTACTGCGCGCGAATCACAACAAGCAATGACCAAAACCTCAGGTTTTTGCCCCTCAAGCGCCAATTGTTGATAATGTGCTGTTTTATATGAAAAATGATTTTTTATAAAGGATCGGTAACCACTTAAAAGTCTTTCTGGCAAACACATCATTCTTTATTTACTTTCATTTTGTATATTTTTACAAACAAACTATTAACACAAAAAAACACTAAAAATGTCCTTTCATCGACATAATTTTTTAAAATGCCAAATTATTACTTATAAAGTGGAAGAAATAATTTTATTATCTCCAATATAAATAACTATTCCCCGCAAAAAGAAGGTGCTACAGTGCAGAGAATGGTATAACGGCCTATTCTTATAAATAAGAGAGATTGCTAAAAGCAAAAAAGGGAAAAATATTGTGATAAAACAAAAAACATCAGAGATAAAAAGCAATCAAGACAAAATAGAACAAATCCTTTTTGCTCATACTGATAAAGAAGATATTGCTTGTTACGAGAATGAGGAACTCCAAAAAGCCGTAACCACCGCGATTAAAGCCTTTAACCTCCATCAAGCAGGAAAAAGCACCATCTACTTTGAACAAAATTTGACCCGCAACCATAAACCTATAACCGTTGTCACACTTGTCAACGATAACAAACCCTTCCTGCTTGATTCGATTTTAAATATCTTTAATCAGCACAAAAATCATATTTATTTGATTGCACATCCCGTACTTGATTGCGCTTCTGGACAGCGCATCAGCCTCATGCAAATTCATATAGAGCCATTAAACGAACAGCAAATACAAAAACTGCAAAATGAAATCACCTTAGTTCTTGAACAAGTTAATGCAGCTGTACAAGACTGGGAACCTATGCTTAAAGAAGTCGAAAAGCATATCCATGCTTATCAAACAAATCTCCCAGCACACTACAAACAAGAAGGTGAAAAAGCCATTGAATTTCTTAACTGGTTGATGGACCATAATTTTATCTTCCTTGGCATGCGCACTTATAACTTCACCAAAAACCAAGAGCCCACAAAAGCCTTTACAGCCAGCGACGTTGAATTGGGTATTCTCACAGATACCTCTATTCGTATTATTGGTGATGCAAGAGTGGAAGAACCTCCCCAAGAAATCCTCTCTTTTATGGAAAGCGATAACTTGCTTATTGTGACGAAAGCCAACAGCCGTTCAAAAATTCACCGTCTTGTTTGGCTCGATTATATTGGTCTTAAAATCTTTGATAAAGAAGGCAAGTTGTGTGGAGAATTGCGCATTGTAGGGTTATTTACTTCCTCAGCTTATACGCGCTCTATCTTGCAAATCCCTTTTTTAAAAGAAAAAGCAAAAACCATTATTCAACGCCTTGGACACAATCGCGCCGACTATTCTGGAAAAGCACTCATCAGTGTTTTAGAAACATATCCAAGAGATGAAATGTTTCGCTCTGACGTTGATACATTAACAGAAAATGCCAAACTTATCATGCAATTAGACGAACGCCCACGTCTACGAGTGCTCGCCCATATTGATTCTTTTGGGCGTTTTGTTTCTATACTTGTCTATGTTCCCCGTGACCAATATAGCAGCAATATTCGCGAAAAAATTGGTGAATACTTTGTTGAGCTCTACCAAGGTGATTTTTTTGAATCCTATCCACTCTTCTTAGAAAGCACTCTCATCCGTGTTCATTATATCATCCATCGAAAAGGGAGCGAAAGCGCCCCTGTTATTGAGCGCACAGTGCTTGAACAAAATGTTCGTTCCATAGCACGCAGCTGGGAAGACAGTGTTCAAACCATAGCTCTTACCCGTAAAGCAACAGACCAACAAATGCGTTTAGCTAGCCAGTTTCCCAACAGCTATCGTGACTTATTTTCGGCTGAAGATGCAATTGAAGATGCTGGGCATATTTTAAGTCTTCATGATAAAAAACCGCTTTTCGTTACTTTTTATCATACACACAACAAAGAAAAACAAAGCATTTCTCTTCGGCTCTTTCACCGCCATAAAGCATTAGCCCTTTCCAAGCGCGTACCACTTCTTGAAAATATGGGATTTCGGGTCATTGCTGAGCAAACACTTGAATTACCAGACGGCAATGAACACTCCGTATATCTTCATGATATGCAACTAGAGAGCGCCTTCCAACTTTGTATTGATTTCGACAAAAACAGTCAAAAACACGCCGAAACATTCACAGCTATTTGGTCCCAAGATGCTGATAATGATGCCTTTAATGCTTTAACGCAAACCGCTCAATTTGATTGGCATGAAATTGTCATCTTGCGCCATTATGGACGCTATCTCCAACAAGCCGGAATCCCTTATTCACAAGATCGCGTCGCCCAAACTTTAAACGCCTACCCAGACATTACCCAAGATCTTTATACTCTGTTTCATTTGAAATTTCATCAAAGCCATACAGAAAAAGAGCGAAAAAAAAATCAGAAAGTCATTCAACAACGTATTGAAGAAAAACTACAGAAAGTATCAGGCTTAGATGATGATCTCATCTTACGCCGTTATCGTAATCTCATTGATGCAAGTTTACGAACCAATGCCTTTACCCCTCTAGCAAATGGTAGCCCGCGGCGTATTTTAGCAACAAAGTTAGATCCACGCCAAATTGAAGGCTTACCTGAACCGCGTCCTTATCGAGAAATTTTTGTTTATGGACCAGAAGTTGAAGGAGTCCATTTGCGCTTTGGTCCTATCGCCCGCGGTGGAATTCGTTGGTCTGATCGTGCATTAGATTATCGCACTGAAGTGCTAAGCCTAGTCAAAGCCCAACAGGTTAAAAATTCAGTTATCGTTCCCGTTGGTGCAAAAGGTGGATTTTATCCTCATCGTCTTCCCCAAACCAATGACCGTTCTGTAATCATAGAAACCGCACGACAAGCTTATATTGACTTTATCACAGCTTTGCTTTCTATCACCGACAATCTAGTGAACGGTAAAATAAACGCTCCTCACAACATCATCTGCCATGATGACCATGATCCTTATTTTGTTGTTGCTGCCGACAAAGGCACAGCAACCTTTTCTGATACAGCAAACAGCATCAGCCAAGCAAACCACTTTTGGCTCGATGATGCTTTTGCCTCTGGAGGTTCAGCAGGCTATGACCATAAAGCCATTGGGATTACAGCTAAAGGTGCATGGGAAGCAGTTAAAAGACATTTTCGAGAATTGTTTAATCGCGATATTCAAACAACTCCCTTTACCTGTATCGGTGTTGGTGACATGTCTGGCGATGTTTTTGGCAATGGAATGCTCCTTTCCAAACAAACAAAACTTATCGCCGCCTTTGATCACCGCGATATCTTTATTGACCCAGATCCAAACATAGCTGAGAGCTATGCAGAACGTATGCGCCTCTTTCAACTTCCTCGTTCAAGCTGGCAGGATTACGACCATACAAAATTATCAAAGGGTGGTGGCATCTTTTCACGTACAGCAAAGACCATTACTCTCTCACCAGAAGCAGCACAAGCCATTGGCTTTGAA
Organism: Bartonella sp. DB5-6; assembly: GCF_000278115.1. GTDB lineage: Bacteria > Pseudomonadota > Alphaproteobacteria > Rhizobiales > Rhizobiaceae > Bartonella > Bartonella refiksaydamii. The sequence goes on from NZ_JH725115.1 coordinate 19,354, forward strand.
CAACAAACGGGAACCCCCTTTGAAATCATTTCTGCACTTCTCAAAGCACCTGTTGATCTTTTATGGTTTGGCGGCATTGGTACCTATATCCGTGCAACAACAGAAACTGATGCACAAGTAGGGGATCGTGCAAATGATGCACTCCGCATTACCGGTGAACAAGTTCGTGCAAAAGTTATTGGTGAGGGTGCTAATCTTGGCGTTACACAACGTGGTCGAATTGAATATGTCTTAAACGGTGGACGATGCAATACGGACGCCATTGATAACTCTGCAGGTGTTAATTGTTCAGATGTTGAAGTCAATATCAAAATTGTTCTCGCATCAGCGCTCCGTGCAAAAACGCTTACCAAAGAAGCACGCAACGAACTCTTGAAAAAAATGACTCCACAAGTTGAACAATTAGTCCTACGCAACAATTATTTGCAACCCCTTGCTCTTTCTTTAGCTGAAAGCCAAAGTATTGCCGATTTGCCTTATCAAATACGTTTTATGCATGATTTGGAACAGAAAAAACTTCTGGATCGTAGAGTTGAGATTCTCCCTGATGAACAAATTTTGCGGCAAAGAATAACACAAGGTCAAGGCCTTATACGTCCGGAACTCGCCGTTATTTTGGCATATGCCAAATTAACTCTAAAAGAAGAAATGGTCCACAGTCCTATTATTGATGATTGTTATTTTGATGCACTCTTGTTGCACTATTTCCCAACTCAAATTCAGACAAACTTTGAGAAAGAAATCATTAATCATCAGTTGCGTCGTAATATTATTGCTACACTGATTGCAAACGATATTGTGAATCGTGGAGGGCCTACTTTTGTTAATCAACTACAAGATGCAACAGAACAAAAGGTTGAAAATATTATTCGTGTTTTCATTGCAATCCGTGACGGTTTTGAAATACCCCAATTATCTGATCAAATTGATAAACTTGATAATAAGATACCTGGTCTTGTCCAAAACAAATTTTACGCAACTATTACTTCAATGCTCTTTGAGACAACAAATTGGGGGTTGCGCAATATGGACCTTTCAACTCCATTAGAAGAACTTGTAAAAACAATAAAGCAAGCCCGTAACATTATTGAAGAACAACTGACACACTCCAACGATAAAGATATTAATCAAAAAATTAAAGAAAAAACGCTCCATTATAGTGAAGAAGGAGCACCAAAATCTTTAGCAAAGCAATTGTCTCTCTTGGAAGCTGCTCCAATAATTTGTGACATTTCTTTGATTGCAAAACAAAGCAACAGCGACCTTATTAAAACAGCAGAAATCTATTTTTCACTGGCTCAAATCATTCGTATAAACCGCATTAATGAAGCAAGTAGAACAATTCCTGTACTTGATTACTATGATAGTATGGCTTTAAACCAAGCCAAAGAAAATATCTCTGAAAGCTTGCGAAAAATTGTTACAAAAATCTTGAAAAATTATGGCTCGAAAGAGGCTTCATTTGCCGCTTGGAACAAAACAAATGAAGAGCAAATTCATAATGTAACAAACCGCATTGCTGCCCTCATTGAAAACGATCTCAATATTTCTCGTTTTACCTTTGCAGCAGGGATGATTGCTCAACTGTACAATACTACCTTTCAAACTTAAAGCGGTGCAAGACGGCCAAGTTTTAAAAATCCTAATTTTGCCCACCCATGGGTAATCAACAAAGGTAGAACTGGGATACCATCTGCATTTTTAGGCATAGCGCCTAAAATAAAAAATAAAGCTTGAAGATTGTTAGCTTGCGTGGGAAATAAACGCTGCATAGTTGTAAGAAGCTCCATATGCTTCACAAAAGCAAGTTCAAATTTTGCTGTCAAATATCCCTCATTATCAAAGGAAAAAGGTCCACTTATACGCAATGTGCCGCCTGTATGAAAAATTAATTCGCCACGCTTTAAAATACCACTTTTTCCATACAAATGCTGCTTCCAACTGTCTTCTCCCTTTTCAAACAGATGAGGTATCTCATTAAGTGCCCATGTCAAGTTGCCATCAATTTTTGGAAAATCAACAAAGTAAGGTGCAAGAAACATAGCAGAATCCAAACTATCAAAAGTAACATGCCCCGATAAGCGATTCTTCTCGTGTTTAACATCAAGCCGTATAAATTCTGCCGTTATTTTTGGGAGCACACTTTTTGGGCTTAATGGATACACAACGGTGTCATCATCATCTCTCAAAGATACCTGATCTTCAACATTTTCTTGTGTTGTCTTTTTATCAGTCGTCTGCGATTTCAATTTACTTTGGAATTTTTGATCCTCAACAGATGTGTTAAGGATGGAAACTTCAAGCCCTTCAGCCATAAGTTTCAATGTTTTACCCGCCTTCCAATAAGGCTCTGTTTCAATTACCAGATTGTGCCAATGTGACATTATAGGAGCTTTTCCAGCAAAAAGAATTGATGCAGGAGAATGAACGTTTAACTCTACCCGCTGTGGTGCATAAATTGGTGCACCAACCGTCAAACGATCCGTTGATAAAGAAAACCCGCGCAAAGGCCAAGCAAATTGAAACTGATCACAAACAACACCAATACGTAACGGATAACCATTCTTGTTCAGATGTCCGCACACCGCTATCATATCCCGCGAAGATGCCTTTGCGAGTATAACGGAAGCACAATCTTCTATTTTACGTGAAAAAAAAACCAGAACGAGCTATAAATGAGTATCAGAATAAGACAAAATATCCCACAAAATAGATAGCTTAAAGAAAGGCTTTTCCGTATTGATTTCAATGAAAAAAACATAGTCAAAATGAAAACTTTCCTTATCTTAAGACAATGATTAAAACTCTTAACTCTCACACACTTACGACGGGTGTACAAAAAATTCGTTGCAATGCATTTTCAAACCATTGACTTAAAGCCTGATCATAGATTAAACGACCTTTCAAATGTGCAGAAGCGGGTTGGGCACCTTTTTCGGTCAATTTATGCGCTGAGCGAATCACTAAACGCCGCATCATAGCACGAGTAAATTCAGCATGAAATTGCAAACCCCATGCATTGTTTCCATAACGGAAAGCTTGTGTAGGATATGTATGACCTGTTGCCAAAAGCACTGCCTCTTTAGGTAAATCATAAATACCTTCATCATGAAAATGATAGACCATTTCTGGCCAATTCATCAACGCCTTTCCTTGTAGAGTGGCTTCTAAGGGATACCAGCCAACTTCAACAGTTCCGTCACTTCTTGTACCAACACGCCCCCCTAGATTTTGCGCTAACATTTGTGCTCCAAGACAAATACCCAAAAAAGGCTTATTCTCTTTCAGTGACAAAGAAATCCAATCAATTTCTTCAGTAATATATGCTTCCCTGTCATTCACACTCATCGGCCCGCCCAAAATAACAACACCAGCATAATGCTCCAATGTATTGGGAAGCTTTTGTCCTAAAATAGGACGATAAACATCAAGAACAAAACCGCTTTGTTGCAAAAATTTCCCCAAACGACCAGTATATGTAGATCGACGATGAATAACGACTGCAATTCTTGGTTTGCTCTTTCTCAGCTTTTTATCAAGACACCTTTGACTTAAAAACATTTTTTAACCACTCACTTTTACAATCAAGTAAAGTTTTATTTTTTAAGCACAATAGAATAATTTGAGCGAACAATATTCACTATAACCCTCTTTTTTTAAAATAAACGGAACTTCTCCTTTGGCAAAGGAGTCTCCTCTTCTTCTGTTTTAATCCCTGGATCATCAACATTTAAGTGAGTTCGACTAAAAGCTTTGACATTTCTTGTATCTTGTTTGCCTACCTGCATATTATGCAAAAGAGAATCCTCTACAGAAGATAATTCTTCAAGCCTCTTAACTTCAACACCAGAACTTTTCTCTATAATATCTTCTTTATTTTGTTTTTTTGGCACAATATTGGCAGCCTCTAATGTGAGAGGAGGCATACAGGGAGGCACTTTCCATTCAAAGCAACCTAGGCGTCCACTTATTGGAGAAACCGGCAACCAAGAAGAAAAAATGGACCCATCACACATCCACACCGGATCACGTTCAGCACGAAGTGCCAAAGAAAGCCATTGACGCACTGCTCCCTGATTATTTCCCTGTGCCTCTTCAATATCTGCCAACAACAAATAAACACTTTCTCGCGGATGATACTGAAGTGCTTTTTGGGCCTCCTCCCTTGCGAGTACTGTTTCACCAGCATCCAAAGCAGCCTTGGCAATAAGGAAAGCCGATTCAAATGTATCTTTATTATAAGAAGCAAGTGTCTTAGCCTTTTTTAATCGTCCAATGGCCCCTTCTTCTCTTTCAAGATAAAGCGCTCCCAAATCAGGATGAAGTTCTTTCTGCCAAGCTGTAATAATCATTTTATCAGCTTTACTCGTCTCATTTAATTTATAAAGAATATCAGCAGCAATAACTGTTATTGGAACAAAATCAGGTGCCAATTTATGTGCTTTCAAAATGGCGGTACGTGCTTCAGTAGGATGATTTTCGAACAGATGAAGCGCCTTCCCACTTAACAACAAAGCCTGTATATGCTGTCGCTCTGGAGTTGAACGGACAGAGCGCGGTAAAGTCTTTTGTGCTCGCTCAAACACACTGAGTGCTTTGTCCCATTGCCCGCTCACGCTAAGCTGATCAAGTACTGCTTGATGCGCCCATAAAAGTGCGGGCGATAAAGCCAATGCCTCTTCTGCATATTGCTGCGCTGCTTCATAAGCTTTACTCTTCATAGCTTCACGAAACAAACCGTACAGCCCAGCTAATTTTGTCGGTGTTTCTTTTCTCATCTCCTCATAAAGACCAATGGCGTGCAGAGAGTTATTTTGCAAAGATCGGATTTGGGCTTGTAAAAGCTTTACCAACGGCTCATGTTTTCCTGCAAGATATTTTATAACTTGGGCCTCCATTTTTTGTGCAAAAATACCATCTCCAGCAAAAACTGCAAGAAGCCCCTGTGAAAGAGCTTCATAACCACGCTTTTGGTGACGTTTATAAAAGTAACTGGAAAGAGCACTAGGTACAGAAAAAAATACAGATAAAAGCCACCATAAAAACGCCAGCATTCCAAACAGTAAAATGAGCGCACTTAAAGCTGTTAGCAATGAAAAAGAAAACCGAAAGTGCAAAAATGTTATAACAAAAACACCATTGTGGTTAGCTACCCATCCGAAAGCAAGTCCGAGCACACATACAACAAAACTATAAATAAAAACACGTATCATCTTGAGCCTATTTACATCTTTGTTGCTTTAAAAGGCCCTTGTTGCACAGACACCAACAACTGTTGAAGAAAATGATGAACAGCAACGTGTTTTTCAAGTTGATGAATAAAATCTACTGAAACATCTTTTGCATTTTGGGGCAACGTTTTCCATTCACTCAAAGCCTTTTCATAATCACCCGCCTGAATAGCAACTTCCATCCGTGCCGCAATCGCCCCTAATGTCATTCCTTCAACATTACCAATTGGCCGCGAGACAATGAGACCTTTTATCCATGCCAAAATCCGTCCCCCAAAACCAACATCTGATGCCACATCATTTTGCGTACCAACGATTGCATCTGCAACACGAGCAAAATCAGCTGAAAGTTGCGCTGAACTTGGAAGACCTATCATAGCTGTCTTTTGCAACAGATCAAGTCCCTCAATTGAAGGTGATAATTGCTGTAACAATTTTAATTCATTACTATAAGACCCACCACGTTCTACAGCGTTTTTGAGGGAACTAATTGCAATAAAGAGCGCAGTATTTATTTTATGTTCATCATTTTTAGCAGAAATCTCTTCCTGCATAATCTTTAACTGTTGCTTTAACACAACAAGATCATTTGCATTGCTTTGTCCAGCAGACAAAGCTGTTTCTATCTCTTTTGATACACCTGCTAAAGCTTGCGCAGATTCTTCAAGACCTCTTACTTTTTCCTCTAAAACTCCAAAAGCTTTTCTGTTTTCTTCTCGCGATGCTTCATCACTTCGCGTTGTTTCAACCTGTCGTGATGAAAAAGAGGAAAATTCTGTTTTCAACGCATCAATTTCTTCAAACACCCGCTCCAATTGCTCTCTTATTTCTTCTCTTTGACTTTTTGCGGTTTCCGCAATTTGTAAAGCTTTTTCTCCACCAACATGACTTTCCACGAAAGAAAAAGGAAGCAAGCCCACCCATTGAAACCCTATCAAAAAGCCTAAAGCAATGAGACCACCAAAAATTCCTGAAATAAACGAGAACAGCCAAGTCAAACCAGACCCGTGTTTACTTTGCATACTTTGTTTCTCTGTATCCGTTTCTACAGAGTTTTGTATGACTTGCTCTGAATCATGGCTCACAGCTTCATGTTCAATCACAGGCTTTTTACGGCGATCACCAGTATAATGCGGTTTAACTTTTGGTTTTGAAGAGTCTACCATTTCTATCACTTTTTGTGCATAATTTCTTTTAACGATAAAATAATAAAATGAAAAAAGTTTTAAAATTAAGCTTTTCTCAAATACCATAGCTCGTTTTACACTCTTTTTACAAAAAGTATAACCTTATCAAAATTTCTAACATTACATCTCTATCAGAAATATTTGTAATGATATAATTTAATAAAACTGTATTATTGAAAATAAAGACGTCTTTTATACTGAAAGAGAGAGCTTGTTATTATATTCACGAAAAGTGTTAAACCACATTTTTTCATAGAAAAATAAACTCCAAAAGAAGATCCCCCAAGAGAAATTCTTTGCATCTTTGCCTGTCCGTGGTACGCACACAGGAAAGAATCTTCAACATAAGGTTTTGTTTGAAATGCGCCTGTTGGGAATAGAAACAAGTTGTGATGAAACAGCAGCGGCTGTCGTGGAATATAATAATAAAGGAGACAGTAACATTCTTTCCAATATTGTTTGGAGCCAAATTGATCATCATGCACCTTACGGCGGTGTTGTCCCTGAAATTGCCGCCCGTGCCCATGTTGAAATTCTCGATAGTTTAATTTTGAGAGCACTAACAGAAGCGAATACAAAATTAAAAGAGCTTGACGCCATTGCAGCCACAAATGGCCCAGGTTTGATAGGAGGACTTTTAGTCGGAGTTATGAGTGCAAAAGCACTCTCTCTTGCCACCGGAAAACCTTTTATTGCCGTAAATCATCTAGAAGGACATGCTTTAACAGCCGTTCTAACGCATAATGTTGATTTTCCCTATTTATTGCTGTTGGTTTCAGGTGGTCATACACAAACAATCCTTGTTCACGGAATAGGTAACTACCAGCGTTTAGGAACTACTATTGATGACGCATTGGGAGAAGCTTTTGATAAAACAGCAAAACTTTTAGGTCTTCCTTATCCTGGAGGTCCAGCACTGGAAAAAGCAGCTTTATTGGGTGATAAAAATCGTATCCCTCTTCCACGACCTTTAAAAGGTGAAAAACGGTTAGATTTCTCTTTTTCTGGTCTCAAAACCGCCGTTCGACAAGCAGCAACAGCCATGGCTCCTCTTACAGAAAGCGATGTTGCCGATATTGCGGCAAGTTTTCAAGCAGCAGTTACCGATACAGTATATGATCGCGTTCATTTGGCTCTGCAACACTTTATCCACCAATATCCCTTCTCTCAATATCAAAAACGCCGTCCACCTGCTTTAGTTGTCGCAGGCGGAGTTGCTGCCAACCAAGCCATTCGATCCACATTGCAAGAACTCGCACACCAACACGGTTTTGAATTTATAGCTCCCCCTCTCTCCTTATGTACCGATAATGCTGCAATGATTGCTTTTGCCGGTGCACAAAAACTCGTACGAGGAGAAACAAGCCCCTTTGATATCGCCCCCCGCTCACGCTGGCCTCTGGACGAAAAAGCTGCTCCCTTAATTGGGATGGGACGCCGTGGAACAAAAGCATAAGAAAAATAAAGCAGTGCTTATATCCTCCACGAAAAACAATACGGAACACCATCATTTAACAACTGCTCGTTGCCGTATGGCTATTATCATTGTAGATTTTAAGCCTTTGAAATTAATTTACTTGCATCATTTTTTCAACTCAACACAATCATATTGACAAGCCTTCCCAGACCAAAGTTAAAAAACACCCAAACTTTTTATATTTAACGCTTTACTTTAAGCCTATTCTTCAACCACACGCATACCTTTTCTGCTGGAAATGAGTGAAGATAAGACATTTTCATACATCATATGAAAACATAAAAAATATGGCTCATTTTTCTACCACAATTCGACAATTTTCAATCAAGAAAACACAAATCGATAATATGCACTCTTTATTCCATTTTAAAAATCATATTTTATGACGTTATACAGATGCTTATAAAAACGCACATGACTTATGAAATACAGAACAGTCTATGAAAAGGAGAGAGCATGGCTTATTGGCTTTTTAAATCTGAACCCCATAAATGGTCATGGGACATGCAAAAGCAAAAAGGTGCTGATGGTGAACAATGGGATGGTGTACGCAATTACCAAGCCCGTAACAATATGCGCGCTATGAAATATGGCGACAAAGGTTTTTTTTATCATTCAAATAAAGGATTAGAAATCGTAGGCATTGTAGAAGTCTGTGCTGAAGCACATCCTGACTCTACTACCTCTGATCCACGCTGGGAATGTGTGGATATCCGTGCACTTTGTGATATGCCAACACCTGTTTCATTAAAACAGATTAAAGCAAATACAAAACTGGAAAATATGGTGCTGGTCAATGCCAGCCGCTTATCAGTACAACCTGTAACAGAAGATGAATGGAAAGAAATCTGTTTGATGGGCAACCTTGAGATGAAAACGTTTTCAACCTAAAATGATAATTTTTGGTCGTTGGCTAATATGCAGCAAAAGATGTTCCATGTCACGACAAAAGAGCACGATATATCCTTCTGTCGGCCTATAATCTTCTCGCGCTAAATGCATAAAAATGGCACTCCCTTTTGCTATTTTTTGTTCTGTACTATTCTAATCCAACATAAAAACGATAGCATAAAGGCCATCTTCACACTTCACGATGCATCTTTTCAGCACTACGGCAGGAAGGAAGGCGTACTAAGCAATTATAATTGGCATCACCACTTGCATCACACCAATCATCTTGCACTCGAATACAACGAAAAGGCAAAATGGAACATAGGAAAGAACGACAAGAATTACTACGAAATTCGCTCAAACAAGGCATATGAACCAGAGGTACTGTGCTATCAATTTCACGCTTAAAAGCAGAAATACCAACTCGCCCTAGAGCGCAGAAAAAATAATTCTGACCAACGCGTAAAATACCCCGCGTGTCATCACCGGCTTGTTGCGCATAACCATAGAAGCAATAAAAGTTTGTTTTTTATAGCGTTTCTTTTGTAATTTTCCTTGCATAAAATCTCATTTTTCATGAAACTACCCTCCACCACTTGGTGTATCAACAGATTTTATAAGGAAAAAAATGAACCGCTACACCCTTTTAATCGTTGAAGAAAATGATGATCTGCGCCCCATTTTGGTAGAACAATTGCAAATGCATGAAGAGTTTGAAGTATTCCAGGCAAAAACGGCTGAAGCAGGTATAACAATAACCCAAGAGAAAAATGTTGATCTCGCTATTTTTGGTATTGAACTGTCTGATCTTGATGGACATAAAGCCATTAGGAAATTGCGCACTCAAGGCTTTCGCGCTCCCATTATCATGATAACAAATCATGATACAGATTGCGATACCATTTTAGATCTTGAAGCAGGCGCTAATGATTATGTAGCAAAACCCTTTCGCTTTGCAGTGTTATTGGCACGAATCCGCGCTCAATTACGTCAATATGAGCAAAATAACGATATAATCTCATATATTGGTCCCTATACTTTTAAACCAAGACAAAAGCTTCTCATTGATCAACACAACAACAAAACACACCTCACAGAAAAAGAAACAGCAATTCTTAAATACCTCTATGACACCAATGACAAAATCGTGAGCCGTGAAACACTGTTAGAACAAGTTTGGGGTTATAACGAAAACATTGTCACCCATACCTTAGAAACTCATATTTATCGTTTACGACAAAAAATCGAAAAAGACCCCTCTAATGCACAGATTCTCATCACCGATCAAAATGGCTATCGCTTAAACCTTTAAAGCTTCTCGAACATTGACAACTTCAAAAACGTTTTTGATGCCTCAATTTTTCTCTAAAACAGAATAAAAAACAGAAATTAGACACAACACTTCGATTTATAATTATAATTTACCGTTCTGCTACTGGAATGAGAACCTCTAATAGAGTGAGTTTGTCTCATTGCAAATCCATCTTATAATGAACTAATGGAAACCTTTTGCTTGCACATCATAAGTAAGATAGGCGTGTATATAAAAAGCCATTTGAGACAAAATTTAATACACCTCTCAAAAACCGTTTTAATACAAGAGAAGTCGCGACGTTCTGAGCTAGCAGAGAGAATGATAGCACCCACTTGCCCCTCTCGCATAAGTAAAAATGGCGGTACCCTATGGGTTTTGCGTTATATGCTTCACGGACACTGTCGTGAAATATCCCTTGGAGCAAAGTGAAAAGAGCTTTCGTAAGCTTGTGGAGATAACGCAGGAATAAAAATACGCCGCGATTGTCGACGCTGTACAAGTAAGCCTTGATAAGTACGTTTCTTTGCCTGACACATTAAGAGTCCGCCAAAATAAGGCAAAAAATGACGTGTAAATGGCTCATAAAAAAATGAAAATAACCGCGAGACATAACCTGAAGAAGGCGTATAATGTACAATTTCTTGCACTGGTCCAGAGATAAAATTTGTTTTTTCAAACAAACGAACAATCTGTTGCCGACTATAAGGTTCGCCGTAACCAAAAGGTGTACAAGTATTGCGCGCCCAAAAGCCAAGGCGATTAGGAACAATAACAATCAAGCTGCCATTGGGAGCTAAAACACGCCATATTTCATTCAATGTTTCGTATGAATTTTCTGTATATTCAAGCGCATGTACCAGTAAAATACAATCAACTGAAGCATCAGAAAGCGGCAAATCTTCTTCAAAAACAAGTGCTGTAGCGACTTTCTCAGCACAAGGCCAAGGTGAAGCACCCTGTGCAGCAGGCATAAAAGCGAAACATTGTTGCGCACGTGTACGCAACACAGAAAGATAAGGAAGTGCATACCCCAAACCCATAACCCGTTTATCAGTAAGATCAGGCCACCATAAATTTAATTGGTCACACAGCGTTACCTGCACACACAGCCCAAGTGCCGAAGCGTAAAAATCTTTCAGTGTGATTATATCCAACTCAACATACCGTGTAGAAAAAAACTTCAAACATCACAAGGTTTCATATACCCCACTTATATGGATTCCTGCCTTCTCTCCGCCATGACGGAAACCTTAATATTTTATACTTTAAACCCAAATAACAAAAAACGTATAGAATATTCTAGGATCACTTCATGACAAGCACTTTCACCATTCTTTTTATCCTTGAATTTCGCATCCTGAAAAAACTTCCAACGCATCCTTTTTGACATCAGTTAAAAGAAATACAAAGTGATTAATTAAAATGAAGCAGTCTTTCAAGATAGTTTTTTTCTTCTTCTAGAATATGCTCCTTACCAAGACGTTTGCGAATTTCTTCCAAAATCTGTCGCGCACGCATTTGATTACTTTCTTGTTGTATAGCCATACCCTCCTGCCCTTCTTGATCCGTTTTTGGAGAAAGTGAGCGTCCCAGCGGATCTTCAGGACTAGAAACAGCATTTTGATTTTCTCCGGCTTCTTTAAGTACTTCACGCATTTTTTCTAAAATATTTTGCGCACCTTGCCGCAAAGATTCTAAAGCATCTGACTGATTTTGTATGGATATTTGACTATTTCCGTGTTCAAGAGCATTTTCTGCAGAGTTCATTTTTTCTTTTGCCCTTTTGAATGCACCATTTGGTTTAAACCCTTGCGCTAATAATTCTTTTTCTAACATTGATAATTCAGACTGCAACTCAGCTTGACGTTTTTTTAAAGATTTTCTTTGCTTTTCCGGTATAGTTTCTCCACGCTGCTGTTCCATTTCTAATTGATGTGTTTCATTAAGAATTTCTTGCTGACGATGCATTAAATCTCCAAGCTGATCCATTTTTTCTTTCATTTGTGCAGATTTACTCTGACCTTTCTCCTCATTTTGATTACCTTTTTGCACTTGCAAATGATCAAGAGTCTGTTCAACTTCAGCTAACAGCTGTTCGGCTGCTAAAGAAGAGCCCACCTTGGCCATTTCTTCAATTAAATCGAGCTTTTTTTGTAATGAATCTTCTGAAAGATTTGGAGAGTTAAAATTGCCTTTGTTAGGGCTGCTCTTATCTTGTGCATTTTCAGCCAAAGCGTGAATATAATCATCCATAGCTTGACGTAAATCTGCTATAAGGCGTTCAATTTCTGTAGCTGGAGCACCATAACGAAGTGCATCACGTAAAGCAGCTTGTGCTTGTTTTAAATTTTTCTGGGCAGATTCGAACTGATTGCCTTCCATACCCAAAGCTATCTGCCATAAATAATCGACAACGCTGCGCAAATCATCTTCTGTTTCTGCCATAGAAAGCCTTGTCCACGCACTCTGTAAAACAAGAAAATGTGTGATATTTTTAAGCCCCTCTTCTGGGCGCACAAACAAAGCAGAAAGCATATCAAGTACATGCTCTTTTGCGCAAGCATTAAGAACCAGCAAACGACGCAATTCAATCACTGCGCGCGCAACAGGATTGGAAAAAACACGCTGTGGTAATGTCATAACAAAAGTTTTGCTACGACCTTGCTGCCCCGCACCATCTTCTGCCACCAAAGTTATTTTAACTTCTGAACCAGCCCATGGATGCGTCGCCACATCTTGTACCGTCCTCATTTTACCCTTTCCACCACGTGGAAGAAGAAGTTTTATTTCAGGTGCCTTATAAAGAGAGGAAGTATTTTTGTGCTGATTTAAAAAAGGCTCTATTGCAACAAAAGCTTTTGTCACACCATAATCATCATCCAGCTCATACTGAAGTTCTAATGAACCAGTCAAAATCCGCCCCGGTTTTTCTAGCCAACGAATTGTTGGGGATTGATCTTTAATCACCTGCAAATGCCACTGTTGTTGCTTATGACGTGATGAGACAAACAAAACTATTGAATGTTTTAAATGTGTTTCAAAATGAACAACTGAATCATCCAAAGCCACCTTTTCGTTTTTCTTTGAAAACAAAACTTCGCGCGCATCTTCTTCAGATTTTGCTTTCACCGTAACACCAGCACCATTGAAAATACGTACAACGACGTCACTCCCTTCAGGAACTGCAAGCTGTGTTTTTTCATCTTTTGTTAAATAAATAGGCGCAACACCGGTATAAGCAGGAGGTGTTACCCAAGCATCAATCCGCATAGATGTTTCATCAACAAGAGGGCGGAAATCAAACGCATCTGCCAAACGCCCCCCAAGCGAGCCAAAAGAAAAACTAAAAGCACACACACAAAGAAGAATACATAAAGTCCTCAGTGCCAAAGGATCACGAGCTGCACTATTAGGATAGATAAATCCGGTTTTTAAATGATATAATTGTTTGGCCATGCGGCGTTGATGTTCGCGCCAAACAATTGCTCTAAAATCTTCACTATTTTCGGAACATAAATGATCTGTTTGAACGCTTAAAGGCTGATTTTTAAGATCGTTTTCTTGTTCAAGACGCTGATTAATTTCCCTCGTTGTAGGAAACCGAAAATGAATAAGAAAAAACAAACTCCCCACAGCAAAAAAAAGCATAAACCCAAGTAAGAGTAAATGTGGCCAATAACCTAGAATACCAAAAATACCAAACCAACTAAGCGAACAAAAGAGACTAAGAATTAAGAAAAACGGCAACAACCGCACCCATATCCGCTCAAATGAGAGGATAAACCACATTAAAATGCGCACATACAAAAGCTTTATTCCTGCAAAACTTCTGATGTTTTCATTTTTCATAGACAAAAATTTGTCCCCTTTTACAGTGGCAAATTGCGATTATAAAACCCATACAAAACTATTTCCAGAAAATAAATTGTTTCATCAAAGTTTAGTAAAAATAAGACCACAAACACTTAACAACACTCGAGCCAATCTGGAATATGGTCACAGCCTATCAATTGCGCATAATCAAGACGCGGACGAATAATCGCGTAACGCGTATCTTGAACAAGAACTTCTGGTACCAAAAGCCGACTATTATAGGTACTCGCCATCACCGCACCATAAGCGCCCGCTCCCGTAAATACCAAAAGATCACCTGTAGCCAAAATAGGAACACAACGATCTAATGCCAAATAATCTCCGGTTTCACAAACTGAACCAACAATATCTGCCCGAATAAGCGACGCATCATTTGATGCTTGTTTCACAAGCACTACATTCTGCCAAGCATCATAAAGCGTTGGACGTATAAAATCATTCATTGCCGCATCAACAATAACGAAATTTCGCCCTTTCCCTCTTTTTAAATAGAGAACAGAAGTCACCAACACACCAGCTTCGCCAACAATGCTACGTCCCGGCTCCACGATAATATTGATCCCTAAAGGTGAAATAAGCTTCTTTACAAGCGCTGCGTAATCAAAAAGAGAAGGTATGTTATGCTGTTCATTACCGTATGCAATACCAAGCCCACCACCAATATCTATATGCGTTATCGCATAACCATCGCTCCATAATTGACGCACAAAATCTGCGACAATAAGAAAAGCCTCCTCAAACGGTTTTAAATCACAAATCTGACTTCCAATATGCATATCGACACCACAAACCTGTAATCCAGGTAAAGAATCCGCTTTTTTGTAGGCTTCTCTTGCCAACAACAGCGGAATACCGAATTTATTCTCAGATTTTCCCGTTGTAATTTTCTCATGAGTCTTTGCATCAACATCTGGATTAATGCGTAGTGAAATCCGTGCTGTTTTTGAAAGTGCAGCAGCACGAGCTGACAATTGTTCGAGTTCCGATTCTGATTCAACATTAAAGCAATAAATATCTTGAGAAAGGGCAAAATCTATCTCTTGCACTGTTTTACCAACACCAGAATAAATAATACGCTGCGCAGGAATCCCAACAGCAAGAGCACGCCGCAACTCACCTTCTGAAACAACATCAGCTCCCGATCCATTCAAGCCAAGAAGCCGTAAAACAGCTTGATTAGAATTGGCTTTAACCGCGTAAGCAATCAAACTGGGCATCTCTTGAAATGCCCTTTGATACTCCTGAAAACGCTCCACCAATGCACTAGCCGAATAACAATAAAAAGGTGTTCCAACATCCTGAGCAAGAGCAGAAAGCGAAAGCCCTTCAGCATGAAGTATGCCTTGATGATAAGTGAAAAAATGCATATGCTCCCCTTACTGTATCAAATGATCAAGCACAAAAGGTTTATCTTCTTCACTTTTAGTAGAAGGAGCTCCTCGCACAGGCTTTTCCATAGTTGAATAAGGCACCTCTAATGGCCCTTTACGACCGCACCCAACAATAACAACACACCCCAAAAGGACAATTGTTAAATTCTTTAAAATGATTTTCATACGCCCTTTTTTCTCCTATCAATACTTCTTTTTATTATTTTTTGGACTTACAATCCATCCATTCAGACAGTTACAAGGCGTTTTTTCCAATAGGCAATTGACAAAGTATTTCTGAAGGCGCTGTTCCATTAAAACTTTTACGGCTTTTAACTGATTTTTCAACCGAAAAAAAATCAAAAAACGCCACATGAATATCTGGATATATCGCTTGAAGTTCAACCAATGGCAAATCATTCAAAGCACATTGTTTCGTTTCTGCCAATGCTATAGCACACCTCATAATATGGTGTGCTTCACAAAAAGGAAGCCCTAACTCACGCACAAATCAATCGGCAAAATTCGTCGTGGTTGCATAAGTTGCGGTTACATAACCAGAATCAGCTGCTTGTTTCACAGCCCCTTCATTAACTTTAAGATCACCCATAATCCCTGTCATTACTTCCAGCGCTAACTCTAGACACAAAGCCCCATCAAACCAAACATTGTTTATCTTCCTGCATATCTTTTGAATGAGAAAGAGGCAATTCTTTCACACCGTTAACAATCCAAACGGATCCCCATTCAGCTACCCACTTTTTGCACGCACAAATTTCGCAACATCGAGATTTCTCTTTTGTGACATAATGGATAAACCGTTTGAAAAAGCGTCCGATAAACGAATAAAATGAAATTGTTCACTCAAACCAAAGGACAATTTCTTCTGCTAAACGCGAAAGATGCGTTGCACAACGAGCACCAACGCTTAAAAACTCCAACGCAAAATCACGATCAAAAACATTATCAATTGAATTACATACTGGTTCTCGAAAATCTAACGCTTTTGCCGTCATAAAACGATCAATCAGAAAGCTTGTACTTGCCAAAGCCGTAGCCCACAAGAGCGATTCATTCATTCGCTTAACTACATCGCATATTCGTGATAAACTTCAATCAAACATTTCAGCATAAGCCAATCATATAAGACAAAATGCTACAGGCTGTGCCGATTGTAAATACATAAAACCTAGCATAAAGGTACCGATATACTGTTCTGCTCGAACAAGCAATTACCCTATTAATCTTTTTAAAGCTTGCGCTATTCTCTGCGACGCCTCACATACTTACAAACGTAAATCAACAGCAGCTTGATCATTGCGTAAAGGCGCCGTATATGCAAATGCCTTGCTACATAACCAATCAATGCACTCAACCGTACTGCAATATTCATATGAATATCTTCAAGCCTTCGTGAAAAAATAAACTTACCATCTTCAATTTTTTTGACGAATAAGCTCTAAACCATGAATAATTTTTTCATAATCTGATAGTGAAGTAATTTCCGTTTGCGCTAACATTTCCACATAAGCAATAAGCTTTCGATATCTTGCCGATAAAGTTTCTAATCAAAATCAATTGTAGCATTAATTTTTTTCATAATTGCGCAGATCCTGTTATAAAATAGCCACCCCATCTTTTGTTCTTTAACTGTTCATCAGTTATACTCTGAAAACACCCATAAAAAGGATAAAAACCATGATTCCTCAAACTCAAAAAAAGAAGAACAAAAAGAGGCTCTTCATCGCATCATTTTTTGTTATCGTGATCTTATCTGCTATCAGCTTATACGCAATAAAAAGCCCTCATGACAAGGTAATGTCCTTTTTCACCATTTCCGGAAAAAATGCCGAAAAAACACAAGAAGAAAAAATAACAGCAATCAGAAAAGCAGCAAAAGGCTTTTTTACCCACATGCGGTTTGCTGATACACTCTCAGATATGAATCAACTTTCTTTCAAAGATATTCAAAAAAAAGATCACAAACTCGGCGAATTTACCGGAAAACCCCTGTTGATCAATCTATGGGCTATTTGGTGTGCCCCCTGCCGCACGGAAATGCCCGAACTAGCGCAATTAAAACGTGAGATGGGTGGAGAAAATTTTGATGTCATAGCTATTAATATAGACAAAACAGCCTCTTCTGAAAAAATTCAGAAATTTTTACAAGATGTTCACGCTGATAATTTACTCTATTATCGCGATGAAACAATGGATATTTTCAACAACGTTAGAAAACAAGGGCTTGCTTTAGGGTTACCCGTCACACTTCTTATCAATAAAGAGGG
This sequence comes from Bartonella sp. DB5-6, assembly GCF_000278115.1. Classification (GTDB taxonomy): domain Bacteria; phylum Pseudomonadota; class Alphaproteobacteria; order Rhizobiales; family Rhizobiaceae; genus Bartonella; species Bartonella refiksaydamii. The sequence continues at coordinate 36,986 of NZ_JH725115.1, forward strand.
GTACCTTATTGCTTCATTCAATGGTGCAGCTCCATGGGCCAATGACGATGCAAAAGCGCTTATAAAAGCTGTTATAAAAGAAGCACAATAACCTAATAACCGCGCCTTTTTAAACGTTGTATAACGAGATCTAGTGCTGACAAAAAAGCAGAACGATCTTTGCGAGACAAAGGACGAGGTCCTCCTGTTATATGCCCTTGTCCTCGTAAATCTTCCATCAAATTGCGCATAGCTAACGCTTGACCGATTGAACTTGCATCAAAAACACGCCCCACTGGCGAAAGACAAACGCCTCCAGCCCGCACAACGCGTGCTGCTAAAGGGATATCACTAGTAACAACAACACTAGCTTCATGTACATGTTCTACAATCCAATCATCCGCACAATCAAGTCCGCCAGAAACGACCACTCTTTCAATGAGTGTTTCATCTGGAAGAGAGAAAAAACGATTTGCTACAACAAAGGTTTTTAACTGATAACGATTCATAACACGATAAATTTCTGCTTTTACAGGACAAGCATCTGCATCAATCAACAAAGTGATGGCAGGTTTTACTCGTGTATTCGTTACTTGTCTTTCACACAATAATAGGTTCTTTCATTCATCTGAAAATCGTAAATGCTTGCGATAAAACATTATTGCTGCGTTTATTTCACCTCCCAAAATAAAAATTGCGCTCAACATGTAAAGAAAAATAATCGCAACCATAACAGATGCTAACCCCGCATAAGTAGAAATATAATCAAACATTGTTAAATATTGCGCAAAAGCAATAGAAGCCATAAACCACACTGACATCGTTACCACGATTCCTGGTAAAATATCTACAAATTTCCGCCGCTCTGCCGGTAACCATTTATGAACGATCAAAAGACTTACAAAGAGAACAACTGCTGCAATTATGTAACGCCATAAACGAATTATACCAATATATTCGGTAATAAAAAAAGAATGATTTTGCATAATTTTGATCAGTAAAGGTGCCAAAATCAATAAAAAGCTGATCACAACAAGACCAACGGTACCAAGAATTACAAAAAACAAACTTTGAAAACGACAAAACAACAAACTACGTCGATCAACAACGCGATAAGCTTTATTTAAAGCTGTACGCAAAGCCTCTATCCCATTAGAGGCAAAATAGGCTGCTCCAATGACAGAAAGTGTTAACACGCCCCTTCGCTGAATAGTTAAAACATTGATAATTTCCTGAAATAAAGGCTCTGCAATGACATCTGGCAACAACTGTACAAGCGCTTTTATTTTTTGCGGCGTGTAAGTAAAAGCACCGATAAAACTGGCAAGAGATGTCCCAAAAATAACGAAAGGGAAAAATGCTAAAAGCCCAGAAAGAGCGATATGACTGGCAAAAGCACTACCATTACCACGCCAATAATGGCTTACTGCATCAACAAGAATACGATAGCTATACCAAAAGATATTTCTTAACAAATCTTAATACTTTCTGGTAACACTCTTTCTAACTTATGCAAGCTCTATAAAAATCATTAAAATCTAAAAACGAACCTCTACCAATATAAAGTACAATGATCAATATGGTCAAGCCTCACTTCGTAGCAAAACCGCAAAGAACACCTACCAAAGACGATAAAATCTATCCATATCAACCCATTCATATAGTCGGCAAAACAGGTAGGCGTCTACAAAAACCTACCCCAAGCAATCTGTGATATTACAAATTGGATACATACCAAATAACTTTTTCAAACCTCAGAATATGCCAAATGCCGCGAAAGAGCAATCTAAGTATAAACGCAGTGCGCGAGATTGACTAGAAATAATCCTTAACATAAGCACAAAAAAGCAACGCGTTATATAAAGATCCACAACTCCTTAATTCGGGAGCCCCTCTTCTAAATCTCATGATCTCCTTATGCATCACATGCTACAGATAATAATCTTGCACACATAAAACCTTTTAAACTTTAGTCATCTGTACCCGATCAATCACTTATCTTCTTTACGGCAATTCGCAACTTCAAAGGAATATAGATTTCTAGAAAAAACTTTGTTTTTATCCCCTCTCCTTAGAAACATTATGACGTCCAAAATCAGGAGCATCAATTTCCTGCCCCGCAGCAATAATATTACGTCGCACAGCACGTGTACGCGTAAAAAAGTTAAACAATGTCTCACCATCTCCCAAACGAATTGCCTGTTCTAAAGAAGCGATCCCTTCATTAAAACGGCTCAACATTTCTAAAATAGCATCCTTATTATGTAAACAAATATCTCGCCACATAACAGGATCAGAAGATGCCAAACGCGTAAAATCACGAAAACCAGACGCAGAATAAGCAATCACTTCTGAATTCGTCACTTTTTCTAAATCACTCGCTGTCCCAACAGTGTTATAAGCAATCAAATGCGGCAAATGCGAAACAATCGCCAAAACAAGATCATGATGTTTAGGAGTCATCTTCTCGACACGCGCACCACAAGCCTCCCAAAACGCTGTCAATTGCGTGACAGCTACAGCATCACTTTCAGCAAAAGGAGTTAAAATACACCAGCGATTCATAAATAAATCAGCAAAACCAGCATCCGGTCCTGAATATTCAGTTCCCGCAATCGGATGGCCAGGAATAAAATGAACTGTTTTTGGTAATAAAGGCGCCATTTCCTCAATAACCAAGGCTTTTGTAGAGCCAACATCAGTCACAATCGCTCCCGCCTTTAAATGATCACGAATAGTTTTTGCCACCTCTGCACTCGCTCCAACAGGAACAGAGACAATCACTAAATCTGCCCCTTCAACAGCTTCTGCATTATCGGTTGTATAAAAATCCCCAAGTTCCAACTCATGCGCCCTTTTCAAAGTTTCTTGCCGTCGTGTTGCAATAGAAATTTGAACTGCAAGATTTTTCTTTTTAATCACTCTTGCTAAAGAAGAACCAATAAGACCGATTCCAATGAGTGCTATTTTTTCAAACTGAATATGGAGCATCTTTCACCTTTAAAAACTCTTTGAAAAAGGTAACAAAACCACGATTTTTCTCTCTATTTGTTCAAGATTTATGTACCAAACATTTAAAAAACCACAACCGATAAAAGAACAAATAAAATCACACGCAGCCCAATAATCGTCTGCGCAAACCACTAACAGATCATTTTTACCTAGAAAATGCACAAAAAAATAAGTAATAGAAAACGTAACATCAAACCCTAAAATCTGACAATTCATTGCTTACAAGCATGCATTACTAAACAGATACTAATCTTCGTATAGTGCTTGAGTTACATTGTACCAAACTCTCTGATAACAACAGTCAATATAATTTTCTAATGTTGAAAATTCCGTTAAACAAATCGTGCAAAAAGATGCCGTAATTCTAAAAGTATGTTTTCTTCCCTCAACGCCATAAATCAAGCCAATGAGGCAAACGCGTTCTCCCACAAAGAAAATTCTGAGAGTAACTTAATATCCTTATTATGAAACAAATTCATAGATAAAAATAATATTTATCTTTCATCAAAGGCATAAAAACAAAAAGTTTTCTCTCCATAAGCCTCTGATTATCACCATAACAGATTACAAGAATGATAAATGCAAATTATGTCATATCCACTTTTGAAAACCGCTATCTTTAGCTTTCAAAAAACAAATAAATCTTATGAGAAAAAACTTATTTCATAAAAGGTTTTCAAATAAACCACCCAACACAACTGAATATTTTAACCAGCCATTTTGCGCCGCGCAGCAATTGTAAGCCCTAGCAAAACTTGACGAATGATAGCTTCACCCAAAAGTGGATTCTTACGGCTATCTAAAACAGCACTTTGAATTCTCTCCATTGCGTAGGAAATATGCTCTAATTTCCAATATCTTAAAGCCTGTTCAACTATTTTTTTCCGTTGAAAAAAAATCGGTGGGCGCGCTTGAGAAACCACTGTAAAAGGCGCTTTCCCTTCAACCTCCACTTGATAACGCAAAAGCTGTAATTGCTGGAAATGCCTTTGTGCCGTACTCAAAATTAAAAAAAGCGCACCATGCAGTGTTGCATGTCGACTAAAATGAGCTTCAAAACTTGACACATCACCCAATAGAAGAGCATCAATCACTTCATCTAAAGAAAGAGCACTCACATTGCTTACAATAGCTTTCACATCTTCAAGAGTAATATGGACATTTGAAGCAAAAAGACAAAGCTTCTCCAATTCACTGCGTGAGACAAGACGATCCCCTCCCAAACTTTCATGCAACCACTTACGCGCATCCAAAGAAAGGGTTTTCTTAAAATGCCCTAAAATCTCATCAATCAAGCCATCAAGAGAACGAGCATCATCCGCAAAACAGGGAAGAGCCATCGCGTTTGATGCCGTTTCAACAACATTGCGTAAACCCGTTCCTTTTTTCAAATCCCCTGCTTCAATAAGAATAAAACACGCTTCTGGCGGTTCCTCAATTAAAAGCTTTAAAGCTGTCAGAAAACCTTTTTGGTTAGCACCATGAGAAACCCATATCAAACGATCTCCCCCAAAAAGCGATAAAGTACGCGCTTCATTTCCTAAACGAGCAGGATCTTTATCAATCTCAGTAGCATCCAAACGAATCGTTGAAAATGGATCCTCTACCGCAACTTGTGTAAGCTTAGCAAAACGCTGCGCACGTTCACAAACAAGACCGCGATCTGGTCCATAAATGAGAATAATAGGAAAAGAACGCGAAAGACGCGTTAGAAAAGTGTCAACTTCATGCGCTTTTTTCTGAGCCAAAATATTAATCCATTAACAGTTCATCATCATCAAGAGCTTCCCCGCGAACTTTCTGAAACATGCCAATTAAATCATTTACATTTAAACCCTTACGCTCTTCTTGACACACATCAAAAATTACCTTTCCACCATGCAACATCAATGTCCGATCACCATGAACAAGAGCCTGACGCATAGAATGCGTTACCATAATAGTTGTTAATTTTTTCTCTTCAACGATTTTTTCAGTTAACCGCATCACAAAATCAGCCATTCCTGGATCTAATGCCGAGGTATGTTCATCAAGCAATAAAACATCCGCATGCGCTAAAGTAGCCATCACAAGACAAACTGCTTGACGTTGTCCACCCGATAAACTGTCCATAGGATTATGGATATACGCTTCAAGACCAATACCTAATTGAGCAATTTCATCTCGGAAAAATTGCCGTTTTTCATGATTTAAGGCTGAACGCAAACCACGGCGGCTCCCCCGAAGAGCAGCAAGAGCCAAATTTTCTTCAATTGTTAAAGAACCACAACTTCCTATTAATGAATCTTGAAAAACACAAGCAACCTCCCCAGCTCTCTCACTTACAGATTGCCTAGAAACATTTTGTCCATTGATCACCACTTTTCCTTCCGTAGGAAGAGTTGCACCTGCTAAAACACTAAGCAAAGTTGATTTACCAGCACCATTTGAACCAATAACCGTAACAAAACTGCCCCGATCAATCTTGAGGTTAATATCAATTAATGCCTGTTTTTCCAAAGGCGTCCGCGGTTTAAATGTAACCCCAACATGAGAAAATTCAATCATGTTTACGCCTCCCCAAATAGCGTGGTATAACAATGGTTGAAACAACTAAAAGCGCAGTGATTAACTGAAGATCTGTCGACGTATCAATACCAATCCCGTTTGCCTCAAACGCAAATTGCACTACTACACGATAAAGTACAGACCCAACAATACAGCTAACAATAATCCAAAAAATACTGCGTGTACGAAAGAGAGTCTCCCCAATAATGACCGCGGCTAAACCAAAAACAATCGTACCAGTTCCACCGGTAATATCAGTAGCAATCGCAGTTTGGATATAAAGAGAACCGCCAAGCGCAACACAAGCATTTGAAAGACCCATGCCAAAATAAATCAACGCTGACGTATGAACCCCTTGCGCCGTAGCCATCCGTGGATTAGCTCCCATTGCTCGCATAGCAAGACCGATTTCACTTTCCAAAAAACGCCAAATTAAAAATGCCACAACCAATAATACAGTACCAACGAAAAGAGGACGCACAAAGACATCAGGCAAGCTAAACAAATTATACAAGGGGGTTAAAGCAGTATCAGAAAGTGCCAAATTAACATTAGAGCCTCCCATAATCCCCATAATACGAAGATTAACCGTATAAAGTGCTGACATTGTTAAAATAGAAGCCAAAAGATTTAAAATACCAAAATGTAAATTCAGCAAAGCTGTTAACAAACCTGCCACCATACCCGCGCAAAAAGCACATGCCATAGCAATCCATGCGTTGAAACCTAAAAGAATCAAAACACCACAAACACACGACCCGAGAAGAAACGAACCATCAACAGTTAAATCAGGAAAATCTAAAACACGAAACGAAAGATAAACTCCAAGTGCAACAAACGCATAAATAAGGCCCAATTCTACAGCACCAGAAAACGCAAATATATTCATGCAAAGACCACTCCATGAAAATTTAACATACTTTTATTGTGTCAACGCCATATGAATGGAAACCTATTGAAGAACTTTTGTCGCACGTTCAATAACTGTCTGAGGTATAACAATGCCAGCTTTTTTGGCTGCTTTCATATCAATTCGGAGGTCATTATTAGCCGCCTGCACAATATCAATATCTCCAGGATTTTCACCTTCCAGAATACGCACAACCAATTTTCCAGCCTCGACCCCCACATCGTAAAAATTTACGCCCTGCGTCATAAAAGGCCCACGCCCAAGAGAATTAGAATCGACAGTAAATACAGGCATATTCACTTCCTGTGTAACCTTTGTTGCTCCCTCTAAAACAGAAAGAACCGTATTATCAGCAGGAATAAAAATAAGATCCACCTTGCCAATTAAAGCTCGTGTTGCCGCTTGCACATCAGAAGATTTAGGTGCTGATGAAGGAATAACTTCAATTCCAGCCTTTTTTGCCACATCTTTTAACATCTTAAGTGTTGAAACAGAATTGGCTTCAGAAGCGTTATAAAGATAACCAATTTTTTTCAAATCTGGCTTTACTTCCTGCAAAAGCTTAACGCTTTTTGTAATATCTATACGGTCAGAAGCTCCAGTCACATTACCACCAGGTTTGGTAAGTGAAGACACTATTTTTGCTCCCATAGGATCAGAAATCGCAGCAAAGACAATAGGAATTGTTCTCGTTGCTGCAAACATTGTTTGTGCTGAAGGCGTACTAATTGCAACAATCACATCAGGTTTATCGCCAACAAATTTACGTGCAATTTGCGTTGCTGTAGAAATATTGCCCTGCGCTGATAGAAAAGTGAGTTCGAAATTTTCACCCTGCTTATAACCATTTTCTTCGAGCACATCTTCTACACCTTTACGAACTGTATCTGCAGCAGGATGTGCCATAATTTGTGTAATTGCAACTTTAACGTGTTTAACGTGATCGCCGGCTTTTGCAAAACTATTGATGATAAAAACAGCTGCAACTGCAATCCATAATACATTTACTCTTCTCAACATTTCACTCCGCCCCTTTTTTGCAACAATTAAAAAGGAAATAATTTATTACTGAAGAATCTTCCAAAATCAATCTTTATTTCCCTTTTTGAAACATGAATAAATAAATCAAACTGAAATGTTATTTTTTTGTTGCAATTCACAAAAGCCTACGCCATACAAGCAGCATCTGAAGCAAAACATGTTTCGAATCAGTGAGCGGGTGTAGCTCAGGGGTAGAGCACAACCTTGCCAAGGTTGGGGTCGTGGGTTCGAATCCCATCGCCCGCTCCATAGTTTGTATATTAGTCTACTTTCGCTTTAATGCTGTAGCTTGACGGCAGGTTTTGTATATTTTGCCACTAGGTTTTATACCAATTTATTTTTTTTCAAAAAGTTTTTTAGGGGTTCTCAAAGGGTCTTCAAAGGTCTTTCAAAGATCATTTAAAGACCCTTTAATACATCTTTTTCTTCATCCTAAAAATCGCAATTTGTGGTGATGAGTTCTTTAGCGGGAATCGCATTATTTGAGAAGCAGCATGATAAGATGGGATGACCTCTTTTAGGGTAAATTGATTGATAGTCTTTTCTTATCCAATGCACATTGTTGAAAGAGAAAAAACGTTTGAGCAATTCGGTCAATTTGACCGAATTTCTCTTCAGTATGTAACTGTGCAATGTTTGCACCATCGCTCCTTGAGAAATAGGTGCAACTTGCACCTATTCCTCATCATAAGAGTAAAGTGGTAAACTTACACCTTGTAAACTAAAAGTGCATCGCGACTGATCAAAGGGTCAAGTTAACCCTTTGATGATCTGTTTCCACAACTTCTATTTTTCGCTGTTTTGTTTTCCCTTATTTGAAGCTTCTAGTACGATTAAAGTAATTAATAAATTGCCCTGTTCATAACAAGTATTGACATTTCAAAAGAATATACAAAAAAACTCACCCAATTCGCCATCTCAAATAATCACAATTTTTATTCATTCACATAACTGTTCATTGCGTTCACTGCCTATAGGCTCTTCTTCTGATGGGTAAGCCACCGCCAACCATTTGGCATTATTTTTCTTATTAATTTAACTGGTATAAAATCAACCTTATTTTTGTGCGCGCAATCAACAATCATTTAATCATGAACACTGGAACCAAAAACATGAAGAATACACGGTTGTTTAGCCAAAAGAGCTAACCACCTCAATCAACGCACAGGAAAATGCGTGAGCAAGCAAATGAACCCACCATAGGCAATATTTTAGCCCATGCCATTGCATCATAACTTCTAAAAATTGTGCCAGCGAAGCTACACAATAATAAATAATCCAATGGTACACACATAGTTTTTTTGCAATGCTTCAAGCTAGACTTAATGAAAAAGAAAGCGCGCTGCAATAATCACTTCTTGCAGTTCTAACGATTGACAAAGAGAGCAAGCATTCTCCTACCACCTACTACTAAATAACGATATTGTTCACCATGTCTTATCATATCCCCCCACCCTTTTGTTTTAAAAATGCGCACATTTCATTAGCAAGCCGCTCACAACGTGCTCGGACCTCTTCACTTATGACTTTCCATGTACGACCTTCATCATCTGATGTAAAATCCTCTTTGGATGAAGCTACTTGGCATTGTAGCGGATAACCGTAAAGCGTGCGCACAACCGGCAATAAATGCTCACACGGCTGTGCGCATTTTTTAGCTGTACTACCATGAGAGATAAGCCCAACCGGTTTATTTAAAAAAGCATCATAAGCCAAATTATCAAGAGCATTTTTTAGAACGCCCGAATAAGACCCTTGATAAAGGGGACTAGCGAGAATAACACCATCAGCTGCCGCGATTGTTTTAACAAACTGACGTACGACAGCACTGGGATTAGCCTCTACATTATGATGATAATCTGGATCAGCAATAGGTAAGGGCTGTTCACGCAAATCAACCCAATGAAGAAATGCACCACACATCAATAGGCAATCTGCCAAACAGTTGGATAAAGTTCTTGTTAACGATGGTTGGCGTATAGACCCCAAAATAATAGCAATATTCAATAAGCTTCTCCTTTATCCCATAGTTCATAAAAATGATGAAGTGGTCCACGACCCTTCCCCACTTGCAAAACGTTTGAGGCAGATAAAGCCCCATTCAAATAGTCTTTTGCCTGTTTAACTGCACAAACTAAAGGCTGTGTAGGCAATAAAGCCGCAATTGCAGCTGAAATAGTACAGCCTGTTCCGTGATCATGCGTAGTTGTCAAACGAGAAGATTCAAGCATGACAAGTTCTTTACTATCACAATAAAGATCTGGGCTAGAACAATCGTAATTCGCTGTACCCTTGCAAGTAAGAGTGCTTAAATGTCCTCCCTTCAACAAAACTGCATTACAACCTAAAGCCAGAAGCTGTGGGGCATATTTGTACATAGCATTTAATGACCATTGCACTTCACATCCCAACAACATGGTTGCCTCAGACAAATTAGGTGTAATAAGTGTTGACATCGGCACAAGAACATCACGCATAATTTCAATTGTATCAGGACTTAAAAGGACATCACCACTTTTTGCAACCATAACAGGATCAAAAACAATAAAGCACGCTTTGTGATAAGCAAGACGCTCTGCTATAATTTGCGCAATCTGAGCATTGGCCACCATGCCAATTTTAACAGCATCAACGTGAATATCCTCAAAAACAGAATCAATTTGATCAGCAACAAAAGAAGCATCCAACGCCTGAAAAGCACGTACACCTTGTGTATTTTGCGCAACAACAGCTGTAACCACACTCATACCATAGGTCTTCATGGCTGAAAAAACCTTCAAATCTGCTTGCATTCCAGCGCCACCAGAAGGGTCAGTCCCCGCAATAGATAAAATCCGTGGAATAAAAAGAATGTCTTGGCTCCCCTGCAACCTCATTAATATTTTTTCCTCATGTTTCAAAATATCAGAAAATAAGTTCCCGAAAAATAGACTTTAAAAAAAACATAAAGAAAAATGTTTTCTCGTGTAAAGTACGTTATATATAGTCTCTTTGCAGATATAAAATGGAAAATATAGTGCTTATCCTTCGTTCTCTTCTTTTTACATTCGCTTTTTATACAACAACCTTTATACAAATGATTCTTTACGCCCCCATCTATTTTCTCATGCCACGTAAAAAAGCGTGGATTGTACCTAAAACATGGGCGCGCATCACACTTTTTTTGCAAAAACATATCGCAGGCACAAACTATGAAATTGAAGGTTTAGAAAACCTCCCTAAAGGAGCTTATATTATTGCTCCCAAACATCAATCTGCATGGGAAACTTTCAGCCTTATCCCCTATTTTGATGATCCCGCTCTTATCCTAAAACGTGAACTAACATGGATTCCATTTTTTGGTTGGTACATGGCAAAAACACAAATTATTCCCATTAATCGAACAACACCCATTAAAGCCTTAAAAACCATTATACAAAAAGCAAAGGAAAAAGCAAAACAAGGGCGCCAAATTCTGATCTTTCCCGAAGGAACACGCCGACAGCCAGGGCAAGAACCAGATTATAAATCAGGGATTATTGCTCTCTACAATGAATTGGGGCTTCAAGTGGTTCCTATTGCACACAATGCTGGTTTATATTGGCCACGAGGCAATTTCCGCCGCTATCCCGGAACAATCCGTGTTCGCATTCTCCCTCCCATAGAAGCTGGTTTAAGCAAACGCGATTTTCTAGACCAACTCGTCCAAAAAACAGAAAAAGCCTGTGATGAATTGCTCTTATTAGCAGCCCAAGATCCTAGCCCTCCCCCTATGCCACCCTGCGCTGTGAAAAAACTTCAAAAACTGAATCATCAGGAATCAACACATTGACTTACAAACAATAATTTATTGCCTTTCATATTGATTTAAAAATACCAAATACAGCATATCTTACTTTCCCTTCTATAATGAATCATCAATTTGATTGTCCGTTATTAAGAAAAAAGCAGCATATAGAAAAATTGAGAAAGAGGTAAATATACCTCTTATAAACACCCTCAAATGCAAAGGCAATTATAACATTGGGAGTAATATAGTGCAATGTACACCTATAAGCATAAAAACGGTGATGCCTAAAAAACTTCATGTTATGCTATTCATGAATAATATCAAGAGATGGGATTAAAGAGCAAAGTGAGATGTTCTACAGCTTTCGTTAATGAAACGATATTACTCTAGAGAATCTTACAATTAGCAAAACCGAATTCAAGGAGCAAAAATAAAGATAAGCGCTGGTTTTACTCCTGAAAAAAAACTCATAAGCTATTAACCATCTGTCCTCTATAATCATGGACTCAAAAATTTTGCGTACTACATTTAAAATAATTCTAAATCAATAATAAGAAGGTATTGGATCTAACTTAATGCAAAGACTCTTTACGCGTTTATTTTTATCTTTTATTTTGAGTTTGGCAAGCACTCTTGCTTTGGCGCAGCCCTTTATATCTGTTGATGTTACAACTAAACGTATCTTAGAGCATAACCAAGCTTTTAAGCGCTGGTATCCAGCTTCCTTAACAAAATTAATGACCGCTTATGTCATTTTTCGCACCATGAGCACAGGGGAAATTTCACCCAACAAACACATCACCATCAGCGAATACGCGGCGAAAGCTCCTGCGCACCGTTCAGGTTACAAAGCTGGCTCTGTTCTCACACTTGATACAGCCTTAAGCATTACTCTGGTTAAATCCACCAATGATTTGGCTATTGCCATGAGTGAAGCGATTGCAGGTTCAGAAGAAGCTTTTGTGCAACAAATGAACAGTGAGGCTCTACGCTTAGGAATGTTTGGAACGCATTTTTCTAATGCAAGTGGATTACCAGATCCATACAATTATTCCACAGCACGCGATATTGCTCTTTTAGCGGTTCAAATTCGTCGAGAATTTCCCCAATATGCCCATTATTTTTCTATACCGGCCATTGATTTTGGTGACAGACGAAAAATCCAACCCAATTCAAACAACCTCATTGGTCGTTTTAACGGAATAGATGGCATGAAAACAGGCTTTATCTGTGCCTCTGGCTTCAATCTTGTTGCCTCAGCAACCCGCAATAAACGCACAATTATTGCCGTCATTTTAGGATCTAACAATGTGAGTGAAAGAGAAGAAAAAGCCGCACAACTTCTTGAAACAGGTTTTTTGCGCCAAGGATCGCTGCAAACAACATTGGTAACACTAAAACCCTATGGAATGAAAAGAGCACAAGCGACCAACATGAAACAACAAACCTGTACACCTGAAGCCGTAAAAATGCACGCCAATTCTTATGATGATCAAGGAAATATTATCCTCACCTCACCTTTAATTGCTGCTTCACCTACTCCCTCTTTTCCTTTACCAGTGCGCCTCATTTCTGCACCACCAACGCGTAAAGCAAAAGCAAAGCCGCTAAAAAAATTCCATACTTCGTATAAAAAACAAGCAAACCACCCTATAACAAAAGCCGCAAGCCACAGCTAATAATGAATATGAAAAAAAAACGCATTCCTCTTACTCTTATTACTGGTTTCTTAGGCTCTGGCAAAACAACTTTACTCAACCGCATGCTACGCGACCCTCTCTTGGCTGAAAGTGCTGTTATAATCAATGAATTTGGTGAAATAAGTATAGACCATTTTCTGGTTGAAAAGACGACAGAAGGAATTATTGAACTCGCCAATGGTTGCTTATGCTGCGATCTGCGCAGTGATCTCATTGATACACTGACAGATTTGATTGATCGCGTTCATAGAGGAAATATCAAACAACTCAATCGCATTATCATTGAAACAACAGGGATAGCTGATCCAGTCCCTATTGTACAAGCTCTTCTAAGCCATCCTACCTTAATTCAAGCAGTGTCTATCGATGCTATTCTTGCAACATTTGACACATTAAGCACACTTTCCATACTCGAACACTACCCTGAAATACGCAAACAATTAGTACTTGCTGACAAAATTGTCCTCACAAAAACAGACCTTACTGCCTCAAAAGTGCTTTTAAATACGCTCATTAACACACTCAAAATGATTAACCCTACAGCACAAATCATCGATGTGCATTCTGATCATTGCTGCCCAAGTATATTAATAAATAAAACATTATGGGATGAAAAAGGAGAGAATACACAACTGAAACAATGGCTCACGCCAGCTCCTCACGATCATGCTCACCATTTGACCATTCGCGCCTTCTCATTAGACTGTGAAGAACCTATAGATTATGCCACTATCGAAACTTTTTTAGATCTCCTAAACAATCTTTATGGTGCAAAATTATTACGTATTAAAGCAATTATTGCATTACGCGACGACCCACAGCGCCCACTTGTATTACACGGTATACAGACATTCTTCCACCCACCAATAAGACTTCCAGCATGGCCAAAAGGAATCACACAAACGCGTTTTGTCATCATTGCCGATGGTGTTGAGAAAGAAGCGATACAAAAACTCCTTGATGCTTTTTTAAACAAACCAGCAATAGATACCGCAGACAAAACCGCCATATTGGATAATCCTCTGATTATTCCAGGAATGAAATTTTAACTTCTTTTCTTCTTTTGAACAAAAATCTTTAATAGATAACACTGTGAATTTTAGAATATTCTCTATAACATCTCACCACAAACGCTAACACATCATTCTTCCCTTTCCCCCACTCTAAAGGACGAAGATTCTTAACCCATATCGATCTCTAATCAGACTAATTTATCTTAAATAGGTACTAACTGCCTATCATTTATGTGATTCATTTCATAAGCTACCAAACAAACTCTGCTCTAAATATTCCATTCAACGACACACTTTTCCACTTAGTTAATGCCAAAAACTAAAATCAGTCAGAAATGACATTGTATTTTCAATATGCATGAATGCGCCTTACATCACCTATACTGAAAGGTAATACTCGACATACAGATAAAAGAATAAAGCATTCTGAAAGAAGTCAAAGGGAAACCATTTTACGATAAAATTGGCACTCACTGCGTTAAAGCAGCTGAAATTTGATCAGAGTTATGATTGAAAACATAACGTTTTTCATAAACAACCACCTTTGGAGGTTTACGATTCTCCTCAAAGAAATCATAACCTTCTTTAAGCATAACCCAAAATTGATAATGAGGATCATCCCTATGACGCGTCATATTGGCATCAGTCATACGAAAAGGAAAAGCCTGCAACTGAAATTCCCTCTGTCCACCTCTAAAAGCATCACGTGCAAAAGCATAAATCTGTGCCATATTCTTATCACTCATGGAATAACAACCAGCAGAAAAGCAAGAACCATGCACCATAAGATTGCTTCCTGTTCGTCCATGGACCTGATCATAAAGGTTAGGAAATCCTATATTAAAAGAAAGATAATATTTCGAATAAGGATTCATTTGGTTTGCACTAACAGTGTAAAAACCTTCTGGCGTCTGAAAGTCCCCTTCCTTATATTTAGGTCCAAGCTGACCAGACCATTTGCAAATGCCATAGCGTGCCATGAGCACAAAAGGTCCTGAACGGGACTGTTTCCAAACTTCGGCAATATTTTCTTCCTTAAAAAACCGCATCATAATCGGCGCATAGGGATCAATATTATACAAAACCATTCTATTTTGAATTTCTTGCGGTAGCGGTTGCTCAACTTTAGCACGGATAGAAGCTGGCAATCTTACCCCACATGCCGTCAATATTCCCATTGCAAACAAAACACACATTGTGATGTATCTGTCGAATGTCATCAAATAAAACTCCAATTTATCCCCTCACAAAAATCATTTATGCTAGAGATCTACCAATTTGAAGATATTTTTCCCAACGGTCTTGTTTAAGAGCTTCCCCACCTTTGCCAGCCATAGCCTTTAAAGCCTCTGAAATAACATCACCTGTTTCATCAATCACAGTTTCTTTTCCTCGATGTGCACCTCCCAAAGGCTCTGGAATAATACCATCAATAATCTTTAATCGATACAAATCTTGAGCAGTAATACGCATATTCGTTGCAGCATCTTTCGCACGAGCAGGATCACGCCATAAAATAGAAGCTGCCCCTTCAGGAGAAATGACAGAATAAATCGCATGTTCTAGCATATACACTTTGTTGGCCGCAGCAATTGCTATCGCCCCCCCTGAACCGCCTTCTCCAATAACAACCGAAACAACAGGAACCTTTAAGCGCAAAGTCGCCGCTGTTGATTGAGCAATTGCTTCTGCTTGTCCGCGCTCTTCAGCGCTCACACCAGGATAAGCCCCTGCTGTATCCACAAAAGTGAGTAATGGCAAACCAAAACGGTCCGCCATTTCCATAATACGTACAGCTTTGCGATACCCTTCTGGACGTGCAGAACCAAAATTATAACGCAAACGAGTTTGCGTATCGTGACCTTTCTCTTGACCTATATACGCAACAGCTTCACCTTTAAAGCGGGCGAAACCCGCTTGAATAGCCTCATCTTCAGCAAACTTACGATCTCCTGCCAAAGGTGTAACATCACTCAGCAAACGTGCAGAATAGTCCATAAAATGCGGGCGATCAGGGTGACGAGCCACTTGTGTTTTTTGCCATGGCGATAATTTTTTGTAAATATCACGCAATGCCGTCTGGGAACGCATTTCAAGACGCGCAATCTCGTCGCTCATATCAAGACTGCCTTCTTCTTGAGAAATCTGTTTTAATTCAAGAATTTTCCCATCGAGATCAGCAACTGGTTTTTCAAAATCAAGATAATTATACATTGTACCTAACTTATTTGGTGTCACTTATACACTTATAATTCGCTTTATAAAGTATTTTTCAAAAACATCACCTTTTCTTTACCCAGCCTTCTGCTCATCGGCAAGTGGGTGATGCTCATTAACTAAATGATAAAGTCCTGCTTCCAAAACATGTGTATAAATCTGGGTGGTAGCAATGTCAGAGTGACCTAATAAATGTTGAACTGCACGCAAATCAGCACCATTCTGCAAAAGATGGCTAGCAAAAGCATGGCGCAACACATGGGGAGACAAGCTGTCATCTTTTATTCCTGCCCTTCTGGCAAGCCTTTTTAACTCCCGTGCAACAACTTGACGAGCAATATACCCTGTTTCTGAATGCGCAGGAAAAAGGTAAAGACTTGCCGTATCCTTTCCTTGATCACGCAATACTAACCATTGTGAAAGAACTTGACATGCTTTTTTTGATAACAACACCATTCGCTCTTTTTTACCTTTACCGCAAACAAAAATATAAGCCTCCTTACCTCGAACAGCCTGCACTGGAAGACTCACCAATTCACTAATACGGAGCCCTGTTGCATAAAGCATTTCAATCAATACCTGAAGACGTAATGCGCGAAGATAATCCTTAGACCCATAATCTGCTTGATTCACTTCCAACTGCGCCAAATCAAGCAATTTTGTTACCCCCTCTTCACTGACGATTTTAGGCAAAGAACGCCCCTGACGAGGCACGTCAATATCATGAGAAGGATCATCTGCTCTCAATCCTTCAGCATAAAGGAATTGATAAAATTGACGCAAAGTCGACAAACGGCGTGCTTGTGAAGATGCCGCAAAACCAAGAGTATGCATAAGCGATAAAAGAGCAATTAAATCCTCTTTTTGTGCTGAAAAAAGCGAAACAGAATACGAAGACAATTCGTCTTGTGCCCACTGCAAATCATGCTGATAAGCCGCAAGCGTATGAGGAGAAGCCCCTCGCTCCGCACTCATCATCTCAAGAAAATGATCTATCACAGCATCACTTTTCATTTCATTCATTCGCTTTTGAAGAAAGATCTAATGAATCCAAGGGGACGTTGATATAAGTATCTACAGTTACCGGTTCAACCCAAACTGTAAGAGCAACCATTATACTAAAAAGGATAGCAAGCGAAATGAAAAGAATCATCAAAAATCTGGTCAATGTTGGCATAAGATAATAAACTATTTCCAAAATACTCTACCTCTTATCATACCTTACAAAGATTAACAGGAATTGACTTTAAAGCAGATAAATGCCGAAATAAGCTATGAAAAGTAATCAACCTAAATATATCTCGATGACACAGATAAAGAAGCAGCTCTTATCAACTCTGGATACACGAGCACTTGTACTTGTAGGTCTTATGGGTGCAGGCAAATCAGTGATCGGAAAACGCGTTGCTACCATACTCCATTTACCCTTTTACGATTCTGATCAGGAAATCGAAAAAGCTGCCCAAATGACCATTACTGAACTCTTTGAAACTTATGGTGAACCGGAATTTCGTGCTCTTGAACAGCGTGTTATTCTAAATCTCATTAAAAAAAAACCTCTTGTTTTAGCAACAGGTGGCGGTGCCTACATAAACCAAAACATCCGAAAAGCTATTCATCAAAATGGAATATCTATCTGGCTCAAAGTAGATCTTGATATCCTCATGAAACGTGTTTCACGGTGTCCAACCCGACCACTTCTTCAAACAGAAAACCCTAAAGAAACTATGCAAAAACTCATGGAACAGCGTTATCCTATCTATGCAAAGGCAAATTTAACAATTAACAGTCACAAAGAAAACCGTCATACCATAGCAAAAAATGTCATACGATCTGTACAGCATTACCTCTTTACAGAAAATAACAATAGGAATAACAAGCATGCAAGCCAAAACCGTTACTGTTAAACTGGACAAGCACTGTTACAATATCATCATTGGCCCAAATCTCATTGCTCAAACTACTTTGCTGATTAAGCGTTCTCTTCACCAAACAGATTTTCATCAAACACGTTTGGCAGTTGTTACAGATACAAATGTTGCATCCCTTCATTTGGATACATTACAGACAGAGTTAACAAAAAATAAAATTCATGCTGTTCCTATTGTTGTAGAAGCAGGAGAACAATCAAAATCATTTTCAACTCTGCAAACCGTTATTGATAAAATTCTTGCTGCACGTTTAGAAAGAGGTGACAGCGTTATTGCTTTTGGTGGCGGTGTCATTGGTGACTTAGGAGGGTTTGCCGCAAACATCATACGCCGCGGTATGAATTTCATTCAGATACCCACAACGTTACTTGCACAAATTGATTCTTCTGTTGGTGGAAAAACTGGAATCAATAGCCGATATGGTAAAAATCTTATTGGTACCTTTTATCAACCACGCTGTGTTATCGCTGATACTTGTATCCTTGATACATTACCATTGCGCCAATTTCGTGCTGGTTACGCTGAAATGGTTAAATATGGGCTCATTAACCAGCCTGATTTCTTTGAATGGCTTGAAAAAAACGGGCAAAAAATTTTTTCTAATGGCCCTATGCGAACAGAAGCCATTGTCCGCTCGTGCCAATTTAAAGCTGACATTGTAGCACGCGATGAATACGAAACAGGAGAACGCGCACTCTTAAACCTTGGTCATACATTTGGACATATGCTTGAAACAGCAACAGCTTACGACTCAAACCGTTTAATCCACGGCGAAGCTGTAGCAATTGGGATAACTCTAGCTCACCAATTCTCCGCTCAACTGAATTTAATAAACCCCACACTCACACACCGCATCGAAACACACCTTAAAGCAGTGGGGTTACCTACACAACTACAAGATATCCCAGGTAAGCTACCAGATGCTGAAACACTGATGACTCTCATCTCCCAAGATAAAAAAGTCTCAAAAAACAATTTGACCTTCATCTTAACACGCGGACTTGGCCAATCATTTATTGCAAAAAATGTCTCCTCAGAGGCAGTTCTAACTTTTCTGGAACAAAAATTAGCGAAAATTCGTTAATTCATATTGAATATAATTGATTCGTTTTTATACTTCTATTAAAGGAATAAACATGATGATGTCTGCGTAGCTCAGTAGGATAGAGCACAGGATTCCTGAAGAAATTGGGCGCTTTAAGGAGAAATCCTCAAAGTGGATCTGCTCAAATTCGGGGAAAGCTTTATGGGAACTTCCCCATGCCAATCCCGAGCCAAGCCTCTCTTCAAAAGAGAGGAAGGTGTAGAGACTGAACGGGCAGCGCCTAAAGAGCATAAGCTTTAAGGTGAAGAGACAGTCCAGACCACACACAGTCTGTAAAGCTGGCGGTGAAAACCGAAGTGGTATGAATCCTGGGGTCGCAGGTTCGAATCCTGCCGTAGACACCATCACATAAGTTAAATTATTCTTCTGCTTAATATAGGGAAGCATTATGAGAAAAACTCTACATATTTTAGGATTTTTGACCGCTTCAAGTCTATCACTCTTTAGCTCAGGCAGTACCTTGGCTGCTACTTTAACTTTAGAAGTACCAGACAATCCAGAGCCAACAACACGAACCATTGCCTATCAATGTGATATTGGAAAAAGTAAAGAGCGTGTTGAAGCAACTTATCTCAATGCCGATGATATTTCATTGGTTGATTTTAAATGGAAAGGTGATCGCGTTATTGCTGCAAATGTCATTGCCGATACAGGGAAAAAATATGAAGGGGCACAATATATTTGGTGGGAAGTGAACAACGAAGTCACACTTCATAACCGTGTTCACGACCCAGAAGGAAAAAAACTCATCCACTGTAAGGATGAAACAATGCTATTATTCTAAATAACTAGGTAAACATTATGAAAAAAAAATTTTTTAATTTACAATTTTTAGGCGTTTTAAGCTTATCTCTGTTTAGTTCAATCAGTGCTTTTGCTGGTTCTTTGGTCATCGAGGTGCCAGACGATCCAGAACCAACAAAAGAAACCATAGTCTATCAATGTAATACTGGTAATACCGAAACAAAAAAAGAGCGTGTTGAAGCAACCTACTACAATGCCGGTGAGATTGCGTTAGTTGATCTCAAATGGAACGGAAAGCGCATCATCGCTTCCAATGTCATTGCTGCTTCTGGAGCAAAATATGTGGGAGCTCAATATATTTGGTGGACACAAAAAGATGAGGCGACATTTTATGACCTCATTAATGATCCAAAGGAGGAAATGCCCCTCAACTGTGTAGAAGAAAAAGGCACAGAATAAAGAAAGTTCCTACATACTAGAAATCACGCTGGTTCTTATCGCATGATGTTCCTTCTAATATGGATATCTGTTCTTCCATCTGACGCGACAAAAGAGCCAGCGGTTTTTCTTGTTCATTTTCTGAATGGTCTCGGTAAGCCCCCGCTTGCGATACCAACATGGAAGCTACAGGTATTGTCACAAGTAAAAAAAACATCAATAATATTTCATGAAAAACAAAGTGATGGTCCACAAATATTGAATAAAGAAACGAGGAAATAAGAATACTACCCGCCCCCCAACTTGTACTCAGTGAAAGCATATGCAAGCGCTTATAAAAACTAGAAAGACGCACCAATCCTATCGCTCCAATCAGTGTGAGCCCAGATCCCAATACTAAAAAAACTGTGATAGCAATAGCAACCACAAGCGATACATCATCGTTCATTCAATAATCTCTCCCCGCATTAAAAATTTTGCCAAAGCAATGCTTGATATAGGGCCTAAAAGCCCAATAATGAGAGCTGCTACAAAATAAATGGTTGTTCCTGAACGAATATCAAATGTAAGAAACAAAAGAATTGTGGTTATATAAAGAGCATCCAACCCCACAATCCGATCTTGCGCTCGTGGACCACAAATCAACCGAAATAGCGCTGGAATCATCGCCAAACCTAAAAAAAACTGCGAAAGCAAAATCCCCCAATAAAGGATCATCATACTCATGAGAAAATCTCCAAAAGCAATTGCTCATACCGTTGTTTGATAAACTGTTGGTAGTTATACTCATTTTTAAAATTCAAAACATGAAGCAAAAGCTCACCATTTTTTCTATTATAGGCAATCCAAACGGTTCCTGGAGTGACAGAAAAGATGCATGCTAAAACAGCCAAAGCGGTACGACTCTCGAGCAAAAGAGGCACGACAATAAAACCCGACTGCTGTTTTTTAGACCTTTTTGTTAAAACAAAGTAAGCCACCGAAATATTTGAAAGTATAGAATCGATAAACACACGAAAAACGAGACGAAAAACTGCACTCCAGTTTTTAATCGTGATCTTTTCCGGTTCAAGAAACCGCATAACCCAACCACTAAACAAAGCAATTATAATACCTAAAAGAAATTGACCTAAACTAAAACCGTTTAAGGTCAACCACATAAAAACAATCATACCACTGAAAAAAGGGAAAGGACAAAAATAGCTCATTGATTCATCTCCTTCTTTTCAAGAGAAAAATCACCTAAAACGCTCCCAATATAATTTTGGGAATCATACAAAGTCTTTGCTGTTTCAGACATATAATGACTAACAGGACCAGCTGCAATTGTTATAAGGAAACACAAAGCAAGGAGAATAGCAATTGGTGCGAATTCTATGACCTGCACACGCGGAATCCTTCCCTCAAGAGAAACCCAAAAAGTTCGAATACCCGTTCGTGTCAAAGCAATCAAAGCCGCAAAACCAGAGAGAGTAACAAAAATCACAAAGAACCAATCATAGTAAACTGGTAAAGAAGCAGACAAATCTCCCTTAGTATGGTCTAAAATTGCTGTGAACATCATAAATTTAGCGACAAAACCAGAAAAAGGTGGTAAACCAATAATCAAAATAGCACAAATACTAAAACAAGCCCCCAGAATTGCTAAAGTTACCGGTAAATAAGTACCGACTTCATCATCTTCTTCCTCTTCATCATCACCATACACTTCCATTGTGACAGTCAAAACATTAGCAGCCACATCTTGGCAACGTTCAACCAATTCCACCAGAAGAAAAAAAGCACCAAGTGCTAAAGTTGAAGAAACAATGTAAAAGAGCGCTCCTGCTGTCAGCGCTGTATTACCGATCCCAATCGCTGCCAATAATGTACCAGAAGAGACAAGAACGCTATAGGATGCCAAACGTACCAAAACTTGGCTAGCCAACACCCCAACAAAACCAAAAGCCATAGTGGCAAGCCCACCATAAAATAAAATCGTATGACCGAAATGGTTAAAATATCCACTTTCAGGACCAAACCATAACAACGTCAAACGTAAAATAACGTAAATACCCACCTTGCTCAAAAGCGCAAAAGAAGCCCCAACAGGCGCTACCGCTGCGCTGTAAGTCGGCATCAACCAAAAATTAAGTGGCCACATGCCCGCTTTTAGTAAAAAAGTAATACCCAAAAACACAGCACCTATTTCGAATAAAACAATATCTTCCGCAGCTATATGCCTTATTTTTACAGCCAAATCAGCCATATTAAGGGTGCCAACGACTCCATAAATGAGAGCCGCACCAGTTAAAAAAAACAATGAAGCAACCAGATTAACCACAACATAATGCAACCCCGCACGCACACGAAACTGACCAGAACCATGCAATGCAAGCCCATAAGAAGCCGTTAACATAACTTCAAAAAACACAAATAAATTGAACAAATCACCTGTCAAAAAAGCACCGTTTATTCCAACCATAAAAAATTGCATCAATGACTGAAAATGAGGACCTGCTTTATACCAATGAGCCTGTGCAAAAACCAACGCGCTCATCATCAACAAGCTGGAAAGTAAAAGCATCATAGCATTTAAGCGATCAAGAACCAAAACAATTCCAAAAGGAGAAGGCCAATTACCAAGTCGATAAACGTGGGAAGACGGAGCAACTTCAAGAGCACGCATGATCAATAAAACAGCGATAATGACCAATAATCCCGCAGAAAAAAGACTTATAAATGATTTAAGTTTTGAACGGCGTTCATCATAAAAAAGGAGGAGTGCTCCAGTGCTTAAAGGTAAAAGAATAGGCAAAATGAGAAGATGCTGCACGCAAGCTTCCATCACTGCACCTCACGTCCATCAACGTGATCTGAACCTGTTAATCCTCGTGAAACCAGAAGTATAACCAAAAATAAAGCTGTCGTTGCAAAACCAATCACAATTGCTGTTAAAACCAAAGCTTGTGGAAGAGGGTCGACATAATTTTCTGGATTGATCACCATAGAAGAATCAACAATCGGTGCAGCATTGCTACGCGGTCTACTCATTGAAAATATAAAAAGATTGACACCATAGGACATCAAAGACAAACCAAGAATAACTTGAAAAGTTCGTGGGCGTAGCACAAGCCAAATGCCTGATCCAACAAGCACACCAATACCCAAAGAAAGAACAATTTCCATTAATTTTCCTTCTCATCCAGAATAGGTTTCTTACCGATTCGGTAACTACGAATTGACTGATGTGCAAGTGCAATTAAAATGAGAACAGTTGCTCCCAACACAAGAGAAAACACGCCAAAATCAAACAAAAAAGCAGATGCCATAGGAACATTCCCAATCAACGGAAGATGTATATACTGAAAAAAAGAGGTTAAAAAAGGATACCCAACGAACCAAGCCCCAACTCCCGTTGTAACTGACAACAATAAACCAAATCCCATCCAACGCAAGGGCAAAACTCTCAAATGATTTTCTACCCAACGAATATCACGTGCAAGATATTGCAAAATAAAACCTATCGCTAGAGTCACACCACCGACAAATCCACCTCCTGGAAGATCATGCCCCCGTATAAATAAATAAACCGAAAAAGCGATAATAATTGCAAAAAGCCAACCCATTATAACAGCAGGAACAATGAGATAATTCAACACTGTATCCCCCACATTCCGATCAGGCTGTGCCATATCAAAAGCTTTCTGAATACGTTGTTGAAAAGGCGCATCAATACTTTCAGGAGCAGGACGAAACCGTCTTAAAAGAGCAAAAACAGTGAGTGAGACAACACCTAAAACGACAATTTCTCCCATAGTATCAAAACCACGGAAGTCCACCAACAACACATTCACAACATTGCGACCACCAGCACCCGAATAAGCATTGGTAAGAAAAAAATCGGAAACTTTCGTACCTTGAGGACGTGTCATCATCGTAAAGGAAAGCCACGCTACCCCGACACCTCCCACAATAGCTATGACAAAATCACGTGCACGACGCAAACGCACAAAAAAACGAACAGGCGTTGGATCAGGATTATGCAAACGCTTAGGCAACCACCGCAAACCAAGCAACAATAAGACAGTCGTCACAACTTCAACTACCAATTGCGTTATTGCTAAATCTGGTGCAGAAAGCCATAAAAAGGTTGCACAAGTCATTAAGCCAGCGCCACTTAAGAGCATGAGAGATGCAAGGCGGTGAAACTTTGCTTGCCAAGCAACTAAAAGCGCACATAATCCGCCAACCACCCAAAGAGCAAGAAAAGGAATATCAAGCGGAAAAAGTGGTAACGAACCTACAGGAATGAAACCATCACACCAAAGCAAAAGACCAACAAATGTAAAACAAACACCAAAAATCCAGTGTAACTGTATTTGCAAGCGACGTGTTGACAAAATAGATTCCACTGCACGTGCCCATTTCCAAGAAATAATTACGAGAATGCGTTCAAAAATACGATGTCCTTTCAAGTGACGAAAAAAAGGAGGCCCATCATCACAGGATAAAAAATAACGATGCCCAACAGCATAGAGCAATCCCCCTCCTGATAAAGCCACCAAACTCATCATTAATGGAGTATTAAAACCATGCCAAACAGCCAAACTATAAGGAATTGTTATCGGCCCTAAAACAGAAACAACAGCATTATCCAAAATAGTCCCTATCGTTAAATTAGGAAAAATACCAACTGCCAAACAAATAAACACCAAAAGTTCCATAGGTAAACGCATAAAACGCGGTGGTTCATGAGGAGTTTTCGGTAAACTAATAGGTTTGGGTCCTAAAAAGACACCATGAATAAAACGTATAGAGTAGGTCACACTAAACAGACTAGCCAGTGTTGCTACATAAGGTGCAATCCAATCAAGCCATGACTCCATATGCGTTTCAACCGCTTCAGCAAAAAACATCTCTTTCGATAAAAAACCATTCAATAAAGGAACCCCCGCCATCGCTGCACTCGCGACTAAAGCAAGAGTTGCAGTAATAGGCATAGAGCGATAAAGACCTGTCAGCTTACGCATATCACGTGTTCCCGTCTCATGATCAATAATGCCAGCGGCCATAAATAAAGAAGCTTTAAAAGTAGCATGATTGGCCATATGAAAAATCGCCGCAACACATGCAAGTGGGCTAGCAAGACTTAAAAGCGTGGTAATCAATCCAAGATGGCTAATCGTTGAGTAAGCAAGCAACCCTTTTAAATCTTGCTGAAACATGGAAAAATAGGCTCCAAGCAAAAGTGTTGAGAGACCTGAAAAGCCAACCAGCCAAAACCAAGATTCTGTCCCAGAAAGCACCGGCCATAACCGAACAAGCAAAAATAATCCTGCTTTAACCATTGTTGCCGAATGCAAATAAGACGATACAGGCGTTGGAGCAGCCATCGCATTAGGCAACCAAAAATGGAACGGAAACTGCGCACTTTTTGTTAACCCTCCCAGTAAAATACAAATAAGAACAGGATTATAAAGAGGACTTGATCGGATCATATCGCCCGACTGCAATACCTTATCCAAATCAAAACTGCCAACGATATTGCCAATCAGTAAAACTCCAATAAAAAGGGCAAAACCACCAAAGCCTGTAATCGTTAAAGCCATACGAGCACCTTCACGTGCACTCGCGTTATGATACCAATACCCGATCAACAAAAAGGAAAAAATACTAGTAAGTTCCCAAAAAACAACCAAAAAGATAAGATTGCCTGATAAGACTATTCCTGTCATCGACCCCATAAAGGCCAGAAAAAAAGAAAAAAACCGCGGTACAGAATCTGCTGGATCCATATAATAACGCGCATAAACAACAACAAGCAGTCCAATTCCTGTAATGAGCAAGCAAAAAAGCCACGATAGACCATCCATACGGAGAATCAAATCACTTCCCGATTCTGGAAGCCAAGAAATATCTAAACGCACTACACGATTTCCGCGAACTGCAGAATAAAGCATTATTGTAAAAAGAAAACTGAAAAGCGCAATGGCTCCCGCAAACCACGCTTCATTATTTTTTGCTGTCGAACGAAAAAATCCAATAACAGCACTTCCACAAAAGGGAAGCAAAACGAGCAATATCAACATTGCTTCCCGTGTTGTCATTCTTTAAGCTCCATCCTGCCCTTAACATTTTGTCATCGACAAAATAAAATTTACATTATCCCCCATCCCACACTTAATGATAATAAGATTTAATAAAACTTAAAAGCATTTAAAATTTAAAAAAACTGCCGCCGCATGAAAAAAACAACACAGCGTAATTCCCCCTTTATTTTAAGAGCAGTAACGAACACGGCAAGATACTTATAACTATTTTTTTTACATTTAATAATTTTTATCCTTTAAAAAAGCGCGAAAGACACTGCTTACGAGGACCATGAAAAGGCTGATAGCTATTATCATCTTTATTGTAAGAACGATAACGCGTACGACAAGATTCGATATGTTGTTTAAGCCACCCTAGCTCTTTTTTCTCTAAAAAAGAGATTAAAAACATCCTTTTCGCATCTGATGTAACCTTTAATGGCGGCCATTTTGTGTTTAGCTGTGGTGCTGTAACAAAGGCTGCTTCAGGATACCACCAATTATCTCTATATTTAACATAACCACGTCGATAATTATGGTACCCCTTAAAACCATTAAGTTCTCTACGCCCTGTAAAAATTAAAGGCACCGAACTTTCTTGAATAAAAGTTTGAGGCACCACTTTGACTTTAGCATTACTTTTATTTTGCAATAAATCAACGATATTGGTTGTTACAATGAAAAGACTTCCAACAAATACAAAAGCTAAAACATAATATAATTTTTTTGTCATACACATAACGCAAGTCTCAAAACAACAAAAACAAAACTCAGTTACAGAAAACCTCTCTATTGCTAGACAAAAACAGATTCTTTTTTTAAAACTGCTTTTTCTTGAGATATTCTGTTACTCTTTGTACTAAACGTTAATCCTAGCAATAAGATCCCTTCAAAAGAGAATGGATAAACAATGATTAAAACTCCCTATTATCTTATAGATAAATCTAAGCTCATAAAAAATATGGAAATTATCACTCGTTTACGCAAAATGTCTGGAGCAAAAATTTTGCTTGCTTTGAAATGTTTTGCCACATGGAGTGTTTTTGATTTAATGTCTGAGTTTATGGATGGAACCACATCATCCTCTCTTTATGAATTGCATTTAGGAAGAGAAAAATTTGGCAAAGAAACTCATGCCTATTCGGTCGCCTGGGCAGATGATGAAATTGATGAAGCCTGTAGCTACGCAGATAAAATCATCTTTAATTCAATCCAACAACTTCAACGTTTTGCCAACGCCACAAAAAACATTCAACGAGGCTTAAGGTTAAATCCAGGCATCAGCGCATCAAATTTTGATCTTGCCAATCCCTCTCGTCCTTTTAGTCGTTTGGGCGAAACGAACCAAAGCGCTATTAAAGAGGTCTTACCTCTCATCAATGGCTTGATGATCCACAACAACTGTGAAAATGCTGATTTTAATCTTTTCAACCAAATGCTGAGTCACATGGAAGAAAAATTTGCAGAACTCTTTACCGCGGCTGACTGGATAAGCCTAGGTGGTGGAATTCATTTTACAGCTGAAAATTACCCGTTGGAAGCTTTTGCAGAACGCTTAAAACGTTTTTCAAAAACCCACGATGTCACCATTTTTCTGGAACCAGGAGAGGCTGCTATTACCAAAAGCACCACATTAGAAGTTAGTGTTCTTGATACATTATATAATGAAAAGAATCTCGCTATCGTTGATAGCTCAATTGAAGCCCATATGCTTGATCTTCTTATTTACCGCGAAAATGCAAAATTAGAACCTAATCAAGGACCTCACGAAATTATGGTATGCGGAAAATCCTGTCTCGCTGGTGATATTTTTGGAACATTTCGGTTCCCTGAACCTCTTAAAATAGGTGATAGATTGTCTTTTCAAGACGCTGCAGGTTATACAATGGTCAAGAAAAACTGGTTCAATGGCGTTGCAATGCCCGCAATTGTCATCAAAGAATTTGATGGAACGCTAACAATTCAACGCCAATTCAGCTATAGTGATTACCAAAAGAGCCTTTCGTAACCGAATACCATATAACAAAACCATCATGCGACAATATTAATTAAGGAGAAAAACCCAAAATGAAGAAAAATGTCCTCATTATTGGTGCTGGAGGCGTTGCACAAGTAGTTGCGCATAAATGTGCCCAAAACAACGATATTCTCGGCGATATACATATCGCTTCACGAACGTTCAAAAAATGTGAAGCCATCATTACTTCTATTAAAGAAAAAAACGCACTGAAAGAACAAGGCATTCTTATGGGCCACATGCTCAATGCAATGAATATAGAAGAAACTGTAAAACTCATAAAAAAAATCAAATGTGAAATTGTCATCAATGTTGGATCAGCCTTTCTTAATATGTCAGTTCTTTCAGCTTGCATCGAAACCAAATGCGCCTATATTGATACCGCAATTCACGAAGATCCCCTTAAAATTTGTGAAACACCTCCTTGGTATGGCAATTATGAATGGCCCCGTCGTCAAGAATGTGAAAAAGCTGGTATAACTGCTATTTTAGGAGCCGGCTTCGATCCAGGCGTTGTGAATGCTTATGCAGCGCTAGCGCATAAATGTTATTTTGATAAAATCACAGATATCGATATTATTGATATTAATGCTGGAGATCATGGACGTTGGTTTGCCACAAATTTTGATCCAGAAATTAATTTTCGAGAATTTACAGGGCAAGTATGGTCATGGCAAAATAAAAAATGGGTTTCCAATAAAATGTTTGAAGTCAGCCATGAATGGAATCTTCCCATTGTTGGAAAACAAAAAGCTTACATGACTGGACATGATGAGATTCATTCATTATCCAAAAATCTCGATGTGGAAAATGTCCGTTTCTGGATGGGATTTGGTGAACGTTATATCACTGTTTTTACAGTTCTAAAAAATCTTGGACTTTTATCCGAACAACCTATTAAAACAGCGGAAGGTCAAGAAGTCGTCCCCTTAAAAGTCGTGAAAGCTGTCTTACCCGATCCCGCCTCTTTAGCACCGAATTACACAGGAAAAACCTGTATTGGAGATCTTATTAAAGGTGAAAAAGATGGAAAATCAAGAGAGATTTTCATCTATAATATAGCCGATCACAAACAAGCTTTTAACGAAACTGGTGCCCAAGGCATTTCTTACACAGCTGGTGTACCAGCCGCAGCCGCCGCTCTTCTTATTGCCACCGACGAATGGGATATTAAAACCATGGTCAATGTAGAAGAGTTACCACCACATCCCTTTCTCAAACATCTCGATCATATGGGGCTTTCCACTTGGATACGAGAACAACAAGAAGAAACAAAATTACAATTTTAAGACTTTACATACCAATAATGAATACAGAAAAACCGCCATTAAAAAGGGCGGTTTTTTTAATACACAATCCATTAAGCCGAAAAAATAAAAACTCTCCCTCTGCTTCTTCAAAAGCGTCATGGAGCTTATTAGATATGAAGTGGTTTAGCAAATGTCGCTAAAGCTGCTTCCCGCACTGCTTCCGATAAAGTAGGATGCGCATGACAACAACGCCCAAGATCTTCTGATGAACCACCAAATTCCATTAAAATTGTAATTTCATGGATCATTTCACCAGCACCAAACCCAAGAATATGCCCAC
The DNA here is from genome assembly GCF_000278115.1 of Bartonella sp. DB5-6. GTDB lineage: Bacteria > Pseudomonadota > Alphaproteobacteria > Rhizobiales > Rhizobiaceae > Bartonella > Bartonella refiksaydamii. The sequence continues at coordinate 67,070 of NZ_JH725115.1, forward strand.
CCAAAACCCGATCTGTCTTTTTATCAGCAAGGATTTTAACAAACCCATCACTCTTTTGCATCGCACGTGCACGACCATTAGCCATAAAGGGAAATTTGCCAACATTATACTCAATACCGGCAGCTTTAAGTTCTTCTTCTGTTTTTCCTACACTGGCAATCTCTGGCTGTGTATAAACAACACTAGGAATGACATCAAAATTAACATGTCCCTTTTGACCTGCCAAAATTTCTGCAACAGCAACACCTTCTTCCTCAGCTTTATGCGCTAACATTGGTCCTTTAACGACATCACCAATCGCATAAATTCCTGGAATACTGGTCTGCCAATGCGCATCAATAGCAATAAAGCCGCGTTCATCCAACTGAACACCCGCCTCTCCCAAACCAAGACCTTCCGTATACGGAGAACGTCCAGTAGCAATGAGCACAACATCAGCTTCTAAAGTTTCAGCTTCACCACCTTTGACAACTTCAAAGGTTACTTGAGCGGTTACACCAGATTGCGTAATAGCCGTTACTTTTGCACCAGTCTTATACTCAATACCCTGTTTTTCCATTAATTTTTGAAATTGTCGTGAAACCTCTCCATCCATTGATCCTAAAACTTTATTAAGATATTCAATAACGGTGACTTTAGCCCCTAAACGACTCCAAACCGAACCAAGTTCTGAACCAATAACACCTGCTCCAATAACAATCATGCGCGTTGGGACTTTTTCAAGAGAAAGCGCTCCCGTAGAAGATACAACGATCTTTTCATCAATTTCAACATTCACCCCTGGAATGCCTGAACTCACTGAACCGGTAGCTATAATAATATTCTTTGTTTCAATCGTTTGTTTGTTACCATCTTTAGCAACAACTTCAATTTGACCTGCACCTAAAATTTTAGCTGTACCCAAAAAAGTATCAACTTTATTTTTTTTCATCAAAAAAGAGACGCCACTCGTATTGGCTGTTACAACAGCTTTTTTATGTGCCATCATCTGTTCAAGATTAAGCTTCGATTTTGCAATAGAAATACCAAGAGTTTCAAAACCATGCTGCGTTTCAGCAAACACTTCTGACGCATGCAACAACGCTTTAGAAGGAATACAGCCAACATTGAGACATGTACCTCCTAATGTCGTACGCTTTTCAACAATTGCTGTTTTAAGCCCCAGTTGCGCTGCCTTTATTGCTGCAACATAACCACCTGGTCCCGCTCCAATCACGACCACATCATAAGACATCCGTTTTTCCTTTCATCCTGAAAACTGTACTTTTACAAATCAAGAACAAGGCGTTCCGGATCTTCTAAACTTTCCTTAATACGCACAAGGAAAGTTACTGCTTCCTGCCCATCTACAATACGATGATCATAAGAAAGTGCCAAATACATCATGGGGCGAATCACAACTTGTCCCTCAACAACCATTGCTCGTTCTTTAATCGCATGCATTCCCAAAATACCAGATTGTGGTGCGTTTAAAATTGGCGTCGACATTAACGACCCATAAACCCCTCCATTGGTAATGGTGAAAGTTCCGCCTTGCATATCAGAAACTGCTAATTTTCCATCACGAGCAAGACGCCCTAAACGACCGATCTCTTTTTCAATCTCTGCAAGTGACATCTGATCCGCATCACGAACCACCGGAACGACAAGCCCCTTATCCGTTCCAACAGCAATTCCCGCATTGACATAATTTTTGTAAATAATATCTGTTCCATCAATTTCTGCATTAACAGCAGGAAGCTCTTTTAATGCATGGCAAACAGCCTTGGTAAAAAATCCCATAAAGCCAAGCTTAACACCATGTTTCTTTTCAAAAAGATCTTTATAACGCTTACGCAAATCCATCACTGCAGACATATCAACTTCATTAAATGTGGTTAACATTGCCGCTGTATTCTGTGCATCTTTAAGACGACGCGCAATTGTTTGACGCAGTTTCGTCATACGAACCCGCTCTTCCAGCGCTTCTTGAACTGGAGCGATCGAAGATCTAGATTCAGAGCTAGCTGTAGAAACCGCAGAGCTAGATGCTTTTGTTCCTTGTGCCAACACATTAAGAACATCTTCTTTGAGAACTTGTCCACGTTTTCCAGAACCTGAAACATCACTTTTGGTGATATTATTTTCAGCCATCAATTTTGCTGCTGAAGAAGCAGGAGGCATTGTATCATTTGAAAAAGACGGCTCCACCCCAGAGAGAACCTCCGCAACAGGTGTAGCAGAAGGCGAAGAAGATTGAGAAACACCAGCTACCCCAGCTTCAATTGCCCCTAAAAGCGCATTCACTTCAACAGTATCGCCTTCCTTTGCAATGATTTCAGATAATTTCCCCGAAACAGGCGAAGGAACCTCAACTGTTACCTTATCAGTTTCTAATTCAACCAAGGGTTCATCCATAACAACGGCTTCGCCAAGTTTTTTAAACCATTTACCAATTGTTGCCTCGGTAACCGATTCGCCCAAAGTAGGAACACGGATTTCAGTAGTCATAATATTTTTCCATACATCAGAGTAGTAATAAATTAAGAACCTAACGCGTCTTTAAGAAACGCGGCAAGCTGTTCAGCATGTTGTACCATCAATCCCGTAGCCGGCGATGCACTTGCAGAACGCCCTGCATAACGTGCACGTGAATATCGCGCATTAATATGCGTCAAAACCCATTCTAAATAAGGCTCAATAAATGACCACGCCCCCATGTTCTTCGGTTCTTCTTGGCACCAAATAACTTCTGCCTGCAAAAAGCGCGATAATACATCCACCAAAGCTTTGGCTGGGAAAGGATAAAGCTGTTCAACGCGAATCAAATAAATATCATCAATGCCCCTTTTTTCACGCTCTTCATAAAGGTCATAATAAACCTTACCGGTACAAAGAACAACACGGCGAATTTTACTGTCTTTCTGTAATTTAATAACAGAGGTTTTGAGACATTCTGCATCATCAAGTAATAAACGATGGAAACTTGTTTCTGGTCCCATTTCATTGAGAAAAGAAACCGCTCGTTTATGGCGCAAAAGAGATTTTGGTGTCATCAAAATCAACGGCTTACGGAAATCGCGCTTAATTTGCCGACGTAAAATATGAAAATAGTTTGCAGGAGTCGTACAATTAGCAACCTGCATATTATCTTCTGCACAAAGCTGAAGAAAACGTTCTAAACGTGCTGAAGAATGCTCTGGCCCTTGCCCCTCAAAACCATGAGGCAACAAACACACAAGGCCAGACATACGAAGCCACTTACGCTCTGCAGAAGAAATAAACTGATCAAAAATGACCTGTGCCCCATTAGAGAAATCACCAAATTGCGCCTCCCAAAGCGTCAATCCTCGTGGTTCAGCAAGAGAATACCCATATTCAAAACCAAGAACGGCCTCTTCAGAGAGCATAGAATTGACAACCTCATAAAATGCCTGTCCCTTTTGTAAATTATTCAAAGGGATATAACGTGCTTCATTTTCCTGATCGTAAAGAACTGAATGACGTTGTGAAAAAGTTCCACGTTCAACATCCTCACCGGAAAGACGAACTGGCGCTCCTTCTAAACAGAGAGAACCAAAAGCTAAAGCTTCAGCTGTTGCCCAATCAACACCTTCACCACTTTCAAAAATTTTAGCGCGGTTGTTCAAAAAACGCTGTATAGTTTTATGCACATGGAAGTCTGCTGGAATCTCAACAAGTTTCTGACCAATTTCTTTTAAGATTTTTAACTCAACACCCGTCGTTCCATTATACTGCTCCTCAGCATTATTGGAAGCTTTCAGTCCTGTCCAACTCCCATCAAGCCAATCAGCCTTGTTAGGCTTATAAGAAGCACTCGCTTCCAACTCAACTTCAAGTTTATCACGCCATAGATTTTTTTGCTGTTCAATTTCTTCAGCAGCAATCACCCCTTCCGCGATCAACTGATCACCATAAAGTTGAAGGGTTGTTTTATGATTACGGATAGCCTTATACATAAGTGGTTGTGTAAAAGAAGGCTCATCACCTTCATTATGTCCATAACGGCGGTAACAGAACATATCAATCACCACAGGCTTATGGAAAATTTGACGAAACTCTGTCGCTATTTTTGCAACAAAGACAACAGCTTCAGGATCATCACCATTCACATGGAAAATTGGTGCATCAATCATTTTTGCTACATCTGATGGATAAGGCGAAGAACGTGAAAAGCGTGGATCAGTTGTAAATCCAATTTGATTATTAATAATGACGTGCAGGGAACCAGCAACGTTGTAACCTTTAAGACCTGAAAGACCAAAAGTTTCTTGGATAACACCTTGTCCTGCAAAAGCAGCATCACCATGAATAAGCAATGGCAAAACCTTTGAGCGCTCACTTAAGGAGAGTGCGTCAGTGTATGTAGGACCTACAAGTTGATTTTGTTTAGCACGTGCCTTTCCTATAACAACCGGATCAACAATTTCAAGGTGAGATGGATTGGCCACAAGCGATAAATGAACTTTTTTACCATCAAATTCAAGATCAGCCGAAGTTCCTAAATGATATTTTACATCACCAGAACCCTCTACATCATCGGGTTTGTAAGACCCTCCTTTAAATTCATGAAAAATAGCCCGATGTGGTTTCGCAAGAACTTGTGAAAGAACATTTAAACGACCACGGTGTGCCATTCCTAAAACAACTTCCTGCACCCCCAAAGCACTACCGCATTTAATAATCTGTTCAAGAGCAGGAATCAGAGATTCACCACCGTCAAGTCCAAAACGCTTTGTTCCTTTATATTTTGTATCTAAAAACTGCTCGAACCCTTCCGCCTCAATAAGCTTGTTAAGTATAGCTTTCTTGCCTTTCTGTGTAAAAGCAATACGCTTATCTGGTCCTTCAATACGTTCTTGAAGCCATGCTTTTTGAGCAGGATCAGAAATATGCATATATTCCACACCAATCGTTGAACAATAGGTACGATTAAGGATCTCAAGCATTTGTGGAATAATTGCGTATTCTAACCCTAAAACATGATCAATAAAAATTGGACGCTCATAATCAGAAGGAGTAAAACCGTAAGCTTCTGGAGAAAGTTCCTTGTAATCCTCAATTTCTTCCGCCAACTGGAGAGGATCAAGCCGTGCACGAAGATGCCCACGTGCGCGAAAAGCACGAATCATCATGAGCGCATGAACAGAATCACGCGTTGCTTGAATAATATCTTGTTCGCTAGAGGCTTTTCCTTTTTGCGCAGCACCAGTTGCTGCTTTTTCCTTTAATTTATCGCCAATACGCTTTTCAAGAACAGACCAATCACCATCGAGAGCAGAAACTAACTCACCATTTGCTTTTAATGGCCAATGATCACGTTGCCAAGTTGCTCCTTCTGCATTTTTTAGAACATCTTCCTTATTATCTTGAAGTGTTTCAAAAAAAGCCCTCCACTGTGAATCTACATTAGTGGGATTTTTTTCATATTCAGCATAAAGCTGATCTATATAGTTCGCATTTCCACCATACAGAAACGACGTTTTTGCAAAAAGACCATTTATTTCGTCCTGCCTTGCCATACACTTCTCCGGAACATCTATTCCGTCTCCTTATATCTCTCTTCGACCTTACAAATGCTTACGAAGCAAACGAAGGTCAGAAAATTCAAAAAAGCCTTACTTTTATACTTAATTCTCATCTGAATAAAGATACACCTTTATTCAGATGAAATTCTTTTTAGCCTTTCAAAACTGATAGCAAAGTTTTGCCTATCTGTGATGGAGAAGGAGAAACCCGTATTCCTGCTGACTCCATTGCAGAAATTTTATCTTCTGCCCCACCTTTGCCACCAGAAATAACAGCACCAGCATGCCCCATTGTGCGTCCCGGAGGCGCTGTACGACCCGCAATAAAACCAACCACCGGCTTTTTACGACCTTTTCTTGCTTCATCTCTGAGAAACTGTGCTGCTTCTTCCTCAGCAGAACCACCAATCTCACCGATCATAACAATAGACTCGGTTTCATCATCCGCTAAAAACATTTCCAACACATCAATAAATTCTGTTCCCTTAACAGGATCACCACCAATACCAATAGCTGTTGTCTGCCCAAGACCTTCAGAACTTGTTTGAAAAACGGCTTCATAAGTTAAAGTTCCCGACCGTGAGACAACCCCGACAGATCCTTTTCTAAAAATAGAACCAGGCATAATACCAATCTTACATTCATCTGGCGTAAGAATACCAGGACAATTAGGACCGATGAGACGTGATTTTGATTCTTCTAATTTCGCCTTTACTCTAATCATATCCATAACAGGAATACCTTCCGTAATGCAGATAATCAAACGGATTTCTGCATCTATAGCTTCTATAATAGCCGCCGCTGCTCCCGAAGGCGGAACATAAATAACAGAAGCATCTGCACCTGTATTTTCTTTTGCCTCAGCAACACTAGCAAAAATAGGAAGAGTTTCACCTTTGGAGCCTTCCCATATTTCACCGCCCTTTTTAGGATTAACGCCTCCAACCATTTGCGTACCATGATAAGCAAGCGCTTGTTCTGTATGAAATGTTCCTGTTTTTCCTGTAAGCCCTTGAACCAAAACTTTTGTATTCTTATTCACAAGAATCGACATCGCTTAAGCTCCCTTCACGGCTGCAACAATTTTTTGAGCAGCATCATCTAAATCGTCAGCAGGAATAACATTTAAACCACTATCACTGATAATCGCTTTACCCTGCTCAACATTCGTGCCTTCAAGACGAACAACTAAAGGAACCTTTAAACCAACTTCTCTAACAGCAGCAACCACACCTTCAGCAATAACATCACAACGCATAATCCCACCAAAAATATTGACCAAAATGCCTTTAACATTCGGATCAGCAGTAATAATTTTAAAAGCAGCAGTCACTTTCTCTTTTGAAGCACCACCACCAACATCAAGAAAATTTGCTGGCTCAGCTCCATAGAGCTTAATGATATCCATTGTTGCCATAGCAAGACCTGCACCATTGACCATGCAACCAATTGTGCCCTCAAGAGCAACATAGGCAAGTTCATGCTTCGATGCCTCGATCTCTTTTGGATCTTCTTCTGAGATATCACGCAATTCCAAAATGTCTGGATGACGGAACAGAGCATTATTATCAAAAGAAACTTTTGCATCAAGAACGCGCAAATGACCATCCTTCATTACAATAAGCGGATTAATTTCAAGAAGACTCATATCTTTTTCACAAAACACCTTATAGAGAATTGGAAAAAGCTTTTCACCATCTTCCCGAGCACTATCTTGCAATTTCAATGCATCACAAAGCCTTGCACAATCGGCAGATATAACCCCCTGCGTAGCATCAATGGGTAGAGTTAATATCTTTTCTGGTGTCTCTTCAGCAACAGTTTCAATATCCATTCCCCCTTCCGTTGAAACAACGAACGCAACCCGACCAACTGTACGATCAACCAATAATGAAAGATAAAGCTCCCGTTCGATATCAGCACCATCCTCAATATAAAGACGATTAACCTGCTTACCTTCTGGACCAGTTTGTTTGGTTACTAAAGTTTTACCAAGCATTTCTTGGACATTTGCAACAACCTCATCAACGGATTTTGCAAGTCGAACACCACCCTTTGCATCATGAGCAAGTTCTTTAAACTTGCCCTTACCACGACCACCAGCATGTATCTGACTTTTAACCACATAGAGTGGCCCAGGCAATTTTTTTGCCCACTTTTCAGCTTGCTCCACAGAATAAACAGCAACACCATTTGCAATTGGTGCACCATATTCATGAAGCAGACGTTTGGCCTGATATTCATGGATATTCATGCATTTGTCCTTTTCTTTTACAAATAACTTTATTATTAACCTCAAACCCTAATATTCTGAATACCCTGTTTTAATGAACAGAGTCTTGCTTAATTTATTTGAGACTAGGCATAATAGCGATACAAGCTTCACAAAGCTTTTGCACAGCATTCACTGAATGCTCAAAAGCATTTCTTTCCTCTTTATCGAGATCAATTTCTATGACTCGCTCAACACCACCTGCGCCAAGTACAACGGGAACACCAACATACGTATCATTAACTCCGTATTCTCCTGAAAGATAGGCGGCAACAGGAACAACACGCTTAGTGTCCTTCAAATAGGCTTCAGCCATAGAAACAGCAGATGCTGCTGGAGCATAAAAAGCAGAGCCTGTTTTCAACAAACTGACAATTTCTGCTCCACCATCACGGGTACGCTGGATAATTTGATCAATTTTTTCCTGTGTTGTCCAACCCATCTTCACAAGGTCAGGCAAAGAAATACCACCAACCGTTGAATAACGCACCAAAGGCACCATTGAATCACCGTGCCCTCCTAAAACAAAAGCTGTCACATCTTTAACAGAGACCTTAAATTCCTCAGACAAGAAACGGCGAAACCGTGCCGAATCAAGAATACCAGCCATACCAACTACTTTATGTGTAGGAAGACCAGAAAATTTCTGCAATGCCCATACCATTGCATCAAGGGGGTTGGTAATACAAATAACAAACGCTGAAGACGCATATTCTTTAATCCCAGCACCAACCTGCTCCATCACTTTTAGATTAATGCCTAAAAGATCATCACGACTCATACCAGGTTTTCGTGCTACTCCTGCTGTCACAATAACAACGTCAGCACCTTCAACTGCTTCATAAGCATTAGCTCCCTTTAAACTGATATCAAAACCGTCAACAGGCGACGATTCGGCAATATCAAGAGCTTTACCTTGTGGTACACCTTCCGCAATATCAAATAAAACAACATCACCAAGCTCCTTAAGCCCAATAATGTGTGCTAAAGTGCCACCAATCATACCTGAACCAATGAGAGCTATTTTTTTTCGTGCCATTTCTTCATTCCTAATATTAGAAAACACAGCGCACACATATAAGCGCTAGTATACTGAGTATTTTTTTGACCTTAGCCCTATTTTAATAGTGATATAAAAAAGAATATGAAATCCTTCTCCTCATAAAAGCAAAAATTCTCCACATAAACGATTATTAAAAACTTACTATGATGTATCGATAAAATGAATTTAAAAAAAATACAACAGAATTATTACCTTGTATTTGAATTCAAAGAGTTATTGTTTTAACAGTTTACGTAAAGGTAAATTACTTGACTTTTTACTTCTTCAAAAGAAACCGTTCTGCCCAAAGTTTCAAATAATCCTGACTTTGCATTTCAAAAAGACGCGATTGTATTCTTTTAAACTCAAATGTTTCCGCAGTTTGCGCACGCCCTTTATATAAATCCTCAAGTAGAGCTGCCGCTGACATAAATAATCTTATGTGGCGCTCATAGAGAGTATCAATAAGCAAAATAAACCGCTTTGTTTCATTACGACACGTATCGTCCATCACCGGTACATTATCGAGAAAAATCGTATGATAACGTTCTCCTAATGCTAAATATTCCGCTGCTGCCAAAGGTTTTGCACACAAATCTTTATAATCAAAACGTGCACAACCCGCTCCAGTGCGTGGAATATAAACTATACGCCCTTTTAGAGAAAATTCATCAGACATTTCCTTCTGTCCTTGCAACACCAATACCCACGCTTGATCCATACATTCATTTGCTTGCACCCCTAACGGCGTTACATACACATGTTGTAGATTTGATTTTTCAAGACGATAATCTGTTTTTGCATCAAGATTGATAACGCAAACATGTGCTTTCAAAACTTGAATAAAAGGCAAAAAAAGCTCTCTGTTTAAGCCGTTATAATAAAGATTATCAGGAGCAACATTTGAAGTCGCAATAAAAAAAACTCCTTTATCAAATAAGGCAGAGACAAGACGTCCTAACACCATAGCATCAGCAATATCTGTTACACTAAATTCATCAAAACAAAGCACTTTAGCTTCTCGTGCAAGATCTTCAGCAACAGCTAAAATAGGATTATCGTGTCTGGCTTTTGTGTGCGTTGATGCACGACGATAAATATTAATGCGCTCATGCACATCAGCCATGAAATCATTAAAATGAGCACGTTTTTTATGCTCCTGTAGCAAACAAGAAAAGAACAAATCCATCAGCATGGTTTTGCCTCGTCCTACTTCACCATAAATATACATCCCCTGATAAGAACCATCTTCATCACCTTGTTTTGCAACACGAGCAAAGGTTTGTTTTTTTCTTTTAAACAGAGACCCAAATATCCAAGACCGAGAAACGCTTTGCTCCGTAACTTTTTGTAATAAATGATCAAAACGCTCTGCTAAAGCCAATTGAGCAGGATCAAAACTGATTTCTCCTTTGTATACCAGCTCCTTATAGCGCGTTGAAACTAAAATCATCAAAATAACCTTTTTCAACCCGTTCTTGATGAAAATACAAGTTCTCTTCACAAAATTGTGCGCATATCTCTTATTTTTTCATAAATGGCCAAAAACAATCTAGCGGCTTAAAACAACTGGATGATTATCAAGTGTGCGTCCTTCAAAACGATCAACATTGGAAGAATAAAGGGTAACGATAACACGTCCTGAATTATTATAAAAATATAATCTTTTTCCTTTAACAGCCCATGAACTTACCTGAGAAACGATTCCTGGACAGTGTAAAGGGCCAGCGCGGTATCCTTGACCAAATTTTGTTTGTGGCGTTGCAATTCGGCAAACTTTACCACCCATAGAAAGATTCCATACCCCAGCAATACTAGCCGGAAACAAATCAGTAGCATTGCTTGGCAATTCGAGACTAGCCATCCGTCCATCACTCTGGGAATCTCCTTTCTCATACATCGAAGAATCTGCTGCTTCAGATGCTAACGAACGAGAGAAAGATGGATCGGCCATCACTTCTGTCGGCATTTGTTGAAGTGGATAAAAAACTTCTAATCCGTTGCCACTATCGTTACTACCAAACCGCGATGTTGAACACCCTCCTAAAAGCGTTACAGTTGATATTGCAACGAAAAACGAAATTTTTGAAAATGACATATCTATACTCTTTCCCATGATAATTAAAGAAGCTTCCTCAGAAATTAATGAACATTTGTTATATGGCATTTTACAAAGATAAATTAATAAATTAAAAAAATAGGGTAAAAATTGCTTATTTCGAACGATAATAATTTTTGCACTAAGTTTTATATTCATTAAACACTGGAAATTTATAAGATTTTCAGTCATATATCTCTTGTAGGCAATCACTATAAATAGAGAAATTTCATGAAAACGCCATTCAGCAAAATGAACGGTCTTGGAAATCAAATCATTGTGGCTGATATGCGTGAAAGCACACATGCACTCACACAACAAGCAATTCTTGCTCTATCGGCAGATTCTCAAACACATTTCGATCAAATTATGGCTATTCACAAAACCACAAAAAATGAAGCTGATTTTCGCATCAAAATATGGAATGCTGACGGTTCAATGGCTAAAGCCTGTGGTAACGGTACGCGTTGTGTCATAGCATGGCTCACAGACCATAATTTCGGTGAAACCTTTCGATTAGAAACACCAGCTGGAATTATAGAAGGCAAACGCCAAACCAACAATCTCATCTCTGTCGATATGGGATGCCCAAATTTCAATACAAAAGAGATGCCTGTTTCACGTGAAATAATTGATACCAATCACGTAGAAATTACAGCTGGTCCCTTAAAGGATGCTTGTCTTGTTTCTGTTGGCAATCTCCACGCCATTTTTTTTGTTGAGGGTGATATTCAAGATATTCCATTGGAAAAATATGGACCAGAACTTGAGTATAATCCCCTTTTCCCAGAACGGTGCAATATTTCTATTGCTTGCGTCACGTCAAAGAAAAGCCTAAATTTACGCACATGGGAGCGAGGAGTAGGATTAACACAAGCATGTGGAAGTGCTGCTTGTGCAAGTGCAGTAGCTGCCTATCGGCGTGGGCTCACAAAACGCCATATCGATGTAAATTTACCAAAGGGAACACTGGATATTTTTTATCGAGAAGATGATCACATTATCATGACTGGCCCATTCAAATATGAATTTAGTGGTTTTTTAAACCCTGTAACAGGGAGCTATAAAAAGGATTCCGTTTGATGGCAATAGAAGTTGTAACATTTGGTTGTCGTCTGAACAGCTATGAATCGGAAATCATACGCAAAGAAAGCACTTCTTCAGGACTAGATCAACTAAAAGATGGTGCGATCATCTTTAATACCTGTGCTGTCACTGCAGAAGCCGTGCGACAAGCAAAACAAGCTATCCGCAAAGCGAGACGTGAAAATCCTCATGCTCGCATTATCGTGACAGGGTGTGCCGCACAAACAGAAGCGCAAAATTTTGCTTCGATGACAGAAGTTGATCTCGTTTTAGGCAACGAAGACAAACTCCACGCTCATTCTTATCGTCAATTTCCTGATTTTGGTATCAACCATTCCGAAAAGTTGCGTATCAATAATATCATGGAAGTACAAAAAATCGCCCCACATATGGTAGGTGCAATGGAAGAACGAACACGTGCCTTTGTACAAGTACAAAATGGATGTGATCATCGCTGTACATTTTGCATTATTCCTTACGGGCGCGGACCATCACGCTCAGTCCCAATGGGAGCTGTCATTGAACAAATTAAACAATTGACAGGCAATGGCATTCAAGAAGTGGTTCTTACAGGTGTCGATCTTACAAGTTATGGTCATGATCTCCCTGGAAAAGCCACTCTAGGAAAATTAACTTCAGCAATTTTGCATCACGTTCCTGACTTACCTCGTTTGCGACTGTCATCGATTGATTCTATCGAAGCAGATGAAAAACTGATCAATCTTTTAGCCTATGAAAAGAGAATCATGCCTCATTTGCATTTATCCTTGCAAGCAGGCGATAATATGATTCTAAAAAGAATGAAACGGCGGCATCTGCGCGAACATGCAATTCAATTTTGCCAAGATTTGCGTGCCAAACGTCCTACAATGGTTTATGGAGCCGATTTAATTGCTGGTTTCCCGACTGAAACAGAAGAAATGTTTCAAAACAGTCTTGCTTTGATCAATGAGTGTAATTTAACACATCTCCACGTCTTTCCTTTTAGCCCAAGAGAAGGAACACCAGCCGCACGTATGCCACAAATAAATCGTAAAATAGTTAAGATTCGTGCACAAAGATTGCGCGAAGCGGGTGAGGTGGCTTACCAAAAACATCTTGCTTCCTTACAAAATAGTCAACAAACAATTCTCGTTGAAAAAGATGAAATCGGACGAACAGAAGATTATACCCTTGTACAAATCAAAGGTGCAAAAGCTGGAACAATTGTTCAAGCCCTTATCGTTGATCATGATGGCGATAAATTAATTGCTGTCCTCCCAAAATTGAACGCAGCTTGAGCAGGAGAGCCTTTATGACAAAATCTTTTATCAAAAAAATATTTTCTTTTAACAAATCTAAAGAGCAGGAAATAGGACAAGTTTCTACTCCTTATGAAGTCGATATAGGAGAAGAAAATGAATACAAAAATGAAACCATAAAAAACGATCAATCCTCTCTAGAGAGAGAAAAACAAGAACAAGCAGAAAAACAAAATACCATATCTGTAAACTACGATGAGAAAATTCCGTCTTTTGAACCACATTCTCGCAAAGTAATTGTCACAGATATAATCCGTGAAAAAAAAGTTGAAGAGTCTCCACCTATATCCTCTGTTGAACAGAAAAAAACAGCGTGGTTTGGACGCCTAAAAAAAGGATTGGCTCTTTCTTCACAACGTTTAAGTGAATCAATTGGTGACCTTTTTGTTAAAGGAAAACTTGATGAAGAAACATTACAAGAGCTGGAAGATATTCTTATTCAAGCGGATCTTGGTGTAGAAACAGCTACACACATCACGGAGACTTTAGCTTCCAACCGTTATGAGAAAAATTTATCCCCTGATGACATTCACACTATTGTAGCTGATGAAATCAGAAAAGTATTGGAACCTGTTGCAGTTCCACTAGAACTTGATCTTAGTCATAAGCCTCACGTTATTTTACTGGTAGGTGTAAATGGTACTGGAAAAACGACAACAATTGGAAAGCTTGCAGCCAAACTCACTGCTGGAGGACTGAAAGTTATGCTAGCGGCTGGTGACACATTCCGCGCTGCCGCTATTGAACAACTACATATTTGGGGTGAACGCACAAGATCTCCTGTTATTTCCACAAAACTCGGTGCAGATGCTGCTAGCTTAGTATTTGATGCTTATGAAAAAGCTAAAAAAGCAAACAGTGACGTGTTGATCATTGATACAGCTGGACGCCTACAAAATAAAACTGAATTAATGGACGAATTGGCAAAAATTATTCGTGTCTTAGGTAAACATTCGCCTCAAGCACCCCATACAATCCTTCAAACACTCGATGCAACCACTGGGCAAAATGCGCTCAACCAAGTGGATATTTTCCGCGATATTGCCGGTGTTAATGGTTTAGTCATGACAAAGCTCGATGGTAGCGCACGAGGAGGAATTCTTATTGCCATCGCAGCAAAATACAAATTACCCGTTTATTTTATCGGTATAGGAGAGAATATTGAGGATCTTCAACCTTTTTCTGCTTCTGAATTTGCCGAAACTATTGCAGGAAAACACACATGAAACAATCTCCTTTTAAACCTCGCTCATACAATAATTCCAATTCGGGAAATATGAATAATAACCAAAAAAAGCCCCTTTCACCAACACTTAAGTTTCTCTTGGAAATGGGACCTTTAGTTGTCTTTTTCCTTGCCAATTATAAAGGCGAATGGTTGATAAACAATATTGGATTTTTTAAAAATTTTAATAAACCTATTTTTCCTGCAACAGCTATTTTCATGGTAGCAATCATTATTGCACTAAGCTTATCATGGATTCTTGCACGAAAAATCCCTATAATGCCTCTTATCTCGGGAATATTTGTTCTAGTCTTTGGATTTTTAACTCTTTGGCTTCACAATGATACTTTCATCAAAATGAAACCAACAATTATTAATAGCTTATTTGCCCTCATTCTTTTTGGTGGAATGTTTTTTAAGAAACCACTTTTGCGTTATGCCTTAGATTCTACTTTAAAACTCGATGACTTAGGTTGGCAAAAACTCACCTATCGTTGGGCATTCTTTTTTGTTTTTCTTGCTCTTTTGAATGAAATTATTTGGCGTAATTTTAGCGATAATTTTTGGACGAGTTTTAAAGTATTTGGTGTTATGCCCTTAACAGTCCTCTTCATGCTTACCCAAATGCCTCTTATCCTTAAACACTCACAAGGACTTTTTACAGAAGGAGACAAATCTGATCCTTAAACACTGCAAATCTCTAACTACAAATTATTTTGTAAATTTATCGCTGCATACTGTTCATGGAGAAAAGATATGTTAATTGAACAGTTCATCTGTCGAAAAGATAATTTTGGTGTACTCATTCATGATGAAAAAAGCGGTTACACAGCCGCAATTGACGCGCCTGAAAGTGAAGCGATTCATAATGCCTTAAAACGCCATAACTGGACACTTCAGACTATTCTTGTAACTCATCATCATCAGGACCATGTAGAAGCACTGGAAGAATTAAAACAAGTTTATAAGGCTGTCGTTATTGGACCAGAAGCGGAGCAAGAAAAGATTAATCATCTTGACCAAACACTTCAACCTGATGAAAGTTTTTTCTTTGGTACATGCCCGCTTTTTGCTCTTTCAACACCGGGTCACACTTTAGGTGCATTATCCTACTACTTTCCTGAGGATAATTTACTCTTTGCTGGAGATACACTTTTTTCACTTGGCTGCGGGCGTATTTTCGAAGGAACACCTATACAAATGCTAAACTCTTTAAAAAAGCTTCGTCAGCTTCCCAATGAGACACTTCTTTATTGTGGTCATGAATACACTAAAAATAATGCTCTTTTCGCATTAACAATTGATCCATATAATCAAGAACTTCATAAAAGGGTAGAAGATGTTTTTTTATTACACGCAAAAAACGCTATGACTTTACCTGTAACCTTAGGGCAAGAAAAAGCTACCAATCCCTTTCTCCGCTGGGATAGTAGCACTTTACGAAAAGAACTCGCGATGGAAAAGGAAACAGATGAAAAAGTCTTTGCTGAAATCCGGAGAAGAAAGGATAATTTCTAGCCATATTGAAGTTTGTTTTTCCTTTTTCTTTTTTAATATACACTCAACTAACAATGGCAAAGGAAAAAAACAGTCAATAAATTTGATTTCCCGCATGTCATTGCAAACTACACCTTAACAGAAGATTTCCTTTTTAAAATGGAACAAATTGGAAAAGAATGTGAAAACTCATCACCAGAGTCAAAAGTATCCAATACTGAAATTGAATATGAAGATAATGTTGAAGGATTAGTAGCATCTATTTCTAACAAACAAAAATTAATGAGTATTTAAAAAAATAATATCACACCTAAAGATTTCGTTATCGATTCCTTAGCTCTTAAAACAACATTAACAATGCTTTTAGCTTCTTTTGAAGATCTTAAAAAAGAAGGTGTTTCTTTTGATGAAAAAAACACTATATTTTCAGATAATTTGGAATTTGGCAAAAAAACATATGTATAGAATGTTTACTATTTTAAGAAAAAATAGTGAATAATTCGTATTATTTTAGACATTAATTAGCTTTGTAAACGCCGACAAATATCATCTAATTGTTCTAATGAAGAATAGTGTATTTTTAAATCACCACCTTTTTTACCATGCCGAATGATAACTTTCATTCCGATGACATCTGCAAGTAATTTTTCTAAAGATTTTGTTTCTGTATCTTTTTGCACGGTAGTTCGTTTTTTGACTTTAGGATTTGCTTGTTCATATGCAAGTATTTCTGCTTGTCGTACTGAGAGACTTTCACGAATAATTTTTTCGGCCAAATCCTGTGGATTATCGACGGTAATAAGACAGCGTGCATGACCAGCAGAGAGTTGTCCATCAGTTAAAAATTGTTGTACCTTTGGTGGAAGTTTCAACAAACGGAGTGTATTTGCAACATGACTTCGACTTTTTCCTATAACTTGTGCTAAATCTGCTTGTGTATATCCATGCTCATTCAGCAAAATTTCATATCCCATTGCTTCTTCAATAGGATTGAGATCAGCACGTTGAACATTTTCAATAATTGCTAATTCCAAAGCCGTTTTATCATCTACATCGCGAACAATGACCGGTAATTGACTTAAATTGGCGCGTTGTGCAGCACGCCACCGTCGTTCACCAGCAATTAATTCAAACCGATGAGGATGATCACGCGAAGTCCTTACAATAACAGGTTGAACTACTCCATGCTGACGAATTGATTGTGCTAAATTATCAAGTTCTGAATCAGTAAAATGACGCCGCGGATTGTGTGGATTACACGAGATAGATTCAAGAGGCACAAATCGCTCATAAACAGGAGAAACTGTATTGGATTCTATCGATTTATCACCACTCGATGTACGTACAAGATCGTTATTTAAGTTGATATCCCCAATCAACGCTGCCAACCCACGTCCCAGTCTTTTTTTTGATTGATCATCATACATAGTCTTGCTCTTCAAATTTTCTTACAAAAATTATTTTTTACATTTTTAAGCAGCAGCACATGCTTGCTTTTCACGTTGGATCACTTCCGATGCTAGACGCAAATAAGCTTGGCTCCCAGCACATTTGAGATCATAAAGCAATACCGGCTTACCAAAAGAGGGAGCTTCCGATACCCGAACATTTCGCGGAATAACAGTACGATAGACTTTATCTCCCATAAAAGAGCGTACATCTTCCACAACTTGATTTGAAAGATTATTACGCCCATCATACATTGTTAGAACAATACCTTGAATTTCTAAAGATGGATTAAGTGCGGATCTTACTTGTTTTACTGTTTCAAGCAGTTGGCTCAAACCTTCAAGTGCTAAAAATTCACATTGCATAGGAACTAAAACAGAATCTGCAGCTCCCATAGCATTGAGTGTTAAAAGATTAAGAGACGGAGGACAATCAATTAAAATATAACTGAATTTCTTTTCCATTTTAGGATCATCATAGAGAGCTTTACGTAAACGTTGAATGCGATCTTTTGATGAAGAAATCTCCATTTCTACGCCTAAAAGATCAAGAGTAGAGGGAACAATATGAAGATTGGGTACAGCTGTTTTTAAAGCTGCTTTTGTGACTGAAATTCCTGAAACCAAAACATCATAAGAGGATAAAGGGCGGCTATTACGATCAATTCCCAATCCTGTACTAGCATTACCTTGTGGATCAACATCCATAATAAGAACATTTTCCCCAATGGCTGCTAAAGCTGTTGCAAGATTAATTGCTGTGGTTGTTTTTCCGACCCCACCCTTTTGGTTTGCAATAGCGATAATCCGCGTTTCGCTCATTTTGCTTTACCCTCTACATGATCTAACATGAGAAATTTCTAAAATAATAGAACTTTCATCAATTTTACTCTTATGTTTTAGCAGATCAAACTGCCAATTGGCAGAGGCATTTTTTATTTCTGTAGCGTAATCCCGACCTTTTTGCAAAAGAGCTATTGTTTTTTGTGTTAATAAAGGAAAAATAAGTTGTAAAAGAGTATCAAGAGAAGCCAATCCTCGCGCTGTTATAACTTCTGGTGTCTCTATTTTTTTGTACACATCCTCAATTCTACAATGGTAAACTTTTGCTGGAAGATTAAGTTGAGCAATAACCATTCGTAAAAAAGCTACTTTTTTACCATTACTTTCAATGAGATCAATATGTCCTGCTTTTTTTTCTTTCAGAAAAATAGCAATAACAATTGCAGGAAATCCGCCGCCTGATCCAAGATCACACCAGTGCAGGAAATTGCTGTGTAAAGGATATATTTGAGCTGAATCTAAAATATGGCGTGTCCAGAGAACTGGTATTGTTGTAGAAGAGATTAAATTAATATGTTTGTTCCATTGAATTATCAAAGTTTCAAATCGTATTAAATTCTCCATAGTTTCACGTGAAACAGAAGGAATAATATTTAAGAGTGCTTGATATTTTTGTTCTGTAGAAATATCCATTAAACCAATTGAGCCTTTTCACGTCGTTGGCGTTGAATATACGTAATAATAAGAGATAATGCCGCGGGTGTCATACCATCAATTTTTTGAGCATCTGCAATTGAACGTGGTGATATTTCTCTAATTTTTGTTTTTAACTCATTTGAAAGACCTGAAATTGCCTGAATATCAAGAGAAGAAGGAATTTCTAAACGTTCATCTCGCTGAAGAGCAGCAATATCCTGTGCTTGCTTTTCTAGATAAACTGCATACTGCGCTTCAATTTCTAAAGATTCAACAGTTTTAGAATCTATTGATTGTAATTGTGGCCAAAGATGTGAAAGACGCTCTATAGTCATATGAGGATAAGCAAGCAGATCATAAGCTGAACGCCGAATTCCATCGTGATTTACTTGTAATCCACGAGAAGAAGCTTCATTAGGCGTTAAAAAAAGTTCTTGGCATATTGATCGTGCATGATCAAGACGTTGTTGTTTTTTCTGATAATAATCCCAACGTATTTGGCTCACAATACCCCATTGTTGTGCTAAAGGTGTTAAACGCGCATCAGCGTTATCAGACCGCAAAGACAAACGAAATTCAGCACGTGATGTAAACATTCGATAAGGCTCACAAACCCCACGTGAAATTAAATCATCTATCATAACACCAATATAGGCCGTAGAACGACTTATAAGAATTTCATCTAATCCAGAAACTTTCCGTGCAGCATTTAATCCAGCTAAAAGTCCTTGTGCTGCTGCTTCCTCATATCCTGTTGTACCATTAATTTGTCCAGCTAAAAACAATCCTGGTAAAGAACGCAATTCTAAAGTTTTAGTCAGTTGTTGTGGATTAACAAAGTCATATTCAATAGCATAACCAGGTTGTAAAACTTTAACATTTTCTAACCCTTCAATTGTTTTCAATAAAGAAATTTGGACATCTTCAGGAAGAGAAGTAGAAAGACCATTTGGATAAATAGTATCATCATTTAATCCTTCTGGTTCTAGAAATATCTGATGTCCATCACGTTCCCCAAATTTAATAATTTTATCTTCAACTGAAGGACAATAACGTGGTCCTAATCCCTCAATATTTCCAGAATATAAAGCAGACCGATGAATATTTTTACGAATAATTTGATGTGTTTGCACATTCGTACGTGTTATTGCACATTCAATTTGTGGCTGTTCAATTTTTTCTGTTAAGAGAGAAAAGGGAACTGGATATTCATCAGCTTGTTGTTTGGGAAGACACTCCCAACAAATTGTTTTTTTACTAAGACGAGCTGGAGTTCCTGTTTTTAATCTTCCAAGATTTATATTATATTTTTTTAAGCGTTCAGCAAGTTTTACACTTGACTGTTCTCCCATCCGTCCAGCAGTCCACCTCTTATCACCAATATGAATAAGTCCGTTTAAAAATGTCCCTGTTGTTAAAACAACAGCACCAGAAAAAAGTGTTCCCTGTTTTTTTAAAATAACACCTGAAACATAATTATCTTTCACTATCAGATCTACTACTTCATCTTCAAGTAGAATGAGATTATCTTGTTCTTGTAAAATTTTTTGAATTGCTTCCTTATATAATTGTCTATCAGCTTGTGTACGCAGTCCTCTTACTGCTGGTCCTTTGCGTCGATTAAGTAGTCTAAATTGAATCCCAGCAGCATCTGCTGCTCTCCCCATGAGACCATCCAAAGCATCTATTTCACGAACCAGATGTCCTTTTCCAAGCCCACCGATAGCAGGATTACAAGACATTGTTCCTATTGCTGATATTTTATGTGTAACGAGTGCGGTCCGTGCTCCAACACGTGCCGAAGCTGAAGCAGCTTCACAGCCTGCATGACCACCTCCAACAACAACAACATCATATAATTGCATTTATTTCATTCCATAAAGAACCTATTCTCAAGTTTCACGTGAAACAAGATGTAAAATACACTATCTTTTAAATCTGTCTATGAAATAATCAATGTTTCACGTGAATCATTATTTACCAACGCAAAACTCTGAAAAAATAATATCAAGCAAATCTTCAACATCTATATCTCCCGTAATTTTTCCAAGAAAATCACTTGCACGGCGAAGATGTTCTGCACGTAAACTTAAATCAAGAGTATGATTATTTATGGAAAATTCTATTTCTTTAACAGCCTCTTTTAATAACTGAAGTTGCCTTTTACGTGCTGGAACAAGATTTCCAATTTCGGAAGCACGACGTGAACAAAATAACTCAAGTTCTTTAATAAAAAAATCAAAATTTAAACCAGTTATTGCAGAAAACTGTATAAACCAATGGTTTTCATTTTTTTCATAAAGATCAAGCTTATTACCAACACGCCATATTTCAGCCGATGTTTTTGGTAATTCAATCTCCTTTGGATTTAGCATATCATAAACTAAAATAACTAAATCAGCATCCTTAACATGCTGCTTTGCAATTTCTATTCCTAATTGCTCAATTTTGTTTTCTGTTTTCCTAAAACCAGCAGTATCCGTCACAAGGACCGGTAAACCACCAAAAACAAGTCTTATTTCCAAAGCATCACGAGTTGTTCCTTCTTCTTCTGTCACAATAGCAACAGATCTTCCAGCCAAACGATTCATAATACTTGATTTTCCAGAATTTGGAGCACCAGCAATGACAATTTTTAATCCATCACGTAAAATACTAGCACGTTCCCCTTCATCAATATGTTTGAGAAGAGAAGTACAGAGTTTTTTCATATCTTTCCAAACTTTATCAGATATTGAATTTGGAACATCATCTTCATCAGAAAAATCAAGATCCGCTTCTATAAAAGCACGTGCTTTTATAAGCTTATGACGCCAATCACTATAAAGTGTAGTTAAACGTCCACTTGTACCCATAACTGCTAAACGTCGCTGACTTTCCGTTTCTGCCTCTATTAAATCAACAAGACCTTCTGCTTGTACAAGATCTAATTTTCCCTCTATAAATGCACGACGTGAAAATTCACCTGCCTCTGCAATACGACATCCAGTAAATGTGGATAACTCATCGAGAAAACGATTAACAACTGCTTTTCCTCCATGTAAATGAAACTCTGCACAGTCCTCCCCCGTAAAGCTGTGAGGAGCAGGAAAAAAAACAGTTAAAGCAGAATCTAAAAAACTACCATCACGAGCAATAAGATTTCCATAATGCATGAATCGCGCTTTTGGTAAGCAACCACAAAGCGTTTTAACTACATCTACAACATGGGGACCAGAAAGCCGAATGACCGCAACCCCTGAAGGCAACAATCCACTCGAAACAGCAAAGATTGTATCCACAGGATGTATCCCAATCAAAAAATCCAATACTTCTACGTATTCATTGAATCAAAAAATTCACTATTGTTTTTTGTCTGTTTTAATTTATCAATCAAGAACTCAATTGCATCTGTTACATTCATAGGCGCCAAAATACGACGTAGTACAAAAATTTTGTGTAAGTCTTGCCGTGCTACTAAAAGTTCTTCTTTACGTGTTCCTGACTTTAATATATCCATAGCTGGGAAGATACGCTTATCAGCAACTTTACGATCAAGAACGATTTCCGAATTACCTGTACCTTTAAATTCTTCAAAAATAACCTCATCCATACGACTACCAGTATCAATCAAAGCCGTTGCAATAATGGTTAAAGATCCACCTTCCTCAATGTTACGTGCTGCACCAAAAAAACGTTTTGGACGCTGTAGCGCATTTGCATCTACACCACCTGTCAAAACCTTACCTGATGAAGGAACAACCGTATTATATGCACGCCCAAGACGTGTAATAGAATCAAGAAGAATAACAACATCACGCCCATATTCAACGAGACGTTTTGCTTTTTCAATAACCATCTCAGCTACTTGTACATGACGAATTGCCGGTTCATCAAAAGTAGAAGAAACGACCTCCCCTTGTACAGAACGCTGCATATCTGTAACTTCTTCTGGTCGTTCATCTATCAAAAGAACGATAAGATAACATTCAGGATGATTAGTCGTAATAGAATGAGCAATATTTTGAAGTAAAACTGTTTTTCCTGTTCGAGGAGGTGCTACAATTAATCCTCTTTGCCCTTTTCCTAAAGGCGATATTAAGTCAATCACCCGTGATGACATATCCTTCTCTGTAGGATCTTGTATTTCCATTTGAAAACGTTCATTAGAATAAAGGGGAGTAAGATTATCAAAATGAATTTTATAGCGAATTTTTTCAGGATCTTCAAAATTTATTGTATTAATCTTAAGAAGAGCAAAATAACGTTCTCCTTCTTTTGGACTTCTTATAGGACCTTCAACGGTATCCCCTGTTTTTAAAGAGAAAGATTGAATTTGCGCTGGAGAAAGGTAAATATCATCAGGACCTGGAAGATAATTAGCATCAGCAGATCGCAAAAATCCAAATCCGTCTTGTAAAACTTCAACAACTCCCTCACCAATAATTTCCACATCTTGTAAAGCAAGTTTTTTCAAGATAGCAAACATTAATTCTTGTTTACGCATTAAAGAAGCATTTTCAACTTCTAATGTTTCAGCAAAAGAGACAAGTTCAACGGGATTTTTACTTTTAAGTTCTTGTAGTTTCATTTCTTGCATGAAATATGCTCTTTAGAGTAACGGGAAATTATCCTTGAATTAATTTACGGAAAATAGAGAACGGAACATTCTTATAAGAAAAGACCATTATACACTCAATTTTTAAATATGCAAGAACCATTTATATGAATACAATTCATATAAAATAAGTTATTCTGTAATAAAAAACGCTTATATAAATTAAAACACTCAAAAATGTGTCGTTTCATAAACTATTTTAATAGTATTTAAAGAAAATTATATAAAATAAATTATTTATAAGTCAGTAAAGTTATCTTATAATATTCTAAAAAAGTTGATGGATCTAACCTATATCATAAATAAATAAATAATTAAAATTATTTTTAATTATCCCATATTTTTTATATTAATAAATTTTAAAAAGGAATTATTCTTATTATTTAAACCTGTGTTTAACGTGGAATACTATTTATTAGTTAGTTATACTCAATTTTATCCACAAAGTAAGATGGAAAAAAAGAAGTAAAACATTATTTTAAAAGCATTATCCCCATTTTTCTCTCATAAGGGGATAAAAATTATCACAACTGTTTAATTTGTGCATAATAATGAATTTTTTTTCTAAATTTTAGCTTTATAAAAAGTCCCTAGGATATATGCACATTTGTTAACAAGGAGTTAAAATTTTTGTGACAAAAGAAAAAAAATCCTTTCATTTGCATATGCTTTCTGATGCAACAGGAGAGACATTAATCTCTGTTGGTAGAGCTGTTGCATCACAATATACAATGAGCCAAGCAACAGAGCATATTTATCCAATGATTCGTAATGAAACACAGTTGGAAAGAGCTCTTAATGAAATACAACAAGAGCCGGGTATTGTTCTTTACACAATCATTGATAAAAAAATTAAACTCCTTCTTAGGAAAAAATGTGAAAAAATAAAAGTTCCCTATATTGACATATTGCATCCTGTTCTAGATGCTTTTCAGACATATCTTGGAATGCCGACAAATTTACGTGCAAGTGCACAGCATGATCTTAATGCAGATTACTTTCGCCGTATTGAGGCACTGGATTTTACAATAGAGCATGATGATGGACAGTCTTCCAATGATTTATCGGATGCGGACGTGATACTTGTAGGAATCTCAAGAACTTCTAAAACTCCTACGAGTATCTATTTAGCAAATCGTGGAATTAAAACAGCTAACGTTCCTCTTATTCCGAATATTGATTTACCAGAAGCCCTTTTGGAAGCAAAAAATGCTTTGATCATTGGTTTAATAGCTTCAGCTGAAAGAATATCACACATTCGTCAAAATCGAGATTTAGGAGATAGTTTTGCCATTGAAAGTTATACAAACCGTATCAGTATAGCTGAAGAATTGACTTATGCAAAACGCATTTGCGAACGTTTTGGTTGGCCTATTATTGATGTTACAAGACGTTCTATTGAAGAAACAGCTGCAGCTATATTTGAACTTTTATCGCGATTTCGTGAAGGAAAATAAAAAAACTTTTATGGTAACAGACATGTTAATCTTAGCATCCCTTAGTTCTTATCGTGCGCAATTATTGAAAAAAGCAGGTTTAGATTTTTTCATTGAAGGAGTTTCTTTTGATGAAAGAGAAGTAGAAAAGACAGGAGAAACAAAGACTCCTAAAGAACTCAGTTGCTTTCTTGCAAGTGCAAAGGCAAAAAATGTTTCTGATCGCTTTCCTCGTGCTTTGGTCATTGGTTGTGATCAAGTACTTGAGTTGAAAGGACAAGTTTTTCACAAAGTCACAAGTAGAAAGGAAGCGTATCAACGTTTATGTGATTTATCAGGAAAAACCCATTCTCTTCATAGTGCAGTAGCTTTATTTCAGAATGGCCAAGAAATTTGGGTAGAAGCTTTTAGTACATATATGTCGGTACGTCCTCTCTCATCAGAATTTATTGAACGTTATTTAGCCCGTGTGGGAACAGATGTTTTAAACAGCGTCGGAGTTTATCAAATTGAAGGAGAAGGAATCCATCTTTTTGAAAAAATTGAAGGAGATTTTTTCACTATCGTTGGTTTACCTTTGTTACCTTTATTAGCAAAACTACGTCATTTGGGAATTATTGATGGTTAATTTTACAATAAAACATGAAAAAATAATTTCTCCACGCGCTTTTGTTGTAGGTACTCCTATTTATCATTCAAAGTCGCCAAAAATTCACAATTTTTGGCTTAAACAATATAATTTACAAGGCGAATATTTAGCACAAGAAGTAACCTCTGAGAAATTTAGTGATTTTCTTGCATCTATACAAAAAAGAGGTTTTTGTGGGGGCAATGTTACTCTGCCACATAAACAGGAAGCTTTTCGTTTAGCTAATCATAAAGATAATGTAGCAACAATGATTGGTGCTGCTAATACACTATGGTATGAAAGAGATAAACTTTGTGCCACAAATACTGATGCTTATGGTTTCAGTGCTAATCTTGATGATTTTATTCCTAATTGGGTTGGAGAGACAGCCCTTGTTTTTGGTGCTGGTGGCGCTGCACGTGCAATCTTATATGCCTTAAAGGAGCGTGGATTTGAACGTATCTTCTTGCTGAATCGTACAAAAAAACGGGCAAATGATTTAGCTGAACATTTTGGAAAACCTATTAAAGTCCACGATTGGTACTGTTCTAGCGAAATACTTTACCAAGCTGATTTAATTGTCAATACGACTTCTGTGGGAATGACAAATCCACACGAAAATGAAAGTAATTCCTTTTTTTGCGATTTTCATAAAACAAAAACAACAACGTTGGTAACAGATATCGTTTACACACCATTGATAACACCTTTTTTACAACAAGCAAAAGCGCATGGTTTAAGGATAGTAGATGGACTTGGTATGCTTTTACATCAAGCTGTTCCTGGTTTTGAACGATGGTTTGGAATAAGACCACAGGTTACAAAGGCGTTACGAGCAGCAATTTTAGAGGATATGGGTGAAAAAAAGGAATGAAAATTATAGGGCTTACTGGATCAATTGCTATGGGAAAATCAACAGTTGCTGATTTTTTCAAGCAAGCTGGTATTTCTGTTTTTAATGCTGATGAAGCGGTACATCAACTTTATGAGAGTGAACCAACTTTATCACTTATAGCACGTACATTCCCTAGTATTATTGAAAATGGTAAAGTTAATCGCCTAAAGCTTTCTGAAATTTTGATGAACAATGATAAAAAATTACAAACATTAGAAAAAATAATCCACCCTTTAGTCAAAAAAAAAGAAAAAGAGTTTATTAATATAGCACGCCAAAAGGGAGAAAAATTAGTTGTTCTTGATATTCCACTTCTTTTTGAAACAAACAGTGAAAAACGTGTAGACAGTGTAGTTGTTGTGTCTGCTCCACCAGAAATACAAAAAAGGCGTGCAATGATTCGTCCAAATATGAATGAAAAAAAATTTACCTTTATCAACACTAAGCAAATGTCTGATGAAAAAAAGCGAGAACATGCTGATTTTATTATTGATACAGGAAAAGATTTAGAGAATACACGTCAACAAGTTTTTTGCCTGATAAAAAGTTTGCTAAAGAAGTAAAATAATGCGTGAAATTATTTTTGATACGGAAACAACAGGTTTAGATAAAGAGAAAGATCGCATAATCGAAATCGGTTGTGTAGAGATGGTTGATCATTATCTTACAGGGCGCCGATTCCATGTTTATTTGAATCCGCAAGGCGTTATTATTCCTGATGAAGTTGTAGCAATTCATGGATTAACCAATGAACGCTTAAAGAATGAAAAAAGTTTTAGTGATATTGCTGATGAGTTTTTGGAATTTATTAATGACGCAACAATGATTGCACATAATGCGAGTTTTGATATTGGTTTTCTTAATGCAGAATTAGAACGAGCAAATAAACCACTTATCAGTGTTGATAATATTCTTGATACATTGGCTATGGCGCGGCGTAAATTTCCCATGGGTCCTAATTCTCTTGATGTTTTGTGCAAACGCTTTGGAATTGATAATAGCCATCGTGTTCTTCATGGTGCTTTGCTTGATGCGGAGATTCTTGCAGATGTTTATATTGAACTCATTGGTGGAAAGCAGGGCATATTGGGTTTTGATAACAGGGGGAGTATTGATGAGGATACTCAAAATAACAAAGATGCTCTCTACGTAGTGAAACTACGCCCACAGCCTTTACCTTCAAGACTAAGTGCACAAGAAAGAAGTATGCATGCTGACTTTATCAACAAAATGGGTAAAAAAGCTCTGTGGAATGACTTTGAAGTTTCTGAATAGTTCAACCACCTTTTCCCTGAAAAAGTTATTTGAAAACCTAGGAAAAACAAAGCCTTTAGAAATGTGTTCCTCGAAAAAATACGGTCGTTGTGGGGAGGGGAACACCACAACGACCCTGTCGCTACATAGTACCTCAGCTATCATAGGAGGAGCAAAATGAAAGCTATTATATCCTGTAACAGCAAAGAAAAGCTCTAGGTACCAAATATAAAGTGCAACGACTTCATGCTTTATGAAAAAAGAAAATGGCTTTTTAGAGGCAGGTCGATAAATTTTAAAAATAAGAATGAAAAAAATATATAAAAAAGTGAATTGTTTTTTTAATGGAGAAATAAAATTGTCATGAAAGCAACAGATCATCTTTTTTTGGTTGATGGGTCGGGCTATATTTTTCGCGCTTACTACGCTTTGCCACCTTTAAAGCGCAAAAAGGATGGACTTCCTGTGGGAGCCGTAGCTGGCTTTTGTAATATGCTGTGGAAATTGCTCTGTGATGCACGCAATACAGCTACCGGTGTTGTTCCAACGCATTTTGCTGTTATTTTTGACTATTCATCCGATACATTTCGAAAAAAAATTTATCCACAATATAAAGCTAATCGGGAGGCACCTCCTGAAGATCTTATTCCTCAATTTGCTCTAATACGCCAAGCAACAAGGGCTTTTAATTTGCCTTGTATCGAAAAGGAAGGATTTGAAGCAGATGATTTAATTGCTACTTATGCAACACAGGCAACAAAGATTGGAGCAAAAACAACGATTATCTCTTCTGATAAAGATCTGATGCAATTAGTAAATACACATGTATTTTTATATGATGGAATGAAAGATAAGCATATCGGTATTTCTGAGGTTATAGAGAAATGGGGTGTTGTTCCTGAAAAAATGGTTGATTTGCAAGCTTTGATTGGAGATCAGACAGATAATGTTCCAGGCATTCCGGGTATTGGCCCCAAAATTGCAGCCCAATTGCTGGATCAATTTGGTTCTCTCGATCTTTTATTGCAACGAGTAACAGAAGTTAAACAAACAAAACGGCGTGAAAATATTCAAATTTATAGTGAACAAGCAAAAATTTCTCGTGAACTCGTTCGGCTTAAAACAGATGTACCTGTAGATAATGATTTAGATGATTTTGTTTTAGAATCACAAGATGGTCCACGCTTAATCGCCTTTCTTAAAGCGATGGAATTTACGACATTAACACGTCGTGTAGCAGCAACAATGGAATGTGACGCAGCAGTTATTGATACACTCGATATAAACGTTGAGTGGGAAAAACCCGCCCACGAGCGTGATTCTGATGTCAAAAAAATTGAGAGAGCATCTTTTCATGATTTCTCTGAGAATTCTCCACAATGTTTAGCACAAAAACGTAAAGATCAAGCTCTTACCCAAAAAATTACAAGAGATGCCTATACAACTATTCTTAATGAAGAAATTTTGAAAGAATGGTTATCAAAAATACAAGAACAAGGCTTCTTTTCTTTTGATACTGAAACGACTTCACTTGATCCACTACAAGCGAAGCTGGTTGGTTTTTCATTAGCATTACAGCCGGGAGAAGCTGCCTATGTGCCCCTTGAACACGTTGAAGGGGGAGATGATCTTTTAGGCGGTGGGCGTATTGTTGAGCAGATTGAAGTACAAAAGGCTTTGGCACTTTTAAAGCCGATATTAGAAGATCAATCGGTGTTAAAAATTGGTCAGAATATAAAGTATGATTGGTTAGTCATGAAGCAATACGGCGTTGTGATGCGTTCTTTTGATGACACCATGCTTTTATCATATGTTTTAGATACAGGAACTCTAACACATAATATGGACGATTTATCTAAGCGTTGGCTTGGACATAAACCTATAGCTTACAAAGATCTAACATATAACGGAAAAAAGATTACTTCTTTTGCGCAAGTGGATTTAAAACAGGCGACCCTTTATGCGGCGGAGGATGCTGATGTAACGCTCCGTTTATGGCAAGTTTTAAAACCACAACTCGTGGCGCAAGGGATGACAAAAATTTATGAACGTCTTGATCGACCACTGATAGAAGTTCTTGCAAGAATGGAAGAACGTGGAATTCTCGTTGATAGACAGATTTTATTGCGTCTTTCAGGAGAATTAGCGCAGGCTGCTTTTATTTTAGAAGAGGAAATTTATCAGCTTGCTGAGGAGAAATTTAATCTTGCCTCACCAAAGCAATTGGGTGATATACTTTTTGGCAAAATGGGGTTGCCTGGAGGTGCTAAAACGAAAGGTGGACAGTGGTCAACTTCTGCACAGACCTTAGAGGAGTTAGCTGCTGATGGTCATATTTTACCTCGTAAAATTATTGATTGGCGTCAACTTGCAAAACTAAAATCTACCTATGCAGATGCTCTACCTTCTTATATTTTTCCAAAAACAGGGCGTGTTCATACCAATTATTCTTTAGCAATAACAACAACGGGACGGTTATCATCATCAGAACCTAACTTACAAAATATTCCAGTGCGGACTGCTGAAGGACGTAAAATACGCACGGCTTTCATTGCTCCAAAAGGACATGTACTACTATCGGCTGATTATAGCCAGATTGAATTGCGCATTCTTGCACATATTGCCGACATTACGGCGCTAAAGGAAGCTTTTGCCCAAGGTCAGGATATTCACGCTATAACGGCATCGCAAATGTTTGGGGTTTCGATAGAAGGAATGTCCTCAGATATACGACGACGTGCGAAAGCGATTAATTTTGGCATTATTTATGGCATTTCAGCTTTTGGATTAGCGAATCAATTGGGTCTGTCGCGACAGGAGGCTGGGCGTTATATTCAACTTTATTTTGAAAGATTTCCGGGAATTAAAGATTATATGGAGAAGACTAAAACATTTGTACGCCAAAATGGTTATGTAGAGACCATTTTTGGACGCCGTGTCCATTATCCGGAAATAAAAGCGGCTAATCTACAAATTCGTTCTTTTAATGAACGTGCTGCTATTAATGCACCGATTCAAGGTTCAGCGGCGGATATTATTCGTCGTGCCATGATTCAAATGGAAGGTGCTTTGGAAAAAGAAAAACTATCGGCAAAGATGTTGCTACAAGTGCATGATGAACTCATTTTTGAAGTACCAGAAAATGAAAGTGAAAAAACCATGGCTGTCGTTAAAAAGGTTATGGAAAATGCTACAATGCCGGCTCTTTCTTTATCTGTACCACTTGAAGTGAAAGTAATGGTTGCTCAAAATTGGGATGAAGCACATTAGCCTTTTTCACTTATTTTGTTCTTAATAATGGTCATTGCATTAGCAAGGTCAAGATAAGCTTTGATAGGCAAATGATCTGAAGCAATACGTGCAAGTGGTGAATAATGATTTTCAATATTTGTCACCAATTGATGGGGAAAAGCAAGAATTCTATCAAGAGCCAAAAAAGGAAAACGAGAAGGAAAGCTTGGTACAGTTCCAAGTGTGCTATCGAAATAGGGAGAAAAATGATTTAAAGAAGAGCCTTTACCCATCCGCCATTCATTAAAATCTCCAACGAGGAGTGTAGGCATAAGGGGGCGTTTTTGAAGAAGTGTAAAGAGCGTTTTTGTTTGTTGATTACGAGAATGGCGCAATAAGCCAAAATGAGCGGCAATAATACGAATAAGTCCTACTTCCATTTCAAACTCTACAATTACAGCACCACGTGGTTCAATACCAGGAAGAGTGAGTTGTAAGATATCTCGTACATGCCCTTTTCGCAAAAAAAGAGCGTTACCATGCCAGCCATGCCCTTGAGGTGACATGGTATTCAGGGGTACAGGGATTAGACCTGTTTCGGCTTTTAACAATTGAAGATCAATCAAGCCAATTCGTTCACCAAAACGTTTGTCTGCTTCTTGAAGAGCAAGAATATCAACACTCAGTTCAGAAATAACACGTACAATACGCGTAGGATTAAAAATTTTATCAACACCTACGCATTTGTGAACATTATAGGAAGCAACAGTAAGATCATAGTTATTGTTTTGATTGATTATCTCTGATCGATGACGAGAATGGCTGCGAATAGCATGTAAAAGGGAACTACGAAGCTTTTGCTGGATAAATGAGGTAAACTGAGAAAATTTTTGCTTGTAAAGTATCTTTATCATTTTGTGAAGTGGGTTGTGCGAGAAGGTAAAAGGTAAGCATTTGTGCTAAAAACAAAAAAACCTTGTCTCTCAAAAGAAACAAGGTTCTTTAATTGAACTATAACTTTGACTTTCGCAATCAATCACGGTTTGAGCCGAGAAATTGCAGCAAGAAAACAAACATATTAATGAAATCAAGATAAAGATTTAGTGCACCCATAATAATCTTACGACCTTTCGTGTCACTTTCATCTCCTTCGTAATACATCAATTTAATGTTTTGTGTGTCGTAAGCTGTTAAACCAGCAAAAATCAACACACCAATCACGGAGATAGCAAATTGCAAGGCACTTGATCCAAGAAAGATATTCACAATCATAGACAACAACAAACCAATCAGACCCATAAAAAGGAATGAACCAATCGCCGTGAGATCACGCTTTGTTGTGTAACCATAAAGTGAAAGAGAACCAAAAGCAGCAGCGGTAATGACAAACGTTTGCACAATACTTTCTGTTGTATAGCGCAAAACGATCGAGGACAGTGAAAGTCCAACGAGAGCAGCATAACCAAAAAAGAGACTACGAGCTGCACTTGTACTCAATGTGTTGATTTTAAAACTGAGGAATAATACCGCCACAAGTGGTGCAAACATAATAATATAAGAGAATGGCGAGGTATAAAATGTTACTCCAAACGGGGTTAAGTAAACACTGCTATTGATTTGAGCGGCTGCTTGGCTCATATCTGTTGTCGTTGCTAATGATGCAACTGCGTAAGCGGCAGCAGCTGTAATAAGCAAACCAATGGCCATTGTATTATAGACGCCCAGCATATAGCTGCGCAATCCTTGATCTATTGATGCATCGGCACGAGAAACAGACGCCGAACGTAATTTTTTGAAATCAGCCATAATATAAAGTCCTTTAGCATATGTTCCGCCAGATGTTGGAGTTGAAAAGAATCTCTCTCGCCACGAAAGGAAGTC
Source organism: Bartonella sp. DB5-6 (assembly GCF_000278115.1). Lineage (GTDB taxonomy): Bacteria > Pseudomonadota > Alphaproteobacteria > Rhizobiales > Rhizobiaceae > Bartonella > Bartonella refiksaydamii. The sequence goes on from NZ_JH725115.1 coordinate 99,968, forward strand.
TTGTACAAACTTTATTATCTCAGCATATACAACCAACTCCAGGTGCCGCTGGCGGAATCCAGCATACCTCCCTTTATTATGGAGATTTATTTTAAAATTACAAGAGACTTGTCTGGGGAAGAAACCTTACAAATTAGTAAGGAAAAGTCTTTTTTGTAACAAAACCATTATACTGTATGAAATACAGCTATTCTAGATGGATAAATAGGCTCTTATTTGGAAAATGTATGATTGGAAGGACGTTTTGATTTTATCCAGATGTGCAATTCTTCAATAAGAATAGTAATGACACCGAGCGTGATAAAACTATCTGCAAGATTGAAAATAGCAAAATAAAAAATATCATCAATATGAAAGAGTATATAATCAGTGACATGGTGAAAACGGATGCGGTCAATAAGATTGCCTATAGCTCCGCCAATAATAAGGGTAAGACCAAAGCGCGTTAAAGACTTTTTATATTCAACATTTTTCCAGAGCCATAAAAGAAAAGCAATAACAGCGAATGTAATGGCAATAAGTCCCCACTGCGAAAAAGAAGAAAAAAACGAAAATGCAATGCCAGAATTACGCACATGGTAGAGGGAAAGAAAAGGAAAAAGAGGGCTTTCTGTTCCTAAAGGCATATTGTGCATAACCCAGTATTTTATTGCTTGATCAAACCCTACAGTAAGTATCAAGCCAAGGAGAAAAAGAGGGAGTGATTTACGCATCATGTTCTGGCCTCACATGTTCCAGTGTTAAATAAGGGCGGCGAATTTCATAAAGCATAATAGCTGTTGCTATCGCCAAATTAAGCGAATCAGCGCGCCCACTTTGCGGAATACGTGCGAGTTGATCACAACGATTCGCAAGGTTATCTGGTAACCCCTGTTTTTCATTTCCCATTAAAAGTATAATAGGTCCGCCTTTGAAATCAATTGTACGATAATCGGTAGATCCTTTGAGATGCGTGCCAATGATCATGCCTTTAAAGTAAGCAGACCAGTTTAAAAAGGTGCTTTCATCAAAACGATAAAGTGGAATGGAAAAAATTGATCCCATTGTTGCGCGGACTGTTTCGGGTGAGAAAGGGTCTGTTGTTTCGCCAATCAAAATAACGCCTTTAGCTCCTACGGCATCTGCAGTGCGAATAATGGTGCCAAGATTTCCAGGATCACGCACCCGATCAAGCGCAACATAAACGTTACCGACTTGTTCTTTTATCATTTCAAGTGGTTGCCACTGTTGTTTGAAAATACCAATAACTGTTTGTGGGTTATCACGGCGAGTAATAGATTCCATCACCTTTTGTGAGGCTTTTATGACAAAACCACCATTGGCTACAGTGCGCGCAGCGGTGTTTTCAATAGCAGTGTTCTCTATTTTGCTTTTAGAAAAAATGAGTGTTTGTATTGTCCAGCCGAGATTGAGAGCATCAATCACTAATTTCAGTCCTTCTGCCATGAAAAGACCTTCTCGATTACGGTTTTTTTTCTGATTAAGTGCCCGAAGGTTTTTGATGATGGGATTGCTAAGAGAGGTGATTTCTTTAACCTTACCGATTTTTGGTATACACATATTCAGGCAATCCAACGGCTAAAAAGAGAAGTAGAAAGGGCACGTCCCGCAGATTCTTCACGCAAGATTAGTTCTCCTGATTCAACCGTACCACCAAAGTTTATGAATTCATCACACATTAAAGTATGAAGTGCGTAGAAGGAAGCACGAATAGAATAAGCGGTAAGGACGATAGAAAGAGGTTTATCGGAGAGCAGTTTACGACAGTTTGTGATCATCGCTGGTAAATGATCAAACAGTTGCCAAATTTCGCCATGGGGTCCACGTCCGTAGGCTGGGGGGTCGAGAAGAATCATATCATAGTTTTTTTTTCGACGCAGTTCGCGTTCGACAAATTTTATGGCATCATCACAGATCCAGCGAATAGAACGATTTGATAATCCAGCTTTTTCTTGATTCGCTTTTGCCCAAGCGATAGCTTTTTTAGATGCATCAACATGCGTAACATTTGCGCCAGCACGTGCGCCAATCAGAGAGGCAATACCTGTGTAGCCAAAAAGATTGAGTAATTTGATTGGGCGTGTCGTTTTGACAATTTGTTCTTCCATAAAACGCCAATGGGCATTTTGTTCAGGAAAGACCCCTACATGACGAAAGGAAGTAAAACGACCTAGAAAAGACAGTCCATTCCAAGAAAGTGGCCAAGTTTCACCAAGCGGTTTCTTAGGAAAATGCCAGCGACCAATGCTTTCTTCATCTCGATTGCCTGTGAAAATAGCATCAACATTAGCCCATTGCTCTTGTGATAAAACGGGTTTCCATAGTGCTTGACCTTCAGGACGAATAATGTGATAACCTCCATAACGCTCTAATTTTTGCCCATTACCAGAATCAATGAGAGCATAATCTGCACTCATACCTGTTTCTAAAATAAGAGGTAACTTTTCTTGCGGATATCTATTATTATGGTGAGGTTTAAAGTATTGTGCAGGCATATTTTGTATCACGATACAGGTATTTTTAAAAATTCACGTTACAAACCTCTTGAATTTCAAGTAAGAGTGCAAAGAGGCTAAAATAAATTAAAACATGTATATAAAAAAAGAAAAAGGGTATTTTTATTCTTTATTGAACACTATAAATAAAGAGTACTAAAATACTATTATATCACATCTGTGATCGACCTTTTTAATTTTTCGAGCTCAGCTTTGCTTTTTTTGAGGTTTTTTTTGCATTTATGGTATGCAAGCCAATTGGTTAAACTTCCTAATAAAATACCAAGACCGAAAAAAATAAAGAGCCATATAAAAAGTGGAGCGTGATAAGTAAAATTTCCAGAGCTTATCCGAAAAGGATCAAGAGTTAATGTAACTATTTGACGATTAGTTACGATAAAAGCAAGCAAAAATGCCGTGAGAATCACCAAAATAATTGCTAAAAAGAAACGTTTAATTGTCATAATTTTACTCATTGATTAAGACGATCACGCAAATCCTTACCAGTTTTGAAAAAAGGAATCCATTTTTCTTCAACAACAACAGCTTCACCTGTTCGAGGGTTACGACCTTTACGTCCTGAGCGGCCTTTGACGGAAAAAGCTCCAAATCCGCGAAGTTCAACACGATTGCCATTCGCGAGTGCTGTTGCAATTTCCTCAAAAATAGCATTCACAATATTTTCCACATCACGTTGAAAGAGATGCGGGTTCTGACGGGCAATAATTTGTACAAGCTCTGATTTAACCAAAATAGCCTCGCTTTCACACAAAAAGGTTTTCTATAATTGCACATTACAATATATAAATGGATGAAAGCAAAATAAAACCAAGAAAAAACAAATTGCAAGAAACAAAATTTTAAAATACATCTTATAAGTGGTATCAAATTGAAAAACACGGAACATTTAAAAGATTAGGATAGTATGTCCGTACACAATCATTATGAAGCTTTTTCACCGCAATCGTCTTTTGGTGATGTTTTTAAAAAAGCATCTCACCATTCGCGTCGTATTAGCATATTAAAATTTTTTTTACCTCTCTTAGCACTAATGGTAGCGTTCATTTTTTGCTGGTTTACATTTTCCTTTACTCCCGTTGCTTCTGATCCTGTGAGTTTGAATAGCAAAGAAGAGGGGGTAATGAAATTGACAATGCTCAATCCAAAATTAGAAGGTTACACGCGCTCTCGTGAACCTTATTGGCTTAAAGCAAAAGAGGCGTTTCAAGATCGTACACGTTCTGGAGTAATTGGGTTACAAAGCATTACAGCTGAAGTGTTTGTGGGCAAACAAAAACGCGTTTTTCTCAATGCACAAGGGGGATTTTACGATAATATTAATGGTTATTTACAGTTGGATAAGCCATTTACCATTACAACAAATGACGGAATGGTTGCACAGTTTATAGCAGCAAATATTAATTTGTCAGAGGGGCAATTAAATACAAAACAACCTGTCAATATTCAGCGTGCAGGTTTACATCTTGTAGCAAATGCTTTGCAAGTTCGAGAAAAAGGACAAAACATATACTTTCATGGTGGTGTGCATTTAGTGTTTGACAAACAATGAGAGGGTATCAATACGAATTTAAATGATCTTTATGAGAGAAAAGTATGTGTATATATGAACAAAAGAATATGAGAGTAGTGAAATGAAGCCGAAGGGATCATACAAAAAATGGATTGGTGTAAGTTTGGCTTTGAGTTTAGGAATATTAGGGGTTGGAACAGCTTTTGGATATACTGAAAATGCCCATTTTGGGATAAATTTATCAAATGACAAAGAACCCCTAGAACTCTATGCAAATTCTTTAGAAATACTTGATAAAGAGGGAATAGCACTCTTTAATGGTGATGTTTCGGTTGTTCAAGGTGAGCGTCTTCTGCGAACAGCAAAATTAGTTGTTTACTACGATAAAGCGCATAAAGTTGCTGATAAGGGCCCAATAGATACGAAAGCATCTCCACCTGCTTGGTTTGGCTCGACAGGTATTAAGAAAATGGAAGCTTTAGGAAAAGTATATATAAAAATTGCCACACAAATCGCTACGGGTGATAAAGGCGTTTTTGACGGAAAGTCGAAAATAATGAGCTTAACAGGAAAGAATGTTGTTTTAACTGATGGTAATAATGTGGCAACAGGGTGCAAACTAACGGCAGATATGAAAAGCGGGAAGGCTTTTCTAGAAGGATGTGATACTTCTGAGAAAAAGGGCCGTGTTTCTATTATTTTTAAACAAAGTCAACAGAATGGCCATTAAGATTTCATGTTTGGAATCAAAAGAAAAAAACAGATGGACCAACATGATCTTACAGGTGAAGCTTTAAAAAAGCGCTTAAAGGGAACTTTAATTGCCAGTCATTTGATTAAAGTTTACCGCGGAAGACAGGTTGTTAATGGTGTGTCTTTTGGCATTCGTACTGGAGAGGCCGTTGGCATTTTAGGTCCTAATGGTGCGGGAAAAACAACCTGTTTTTATATGGTTACCGGTCTCATTAAATCTGATGGAGGGTCCATTAAAATTGATGGCTTTGATATCACGCATCTTCCGATGTATCGACGTGCTCGTTTAGGTATTGGATATCTTCCGCAGGAAGCTTCTATTTTTCGTGGTCTTTCAGTAGAAGATAACATTAAAGCTGTTTTAGAGGTCGTTGAAAAAGATCACCTTAAACGACGAGAAGAGTTAGAGAGTCTTTTGCATGAGTTTAAAATTGACCATTTACGTAAAATGTCTGCTCTTTCTTTATCAGGGGGAGAACGTCGGCGGCTTGAAATCGCGCGTGCTTTAGCTTCTCGCCCAAATTTTATGTTACTTGATGAACCATTTGCAGGAATTGATCCTATCGCCATTTTTGATATTCAGCAGCTTATTCGTCATTTAACACGACGTGGAATTGGTGTTTTGATAACGGATCATAATGTGCGCGAAACATTGGGACTTGTCGACCGCGCTTATATTATTCATGCGGGACAAGTGTTAGTTCACGGTTGTCCTAATGATATTATTAACAATGTTGATGTACGTAGGATTTATTTAGGAAATCAATTTTCTCTCTGATTTTACAGTCTTTATGCGTTCTCATTTAAGCTTAGACGGATCAACGTGATAAGCACAAGAGCCATTTTCATATGTTTAAGTAATCAAAAATATTCCACAGGAGTGAATGAGACTTCATTTTAATTCTTAAATACAACTGTTGACCGATATGTGTTTTCATCACATAATTAAGAAAAATAGTTGCTTATTTTGTCACAACACATTTATTTATAATGATAATTAAACATTTTGCTTGTTGAATGAAAAATCCAAATACAGTAAGAGTTCCTAGTCTCAAATCTTCATATGGTGAATCAATTAAAAGCCATTTAAAAAGGACTAAAATGCCTCTCAAGAACAGTTATCAATTTATTGGGAGCTAGCAATGAGTATGATGGTGCCGGTATATAGAAGCTGTGGTAATATTGTTAAAAGCTGTAAATAAAATAAGGTGATACAGTTGTTGGAAAATAGGTGTTTTTGTTTGATTACACAATAAGACTTCCTCTAATGGTTGTATTTATCGCATTATTGCTAAGAAGTTCCTTATTTATGCCAAAACTTCTTTTATGACTATAATCTTAAACTGAATTTTTGCTGAGTTGTGAAAAAGGAACTCATCAAAGTACGGTGATTCTATTATTATTATCGGTTTAGTTTGCTTTTGATTGTACCGTGGAGAAAATATCCCTAGATTAACATAATAATGAATGATAAACGAGGCTATAAATAAATGCGCGTGTTGTTGAAAGTTACATAGATACTAATAATGCTTTTCATTATTGAATTAAGCAATATGTCGAGGATGCTGTTTTAGATATTTTGATGGTAACGCTATGTGTTATATATATTATGGTTACCGAATAGGATTTGTGGTATTTTGGTGGTTTGCGTTGTGCATTTAAAAACGGAAGCGCAATTGCGGATATCAGATAAAATCTGTAAATCTCTTTAAAATAACCATTGAACGATTTAAAGCCCTCAAATTGTTGTAGTCAGGCAGCACTAAAGCCCCACGCTATATTGTCGAAGTAAAGTACTATTTTGTCTCGATGTGCTTCTCATTTTATAGGAGCTAATTTAAAAAAGAAAGGAAAAGTTTGGTAAAGAATTGTACACCAACTTCTGTAGCGGAACGGTCATTAAATTTATGAATGATGGTCTTTACTCATGTTGTAGGGAAATTAATTTTATGGATAACTTCATTTCTTTGTTTTCTCATGCTGTTAATGAGGATCTGAATGCTATTTATTGTTGCGCTGAGAGTGATATGAGATGAATTGAATTATCACCCATTATAAATTGAAAAGTAACGTCACATGTGATGATGCAAGAAAGTGAGAGAACTTTAGGTATCTGCACTTTTTACAGGTTTATTGGTGAGCATTTGAGCGTGTAAAAGGAAAATTAAAGTATGAATTTGAGTGAGTTAATTGCACCGGAAGCAATTATTCCGGTTCTTAAGGCAAATTCGAAGAAACAAGTTCTGCAAATTTTAGCTGAAAAAGCTGCTGAACTAACAGGTCTTAGTGAACGTGTAATTTTTGATATTGTTTTGCAGCGTGAAAAATTAGGTTCAACGGGTCTGGGTGGCGGTATTGCGATTCCTCATGGAAAATTGCTTGGTATTAACAAGATCATTGGTATCTTTGCACGCCTTGAAAGCCCCGTTGATTTTGAAGCTCTCGATGACGAGCCTATTGATCTTGTTTTTCTCCTTTTAGCACCTGAGAATGCAGGTGCAGATCACTTAAAAGCTTTGTCGCAGATTGCGCGTGTTTTGCGTCATGCTGATGTTGTTCAAAAATTGCGCAATACTCATGATGCCAGCGCACTTTATGCTTTATTGATTCAAAATTCAGAATCAAATGCCGCTTAAAAGACAGTGGGGTATATTGCGGATAGTTTATCACAAAGTGGGTTAGAAAATGGCATAATTTATGCTTAAAAAACTGAGGATTACTAATCATATTATGTAATTTTGAAGAAGTTGCTATCAAGAAATTTTTCATATTAAAAATGGGAGAGGATAGAAAAAATCACAGACTTTCGCTATTTTTCATGTACACAGCCCTTAATTATCACGCTTTTAGGCCTATTTAATAAGTTGGGTATTACAAATTGGTCTTTTTTCTTAATCAGTGTGATTTGAATATTTTTTGATAATGTTGGTATTTAGGTCTTAAAGTGAGATAAGGGTTATCATTTCTTTATGTAAGCTGACGAAGGAGGCCAACGGTCTAAGAGCAGGTTTGCTTTAAGTATCAGTTCTTGCATAGAACCCAATACTGAAAAAACGATTTTGTACGGTAAGAATGAAAATGAGAGGTTTTAGATTGGGTAAGAGGATTTTTTTACGCATGTACAAGCTTGTTTAATCACGGTTTAATTAATTAGGAAGTTGTTAAAAAAAACTATAAGGTAGAAGGTTTAGGAACAGCTATGACAAGAAATACATCAAAACAATACGGTTAAACTAATGTAGATTGTTGAAATCTCTTCAGAAATTGGCAATTGAAAATGGGAAGACGTATAGTAAAGGTAAATGGCATCAAGGCAGGCAAAATTACGTAGAATAGTCAAGGTCGGAGCTATACATTCTATGTTGTATAGTAAATATGCTGATAACTTTTTGCGAAAAGGCTTTAAGGCCGTGAAAAGACGACATTGAATACATACTATGAACACACAATAACCAAGAAGAGGTGTTCGCGATTTTTATTAACCAAGTGCATTGAGTGTGTTAAGTTTATAAATAATATTTGAAAAGCTATATATTGTTTTTTAGTTTTTCTATTGAATTAAAGAGTTCATGTTTTAATAACAACCAAAGGGTCATGATTGAATGTAAATAAATCTGCTCTTAAATTAGTGCAAAAATATTCTTTCATGAGGGGAGGATAAAAACTATACTAAGGCGTAGACGAGCTTTTGTTGAGCTTTTTCAATGAAGAAATTTTGTGAAAGACTAAAGAAGTGGGTTAAATGAAGATGTTTGAAAAGACTTTTATTGCTGCATCTATAATGGTTTTAGTTACAGCAGGAGCAGCATGTGCACAAGTGCCAAGCCGTCTAAATCAATTTGAGGCTTGGGGAGCTTATTCTTATAAATCGCCCAAAAATACAATTTGCTACGTATTGTCAGTACCTTTGGAGGCACTTCCAACGACGGTTAATCATGGCGATAATTTCTTTTTGGTTACCAAGCGCTCGAATTCACCTGTTGTGTTTGAACCACAATTCATGGCTGGTTATACCCTTAAAGAAGGATCAAAAGTTATTGTTACTATTGGAGGGCAGGATTTTGATTTTTTCACAAAGGATTCTTCCGCTTGGTTGGCGTCACCAGAGTCAGAAAAACAACTTGTTTCTGCTATGCGTGCTGGAAGAAATATGACGGTGAAGGCGACCTCAAAACGGGGAACCCATACGACTTACACTTATTCCTTAAAAGGAGTCACCGCTGCATTAAGTGCGGTCCAGAAATGCCATTAAGGTCTCTGTAACTCTAAAATAGTGGTATAAATTAGAAAACAATGTCTGTTTCATATGATCTTAGACCGGTTGGTGAATGTCCAGCACGAGGCACAGATAACGTTGTCGTGAAAGAGAGGTCTAAGCTTTCCTTAATTGGCTTATCGCAAAATGAAATGATGCAAGCCTTAAAGACTATTGGTGTTCCAGAACGTCAAATACGTATGCGTGTACGCCAAATTTGGCATTGGCTTTATGTGCGTGGTGTTTCAAATTTTAATGAAATGCTGAATATTTCTAAACCAATGCAAGAAATGCTTAAAAGTCATTTTTCCATTGCACGTCCGGAAATTGTCTGGGAACAAATATCAAAAGATGGTACGCGTAAATGGCTCTTGCGCTTTCCAGCACGTGGGGCTGGAAGACCTGTTGAAATTGAGACAGTCTACATTCCTGAAGAAGGGCGTGGTACTTTATGTCTTTCATCTCAGGTAGGGTGTACGCTAACCTGTTCTTTTTGCCATACGGGAACGCAAGTTCTAGTTCGTAATCTGACAGCGGAAGAAATTTTGGCGCAATTATTGGTTGCACGTGATTGTTTGGGGGATTTTCCTGATAGAAATACTCCTGATGGGGCAATTGTTCCAGTTGAAGGGCGCAAGATCACCAATATCGTTATGATGGGAATGGGGGAGCCACTTTATAATTTTGAAGCAGTTAAAAAAGCTTTATTAATTGCTTCCGATGGAGATGGGCTTTCTTTATCAAAACGCCGAATTACGCTTTCAACCAGCGGGGTCGTTCCAGGAATTATCCGAACCGGAGAGGAAATTGGTGTTATGTTGGCGATTTCACTTCACGCAGTACATGATACGCTAAGGGATATGCTTGTCCCGATCAATAAAAAATATCCACTTGCTTTGTTAATGAATGCTTGCCGTAATTATCCTGGTCTTTCTAATGCAAAGCGAATTACATTTGAATATGTTATGCTGAAAGACATAAATGATAGTTTGGATGATGCCAAACGGTTGGTCCAGTTACTTAAAGGTATTCCTGCTAAGATCAATTTGATACCTTTTAATCCATGGCCAGGGACGAATTATCAATGTTCTGATTGGGAACAAATTGAGCGTTTTGCTGATGTGGTTAATCAAGCAGGTTATGCCTCACCTATTCGGGTGCCGCGCGGACGCGATATTTTAGCTGCATGTGGTCAGCTCAAATCTGCTTCAGAACGTTTACGTAAGTCTGAACGTGTGCAATTTGAAGATGCGGTTGCCAGTCAATGACTCAATTTTCAGCTATAAGGAGGTGAAGAGCAAAGCTGGTAAAAGTACCAGCAATAAGCCAGTTAAGAAAACGCATATAAAGAGGATTTTGTTTGAGGCTTTGCAAAAGTTTGTGCGCCATAAAAACCGCGGAAATTGTAATGGGGAGAGAAATAGGGATATAAGAAAGTCCTAAAATGAGTAATTTCTGTGTCGCCATAGGATCTTTAGCATTGATAAATTGCGGTAAAAAGGTCACATTAAAGAGAATGATCTTGGGATTTAAAAGATTAATTCCAATACCAGCGAAATAGTTGCGTTTAAAGCTTTGGTATTTAGATGGTGCTGGTTCAACAGAAAATGTTAAGTGTTTACGTAATGCTTGAATAGCAAACCATAAGAGATAAAAAGCACCAGCAATTTTAAGAAGAACAAAAGCGTGCGGTGAAGCAAAAATAAGAGCTGATAAACCAAGTGCTACGGCGGTAACTTGAATAGCAAAGCCTGTTGCACTCCCTAAAGCACACATGACTCCGGCTTTTTTGCTTTGTGTAATGGTCCGTCCTATAGAAAGCATCATATCAGGTCCTGGAATAAGTGCTAAAATCAAAGATGCCGCAGAAAACTGTATTAAAATAGACCATTCAGGAAGAAATGACATATAAACCTCTTCATTATCGTGTAAAGAGGTTCAAATAACTTACACCTCTTACAAAAAATGCTTCTTTACACTTTTTTGTTTTTTTGCATCTTTTAAATGCTGCTCAAAAGGAATTTATTTTCATTTTTTGCATAATTCTAAGTTCAAAGAAAACAAACACAGTAGAATTTTAAAATAAAAAAGTGGCAAAATGTTAGAAAGCTTTTTTGGCTTATTCAGGAGGACTGGATACCTTAATTATTCTTAAATGGTTGCAAAACAAACTAGGTGCTGAAGTTGTAACTTTTGCAGCCGATTTGTGCAGGGGAGGAAGAGTTAGTACTTCATCGTAAAGCTGAAATGCTTGATGTTAAAGAAATCTATATCGAAGATTTGTGCGAAAAATTTGTGCGTGATTTTGTCTTTCCGATGTTTCGAGCTAATGCAGTTTATGAAGAGTCCTACCTTTTAGTAAGGTCAATGGCCCAAGGTAACAAAAAAAGGCAATGATCAAGTACGCTTTAAGCTTTCTGCTTATGCACTTAATCCTGATATCAAAATTATTGCTCCATGGCGTGATTGGTTTTTTAAAAGCAGGATGGATTTAATTGACTTTGCGCATGCACAGCAAATTCCGGCAGAAAAGGATAAGCAAGGTGAGGTACCTTTTCCGGTTGATGCGAATCTATAGCATACCTCATCAGAGGAAAAAATTTTAGAAGATTCGGCTCTTCTTGCTCCTGAATATGTGCATATGCGTACTATTTCGCCGGAAGCTGCTTCAGATCAAGCAACGAGAATCACTATTGGTTTTAAAGAAGGTGATGTAATCTCGATCAATGGGAAAAGTTTCTCTCCTGTAAAATTACTTTCTAAATTGAATGGTTATGGACGCGACAATGGTATTGGTCGGTTGGATTTAGTAGAAATCGTTTTGTCGGCATGAAATCGCGTGGCATTTATGAGACACTAGGAGGAACTATTCTTCTAGCTGTTCGTCGAGCGATGGAATCTTTGACATTGGATCGGGGTGCGGTTCATTTGAAAGATGAATTAATGCCGTGTTATGCAGAACTTATTTATTACAGCTTTTGATTTTTCCCTGAACGCAAAATGTTGCAGGCAGCTATTAATTTATCCTAAGAAAATATTGAAAGTGAAGTTACATTAAAACTTTATAAGAGCGATGTGATCGTTGGAGGACGCGAAAGTAAAAAGTCGCTTTATTCCAATAAATTGGTGACCTTTGAGGATGATGAAGATACTTATGACTAAAAAGATGCTGCTGGCTTTATTAAATTAAATGCTCTACGTCTGCGCACATGAGAAACACGCTCATCAACACATAGAAACATAACAGAAGTCATTTTGATAGTGTTAAGCGCAGAACATATTTTATATTAAAAGTTGAAGAAGGTAACTTCTTTAATTGATTTTGGTTACAGACAGATTATTTATCAATTTTGAGTTCAATGCTAGAGGTTTTGCTTTCTTGCTGGTAAGTGTAATAAGAAAAACCTATAAGAAAAACGAGTAAAGCACCGATAATCAAAACAAGTAAATTGCGATTCATAATATTCACACTTTTGTTGACGTAAAATATAAACAGAATAATAGGGCAGATGCTAATTATGGCAATAGTATGATAAGAGGTTATGTCTTTTCACTTGCTATTATTGACGAATAAATTCAAGAACCATACACCATATCATGAAAGAGTTTAATTTTTAGGATAAAGAAATGATGCGTGATCAGTGTGATGCCCTTGGCCTTACGCCAGAATTAAGAGATGCGGCTGTTCAATCGAGAGCTTGGCCATTTGAAGAAGCACGTAAAATTATAAAGCGGTATGAAAAAACAGGTTATCCAGAGAGTGTAATATTTGAAACTGGTTATGGACCTTCTGGTTTACCGCATATTGGAACCTTTGGGGAGGTAGCACGTACAACCATGGTGCGTCATGCTTTCCATATTCTCACGGAGAATAAAGTTAAAACAAAACTGTTTTGTTTTTCTGATGATATGGATGGTTTGCGTAAAGTACCTGATAATGTACCTGATCGAGAAAAGATGGAAAGTTATCTTGGTCAACCGCTCAGCCGCGTACCGGATCCTTTTGGCAATAGTTATCCTTCTTTTGGAGCAGCGAATAACGCACGTTTGCGCGCTTTTCTTGATCGTTTTAGTTTTGACTATGAATTTGCGAGTGCCACGGACTATTATAGTTCTGGTCGTTTTGATGAAACACTTTTAAAAATACTTATCTGTTATGACAAGGTAATGGCAATTATCCTCCCAACATTGGGTGAAGAACGGCGAGCTACCTATTCTCTCTTTTTACCTATTTCTCCTTTTTCTGGAAAAGTATTACAAGTGCCGATGGTTTCCCGTAATGTTGAAAAAGGAACAGTCACCTATATTGAGCCTGAAACCGGAGAAGCCATTGAAACGGAGGTCACAGGTGGCAAGGTTAAATGCCAGTGGAAGGTGGACTGGGCAATGCGTTGGAAAGCGCTTGGGGTTGATTATGAAATGGCGGGTAAAGATCTTATTGATTCTACCAATCTTTCCTCTAAAATTTGCAAAGTGCTTGGTGGAAATCCACCAGAAGGATTTAATTATGAGCTCTTTTTGGATGATAAGGGACAGAAAATTTCCAAATCCAAGGGAAATGGTTTAACCATTGATGAGTGGTTAACCTATGCACCAACAGAAAGTTTGGGGCTTTACATGTTTTCAAAGCCCAAAACAGCAAAACGACTTTATTTTGATGTTATTCCGAAAGCCGTTGATGAGTATTATGCACATCTTTCAGCCTATGGTCGTCAAAAATGGCAAGAGCGGCTTAATAACCCCGTATGGCATATCCATAGTGGTTGCCCTCCGCTGATTGATTTGCCTGTATCCTTTGCGATGCTCTTAAATTTAGTTAGTGCTTCAAATGCGGAGAATAAAGAGGTCCTTTGGGGTTTTATTTCTCGCTATGCTAAAGGAGCCAATGCACAAGTTTATCCAGAACTTGACCAGTTAGTGCAATTTGCCATTAAATATTTTGATGTCTTTGTCAAACCAAACAAAAAGTTTCGAACACCAGATAAGGATGAACGCACAACATTAGAGCAGATTGATGCAAAATTAGCTAGTTTACCACAAAATGCTGATGGCAACATTCTTCAAAATGCGCTTCTGGATGTTGCACGTTTAACAGAGCGTTATCAAGATCACAACAAAAAAAGCCCTGAAGGAGGCCCAGGTGTTTCAAATATCTTTTTTCAAATGCTCTATGAAATCCTTTTAGGGCAAGAACGAGGACCGCGATTAGGATCATTTATTGCACTGTATGGGATTAATGAAATGCGCACACTGATTGCTGAAGCGCTTGCACGGCCTACGGGGGAATAATGGAACAGAGAGTGCAAGAGATAAAACGGCGGCGTACATTTGCGATTATTGCTCATCCTGATGCGGGCAAGACAACACTGACAGAAAAACTTTTATTGTTTGGTGGAGCGATTCAACTTGCCGGTGAAGTAAAGGCGAAAAAAGATCGTATTCAAACCCGTTCCGATTGGATGAATATTGAACGTGATCGTGGTATTTCGGTTGTGACCTCAGTGATGACATTTGAATATCAAGACCATATATTTAATTTGTTAGATACTCCAGGTCATGAGGACTTTGCCGATGATACGTACCGTACTCTTACGGCAGTTGACAGTGCTATTATGGTGCTTGATGGTGCACGCGGAATTGAACCGAGAACACTGAAATTATTTGAAGTGTGTCGGATGCGGGATATACCTATTATTACTTTTGTCAATAAAATGGATCGTGAAGCGCGCGACCCTATAGAACTTTTAGATGAAATTGAAGAGAAACTTGCACTTGATACCGCACCAATAACGTGGCCCATTGGTATAGGTAAAGATTTTGTTGGAACATTTGACCTTCATCATGACCGTTTTCGAAAAAAAGATGATGAGGTTACGCAACAGACGGTTTCGGGACCTAACGAAGTTGCAAATTTGCTTCCTGAAAATCAACGCTTGTCTTTTATCGAAGGAGTAGACCTTGCTCGAAGTGCTTGCAAAAATTTTGATCTGCAAGCTTTCCGTGAAGGACATATGACACCGGTTTATTTTGGTTCGGCTTTAAGAAATTTTGGTGTTCGTGATTTGATCAATGCGTTCATTGATTTTGGTCCAAGTCCTCGTAATCAGTTAGCAGATCAACGCAATGTCATAGCGACAGAACCCAAAATGACAGGGTTTGTCTTTAAAATTCAGGCTAATATGGACCCTCATCATCGTGATCGTATTGCATTTTTGCGGGTGTGTTCAGGGACACTTGAGCGTGGTATGAAGACAAAGTTGGTACGGACTGGAAAGCCAATGACACTGTCAGCACCTCAATTTTTCTTTGCCCGCTCACGTCAAATTGCTGATAAAGCTTATGCCGGTGATATAGTTGGTCTTCCAAACCATGGAACGCTGCGGATTGGTGATACCTTGACTGAAGGAGAAGAGATTCTTTTTAAAGGTGTACCCAATTTTGCACCGGAAATTTTACGTCGTGTTTGTTTGGGTGATCCGATGAAAGCAAAAAAGCTCAAAGAAGCTTTACAGCAAATGGCTGAAGAAGGTGTCGTGCAATTATTTATTCCTGATGATGGGTCACCTGCTCTTGTTGGGGTCATTGGTGCTTTGCAAATTGATGTTTTAACGGAACGACTTAAGGTAGAATATTCTTTACCGGTGAGCTTTGAATCAGCGCGTTTTAATGTATGTCGTTGGATTTCAGCAGAAACGAAAGATGATCTGCAAAAATTTCTTACCAATCACCACCCTGCGATTGCGCATGATTTGGATGGTGATCCAGTTTTTTTGGCAGAAAATCATTTTTCATTGAATTATGAAGCAGAACGGGCGCCAAAAATAAAATTTGCAACTTTTAAAGATTATCAAGTACGCTCTGAATAAACAAAAGCTTCTGTTATAAAAAGTAAACACAAAGGAGAGGTAAAACTCTCTCCTTTGGAAAAAGGTTACTGTAAATGGGCTTAACGAAGACCATCTTTGATCCATTCAAAAACACGTCCTTTAGGAGCAGCGCCCACCATATTCGATGAGACATTTCCATTTTTGAACATCAATAGGGTAGGAATCGACCGTACTCCGTATTGGGTCGCCAATTCTGGGTTTTCATCAATATTTACTTTGGCAATTTTGATCTGATCTTGCATTTCTGTTGAAATTTCATCCAAAATCGGAGCAATCATTTTGCAAGGACCACACCATTCTGCCCAAAAATCAACTACAACAGGGATAGAAGAGGTGAGGACTTCACTTTCAAAATTGCTCTTATCAATTTTTATACAGGTCATTATTTTATCCTTTATATCCATTTTTATACATTGGTATGATGGCACTTCATATCAAGTTATTGCAAAGATAAATTATAAGAAAAGTTCCTTAGCTTATAAGGCAATTTCATCAAGAAGTTCATCGAGTTTTTCCGGAGGAAGTTTGAAAATTTTTGCTTCTTTACTGTAAACAAGGAAAGCTTGGATTTCTTTATCGGGATGAATAGCTTGCAGCAATTTTCGGTAAAGAGCCATTTGTAGTAAATAATGTGGGGCGATAGCAGCTTCGTTTTCTGGTGGGATTCCTGTTTTAAAATCAACAAAAATAATGCTATTTTTTGTGATACATAGGCGGTCAATTTGACCGGAAATTGCCTGTTCTTTTCCACGAATTTTGACAGTGCCCATTAAGGACACTTCAGCGTGTGAATTGTCAGAAAAGAGGGGCTTGAGATATGAATGATTTAAAATTTTCCACACATGACAAAGTGCTTTTTCTTTTTGGGATTCCTGCCAATGAGAGGCTTTGGTGTTGAGATAGTGTTGGGCATAATCTCGACGTTTTTCGGGAGGGCAATTTGGCAAATATTGCAACAATCGGTGAACAATATTACCATATTCAATAAAAAAAACTCTGTTGGTATTTGCTTCCCCTAACACAGGCGAGATGGTAAGATATTTTGAATTGGCAGAAATCTCGGTATCAGCCTCAATGGAAAGACTAGCAACAGAGGGCCTCAACGGTTTTGGTAACGCCGGTTCTGCTGAGACTTTATAGGAGAAAAAATCCGGTAGGGGTGGAAGTACTTGGCACTCAACACAAGAGGTTTCTTGATTTATTGGGATAAAAGAAGAATCTGTTATGCAATAACGCCAAGCTGCAATATCTTCTGCGGGACCTTTGATGGGAACTGCATGTGGTTTAAGAGCCTTCTTTACCAATTGTAGCCATGTATGAGGGGCGTTTCTCTTGCTGCTATATCCGCAAACAAACAATCGATCTTCAGCGCGTGTCATTCCTACATAGAGAAGACGCCTATATTCTTCTTCTGCACGCTCTTTTAAACGCGAAATTGCTTGTTTAGAGAGTGCTGTATCGAATTCTGCATTAGGACGCCAGACAAAAGCTTGTTTGTCACTCAAATGTGTATTGTTCAAGGGAACTTTAAGCAAGTGAGGGGTATGTTGAGAATGCCAAATTGCACTACCGGGATCAACCAAAAACACAACGGCAGCTTCCAGTCCTTTCGCAGCATGAACAGTCATGATACGAATTTCTTCATGGTTTTGGTCAAACTCACGTTTAATTTCTGGTTCACTTACACTTAATATTTCCAAAAAAGCTTGTAATCCTGGTAACCCCGTTTTTTGAATCGTGAGTGTGTAATCCATAAAAGCATCAAGCACGTCATTTGCTTCCGATCCTAAGCGCGCTAGAATCTTTTGTCGTCCCTTATCATTGTTTAAGATATGGCTATAGAATTCAAAAACTGGTATTTTGTCCACTAAAGTACGATATTTACTCAAGTTTTCAAAAATATCCTTAAAAGGGATATGCGATGATGCTTGTTCACAAAGGCTTTTCCAAAGAGAACCTGTACGGTAAGCGGCAAGTTGATAAAGTTCCTCTTCGCTAAGCGCAAAGAGTGGACTTTTTAAAACACAAGCAAGAGACAAATCATCTTGTGGTTGTAAAACAAAACGTCCAAGTGCCATTAAATCACGCACACTCATATGTGTTGTAAGCTGTAAACGGTCAGCTCCAGCAACAGGAATATTGCGTTGTTTAAGGGCGCGAGAAAGCGCTAAGGCAAATTGATCACGCTTACGAACCAAGACCATAATATCACTGGCACGCAACAAACGCCCTTTTGCTGGAAGCATTTCTCCATTGTGCAACCAGCCTGCAATTGTTTCAGCAACTTTCTCTGCTAAACGTACAGCAGGTGTGTCTAAATGATCAACAGTTATATGCCAATCATCAGGAAATTCGTTTGTTTCTTTAGAAATGGCATCCCATAAAATAACTTCACCTGGGCTATGAACACGAATAGCTTCGTGTACCGTTTTTGTATTTTCTGCTGAAAGCCCTTTATAATTTTCTGGCGTTTCAAAGACAAGATCAACGCTTTTAAGAACATCGGCTGTGGAACGAAAAGAATAATTCAGTTGTACTTTTTCAAATTTCTGTTTTGCTTGTTCTGCTTTTTTTTGAATCATCCTTCCATTTGCAGCAAAATTTTCTGGAGCAGCGCCTTGAAAAGAATAAATGGATTGTTTTTCATCTCCAACAGCAAAAAGAGTACGTATATTCGTGCGTTGACTATAACCCGTGAAAAATTCTTGTGCCAAAAATTGAATAATTTGCCATTGTTCGGGATTGGTATCTTGTGCTTCATCAAGCAGAATATGATCAAGACCATTATCAAGTTTATAGTGGACCCATTGGCTTGCACCTTTACGCTGTAACAAATGGAGCGTGCGTTCAATGAGATCATCAAAATCTAAGAAACCATTGGCTTTTTTTAAATTCGCATAGATTTTGAGATACATGGAACAAAGCTGAAAAGCAGCCATATTGAGTGTAACAATTTTTAAGCATTGATATTTTTCTAAAAGAACAGAAAGTTTGCTTTGTTTATCTTCAAGCATTTGTTGAACAAAGGGCCAAATTTCATCTGATTTTTTACGAGATAAACGTGAAAAACTACGGGGATCATTTTTCGTTGTAAAATAGATATCGGAAATAATGTTGATAATGGTTGTATCATCATGGGCTTCTGCTAATTGGGAAAATTTCGCGATCATATCCTTGATGTGTTGGTTGCCATAAGTTTGGCAATGTGTAAGAGCATAAAGAGGCAGGCAAGCAGTCTGTTGAATTTTTTTCAGCAACCATTTGTTTGTTTCATCGGGTGCTAAATTAAACAGTGCACGCAATTTTTCTTCTCCATTTTCAGACAGAAGAGAAGACAAAAAACCAGATAGTTTATGTTGCTTTTCAGTTGCTTCATACAGCAATTGGTTAAAAGTGTGTTCACTGATAACCGTAAGCAGCTGTTTCAAAGCGGGTTGTGCATCATTATGCTTTAAAAGTTGGCAGCGGGCTTCTTGTAGTAATTTTTTGCGGTTGACATCATCTATGAGTTCGAAATGTCCAGCAATATTGGCTTCCAGCATAAATTGATGCAAGAGAGATTCGCAAAACGCATGAATAGTTTGTATTTTCAAGCCACCAGGTGTTTCTAGGGCACGAGCAAAGAGTTGACGTGCATAGGTTATTTTTGTTGCATTGATAGGTTTGTTTTCAAGCTGCGATAAGATTTCTTTAAGCTGTACATCATCGCATTCATTCCAGCTGGAGAGTGTACGAAAAATCCGCGATTGCATAACAGCGGCGGCAGCTCTCGTATAAGTGAGGCATAAAATACGTGCTGGAGGAGTACCGTTTAAAAGCAAACGAATAACGCGCTCGGTTAGAACATGAGTTTTTCCAGAGCCTGCATTTGCAGAAACCCACACATTTGTTTTTGGGTGTGTTGCCGTTGCTTGTGCATCAAGGGCTGCCTCAGGAATAGAAAAAAGAGTCATGACTGATCCCCTTCGTGAAATCCATTTGACCATTCCCATAAGCGTGCCAGATGGTCATAGTCACTTTCATATTGTTTTATCATGGGGACTGCGTGCGAAAGATAGCCTTGTTGTGGATTTTTATAATACTCGATTAATGCGATAAGATGTTCCCATGCTTTTTCACCGAGACTAATGATACTTTGGTGCTCTTTTTCTCCTTTTTTTGAGAAAATTGATTTAGGTGTTATTTCACCTTTTCCATTGAGGGGGATGTAAAATAGATTTGAGGGGGTAAGATTTTGAAAATCTGTAAAGGCTCCTTTCATTAACAAAGCTGTTTCCAGTGCTAATTGTGGAAATAATAAATCACGAACTTGTTTTGATGAGGGTGGTGTAGTGGTTTTAAAATCAATAATTTCAACCGTTTTGTTTGGCAATACATCAATACGATCAGCGCGTCCTGAAAGGGTTACGCCTGTTGTATCTATGGGTATTTTTTGCGATACCACTTCAGCATATCGTTCTCGAGGTTCCAAACTTCGTTCCCATTGGAGAATGAAAGGAGCAAGATTTTCAAAATTTGTCCACCAGATTGTTTCAACATCGGCAGGCAAATTAAGTTTATCAAATTCTTTACGTCCAAGAGTTAGGAGGACATCTAATGCATTTGCAGCTTTTGGATTTTTTATTTGTGTGCAAAAAGCAGCAAGAATAGCGTGATAAAGCGTTCCGCGTTCAGCTGCGCAAGGGTCATAGGTGAGTGCTTTAAGCGGTTTGAGATGCAAGATTTTTTTTGCATAAATGGCGTAAGGATCATAGCGCAACGTTGCTATTTCGGTAACAGAAAAATGACGTGGACGCATCTTAAGGGGTGGTACAGGGCAAGGACGTGTCGCACAAGCAACCATGTTTGTATTGTCAAGCATTTTTGCCCAATGGAGCACCTTTTCACCCCGTGCACGGATTTGTTTCCAGACTTGTTTTCCTATGACAGTTTCTAAGCGTTGTAGCCAGCGTGAAGGGAGTGAAGGAACATGATTAACCCGTAGTGCTCGGCTCATCACTACTTTATTCATTCCCATGGCCCATTGAAAATCATGTGCAGAAAGCCCAATATGCTGTTCTGGTGGTTCAAGAGTTAACATCATTTTCATTGGCCGCGATAAAAAAGCATCATTATGGGTTGTTATAGGCCATGATCCTTCATTGAGACCACCGATGACCACTGTATCAACCGTTTGCAGACGTGATTCCAAAGTGCCCCAGATGAATAAGCGTGGATGTCCCCCAGGGGAAGGTGTGACCGAGCGGGTTGCTATAAGCGCTGAAAACATAGCGGGCCATTCGCAAAGATGAAATTTTAGTCCTGATTGATCACTCACCAATTCACGCAAAAAAGTTGATAATGCTTGTCCCACTTCATGTTGATAAAGATGAGCAAGAGAATCGTTTTCATCACGCCCAAAATTTTCAAAAACTTCAACAGTCGCTATTGCGGCTTCATTGATGCTGCATTCCTTCTCCTGTTCCATGAGAGATGCTAAAGGTTCAACGGCTTTAACCAAAAGCTGACAAAGCAGATGTGCTTCTTCACTCTTTTGTTGATCAAGAGTGCAGTCATCAGAAGTATTCTTGGAACATGTTTTTATCCATTTTTCAATAAATTGGTCACATTTGCGAAGATGAATACGTCCAGTACTGCCTCGAAGAACAAAGAGTTCAAAATTTTCTGCCATTTCGCGTAAGCGATGACGATTTTGTTTGAGTGTTATAAGTGGATGTTTGAGAAGAGAAAGAAAAGCAATTGGATCACTAGGCTGAAACACATTTTCTAAAATAAGCCGTAACAGAGTTGAAGGTAGCGTTTGTGCTAATGGTATTCCTCCTGAATCATTTGCTTCAATTCCAAATCGCTGTAATTCAACGGAGACACGACGTGCTAAATTACGATCATTTGTAATAAGAGCTGCGTTTTTTTGAGGTTCTTCAATGGCATTGCGTAAAGCAACAGCAATAGCAAGAGCTTCTTCTCGCTCGTTTATAGTTTCAATGAAGGACCAATTTGCACAAAGATTTTCATAATCATCGCGGACAATTTGTACCCATCGATCTGTTGTAGAGGCTGGTCGGAGGGCTTCTGATAAAAGAGCCATACGTTTTTTCGTTATTGCACTTTGTTGACCGATTTCGCGAACATGAATGCGATGACATTTCATGAGAGAGAGAAGTTTTTTTAAATGATATTGAGGATGGCTAAAAGCATTCGTTTCATAATCGGAAAAATCACAAGTTGTTTTTTCTTTATTGATTGTATCTAATGCTTCCCATTGTTCTTCATCCATATGAAAATCAAGCCCAGGAAGAACAACAGCACCTTTGGGAAGAGAGGCAATTACCCTTAAAAGATGAGAAACTGCAGGAATGGACCCTGAAACACCAGCTGCAAGTATAGGTTTATTAGGTTTTGTGTGGTGTAAAGTCTCGGCGTGCATTTTGAGTGCTTGATTACGCCATTCAGCTGGATTACTTCGTTGTCTCTCCTGTAAGATTTGCGGCCAGCTTTGTGTGACAATAGTAAGGAAATCGAGAGTTATTTGCCACCATTCGGCTACCATATCAGGAGCAATATCTTTAAGTTTTGACCAATCTGCTGATTCTGTTTCAATTTCATCCATCAAATGTGCTAAATCTTGAGCAAGCCAAATTGAATCAGCAGTATGAGCAGGAATAAGCACGTCTTCTGCCTCAAACATAGCACGCAAATGAGCAGGTAAATTTTCACGCCAAGGACGAATAAGGCGTGCTAAAAGCAGAAGGCGTTCACTTTCTCCAATCGGAAGATTTAGGGTACAGGTATAGTTTTCAACAAAAAAGAAACTATCTCCATCTAGATCTCCTAGAGCGCGTATGGTAGGCAAGAAAGTTGATTGTGTAGCACTTCTTTCAACAAAGGCTGTACGTAAAGCGCGCGCAGCACGGCGTGTCGGTACGTAAATAAGAGTATCAGCAAGAGCAGCCTGAATATCTCCATTTGGTGCAAAGTTATCAATAAGAACACCAGAGAGCAGGGCATCAACAAAATGTGGTAAAAAAGCAGTTCCTGAAGAAATAGAAAAAACACGCGGTTTATAGGTCATATGGTCTCATTTTGGATAGTAAATATTCCATTTTATTGATTTTTTGATTGTTCCCACTGTATACAATTTTTATGCAGGGAAAAACTAAAAAGCTACGCTTGTGCGGTAGATTTTTTAATTTAAATTAAGCAGCCAGTTAAGTAGATAATATCTGTTAATTCTCATCAAAGATTTGGAAAAAGAGAATAGTCGCGGGCATATACTTATCCCCACTTTCTTTAACAAAAGTAAATTGCTTGTATGAAGAGTATTTTGAAAAAGTCAATGTGTGAAATTCTATTATGCTTTTGAAATGAGCCCCATTTCTTGATAAAAACTTTGTAAAGGTGCAAGCATTGGGTGTGAGAGATTGCGGGCAAGATAATCCTGCAAATGGGGCAGGTGTTTAAGATAAGATGATTTTCCATCTCGTTGGTGGAGACGTACAAAAAGTCCTAAAATTCTTGAAACTCGTTGAACGCCTGCAAAAACGTAAAGCTTACGTAATTCATCTTCATTAAAAGGTCGTGATGCTTGATGACGTGCATTACAATAGGCATCAAGAATTTTCGCTTCGAGTGTTGGTGGAATAAACAGGCGTGCGTCTTGTGCTAAAGAGACAAGATCATAGGCTGTTGAACCGATTAAACCATCTTGAAAATCAATCAGACCAATACGGGAAAATCCCTCTTTATGTGCGCGCCAAAGAATATTAGGGGAATGATAATCACGCATGACAAAGGTGTTTTCTCCTTTAGTGAGACTAACGAGATAGGGCTGCCAACACGCAAAAAAGGCTTTACGCTGTTCTTGATTCAAGGTTTTTTGTGTTTGGAAGGGAAAATACCAGTCTAGCAATAAGGAGAGTTCTGTTTTTAGTGCTTGACAATCATAAGAGGGAATTTGAAGCGAAAATGTTGCAAATTGCTTTTCAGAAGGCCATGATTTTTGGTGAAAGGTAGCCAGTAATTCACTACAGGCGATATAACGTTCTTCCAAAGGATTGCCAGTTTGATCTAAAATCCTTGCACGCCCCAAATCTTCTAGAATCAAAAGCCCCTTTTCAAAATCTTCAACAAAGATATGGGGAGCAGAAAATCCATTGTCCAAAATTAGTTGATTAATTCCTATAAATTGACGGATATCTTTTGCAAGGCGTGTCATTGTTACGTAAGAGAGATCTGTATTTTGTTCCATTTGCATGATTGGCGCATTCATAAGAACTTCTTGATAGTTTCCATCATCCAAAAGTTCATAGGTGCGAGCAGAGGCATCTCCAGCTAAAAAACGGCGATGAATATGACTACGGTTATGGGCTTTTAAAAATGTGCGAATTGCAAAAGATCTCTGTAGACGCTCAATAGAATGTTGTGCTGATTTAAGAATCACACGACGCCCACAGCCTTCATGCTGTAAAGTAATTGCAAAGGTAGCAGGCCCTAAAATATCAGCCCCTTTTTCTGGCCATTCAATGAGTAAAATTCTTTGTTCACGTTCTTCATGAAGTCCTAATTCATCAATTTCTTCTTCCATAGAAAGACGATAAAGATCAACATGAAGAACATCAAATTGTGGAAGCTGATAGCTTTGAACAAGAGTGAAAGTAGGACTTGGAACATCTAGAGTATTGTCGTTGGCAAGTGTATAAATGATTTCTCGTGCGATGGTTGATTTTCCTGTTCCAAGATCACCTTGCAGCGTTACAATATCACCTAGCTTTAAAGCGAGGGCTAGATCTTGCGCGAAAAACTTGGTTGCTTCTTCATTTTCAAGAAAAAAATTAAAATGCATTGTGAGTTCCATAAAATGAACGAGAAAAAATTATGTAATGATAAAGAACGAGATTAAAAAACTTTGTCTCCTTTAGGAATTGGAAAAAAACATTTAACCGTTGTTCCTTGTCCCGTTCCTGTGAGAATTTCAACGTGACCACCATGGAGTTCAACAAAGCTTTTGACAAGGGAAAGTCCAAGACCTGCTCCTGCACGTCCACCATGATGTGAATAAGAAGAAAAACGTTTGAAAATGCGATCAAGAATATCTTCAGGAATATCAGATCCCTCATTGTGGACACTAAAGACGACGTTATTATCTTGTTCATCAACACAAAATTCAATTGTGCTTGCTTCTGCTGCGAAATTAATCGCGTTACTCAGAACATTAACAAAGATTTGATGCAAACGTGTGGCATCAGCAAAAATAAAATTTAAAGAGGGAGAAATTTGTTGTAGAAGTGTAATATGGCGTCCGTTAAGGCGCTCTTCTACACGTGCTACTGCGTGTATCATAGCATTGGCAATATTAACCGGCTGTATGTCCAACTCCATGATACCAGCATCAAGGGTTGCAAGATCAAGAATATCATTAACAATATTCAAAAGAGTGCCTGATTCTGAATGAATGTGCCCAAGATATTCTTTTTGACGTTCATTGATAGAGCCAAAAATTTGATCACGTAAAATATCGGAAAACCCTATAATATTGGTAAGAGGTGTGCGTAATTCATAGGAAACATGTTGGACAAATTCATTACGCAAACGATCAGCACTTTCTAAGGCTTCATTTTTTTCTTGAAGAGCACGCGCAACATGGACGGTGTCCGTAACATTAACGAAAGTGAGCATCGTTTGCCCATTGGGGAGTGGGACCAATGTGTAGTCAATAATCATTTCATTTTTGAGATCCATACGACCTGAATATGTGTCACGTTTTTCAGCAAAACCTGTAATAAATTTGGCAAATTGATCCCATTCTGACCCCGTGCATAGAGCTGAACAATGGCTTTGTAATTGTGTGATATGGGTACCTTCTACCGATAAATTATAGGGAAGAGACCATAATTTAGACAAAGCTGGATTCGATAAACGCAGACGCCCATCAGTGCCAAAAACCACGACTCCTTCTGAAAGTTTATCAAGTGTTTCGCCTTGTATTTTAATGAGTGTGTTATAGCGTCGTTCAAGATCAATTTTTTCTGTGAGATTTTCGTAAAGCCAAGTGACGCCTCCTTGTGGATGAGGACTGGAAATAACACATACCGTGCGCCCGTCAGGAAGATTCCAAATTTGTTGATTCGATTCTGTTTGCCGATAGGCTTTAAAAAGTTCTTCTTTCCACGCGCGCCAATCAGGATGTTCCGCAAGGAGTCCTTTTTCACGCAAGTGTTCAAGAAGCAATGTATGGCTTGGTTTACTTTCTAGAAAAGAACTCTCCAACGGCCATAAAATTTTAAAAGCCTGATTACAAAATTTTAATTTTTGATTTGTATCAAAAATGGCTACAGCTGTTGAGATTTGATCAAGTGTCTCACAATGGCTTTGAAGAACGCGCCTCAGTTCATTGGCAAGATTTTCATATGCGCTGTCATCACGGGCAAAAGCTGCCATTCCTTCTTCTGTTGTAATCCGTGTGAGGTAAAAACAGTGCCGTTCCCCATCAATGACGGTATGAACGTGCTCTTGAAAAATCGTTTCTATTTCATCTGTTTTAGGTTGTGTTGTTTCATTAAAAAGATCAATGACTTCATTGTTGCTTTCTCTAAAGTTTGTCATTTCTTTAAAGGCGCGATTGATAAAGCAAACCTTCCCCTCACAATCTCGTATCCATACAGGTTCTTGTATACGATCAAGAAGATTGCGCTGTATTCTCAGTTCGGTGAGAATTGTGGCTATATCTTTCTGTAAACGAGCATTTTCGCTCTGTTGTGTTGAAATATCTTGAAAGCGTGCAATGGCTGCTGTTCCGGCGATTATCCCTGTAACTTGTAACAGCATATTGTTTGTGGTGGTGATGGAAAGTTCAAAAGGGTGAGAGTTGTAACGCAATTGCGTTAATGCGTAGTCAAGTTCTCGGCTTGAGTTTTCTTCAAGCCATAAGTTAAAATGCTGAAAGTCTTCCTGATGAATTCCTGCTTTTTGTAATACGGGAATATTACCAACTACACGGGGTGAAGCCGTTGGATTTTCCCAAATAAGAAGAGATTGTCCAGTTTCTTCTAAAAGCCACTCATAATATCGAAGTTTTTCAGAACAGTCTGCTTGAAATACCTTCAAAGGCTTTTGTGAAGCTTTTTTTACGCGCATAATAATAGCCATACACATAAGGAGTAAGGCACAAGAAATTCCTCCGCAGAGCGCTAAAAGAAGCCATGGTCCATCTGGCAAAGTGAAGGTAGGTGGTAGATGCATTTCCAATGACAGAGCAACAGCGCACGTTGGAGAAAAAAGGAAAAAAAAGCAAAAGAGATGAGTACAGACTCGGATCATTTTTTGAGCTTTTTCTTTGGGGGTAATATCACCAAAGTTGAGCACGGTGCGTTTTCCTTTTTTCTTTTAACTGAGGGAAACGTTTTAATAACGGTAATGATTTGGTTTATAGGGTCCTTGTGGTGTAACTCCAATATAAGCGGCCTGTTCTTCTGATAAAACGCTTAATTTTATTCCTAACCGATCAAGGTGAAGACGCGCAACTTTTTCATCAAGGTGCTTTGGCAAAACAGCTACTTCATTTTTGTAATGTTCTGAACGGGTAAAGAGTTCAATTTGCGCTAAAACTTGATTGGTAAATGAAGCTGACATGACAAAAGAAGGATGTCCAGTAGCATTACCGAGGTTAAGTAAACGCCCTTCAGAGAGCAAAATAATGCGTTTCCCATCAGGAAAAGTGATCATATCAACTTGTGGCTTAATATTCATCCATGGCAAATTTCTAAGAGCTGCTACTTGGATTTCGTTATCAAAATGGCCAATGTTTCCAAGGATGCACATATCTTTAACTTGTCGCATATGATCTAATCGTACAATATCTTTATTGCCCGTTGTTGTGATGATAATATCAGCACTGGAGGCGGCATCATCTAAGTTAACAACTTCATAGCCATCCATAGCTGCTTGAAGGGCGCAGATGGGATCAATTTCTGTTACTTTAACGCGAGCACCAGCACCTGAAAGAGAGGCTGCTGAACCTTTACCCACATCACCATAACCACAGACAATGGCAATCTTACCAGCTATCATAACGTCTGTTGCACGTCGAATGCCGTCTACTAGTGATTCTTTACATCCATATTTATTATCAAATTTTGATTTAGTGACACTATCATTGACGTTAATGGCTGGGAAAGGCAAAAGCCCTTCATTTTGCAATTGATAAAGGCGTTGTACACCCGTTGTTGTTTCTTCGCTTACACCTTTGATTGCTGCACGCTGGCGTATGAAAAATCCTGGTGTAGCATCCATACGTTTTTGGATTTGTTTGAAAAAAATCCCCTCTTCTTCTGTTTTTGGGTGAGATAGAATATCTTTATTTTCTTCTGCACAGCATCCCATCAAAATATAGTGTGTAGCATCAGATCCATCATCTAAGATAAGATTGGAGGGATTGCCATCAGGCCATTGGAAAATTGCATCTATATAAGTCCAATATTCTTCCAGTGTTTCACCTTTAACTGCGAAAACAGGAGTACCTGTGGCTGCAATAGCCGCTGCTGCGTGGTCTTGCGTGGAAAAAATATTGCTAGAACTCCAGCGTATATCGGCACCGATCGCTTTTAATGTCTCAATCAAAACAGCTGTTTGAATTGTCATGTGCAATGAACCAGAAATACGTGCTCCACACAAAGGCTGGCTAGAAGAAAACTCTTCACGGCAAGCCATTAAACCAGGCATTTCAGTTTCAGCAATATCAAGTTCTTTACGCCCATAGGCAGCAAGCGCGATATCTTTGACAACATAATCTAGAGTTGCCATTCGTTATTCCTTTAAAATCAGTTTTTGCAAGACGGTAGGAGAAATTAAAAAAAAATGCAAGTGAAGTGAATAGAAAGGTTTTTTTTACTTAGAAAAAATTTTTAAATTCTCAGAAATTTTATACAATAAACACGCTTTATTTATTGCGCAATGCTGATACCAGCAGGCTACAAAAAGCACATGCAAGGTTTTCTTAATGAACAAAGTTTACCGGTATTCGTTCATTTTTTAACTGTTAAGAGGATAAGGTGACAAAGAGAACAGCTATCAGATTCGGCATTCTGAAAAGAAAGAGAGACATATCTATTTTTTCAATATAGCTGTACTCTCTTTTGCGGAGTAAGAAATTAATTCAGATGTGAAAAATATATACACTCATGAAGAATAGCATGTCGTTGTGCTGTTCATTCGCGTATTTGTTTTAAAGAAACATATCTCATTGCTCTTGATTTCATTTTTTAGCACTACCTATAATGGTATAATGCAAAATGCATTGGATATCATCTCCTTTAACTTATACTTGTAAAATAACAAGCCAGAACTATTATCATATTTTTGACTTCCTCTGTCACATTTGCTCCTGTATTAAGGCGGTTTTATAGCGTGCATATTTAGTCTTGGCTTTTTCTTGTTATGTATACAAGTGAGTGTTTTTTCTGATTCAGAAAGCGATGATTCGAGAAAATATTAACTATCTTCTGTGTACACATTTCAGTATAGAAAAACAATAAATTATCATTATAAATCAATATATTAAATAATTTTAGGCATATACACTAAGCTGGAAAATTTTTGGAAAATTGGCCATGTGGACGAAATCGCCAGAGATAACTAGGTAAGAGTGCAGCCATTGCTCTGGGGACAATTCCTACTCCCTCTAAAGTGTATCCGTTTTCTATCGCTGCTTGAGAGACAACATTATCTATTTGTAGGAAACGTATTTGATCGGCCGTTAACAATGTGGGCACGAAGGGTAATTTACCGATAATTCCCAAAAGATTTCCAATCAACAGTCCGGTAAAAAGAGGCATGGGTAGAGTTGTCTTTTTGCGATGAATAATTTGAAATATACTTTTAAGGACATTTTGGAATGTCATAATTTGTGGGCCACCAAGATCATAGATTTTTCCAAAGGTAACATGCTCCTCTAAAGCGCGTACAACAAATTCCGCGATATCACCTACATACACGGGTTGCAATTTACTTTGTCCACCACCAAAAAGGGGCATGATTGGTAAAAAACGTGATAAGTCTGCTAAGGTATTAAAGAAACAATCCTCTGGTCCAAAGATAACAGATGGGCGCATAATAATCGCTTGAGGATGCTTATTTTGAACGATTTGTTCACCCATAAATTTGACACGTGCATAAAGACATGAAGCACGTTGATTGGCAACAAGTGTTGACATGTAAATAAGTGGAATGCCGGCTTTTGCTGCTAATTCAGAAACATTTTGCGTACCTTCAGTTTGTATTTTTTGAAAGTTTGACTGATTTGTTTGCGCTAAGCTACCAGGAAGAAACACTGCACCATCTGCTCCAAGCAATGCGCGTGCAACAGAGGCGCGATGCTTGATATCGGTTTTAAGCATTTGGGTTTGTCCCACTTCTCCTATTTGGAGCATGTAATAAGCTTTTTGCGGACAACGAACAGCAATGCGAACGCGATAACCCCGCTTGGTTAAAGTTTCAACAACATGCCGCCCCACAAATCCAGAGCCGCCGAAAACAGTAATAAGTTTAGGATGTTGATAAAGTGCAAAATCAAGTTGCATGATTAAAAGGTCAATCTTTCAAAGCTCTATGAATAATCAACTCCTAACATGGTGGTGTTTTGTTGTCACGTAAAATATCGCCGGCAAGGTAAAGGGAACCACCAATAAAGACAATTGCATCTTTATGCTCTGAATTAATTTTATGTAAGACATCTTGTAGATGAGCTTGAGGGGTAGCAAAAAGTCCTACTTTCCGTGCAGATTCAGCTAAAATCGTTGGACAAATACTAGCGTTGTTGTCAGTTAATGGGATCGTATAGACTTTATCTACGAGTTTTGCTAGAGGACGGAAATAACCTACAGCGTCTTTAGTATTGAGCATACCAGCAATCATAATGAGAGGACGATTTGTTTTTTTTCTCCATTGAGTAAACTCTGCCGCAACAACTTTTCCAGCAGCGGGATTATGACCACCATCTAACCATACATCAATATTAGGGGACAGCTGATCAACCAAGTTTCCATGGGTGAGATGTTGCATCCGTGCTGGCCAGTAAATATTTTGCAAAGCATGGTTTATTGCTTGTTCTGAAAGTTGAAAACCTGCTTGATACACTGCTTTAAGAGAGGCACCCGTATTAGCAATTTGGTGAGCTCCGATAAGGTTAGGAAGTGGTAGATCCATAAGACCTTGACTATTTTGAAATACCATACGTCCATATTCTGTGTAGCTTTGATAATCTTGATCAAACAGGAAATAAGGTGCTTTATTTTTATCCGCAAGGGTTGTTAAAAGTGAAAGCGTTTCATCATGATCTTGCTTACCGATAACCACTGGAACAGCTGGTTTGATAATTCCCCCTTTTTGAAAAGCGATTTGTGCAATTGTCTTTCCAAGAAAAGCCTCATGATCATAGTCAATGGGCATAATAAGAGATACGGCTGGTTTATTAATCACATTTGTAGCATCAAAACGCCCTCCTAACCCAACTTCTAGAATCACTACATCAGCTGGATATGTGCTAAATAACATAAAGGCAGCTGCTGTAAAAATTTCAAAAACAGTAATCGGTTTGTCACGATTCACTTTTATAACTTCACGAAGTGTCTCAGCCAATTGGGTCTCTGCGACCAGTTGTCCACCTCCTATTTGGCCTAGCCGACAGCGTTCATTCCAGTTTACCAGATGAGGTGAACTATAGACATGAACGCGGTAGCCTGCGCTTTCCAGAAGAGCGCGACAAATAGCTGAAGCAGATCCTTTGCCATTTGTACCAGCAATGTGAATAACAGGTGCAAGCTTTAAATGTGGATTACCTAGACGTTCTAAAAGGTGAAGAATACGTTCTAAAGAAAGATCAAATTTTTTTGGATAGTTTTTCAGTAAATCGTCTACCATCCTTTGTACTTGGCTTTTCTCCATGCACTTAAGCTACTTTTGTTGTAGAAACCGATATTTGAGAATTTGTTGAGGATGGATTGGAAGGGTTAACAGCAGCAGGATATTTCATCATCAAGCGTAAAAGGCGTGCAATGGTCGCTTTCATTTTTAAACGCGATACAACCATATCGATCATGCCATGTTCGAGCAGATATTCACTGCTTTGAAAACCTTCTGGTAAGGTTTCACGTATGGTTTGTTGAATGACACGTGGTCCCGCAAAACCGATCATAGCACCGGGTTCGGCAATGTGAATATCACCAAGCATGGCATAAGAAGCAGTAACACCACCGGTGGTTGGATTAGTAAGAACCACAATATAGGGGAGTTTTGCATCTTTCATCATTTCAATGGCTACGGTTGTACGAGGCATTTGCATCAATGAAAGTGTTCCTTCTTGCATGCGTGCACCACCAGAAGCAGCAAAAAGGACTAAAGGGCGTTTTTCAGCAATCGCGGTATCAAAAGCTTTTATGATAGCTTCCCCTGAAGCCATGCCAAGAGAACCACCCATAAAAGCGAAGTCCTGAACGGTCGCTATAATCGGTAAGCCCTCTATAGTTCCTCGTGCACTTAAAATATTGTCATCAACACCAAGTTTAGAACGATAATCTTTTAACCGGTCAATATAGCGTTTTTCATCGCGAAACTTTAAAGGGTCTGTTACAACTTTTGGATTTTCAAGAGGCGTATAAACGCCATCATCAAAAAAATGCATGAGACGATTTTTAGCGCTGATGCGCATATGATATCCAGAAGTAGGAACTACATATTGGTTCACTTCCAGATCTTTATGGAAGACCATTTCGCCACTGATAGGATCTTTAATCCATAGATTCTCTGGAATTTCACGGCGCCCCAATATAGAGTTAATTTTAGGACGAACATAATTTGTAATCCAGTTCATCTTTATAGCCTCTCTTTAAACATTATGCACTTTTTGCACGATTTGAAAAATATAGGACTTCAGTAGTCAGACTCGTTTTGCCATCTGAATAAACAAATCTATTTAATACTTTTACCAGTATACGTATAGCTCTAACTTGATTGTCTTTTAATTTTTTATTCCAATATCACAGGTAATTATTTGCATGAAGAGTACTCCTTACAAAAAGCCTCTCAACAGATTTATAACTTACACTATTTGTTTGTTTGCTTTGATATCAAAATCCACTTTCTCTATAGGTCTGCGAATCCTTCATTTGCTTCTGATGAAAACCAATATTCGATTAACCGTTAATCCAAGTGCCTTGAAGCAAAGAAACCTTATAATAGAATACCAATAAGGCTATAATAACCCATAAAAACAAACGAATACGATAATGTGTATGTTAACAAATACCAGCACCTGAGAAAGATTTTTTTCAAGGAGTTCCTCTGATGAGAAGAATGGGAGCGGTTTTTAAAAGTACAAAGCAAGTTCAAGACTTCTTTTTACTCATGAACTTTGTTGGGTTTTAAGTAAGTACTACTATTTTTGTGTGATGCATACGGTGATCTTGAGGGAAAGCATCTTGTGTAAGTGCGTCATAAAGGCGGCAGCGAAAAGTGGTGTCGCTAAATTAAGAATGGGAATTGAAACAAAAAGCGCAATCAACAATCCTGCACCAAAAACTGTTGTGTAATGGGTGTGTAAAAAAGCATGCGCTTCTTGTTCGGATCGAAAACGATAAGCAGCAAACACAAAGTATTCACGGCCAAGCAAGTAGCCGTTAATAACATAAAAGGCAATCAAATTGATACCTGGCACAAAAAACAAAAGAAGAGCGATTCCATTACCGAAAAGGCTTAAAATAACAAATTTAAAGGAGAGAATGAGAGAACGCCCAAACAATAGAGAATGTCCAATAGGCTCGTTTGGATAATCTTCTTTTTCAATAATTTCAGCAGCAGAATCAATAAAAAAACCACCAATCATAGCTGTGATTGGAGCGATCAAAAAAGCCATCAGCAAAGCCAAGCCAAGATTAAAAATGATAAGCATGCCCAATCCCAACCATCCTGCCCAACTTGGTAAACTGGGAAAAAAATAAGCAATCCAAGGCCAAAAGTAGGATACAAAAAGTTGATGCACACATAACCATAGAATGATAAGCACAAAAACAGTAATTCCTAAAGCTTTCAATATCATAGTGCGATATTGTGGGGTAAGAAGACGTTGTAAAGCGCGATAAGCAGCAGTAAAAATCATAGCAACTAAATAAATAAGAGAAAAAAAGTGAAAACAAGAGTAGATTGAAAAGTACTTTACATATGCACTTAATTTTATAAAGCATATAATTTTGTTGATGAGAGATAAACTGCCAAAAGATGGCATTTTTTATCTGTAATGCTGTAGAACATTTTTTGCAGTGCGGCGTAAGGCGCATTCATGTATATTTAAAAATGCAAAATTGTTTATGTCGGAGTTCATTTTTTTGATCAACCACGTATAGAGGTACAAAACAGTACAGAATATTCAGGTTGGGAATTATACATAAGAGCTTATGAAACCAATCACATAAGTGGTCAGCAGACGAAAATCGTCTGAAAAAACCAACTTAATGATAAGCAGGTAGTGGTTAGGAGTCTTTGTCCTTTAGAGCTTGGAGGATGTTAAGCATTGTAGAAAACCACGATAGAATTTTTCCGCGAGGCTCACAAAATGAACAGCACACGCAGGTAGCAATAAAAACAACTAATCCCACTATTTTATAAACAGATCAAAATACATAAAAATTTTCACTCTTTCAAGAAAAAGGGATTGTTAAGGTGTTTGTTTTCTTAGTGAGAATTATACGTACGGATATTTCACCTGATCTGATAAGTGAGTTTCATTTTTGTTTTGTGTTGCACTTTTTAAGTATTTGATGATTTGATGTCTGAAAAATTTTTATTTGAAACAGGGCATCTTTCTCTTATTGATGAATAGGGGTATGAGTGCCGAAAAATGACACAATAATCTTTGCTAATTTTTGCGCTATTTGTTGTTTACTCATGCGCGGCCACTGTTCAACATTTTCTTTACTAACGAGATAAACTTGATTTGTATCAGAACCCATAACGCTTGTGCCATCAGCTTGAAGAGAAATATCATTAGCAAGGATAAAATCTGCTCTTTTTTCGATGCATTTTTTTTGCGCATTTGCAATAATATCACAGGTTTCAGCAGCGAAACCAATCACCAGTGGGGGACGGTTTTGAGCGTGTCCAATTGTTGCCAAAATGTCAGGATTTTCAACCATCTGCAAGGAAGGTTGTAGTTTATGATTGCTCTTTTTAATCTTGTATGAAGATTGTGTTTGGCTGCGCCAGTCGCAAACGGCGGCGACAAAAAGTGCACCATCAGCAGGCAAGGCAGCCTGAACGGCTTGTAACATTTGATGTGCTGTTTCAACATGAATAGCTTTAACTCCTCGTGGATCGGCAAGATTAACTGGTCCACAAATAAGTGTCACTTTAGCACCCAGATACATAAGAGCTATCGCAATAGCATGACCTTGTTTGCCTGAAGAGCGATTAGCAAGGTAACGTACGGGATCAATTGGTTCATGGGTAGGGCCAGAAGTAACAATGAAATGGCGACCAGCAAGTGGTTTTTCTTGCACACCCAAAAGAGTTTCTATTGCAGCTACAATGGTTAAGGGTTCACTCATGCGTCCACAGCCTGTTTCATCGCGTTCAGCCATTTTTCCAATTTCTGGTCCTACTATATGAACACCATCTGTGCGCAGTTGTGCAATATTGCGAACCGTTGCTGGATGTGTCCACATCGTGGGATTCATGGCTGGTGCAATCAAGAGTGGGCATTGTGCTGCTAAAAGCACACAATTAGCCAGATCATCTCCTATACCGTTGGCTATTTTTGCAATACGATTGGCTGTAGCAGGCGCTAAAATAATGAGGTCAGCATTACGTGCTAATCGGATATGACCAATATCATATTCTTCTTCGCGTGAAAACAAATCACTATACACAGTATAACCGCTTAAAGCTTCAGCTGCTAAAGGGGTAATAAATTTTTGCGCTGCTTTTGTCATAATAATGTTCAAGTGCGCACCCCGTTCTTGCAAACGGCGAATCAAATCAAGTGTTTTATAAGCTGCGATACCACCACCAATAATAAGGAGAAGTGATTTTGATTGCAATGATTGCTCTTCAGCAGCACTTGCTTGAGAGAGGCATGTAGTTGGGGTGGAAGGATTGCTTAAAAGGCGGCGGGCTTCCTCTTCCATAGAAACACCATTTTTTGCAGCACGTATGCGCAAAGATTCTTTAACTTCGGGTGAAAGATTACGAATGGTAATACTAGCCATAAGATACATCCAAGAAGTGAATTGATCGCAATGATTTCATTATTAGTATTTTTTAGCATATTAAGCAGATTAAAAAAGATGAAAAAGGTAAAAAGTGAGACAAACACAACAAAGCGCAATGATAAATAGACTATAACGGCCATAACGGCTGGTGCGACTTTGTTCGACAGCAAGTTGTTTAAGAGTGGTGGGAGAAAGATTAAGACCTGTTTTTCTCATGTTGTTGAGGTCTTCTTCCATACGTTGAAAATTTTGTATCAATTGCGGTGTTTTGCGTGCTAGTGAAAGGAGTGATTGCGCTCCTTCACTAAAATCTTTTGCCAGCCCCACGGGTCCTAAATTTTTGCCAATCCATTCTCTGACAACCGGTTCAGAAGCTTTCCACATGTTAAAATGAGGGTCTAATGTGCGTGCGACACCTTCAACGACAACCATAGTCTTTTGTAACAGTAAAAGTTCAGGACGTGTTTGCATATCAAACAATTCAGTGACTTCAAACAATAAGGTGAGCAGCTTAGCCATGGAAATGCTTTGCGCTGATTGCCCGTGAATTGGTTCACCAATGGCACGATTGGCTTGAGCAAAGCTCTCAATATTGTGATGTGAAGGCACATATCCTGCTTCAAAATGAGCACGCGCCACCCGATGGTAATCACGCGTAATAAAGCCGTAGAGGATTTCAGCAAGAAAATGCTTTTCTTTTTTTCCAAGACGTCCTGTAATTCCCAAATCAACAGCAACAATACACCCTTTTGGGTCTACAAATAAATTACCAGGGTGCATATCAGCGTGAAAAAAGCCATCACGCAATGTATGACGAAGGAAAGATTGAATAAGCGTAATTGCGAGCGCTTCTAAATTAAAACCAGCCTCTTTGAGGGCAGAAATCTCGGATATTCTTATACCATCAATCCATTCCATTGTTAAAACATTGCGTCCTGTTCTCTCCCAGTCAATTTGTGGAACTCGAAATCCTGTATCACGTTGAATATTCTCAGCCATTTCTGATATGGCAGCTGCTTCTAACCGTAGGTCCATTTCAATACGTGTGGTTTGTGCTAAAGTGTCAACTACACAAACAGGGCGTAGCCTTCGAGAAGCTGGTATATAACGTTCTTGTAAATGGGCAATGAGATAAAAGCTTCTAAGGTCTTTAGTAAAACGCGTCCTGATATTGGGGCGGATGACTTTAACAGCACATTTTTTTTTATGACCGGTTCCATCATTGTATTCAGCTGGATGGACTTGGGCAATAGAAGCGGCAGCGATGGGTGGATAAAAATTTACAAATAAATCATCAAGAGATCGACCAAGTGAACTTTCAATTTGTGCAATAGCAGCAGTGCAAGAAAATGTTTGGACACGATCTTGTAGCTGTGCCAAATCTTCTGCAATATCACGTCCAACAATGTCAGGTCTGGTAGCAAGAAATTGGCCAAGTTTTATGTAAGAGGGACCAAGCCTATTGATGGCATCGGAAATATTTTCAGATCGCCGCTTTTTTTTTGTTTTTCGGCGTGCTATCACACCTGCTATATGATGACATAATGCCGGAAATCCTCGAAGATCATCGTGAGGCAGAGCACTCAAAACACCTTCACGTGCTAAAACCCATCCCGCACGCATTAACTGAAAGTAAGTGGAAATTTGCACCATTTTTAAATTTTCCAACCTGAATGCAACGCTGCGATTGCACCTGTGAGATTGCGGTAGGATACTCGCGAAAATCCTGCACGATTTATCATATGGGCAAAATCATCTTGCTTAGGAAATTTACGAATAGATTCAACTAAATAACGATAAGCATCGCCATCATTTGCGATGAATTGACCAAGCTTAGGGATAGCATGGAAAGACCAAAGATCATAAATTTTGTCAAGCAGTGGCATCTCGACATTTGAAAATTCTAAACATAAGAAACGCCCACTCGGTTTTAAAACACGAAAAGCTTCTCTAAGGGCTTTATCAATGTAAGGCACGTTGCGAATTCCAAAGGCAATAGTATAAGCGTCAAAACTTTGATCTTCAAAAGGCAGATGTTCTGCGTTAGATTCAACAAAATTGATTAGAGGGGTGAGTCCATTTTTTTGTGCGCGCTTTTTTCCGATACTGAGCATTGAGCCGTTAATATCAAGCACTGTAACATGGGCTTTTTGGCGTGAAGCATTAAGAATTCGAAAAGCGATATCACCAGTACCGCCAGCTACATCAAGAACCTTCCAATTGGAAAGTGCAGGTGGAGAGAGCCATGCAACCATAGAATTTTTCCACACACGGTGTAGCCCTAACGATAAGATATCATTCATCTTATCATAGTTTTCAGCAACAGAGTGAAACACACCATCAACCATAGATTGTTTTTGTGCTGCATCAACTCTTGTAAAGCCAAAAGAGTTCTCCATACCACCTTTGGCTCCTAAGCGTTCTGTTTCAGCTGTCATATACATGACCTTCCTTATTTTTCTTTTATCGTAAATGAAGTGAAGTATAAAAAATGTTCAAATACGAAAAAATAATATATAAAACTGTGACGTTTATACAGCCAGAAACAAAAAACTACCTTTAGATATCAAGATTGGCAACGCTTAAAGCATTGTCTTGAATAAAAGCCCGTCGAGGTTCAACTTCATCCCCCATTAAACGGGAAAAGAGTGAATCGGCATCGGTTGCATCATTGATTTTGACTTGTAAAAGAGAGCGACCATCAGGATCAAGGGTTGTTTCCCAAAGTTGTTCAGCATTCATTTCTCCAAGGCCTTTATAACGCTGGAGAGTAATGCCTTTTTTACCATTTATAAAAATACTCTCTAAAAGGCTAATCGGTCCAAAAATGCGCTCTGACTTATCTTTACGGTGCAAGAGAGGTGGAAAATTATAAACTTCTATGAAATTTTGGGAGACACGATCAATTTGACGTGCATCTGCTGAATTAATAAGTCCCGCATCAAGGGTAATAATTTCTTTAACTCCACGTAAAATGCGCTCAAAACATAACCCTCCATTTGATGCATTATAACCACTCCAACCACGTTCCATATCATCAGCAATTAAATCAAGACGGCTTGCCACTTTATCTGCTGTTTTTTGGGCTTTTTCTGGTGTTGAAAGGGCTTCAGAATTAAAAATTCCTGCAATAGCGGCTTGTTCAACAATTGTGCGGTCATAGCGTGTATGAAGACCATTTAAAAGTTGGCGGAACACGCGAGCATCTTCAGCAAGTTTGCGCAAATCAGCACCAGCACAAATCTCGCCTGTTGACAATTCTAATGTTGCTTCTTCTAGTCCAGTATCAATTAAAAATTCCTCAAATGCTGCTTCATTTTTGATATATTGAGAAGACTTTCCTCGCGATACTTTATAAAGAGGGGGTTGAGCAATATAAAGGTGCCCGCGCTCAATCAATTCGGGCATTTGTCTAAAAAAGAAGGTGAGAAGGAGGGTACGGATATGTGCACCATCAACATCCGCATCTGTCATAATGATGATTTTATGGTAACGCAATTTATCTGGTGAAAATTCATCTTTACCGATGGATGTACCAAGGGCGGTAATGAGTGTCCCGATCATATCAGATGAGAGCATTCGGTCAAAACGCGCCCGTTCTACATTAAGAATTTTACCACGCAAGGGCAAAATTGCTTGATTTTGACGTGAACGTCCACTTTTTGCTGAACCTCCAGCCGAATCTCCCTCGACAATAAAGATTTCAGATTTTGCTGGATCACGTTCTTGGCAATCAGCAAGTTTTCCTGGCAGAGAAGTGATATCAAGAGCTCCTTTTCGTCTTGTTAGTTCACGTGCCTTGCGTGCTGCTTCACGGGCTGTCGCAGCTTCCACTACTTTACTGATGATAAGCTTTGCTTCATTAGGATGCTCTTCCAGCCATGCTGAAAGACCCTCATTCACCAAATTTTCAACAATAGGGCGTACTTCAGAAGAAACTAATTTATCCTTTGTCTGTGAGGAAAATTTTGGATCAGGAACTTTGACGGAAAGAATAGCTGTGAGTCCTTCACGGCAGTCATCACCAGTTAAGTTAACTTTTTCTTTTTTTGCAATGCCTGAAGATTCAGCATAACCATTAATTTGACGCGTTAAAGCGCTACGAAAGCCTATTAAATGGGTTCCACCATCACGCTGAGGAATATTATTTGTAAAACACAAAACTTTCTCATGGTAGGAATCATTCCACCATAGGGCAACATCAACGCTCATTCCATCCTTTTCACTTGTAATGTAAATAGGAATGTCAAGCAGCGATTTTTTCGTTTGGTCAATGTACTTGACAAATTCAATTAATCCACCATCATAGTGCAATTCAATGGATTGAATATCAGCATGACGTTCGTCAACAAGAAGAATATGTATACCAGAATTTAAAAAAGCGAGTTCGCGCAAGCGACGTTCCAAAGTTTCAAAATCAAATTCAACCATAGTAAAGGTTTCAGAGCTTGGCAAAAATCTGATTTCTGTTCCACTTTCTGCATCGCAATCACCAACAATTTTTAGGGGAGAATCGGCAACTCCATGCGTAAACGACATTTCATGAATTTTGCCATTGCGCCTGATTTGCATCCGCAACCAAACGGATAGAGCATTAACAACAGAAACACCAACACCGTGTAATCCACCCGAGACTTTGTAAGAATTTTGATCAAATTTTCCACCTGCATGAAGCTGGGTCATGATAACTTCAGCTGCTGAAATGCCTTCTGTGGGATGGATATCTGTTGGAATTCCACGACCATTATCGCGAACAGAACAAGAACCATCAGCATGGAGTGTGACGTTTACAAGAGTAGCATGACCAGCTAAAGCTTCATCGATAGCATTATCCACGACCTCATAGACCATATGATGCAATCCTGAACCATCATCGGTGTCACCAATATACATGCCAGGACGTTTTCGTACAGCATCAAGACCTTTGAGAACTTTGATGGAAGCGGCGCCGTAGTCATCACTCTGTTTCGGTGAGGTGATTTCATCACTCATAAGTTAATCCATTTCTGTATTCGATTTGCAATATTTCATTAGCTTTTTCTAAGCTTAATGTTCTGGCTAGTTATTTATGGAATAACCAGTTAAATATTTACCGTATATCGGATTTATATTCAACATCTGTCAGCACAGATATTAGAGAGAATGATTTTTGCACACATAAACAATGTGTATTACTGCGTTGCATTTTGAGGCAAAGACACAAATAATCGATCTTATAAAGTTTATCTTCTACAAGGTATTAATGTTTTAGGAGAAATTTAGTTACTTGAGTGTGACAGTTCATGCAAAAATTGGAATATTATCCCTTTCCTTTGTTGTAGTGAATGAAATTACCTGTCAAGCTAGTTTTATCGATTCTTGTATTTTTAGAATTCATTTGGAATAAGTTTGCGCTAAAGCTTTAATATTATCAATATATTCTGGAAATATATGGAAGCTGTTAAGTTTTTTAACTGTTTTACAGAATACTAAGAATTTTCCTTCATTAAAATAGCAGATATTTCAGTTAAGTGCGTTAGATATTATGTCTGAGAAGAGTTGCATTTTAATTTTGCAAAATGGGGTGAAGATTTTGAACATAAAGAAATCTATATATGCAAAACACCTTCAACTGCGCTTACAGAATTTTCTTCCCAAGAATATATTTAATACTCTTATTGGATCGTTATTTGTAGCATGGGGATTTTTATTTGCCTCTTTTGCAAAGGCTGAAACGGTTAAAGAACTGCCTTCTTTTTTTGATTCGCATGAACATTTTGTACAACCTGATACGACGAATATAATTCGTTTGCGTTTTGTAACAACTTTTGATTTTCCTCCTTTTAACTTTCTTGACAAAACAGGACATCTTGCAGGCTATAATCTTGATTTGTTGCGTGCTATTTGCTCGAAATTAGAGCTTGAAAAATTTTGTGAGGTAGAAGTTGTTCCTTGGAAAGAGCTCGTGGACCATGTAAAAAATGGTGGCGCAGAAGTGATTATCGCTGGTTTAAAAGAAACAATCAAAACACGTCAAGATCTTCTTTTTACAAAGTCTTATTTGCGCTTTCCGGCTCGATTTGTTGCATCTCGACTTGTGAAGCTTGATGAGCCAATCAGTGATAGACTAGCACATTTAAACAGTGGATTTTTATTCAACAGTGCTCATGAAAAGCTGTTTCAGAGTTATTTTCCTAAAGCCAAAGGACAGGGATTTAATAATAGGGAAGAGCTCTATAAAGCGCTACAAGACCATAGAATTGATCTTATTTTTGATGATGGATTTGCTTTATCTTTATGGCTAAATGATGCAAAATCTATTAATTGCTGCCATTTTATTGGAGGAGCGTATATGGCTCCACAGTTATTAGGGCAAGGAATGCGTCTTGCTGTTGCAAAAAAAAACGAAAAATTGGTTGATATACTCAATTATGCTTTGAAATCTTTAGAAGATGATGGCAAGCTTGCAGAGCTTTATCTGCGTTATTTTCCCATCAGTTTTTATTGATGAATACTTTCCTTAAGTAAGAGCTGTTAGTTTTTCAGTGCCGAGTCGGTAGGAAATAGCTTCTGCGAGATGATAGCGTGAAAGATGGTCTGCTTCGTTGAGGTCAGCAATGGTGCGTGCAACTTTGAGAATGCGATGATAAGCACGTGCAGAAAGGTGCATTTTTTCACTCACATCTCGTAAGAGTTTAGCTGCGTTTTGGTCAGGAATGGCAATTTCTTCGATGATTTTAGCGGGGCAATCACCGTTGGTGCGAATATGATCAAGTCCCAGTT
Organism: Bartonella sp. DB5-6; assembly: GCF_000278115.1. GTDB lineage: Bacteria > Pseudomonadota > Alphaproteobacteria > Rhizobiales > Rhizobiaceae > Bartonella > Bartonella refiksaydamii. The sequence continues at coordinate 142,903 of NZ_JH725115.1, forward strand.
TAACAAAACGTTTGGCTTGAATCGCACGGCACCGTGCGACTCGTTTTGCGATATCGCAACTTTTTTCTGATTGTTCTGGTTGCATAAGATCCATAGCCGTTAAAGCAGGAACATCAATTCGTAAATCAATTCGGTCGAGCAGAGGACCAGAAATACGGGATTGATAATCGATTTGACAGCGTATTCCTTTCGCGCAAACATAGTCTTTTTCGCCTGCCATACCACATCGACAAGGATTCATCGCGGCAATGAGTTGGATGCGGGCAGGATAACTGATATGGTGGTTTGCGCGGGCGATAACGCATTCTCCGCTCTCTAAAGGTTGACGAAGAGAATCGAGGACTTGTGGAGAAAATTCAGGTAATTCATCAAGGAATAAAACGCCATTATGTGCAAGTGAAACTTCTCCTGGTCGTCCTTTCAATCCACCACCGATCATTGCTGCCATGGAAGCAGAGTGATGCGGAGCACGAAAGGGACAGTGAAGTGAAATGGTATTATGGACTGTTTCTCCTGTGATGGAAGCAATCAGAGAAACATCTAAAAGCTCACGGCTATCAAGAGGTGGCAAAATGGAAGGTAAACGTTGGGCTAACATAGATTTTCCAGCACCAGGAGGACCTACAAACAAAAGGTTATGTCGTCCAGCTGCGCAAACTTCTAATGCACGTTTGGCGGTTTTCTGTCCTTTAATTTCACAAAGGTCTGGAAGTTCAGTTTGTATAGTATATTGGCGGGGTTGTGGACGTTTTTGAATTTGAGTTCCTTTAAAATGATTGACTATAGTAAGAAGGGTTTCGGGGGCGAGAATATTCATCTCTGCATTTGCCCATGCTGCTTCAGATCCACATGAATGGGGACAAATGAGCCCTTTATCACACGATAAAGCTGTCATTGCAGCTGGTAAAACACCATTAACGGCGGTGATAGAACCATCCAGCGATAATTCGCCTAGAATGATGTAGTCTTGCGCAACTTCAGGAGGAAGAAGCCCCATAGCAAGCATTAAGCCTACAGCTATTGGTAAATCATAGTGTGATCCCTCTTTAGGCAGATCAGCTGGTGCAAGATTAATCGTAACCCGTTTGTTAGGCATAGAAAGTCCACAAGCATGGAGAGCTGCTTGTACGCGTTCACGACTTTCTGCGATTGCTTTATCGGCTAATCCAACAATAGCCATTCCTATTTTACCGGGAGAAATCATAACCTGTACATCAACAGGTACTGCTTCTAGACCACGAAAAGCAACAGTTGTAACATGCGCGATCATCAGTCTGCCCCCCCTTTTTACCTAGAGAAGAAAATCATATTTGCACATAAAAATCAAGAAGTGTTTCTATGGTTTTTTTGAGTGAGAGATCTATATAGAGGTGCAAGTTTTCTGAATGCAACCATGGAGAGTAATTTGTACAAATTTAACCATTATTATATGTGGTTAAATAAAACATTTATAATGAACTAAATGAATATGCTAGGAAAAAGGGAGAGAGGCTGCTTATATTACACAGTAGTGCAAGGTTTTATGAATATAAGGAGGGGAGGCGTTATGCATTGCAAGAAAAGAATGTTATTTGCTGTGATCAAACGTATGAAATATCCAGAATAGGTATATTTAGTTTTCTTGTTCAATGTTATTTATAGTACAAAGTGATGTAAAGCATATTGAAGGTATCTGATTTAATGGTATATCAGACGAGAGTTTTTTTTAAATCAGGAACCATACGCAGTGTATTTATAGTTTTATGCTTCGTCTGTGCGTTTCCGCAGCAACTTGCGGCATTTGAGTTTTTCGGCATACCTCTTTTTGGTCAAAAAAAAACAAATTCTTTTTCTCATATCAGTGGTACGGAAAAATTTTATAAAGTTGATATTGTTACACCGTTAGGTACTCCATCAGAAGGCGTTAAGATAGTTAAGGCTGTATCTTCTCTCGTTGTTGATCAAGATAAGGCATCCAGTTCTTCTGGCTTGTTGGCTAAAGCGCGTTCAGATTATCAGGCAATTCTTTCTGCTCTTTATGCTGATGGACGCTACGGTGGTGTGATCAGTATTAAGATTAATGGTTTAGAAGCTGCTGATTTGAGTCCTATGACTCAACTTCCAGCACAATCCAATGTTGTTATTACCATTGATGCTGGTCCACAATATGTTTTTAATGTTGCAGATATAGATAAAGTTGCTCCATTTGTGAAATATGAAACTAATAGAGTGCCCACAATTGAAGAATTAGGTTATCAGGTTGGGGCTGTTGCCAAATCTGAAACCATTTTGAAAGCAGAAAGATGGGCGATTGAAGGGTGGCGTAGACAGGGTTATGCTAAAGCTAAAGTTATGAAAAGTGAAGTGGTCGCTGATCATGCAGCCCGTCTTATTGATGCGCAGATTACTGTTGATCCTGGACAAAAAGCTTATTACGGCCCTTTAACTGTACGTAATGTTAGTAAGAAGCCAAGTGTGGATTCAGCCTACATTGCATGGATGACAGGGTTGAAGATAGGCCAAAAATATGATTCTTATGCATTAGCCAAAGCAAATGAAAGGCTTGCACGACTTAATGTTTTTCGTGCTGTGGATATACGTGAGGCTGATACAATTAACCCTGATGGGAGTTTACCGCTTGCGCTTGTTTTAGAAGAACGTAAACTACGCCGTTTCGGTGTTGGTGGTAGCTATTCAACATTAGATGGTGCTGGTTTTGAAGCTTATTGGATGCATAACAATCTTTTTGGTCATGCAGAACGCCTCAAAGTTGAGACTAAAATAAGCGGTATTAGCAGGAACAGGGAGAAAGCATATAATCTGAAAAATTTTGATTATCTTTTCGGCGGCACATTTTTAAAGCCTAGTATATTCACTCCTGATACTGACTTTATGGCAGAACTGAAAATACAGCAAGATGTTCTAGACAATTACACGACAAAAGCCATCAAAGGAAAGTTGGGTATAACGCATATCTTTAATAGTAATCTATCAGGACAAGTTGCTGTAGAAGTTTCTAATGGTTATTCACGTGATATTTATTTTGGGAGCCGTAATTTTACAACAATCGGATTACCGAGTGGTTTGATTTATGATAGTCGTAATAATAAGTTTAATGCGACAAAAGGTTTGTATGGTGAAGTGATTGTTGAACCTTTTTATGAAATGCGTTTTAGTAATTTTGTGACAAAGACGACTGTGGAAGGTCGTTCTTATTGGACACTGGATAAAAATGATCGTTTTATTTTTGCGGCTCGGGCAAAATTTGGTACAATTCTTGGGAGTGATACAGCACAAATACCTTCTGATACGCTCTTTTTTGCTGGTGGTGGTGGTTCCGTTCGCGGTTATGCTTATCGCAATATTGGTATCAAAACAGAAAATGATGCTGTTGTTGGCGGGCGGTCACTTGTTGAGGGGGCAGCAGAATTACGTTTTTCTTTAAATGATAAGATAGGAGTTGTCGGTTTTCTTGATGGAGGTCTTGTAGGAGAAAAAGTGTTTGTTGATTTTTCTCAAAAAATGAAATGGGGAGCGGGTATTGGAGGTCGCTATATGACAGGTCTTGGTCCTTTACGCATTGATTTAGCTTTTCCTCTTAAGCGGGAAAAAGGTGATCCTCGTATTGGTTTTTATGTGGGTATAGGACAAGCGTTTTAATGAAAAAAAGTGTGCGTTTATCGGCTTTCTTATTTTGTCTTTTATTTTTTTTGGTGAGCACTTTTGTTTTTGCCCAGAGAGGCAATTCATCCTCTAGCGAAGCAACAGTGGATGATCGTTCATGGTTTATCTCTTTAATTGAACGTGGACTTTCAGCGCCTAATCGCCAAGTTCGTTTACATAATATGCAAGGGGCACTATCTTCTCAAACGTCGATTGATGTTATTACTGTGAGTGATAAAAAAGGTGTTTGGCTTAAAATTACCAATGCTAAAATGGACTGGAACCGCCTAGCGTTAATGAGAGGGCGCATAGATATTAACCAGCTTTCAGCAGAACAGATTACGTTTTTACGCAAACCACATGACAATCTTTCTCTTATTGCTTCTCTTGAGGCAGGAAAGTTTTCTTTACCAAAGTTGCCACTTGCCATTTCTATAAACACGCTTACGGCTAAACACGTGGTGTTTGAACAGGATCTTTTTGGTTTTTCTGCTGATGTGTCTTTAAAAGGCAATCTAACCTTAGCTAATGGTGATTTTGATGTTAATATAGCAGCTCATCGTTTAGATGCACAGGGATCTTTTTTTATTCTAACAAAGATATCCGATAGCAATCGTACAGCTAAAATTGATATTTCTGTTGATGAATCGCAAAATGGCATTTTGGCAAATATTTTTAACATTGAAAAGCGTCCCGCATTAAATCTCTCCATGAGAGGTGATGGTACTTTCGATGATTTAGTTGTCAGTCTTTCTTTAGAAGCCGATCACCGTCCTATTTTGGATGGCAATGTTATTCTTGCAAGTGTTGCAGAAGGGCACAGTTTTTCTACTAAACTGGTAGGCACACTTGGTCCTTTAATGCCTCCACAATATCGTAGCTTTTTTGAATCTGATGTAACATTGAAAGCAGAGGCAAGGATGACAAAAGACGGTGTGAAGCATCTTGATCATATGGTGATTCAGAGTAAAACAATGAATATTTTGGCTAATGCTGAAATAACAACAGATGGATTTTTGCGGCGGCTTTTTGTTGATGGCAAAATGGCTCTTGATAAGGAAAATGATGCTACTCATTTAACAACGTCAAAATCCCCAATGCGTGTAGATAATCTTGCTTTAAATATTGATTATGGCCGTGAAGGGCAACAATCTTGGAATGGCCGGCTTGTTGTACATCATTTGAGCAATAAAAATATTCATATTCGTAATGCGATTTTTGATATGGGGGGGGTGAGCGAAAATCTTGATAATGCAGCTTCTCGTCATGTTGGTATTCAGGTTAAGGGAACGTTTCAAGGGATTGAAAAAAGTGAGAGCACGTTGCGAGAAAGTCTAGGACAAACAGTTCATGTGCATCTAGATACAGATATTGTTTCTAAAAAGCCAGTTTTGATTCATGATTTTAGTGTTACGAGTCAGGGGTTTTCTGCTTGGTTAAAAGGAAAAATGGATCGTTTTGTTTTTAAAGGCGACCTTAGTTTAAAAGCCCAAACACTAGCTCCTTTTAGTTTGCTGAGTGGACAATCACTCTCTGGTAGCGCAGATATTAAAGCCAAAGGAACTATCGGTTTAATTGATGGCGTTTTTGATCTTGAATTATCAGGGATGACAGACAATTTGAAAATAGGCATGGAACCTTTAGATCGTTTATTCAAAGGAAAATTTACTCTTTCAGGTGGTGCTGTTCACGACACGGCAGGTTTAATTTTGCGTCATTTAAATTTGAAAAGCCAATACGCAAACATAAAAGCTAATGGATATTTTTCAAATGAGAGCGCTAAAATGGATTTCTACGCTCAAATATCTGATCTCGCCAGATTAGATCCGAGAATAAATGGTACGCTCATAATCCAAAGTACTGCTAGAGGGCGCAATAGCCTTATAAAACTTAATACACGTGCTGATGTTGCTGAAGCATTTTTAGTAGGAAAGAAGCTAAAAAACACAACGTTCACTATAAAAACTCTGGTGGATAATACAGCGCCGAACACTTCTGTAACGGGTTCTATAAAGGGTGAAGGAACTTTTTCTGAGAAACCATTGCATTTATCTGCTTCTTTTAAGGATTCTGATCAGATTCGAATGCTTGAAGATATTGATATAAGAGGAGGAAGTGCAAAAATAACCGGCGACCTTTCTCAAAAGCTTGGGAGGAGTGTGAAGGGAGCTTTGCATATTGACGCTGATGATATTACAGCGCTTGCTGCATTATTTTTGCAAGAAGGCAGTGGAAAAGTAAAAGGAGATTTTATTTTTGACGAACAAAATGGCAGACAAAAAGCTATCCTAAAAGCGCATGTTGACCGTTTAAGCTTTGCAAAGAATAAAATTAAAAAGTTGGAAGTCGAAGCAGATGTCTTTGATCCTTTTGGTATGGCTCAGTTTGAGGGAGTTATCAATGCAGAGCGTATCCAAACGCCTTTGATGATGGTTAATCGTCTAAATGCTCATGCCAATGGCAACGATGGGCAAACGGCTTTTACTGTTCAAGCGATGTTGCCTAATAATACAAATGCACAACTTTCTGGCCGTATGGTTACGATGAAATTTCCAGAAGGTATAAAACGAGAAGTGCAGATTGAAACTATAGATGTTAAACAACACGATTTTCACGCGACATTGCCTAAATCGGCTACGATTGTTTTTGATAAAGAAGGAATAACAATAAATGAATTAGGAATCGCAATTAATGGAGGCAAAGTTATACTTGCGGGAAATGTGCAGGATACCCTTAATCTGTACCTCACAATGAATGCGCTTCCTGCTGCTTTAGCCAATTTATGGAAATCCAATCTTGGAGCGGCTGGTACTTTAACAGGGAAGGTTATAATCCGAGGTCCTTTTAAAAAACCTGATGTAACCTATAATATAAAAGGTGAAGGGCTAACAACGGTTGCTCTTCAAGATAAAAAAGTAATGCCATTTGTGCTTACTGCTACAGGTAAAACAGTAGATCAAAACCTTACTTTGAATGCAAATTTAACGGGAGAAGGGGTACAAGCACAAGCACAAGGTCGTATATCTTTAGATAAAAATACGCTTGATCTCCATGTTAATTTGCAAGATTTTCCTGCACATTTGGTTAATAGTTTTATTGAAGGGCAAGCGCTTGGAGGAACGATTGTTGGTAGGGTTGATATTAGTGGAACAATGAAAGATCCATCTGCTCGTTTTGATCTTTCAAGTCAAAACTTGACTACTATGACGCATAAAGGGCCTATGTCGATCAATATGAATACCAGTGGTTCTTACAAAAAATCGACTTTTCATATTGAGAATATGATAGCAACTGGAGATAAAGGCTTAGATCTTTCCATAAATGGGCTTGTTGCTCTTAATGGTTCAGAGGCCAAATTGAATGTTAAAGGGACAATACCTATTGCTTTTATTGATCTATTATTAGCTAAGCGCGGTGCGCATGTAACGGGTACAGCCAAAGTTGATGCAACTCTTAGTGGTGAATTATGGAAGCCACAGTTGGTAGGAGATCTCTCTATAGTTGATGGTAGTTTTTTTGATTCAAAAACAAATGTAGGATTGAACAATATAACAATTGAAGGAAAATCGAATGGCGATCATATTTTTATAGAAAAAGCTTCAGCTTCTTCATCTGAGGGGGGATTAATTTCTGCTTCAGGCCGTATTTTTCATGATGGAGAGACAGATTTGGTGTTTAATCTTGATCACGCCAATTATAATGATGGTTCTATGATTCTTGCAACGTTGTCCGGCAAAATGATAATGACGGGTCATTTTTTGAGTAACCTTGTTATTGGTGGTGATATCATTGTTGAAAAAGCTGAAGTTCTTGTCCCTGATCATTTTCGGAACGCAAAATTCCTTAATATTAAGAATAAGAATTTAACTAAACCGATTCAAAAAACACTTGAACGTGCTGATGTTAAGATCACTACCAAACCCCATGATATCTCTCAAGAATCTTCATCTGTTATGTTATCAGATATGCGTATTACAGCGCACAATCAATTTTTTGTACGTGGGCGAGGGTTAGATACTGAACTAGGAGGACGCATTAACTTAGCAGGACCATTGAATGACGTGCATCCAGTTGGCGAATTTAGGATGATTCGTGGACGTTTTGATATTCTTTCACAGCATCTTAATTTTGATCAAGGGCAAGCAAGTTTTAGCGGTAATCTTAATCCTACGGTTTACTTTGTCACCAACAATAATAGTGGTGATATTCGCGTCACAGTAACGGTAAGTGGGACAATTGATAATCTTGATATTAATTTTTCTTCACAACCGAATTTACCACAGGATGAGATTTTGGCACGTTTGATTTTTAATCGCTCTCTTAATGAATTATCACCATTTCAGATTGCTCAGCTTGCGGCAGCGGCAGCTGATCTTGCAGGTGCTTCTAATACATCTTTATTGAATGCTCTACGGGCTAAAATAGGTCTTGATGATCTTGATGTTATCGTTGATGAAAAAGGTAATACCGGTTTACGTGTTGGACGTTATATACACAATAATATTTATTTAGGCTTTGAAGCAGGATCGGATGGAAAGACGAAGGGAACTATTAATTTAGACATTTCACGCAATCTTAAAGCTAAAGGCGCTATAGGAAATGAAAAAAATTCTAGTGTTGGCTTATTTTATGAAAGAGACTATTAAGGACTGAAGCTCTTAAATTCTAATTACTGAGGTGTTATGCACCCAACTCTCTAATCTCTAAGTAGGAGAAGATTAAAACTTAGATTAGTAATCTCATAAAAGAAGAAGCTTTTTTATCAAATCGTGAGAGAATACGTCTAAAATATTTGTTTTTTGTTTTCACGCTCTCGAGGAGCACGCTCTTTATGAAAAATAGCACATTGTTATATTGCTTAGTCATGTGCTTGTTTAATATCTCTCGTTGCTCCAAATCGCATTCTACACTGGTACCGATAAAGAGTATAACGCAAAATCGATAGTGCACCACCATTTTTACTAATGCAAGGGTCAAGCGAGTACATCTTTCTATTTACTAGCTCTCAATTTTGTCAGTTGCTCTTGCATTGAGACGGTTTATGAAAAGTATATATTTATTGCTTGCCTAAATAGCTTTTTATCCACGCGTTGATCTGTCTTGTGATGTACAAGCAAACAATTTTCCGGCATGATAAGGATTTAAAATGAAGAAATCTTACAGTATTCAGAGCTCTCATTTAAATTGCAAAACGATGAATTATCATTATAAACTCATGTGTTGTGTTTCCTTAAAGATGCGTTCGATAAGGTAACTTTTTTGTAATGATGACCATCACAGCTATGCAATATTTTCCTATTTAAGCAGTAAGGAATGATAGGAATATAGTTTTGCTTCTCACCTGTTTTTTAGCGCATTAGGATCATAACTTTTATCAGCAATGACATATGTATTTTATTTTTAAGAAATTAAGGTGCTGAACATTATTCCAGTTCTTAGACGAGAAAATAAAACGTGAAGTATAGTCCAAGATGTCCGCTACAGCAGGAAGTCTCGTTATAAATAAATTAACGGTTTCTCTTCAATGAGTCCTTTTATGCTAAGCTTATTGTTAATTTATGGCGTAATCTAATAACCGGCAGCATGGAAATGGCTGGTAAACAAAGGTGCATCACTCAGATTTATCATCATAGTTCTTAGCAGCTTTTTCAAAATTTGAAGTCTATTTTTTTGCTGCTATAAAAATTCATAATGTTTATGAATGCGACTCCACTTGCTTGAGGAAAGGGGAAACTCTCGCCATTGAGTCCTCATTTTTAAAGTAAGATGAATTTCTTCAGTAAAACAATAAGGAAGTTTTTCAATTATCATACAAATCCTAAAAGTGTGTCTTCAATAAAGTGTAATTTTTTTGCCAATCTCTGCACTTAAGGAATATGAATTCATCCATTTTTATTCTCAAATACTTACTTAAGTATCTAGAAACTAAGGCTTATGCTTTTTGAATTGGATATTATGAAGCGTTTTGTAAAAACCGTTTTTTTTTGCAAGCAATTCTTTTCGAGTACCTTGTTCGACTAGTTGACCATTTTGTATAACAATAATTTTATGAGCGCGAGCAATCGTTGAAAGTCTATGGGCAATAGTGATAGTCGTGCGCCCTTTGGTGAGATGGTGAAGAGCTTCATTAATTTGTGCTTCAGTATGCGAGTCTAATGCACTTGTTGCTTCATCAAGAATCAGAATTTCACTGTCATGAAGCATTGCTCTGGCGATGGCGAGTCGTTGTTTTTGTCCACCTGAAAGATTACAGCCATTATCGCCTATCTGTGTATCATAGCCATTTGGTAGATCCATAATAAAGTCGTGAGCATTGGCTGCTTTTGCTGCTTTAATAATGTCGTTGTCGTGAGCTCCTGCTTTTCCAAGCTCGATATTGTATTTAACAGTTCCTTGGAAAAGAAAAGTATCCTGTCCTACATAAGCTATCAGATTTCTAAGGGAGCGAAATGTAGTATAACGGATGTCTTGATCATTAATAAATATACGTCCCTTTGTGGGGTCATAAAGGCGCATAATAAGGTTTATAAGCGTTGATTTCCCCGAACCAGATGGCCCTATCAACGCTGTCATTTTTCTAGGTTCTATTTCTAGATTAATGTCTTTCAACACCATTTGGTTACCTGTATATGCGAAAGAAACATCTTCGAAACGGATAGTTCCTTGTCTTTTATCCAAATCTTTAGCTTTTGCATGTTCTATAACCGTAAGAGGACGGTCGAGAATTTCAAACATCGTACGGATATTGACCAAGCCAGCTTCAATTTTAACACGTACATTTGCGAGTCTTTTTGCAGGCTCGTAAGCAAGAAGCAAAGCAACAATAAAGGACATGAACTCACCTTGAACGCCTGTACGCTGAGTTGCAAGGTAGCCGGAAAAACAGATAATACCCGCAATGGTAACACCAGCAAGGGTTTCCATAATCGGATTTGTAACGGCTTGAAGTGTTGCAATAGTGTTTGCTTGTTTTTCAACATCGCAAATGGCTTTATCCATACGTTTTTTCATGAGCTCTTCTAATGAAAAAGCTTTGATAACACGAATACCAATAGAACTTTCTTGTACAATTTTGATAATTTCACCAAGAGAAAGGAGTTCTTTTTCCGCAAGGCTACGAACACGTTTTAAAGCCATTCGAACTCCTAAAAAAGCCAGTGGTCCTATTATTAAAGTAATGGCGATTAACGTAAAGTTTTGAATAAACATAACAAGCAATAGGCCACTAACGGAAAGCAAATCACGTACAAAAGTTGTAATAATTGTATCGATGATATTACGCGCGGCTGTAGCATTATGGGTTACACGCACAAGAAGATCAGATGAAGCATTATTATGATAAAAAGAGACTCCCTGTTCCATAAGGCGTGCGTAAATTTTACGCTGCTGTTCAGCAACAATACTGTTGCCTGCTTTGCTCAAAAAGTAAGTTTGGGCAAAAGTTGCTATCCCTTTGAGGATAAAAATGAAAGCAATGATGCTAGAAATCAAAACAATCATACTGAAATTTTGCGCGTCAATAATATAATTGACAACGTCACGCATAATCCATGCACTGGCTGCTGTTGTGCAGGAAATAATGATCATTGAAAAAACAGCGGCACCATACCAACACGCATGTTTATGAAAATTTTCTCGCAAAAGACGGATGATCAGATGTCTATCAAAAGCAGAAATTTGTTTTTTGACCATGAAGCGCTTCTACATTTTATTGTTGTTTCATGCAAGATTGAAGCACTCTTATTAAAAACATTTAGTCGTTTTGATAAAAAGAGTATTCTCTTAATGAGAGAGGTTGGCGCATAACAACTACCAATTTAAAAGTGCCACAACAATAATATGTGGCACTTTTAAATCATATCCATATACTCAACTCTAGATGAGTCATATTTTATATATTATCCCAATGAAACATTACTTAGGTGCTATCACCATCATCATTTGACGGCCTTCGAGTTTTGGTTCAGATTCGATTTTAGCAATTTCACAGGTATCCTCTTTCACCCGCTGAAGAAGCTTTAATCCAAGATCTTGGTGTGCCATTTCACGACCACGAAAACGCAAAGTAATCTTTACTTTATCACCATTACCAATAAAGCGATGAACAGCTTTGAGCTTGACCTCATAATCATGGACATCAACATTTGGACGCATCTTAATCTCTTTGATTTCGATGACTTTTTGCTTTTTACGTGTTTCAGCCGCCTTTTTTTGGGTTTGATATTTCAATTTGCCCAAATCGATAATTTTACACACGGGCGGTTCTGCATTCGGCACAATTTCAACTAAATCAAGCCCTGCATCTGCGGCCATAGCAAGTGCTTCTTGTATTGCAACAATTCCCTGATGTTGTCCTTCATCATTGATAAGCTGAACACGAGGAACCCGAATGTCCTGATTTGAGCGTGGCCCGTCTTTTTGAGTAGGTGTTATTTTAAACGGTCTACGAATGGTTTATGCTCCTTAATTTTGATTAATCTACAATGTAATTTAATATACAATTATACACAGAAAAACAACAAGAATTCGCGCTTTTTTCATTATTTGATTTATGACTTTGTGAGAGAATTTGGAAGATAGGAATTTTTCTTTTATAAGAGAAAATAGTTCATAAAGGAAAAGAATCATGGATCAAAACATTCCTTGCCAATTTTTTTCGTTTGAAGGTACTGCTCTTGCAGTGCGCCATCGCAAAGGTTGCGGCTCTCCTAGTCTGGTTTGGCTTTCTGGCTATCAATCCGATATGTTGGGGGGCAAAGCGGTGATGGTTGATAGCTTCGCTCAGAAGAATGACTTATCTTGTTTGCGTTTTGACTATTCAGGTCATGGGGAATCAGAGGGTGACTTTTTTCAAGGAACGATATCGCGTTGGGTCAAAGAAAGTTTAGCGGTTTTTGAAACTTATTGTAAAGGACCACAAATTTTGATTGGCTCCTCTATGGGGGGGTGGATTGCTCTCAAACTTGCGACGATGCTAGCGCAGAAAAATAAGAGGCTTGCTGGTATGGTGTTGATTGCGCCGGCTCCTGATTTTACACAAACATTAGTGGAACCAGAATTAGGGCCGGCAGAATGGAAAATTCTGGAAGAAAAAGGATGTATTGAGCGACCTGCTGTTGGTGATACGGAGCCGTTTCTTTTCACCAAGACACTGATTGAAGATGGGCGAGATAACTGTGTTATGAAAGGATGCATTGATATTGGGTGTCCAGTTCATATTTTGCAAGGTATGGAAGATACAGAGATACCCTATCAGCATACACTGACTTTACTTGATCATTTGCCTTTACATGATGTAACATTAACACTTATTCGTGATGCGGACCATCGGCTTTCGCGTCCGCAGGATTTAGAATGCCTCGAAGCAGTATTGAGGTCGTTAATTGACAGAATTAATGCAGGATAAGGGTCAAGTTCATTGAAGATAAAGACATAATGTATGACCGTTTATGAACAACATTTTATTTTCTCTGATCGTATTGTACCTATACGCGTACGCAGGCATAAGTGCGCGCGCCGTCTTACATTACGTATTGATGCAAGCGGGCAGGAAATTTGTGTAACAACACCGCCAGCGATAAGTCTCTGTTCGGTTCAAGATTTCATTAAAAAGCACCGATTTTGGATTGAAACGCGTCTTACGCGTGGATGTGTTTCTCACGAAAATGCTTATCTCAAAAAAGGTACAACGATTCCTGTATTGGGTGTTGCACATACCATAGGACATAAAGAAGGGCGTGGGGTATCAGAAATTGTTGTAGGCGAAGCAGGACAGGAACCTCAAATTATCGTTTATGGTCAATTAGAATATTTGCCAAGGCGTGTTGCTGATATTCTAAAAAAACAGGCGGCGCTCACTATAACACCATTGGTTGCGTATTATGCACGTAAAGTAGAGCGTAAAGTGAAGTCAGTTTGCTATAAAGATACGAAAAGTCGTTGGGGATCTTGTTCAATAGACAAGCGTCTTTCTTTTTCTTGGCGCCTTATTATGGCACCAAAAGAAATTGTTGAATATGTTGTCGCGCATGAGGTTGCTCATCTTGTCGAAATGAATCACGGACAAAAATTTTGGGATCTTTGTGAAAAGCTTTGTCCAGATAGTAAAAAGTATCGTGCTTGGTTGAAGAAAAATGGTCATATACTGCAAGCAATCAATTTTCATCCATATAAGTTAGAAATATGAAAAGCCCTTAGAAGATAATATGGGATGGAACTTTTTGTTGAGTGTACCGTTATGTGTGTGCTTAGTCACTCATGGGTGAAGAAGCCATTGAAGCCTCAGCACGATTATCTTCCCCTGCCTAGTGTGCTGAGTGCCTTCAATGTTTTTACTTTATCTTTTTTGTAATTCAGCCTAATAATTTCTGGTAACTCCTCAGTTTAGATTGGAAGAGCACTATGCCTGTCCTTACAAATCCAATTCAACTATTACAGGCGCTTATTCGTTGTCCTTCTGTTACACCTCATGAAGCGGGTGCCTTGTCAACTTTGGAACAATTTCTAGCAAAGATGAGGTTTCATATTGAACGTCCTGTTTTTTCGGATAAGAATACAGAAGATGTTGAAAATCTTTATGCAAAAATAGGGGGAGAGGGACCGCATCTTATGTTTGCAGGCCATACTGATGTTGTGCCACCAGGTGTGTTAGAACACTGGATACATCCTCCTTTTGAAGCTGTAATAGATCAAGGGAAGCTATATGGGCGGGGTGCTGTTGATATGAAGGGTGGGATTGCCTGTTTTGTTGCAGCGCTGGCTCGAGTTCTTGAGAAACGCTCCATTAAAGGGACAGTAAGTTTTCTGATTACCTGCGATGAAGAAGGTCCTGCTATTAACGGTACGGTCAAACTTCTCAAATGGGCGGAGCAAAAAGGTGAAAAATGGACTGCAGCTCTCGTGGGAGAACCAACAAGCGTAAAAGTTGTTGGTGATGTGATAAAGATTGGACGCCGAGGATCAATCTCTGGTATTATCACGGTTAAAGGTCGCCAAGGGCATGTTGCCTTTCCTGAGCGAGCAGCTAATCCATTACCTTTAGCAAGTAAGCTTATTCAAGCATTGACGCAAACTGCTTTAGATCAAGGATCAGAAAATTTTCAACCAAGTAATTTGGAATTAACAACTATTGATACGGGAAATTCAGCGGTAAATGTTATTCCAGCGCAAACAATGATCCGTTTTAATATACGCTACAACGATCTTTGGACAAAAGAAACGCTTATAGCAGAAATTGAAAAGCGTCTTTCTTCAATACAATCAAAAAATAAGTCTGATCAATACCCCTCCTATCATCTGGAATGGATTCCAAGTTTGGGAGATGTTTTTTTGACAAAAAATGATAAACTCGTTAAGACTTTGTCAAATGCTATTAAAAGCGTAACAGGAAGTATACCAGAATGTTCAACTTCAGGGGGGACTTCGGATGCGCGATTTATTAAAGACTATTGCCCAGTGGTTGAATTTGGTTTACTGGGGCAAACGATGCATATGGTGGATGAGTGTGTAAATCTTGATGCACTGGAAACTCTCACTGTTATTTATGAACGTTTCATTGTTGATTTTTTTGCGTAAAAAAGAAGCAATTGTTTTTTAAAAAACATTTTTACCACAAATTAAAAACCGTGAATGCTATATCGCAATTGATGAGAACGCAGGTTAAAGTCATAAAGATGCTAGTTTGCTAATTGGTTGATAATGTGGTCAAGAAGGATGCGTCCTTTTTTTGTCGCTTTTAAGCGCTGATTTCCTAGCATTTCTACTAGCCCTTGTTGTTGTAAATCGATAAGCTTTTCCATTGGTAAACCCTTGGGGCTTAAGGTTTCATAACGTGTAAGATTCAAACCTTCGCAAAGACGCAATCCCATGAGAAGCATTTCGTTTGCCTGTTGCTCTCTGGTCAATTGTTCTGTTTCAACGCAGCCATGTCCTGTAGTTTCTACCAATTCAAGCCAGTGTTCAGGATACCTTTCATTGATTGTGACATAACGTTCATGGTTTTCATTGTGTGATAAAGATGTTTTTGAGAAAGCGGAAAAATTGTTCAATGGATGCTTTATAAAGCGACCATGTGCCCCTGGACCAAAGCCTGCGTATTCATGATAACGCCAATAAAGAAGATTGTGTGCTGATTCGGAACCGGGACTTGCGTGATTTGAGATCTCATAGGCTGGAAGTCCATGTGTAGTAGTTATTTCTTGGGTAAGATGATACAGATCTGCTGCGAGTTCTGAAGCGGGGAGGATAAGTCTTCCTGCGGCGTGAAGCCGCTTAAAGGCAGTTCCTTCTTCGATAGTCAGTTGGTAAAGAGAAAGATGGTCTGCTGCCAAGTCAATGGCTTGAAAAAGTTCATTTTTCCATTGCTCGAGTGTTTGCTCGGGGCGGGCATAAATAAGATCAAAAGATAAACGTGGAAAGATTTTCCGCGCCAAAGCAATCGCGTGAAGAGCCTGTTTTACATCATGGAGACGGCCAAGTTGTCGTAATGCCTTGTCATTGAGTGCTTGTACACCTAAGGATAAGCGGTTAATTCCTGCCGCTCTGTATCCGTGAAAGCGTTCTGCTTCTACACTTGATGGGTTGGCTTCCAGTGTGATTTCGGCTTTATCATCGACCGTCCACTTTTTTGCAACTGCTTGCAATAAAGCATCAACAGTTTGAGGAGTCATAAGAGAGGGCGTCCCCCCACCAATAAAGATACTGGTAATATGACGTGGACCTATTTTATGGTATTGCGTTTCTATTTCACGTTCAAAAGCGGTTACAAAGCGTGATTGATCAACACCATGGACGCGTACGTGCGAATTAAAGTCACAATAAGGACATTTAGCAGCGCAAAAAGGCCAATGAATATAAATGCCAAAAATTTTATTCATGAGGGTGTTAAAAGGTTTTCTGCGAAAAGCTTGAAAGCACGCGCGCGATGCGAGAGGGGTGTTTTATCATTTAGCTTCCAGCCATGTTTTTGCTCTGTTGACATTTCACCAAAGGTATTTTCATATCCATCTGGTAAAAAAATGGGATCAAAGCCAAAACCTTTATCTCCACGTGGTGGCCAAATGAATGTACCTTCAACGCACCCACGGAAATAATCTGCATAAGCATCGGGCCATGCAATGCAGATGACTGATATAAATCGGCCTTTCCGTTGGCTTTTTTCATGTGCTCCAACTTTTTGGAGTTCATCTTCTACTTTTTGCATAGCTTTTAAAAAATTACGTGTGCCATCAGGTTGAAGGGCAAGGTCAGCTGTATAAACGCCCGGTGCACCACCCAATGCATCCACTTCCATGCCAGAATCATCAGAAAGAGCCGGAAGTCCTGTATTTTTTGCTGCTGCAAAAGCTTTAATGTAGGCATTTTCTTCAAATGTTGTTCCCGTTTCTTTTGGTTCTGGTAATCCGAGCTCTTTTGCGGATTGTATTGTTAAACCAAAAGGGGCAACCAATGCGGTAATTTCATGCAATTTTCCGGTGTTATGTGTAGCAATGACGAGTTTTTTTGTTGCTATGCTTCTCATATACATTTCTCCAGAAATGAAAGGGGGATACTATTTTTATGCTGGAAACTAGCTTAAGTGACCGTATGATAGGGATCTTATCAGATTTTACAAGACACGATCTTTTTGCATGTTTATTGATATCCTATTTAAATGAAATCTTTTGTATTTGATAAGGATAATAATTGCAAAGACATAAAGGCTGTACTCCTTTAATGGTAGCATTTTTTATGATAAATATATAGTGTGCTTTTGCACTACTTTAGACTGTTTGACCAAACCTTGGCAAAACTTATATAAGAAGGAAGTATTTTTAGAGTAGTGAATTAATTGTAATGAAGCACAAACCTATTGATGATGAACTAAAATATCTTGATGAGCGTTCACGTGATATCTTTCGTCATATTGTTGAGGCTTATCTTAATGATGGTGAACCTGTAGGATCACGAAATCTTTCGCGGCTTTTGCAACAGACATTGTCACCTGCTACGATTCGCAATGTGATGAGTGATCTCGAACATCTTGGGTTGATTTATGCACCGCATGTGTCTGCGGGGCGAATGCCAACACAATCAGGGTTAAGATTTTTTGTTGATGCATTTATGGAAGCGGGTGATTTGCCAAGCGAGGAGCGTGAAAGTATCGAAACGCAAGTCAAGGAGGCTGGTCATGCACAATCTGTAGAACATTTTCTCGTTCAAGCGAGTCGCGTTCTTTCAGATCTTTCACGTGGAGCGGGGCTTGTTCTAGCAACGAAATATGAAGGGACGTTGAAGCATATTGAATTCGTACGTCTTGATGGAGCGCAAGCTCTTGCAGTTTTAGTAACCCAACAAGGGGAGGTTGAGAATCGTGTTGTTCATTTACCGGAAGGTGTTACCCATGCACAATTGACAGAGGCAACGAATTTTCTCAATGCTCATATTCAGGGGCGTACATTGAGTGAAGCTAAAGAAGAAATTGCACGTTTATGCTCAGAAACGCGGGCTGCGCTTGATCATTTGTCTCATCATCTTGTTGAAACAGGGTTAGCTCTTTGGGGAGGAGAAGGTGCTGATCATAAAATACACCTTATTGTTCGCGGGCGCAGTAATTTGCTTGAAGATGTAAAAGCAGAAGAAGATTTGGAGCGGTTACGACATCTGTTTGATGATCTTGAAACGCGTGAAAGTATGGCACAGCTTCTTGATTTAACGGATGAAGGTTCAGGAGTTCGTATCTTTATTGGTTCAGAAAACAAATTGTTTTCGCTTTCTGGTTCTTCTTTAGTGGTGGCACCTTATCGTGATTCAAAGCAAAGAGTTATTGGTGCTTTAGGTGTTATTGGACCCACGCGGCTTAATTATGCTAGGATTGTGCCCATGGTTGATTATACGGCTCAACTTATATCACAACTGTTGCGTTAAAACATTTAGGTGAACATTTATATTATAAATATTCATTGTATTAAGATGCGTAAATACCCCTTGATTTTTGCCTGCAGAATTTCGATATCGAGAATAACAAATCTTATGAAGGAATGGAATTTTTATGTCTGAAGAAAAAAACAAATTTACTGACGCTTCATTTGAAAATCGCGATTTGAAAAATCCAACTGATCGTGATGCACTTAAACAAGCAGCAGATGAGTTTTTAAAAACGCGCGAAGCCGAAGCTCGCGCAGAGATTTCAAAAGAGGAAAATGAGTTTATAGATCCTTTAGCTGCTTTGCAGAACGAAAATAAAGACCTGAAAGACCAGCTTTTACGTCTTGCTGCAGATATGGAAAACCTTCGACGTCGTACTGCACGTGATATGGCGGATGCGAAGGCTTATTCAATTGCCAATTTTGCGCGTGACATGTTATCTGTTTCTGATAACCTCAATCGTGCTTTAGAGGCTATTCCAGAAGGGGCAAAGGAGAGTGATGCTGGTTTGAAAACATTAGCGGAGGGAGTTGAGATGACTGAGCGTGCAATGATAGCAGCGTTGGAACGTCACGGAGTGCAGAAAATTCATCCAGAAGGGCAAAAATTTGATCCTCACTTTCACCAAGCAATGTTTGAAATTCCTAACTCTGATGTTCCAGATAACACTGTTCAACAAGTTGTTCAGGCAGGTTACATTATCGGTGAACGTGTTTTGCGTCCAGCTATAGTAGGTGTAGCCAAAGGTGGAGCAAAAGAAGCTTCTGTTAAATCTGATTCAGCTTAAAATGCATCAAAAATATACCCACCGCGCAAAGGTGCAGTACTGCATGCAATGCTACACCCGTAAGGCATTCTATCAAAGAGAGTTCTAAAGGATGTTAGAAACATCCTTTTATTCTTGAAGTGCCCAGCTTCTTTTTACAATGTACGGAGCGTCGCTTGAAGGAGACGGTGATAACAATAGAACAAAATGATCGACCTTAAAAGGAGGGAACAAAAAACTACCTCGAGAAGACAAATAAGAAGGAAGATCATCAGGTTTAATATCAAGCAATCTCGCAAGAGTAATATGCGGAGTAAATTGTTTTTCATCAGGTGTTAAGTGCAGGCTGCTCCGAATACATTGAATCTTTTCATGTAGAAGACTGAGAGTTTCACAAGGCTCAATACGAACAACAAGGGAATGCGGAGCATTTTCTGAACCAAAAACCTCAAAACCTCTTGCTTGCAGCATAAAAGGAGAGAGCTTTATTGTGTCAAAAGCACGCACAATTTCATCTGTTAGGGAGCTTTCAATTTCACCAAAAAAAGACAAAGTGACGTGAAAGTTCTGCGGATTGATCCACTGCGCTTGTGGTAAGCCATTTTGCAGCGATATGAGTGCTTCTGTTGTTTGTTGAGGAATTTGAAGAGCACAAAACAGACGGTTCATGATATTTCCTTACAGTGAAAAGATGCCACCACAAACGCAATGGCGAACAACAAGCACAAAGCCTGTACCGCTAAGTATAAGGCGATGATGCAAAAAAATAATGTCTAAAAAATGTCTATAATAATTAAATGCATAAATCTTATGAATCTAAAAGAGTGGTTATGATGCAAACAAAAACCATATTTGCATACTTTTTAATACAAAGATGTGCAGTGGAGGATTGCTTGCGTTTTCATTATAAACACCGTAAATACAGTCTAAGATAAGGAAAGTTGATAAATTTCTGATTTATGTGTTTATCTTTATATTTGTCTAAAATAGCTTAAAAGTTGGCATATTTGGCAAAAGGTGAATGTTTCTCTTTTCTGTAGTAAATATTTAGGCATATGTGTTAAGTCGTAATAATAACTATAATACACGATAAACATTCAAATTGATCAAATATTGTTTGGAAGAGAAGTTACACACAAACATTGTACACAACACGGATTATGTTTATGAATAATTATACACCTAATCTATCATCGACATGAATGCAGATATTTTTAAGAAAAAATGGGGAAACCAATCAATACAATAATAGAAGAAGTCTCGCCTTATTTCAAAGATAACCATCATTCCTTTTTTGTGAGAAGCTTTAGTTTTCTTCTCCAAATTTATTATTGATAAGTTTTTCAAGAGCATCGAGAGCGTCAGTTGCTTCTGGTCCTGATACACGGATAGTAAGGTTACAACCAGGGGAGGCTGCTAACATCATAAGTCCCATAATAGATGAACCGCCAACGATTTTTCCATCTTTTTCAACTTCAACAATGGCGTTAAAATTGTCAACAGTTTGTACAAACTTTGCGGAAGCACGCGCATGTAATCCACGTTTATTACAGATATTAAAATGACGGCTTATACAGGGGAGAGTATCTTTAGAAAGCATCAGTGTTTCATTATCCGCTATAAAATTATACTGGTACATTAATATATTTACGCCCTGCTTCTTGTGCTATTCTTAAAGCTTCTGATAATGAAATATCAGGACATTGACGAATAGATATCAGTTTAATGAGCATGGGGAGATTAACACCCGCAATCATTTCAACGCGTCCTTTTTCAACAGCAGAAATAGCCATATTTGACGGCGTTCCACCGAACACATCTGTTAATATGATTACACCATGGTTTGTATCTGTAGAGGAAACTGCCGCTATAATATCACCTCGGCGCTGATCTATGTCATCATCGGGATAGACGCATATTGTTGCAAATTTTTCTTGTGTTCCAACAACATGCTCTACAGCATGTAGAAATTCGACAGCCAGCTCACCGTGCGTTACAAGCACGAGTCCAATCATTTACACAAACTCCTGTTAACTAAAGACCCGACCATATTGGTGGAAAAGACATTTTACAAGGCTTTGTTCTGCTGCCAAGAAAAATTTGCAAAAAAAAGGCAAAAATAATGATTTTTTTATTTTTAGAAAAAATCAGACAGATTTACGCCATACTTTTCTAAAAAAGAATGCTTCAATAGCCTGACAAATGGCTGTACAATCGGCTTCATGAAGGCTAGGAAGTTTTAAAAGAGGAATGCGTAAATTTGCAAATTGAAAAGTTTTATTTATGGAAAAGCGTTCATATTCAGGACCAAGAAGAATAACACAATCGATAATTGTTTGTTTTTCAAACTCTATCGCATAGAGTCCCGCACCGCGGATTTCAATGCCTCCTTGTAAACCTTCTGGTGTATATCCGTGAAGTTTTCCATTTTCCACACGGAGCTCAGTGTAATCGTCACTGATAAGTTTTGCTTCACGTTTTGACCACTCAGCACGGTCGATCAAAGAAAGGGTAAGGGTTGATTTTCCTGAACCCGATGGGCCTATAATCAACAGCCCCTTTCCTCCGAGCTGAAGACAATTTGCATGCAGTAATTCACTTTCTGTTTTCATGCTTTTTGCTTTGGATAAACGATTTATTTAGCGAAGGGAAGCATAATAATAAAACGTGCTCCAGTTTTACTATTTCCAAGTTTGGGGTCAACAATATTTTCTGCTGTAATTGTCCCATTATGGGCTTCGATGATTTGCCGACTAATAGATAGGCCAAGTCCTGAGTTTTGTCCAAAAGTATCTTCGTTTGGTCGATCAGTGTAGAAACGTTCAAAAATGCGTTCAATATTATCTGAACGAATACCGGGTCCGTTGTCTTCTATAGTTAAAATGAGGGTTGAACCATGACTTTTCATAGTTATACAAATTTTACCACTATTATGGGGGATGAAGGAGCGTGCGTTTTCAATGAGATTGGAAATAACTTGCCCTAAACGGAGTTCGTGTCCCAACACAAGATAGGCTTTTCCATGAGGAAGTGGGACAACATTAAGGCTTATATCAATGGTTTGCGTATTACGGTATACTTCCTGAACAGCATGAACAAGACTTTCCAAGAGCAGTGTCATATCAACAATTTGTGCGGTTTCGCGAGCAAGTTCTGCGTCTAGTCTAGAGGCATCAGAAATATCAGTAATTAAACGGTCTAGACGACACACATCATGTTGAATAATTTCAAACAATTGCTCCTGTGCTTCTTCATTTTTAGCTAGTGGAAGTGTTTCAACAGCACTCCGTAATGAGGTAAGCGGATTTTTTAATTCGTGGCTTACATCAGCAGCAAAACGTTCAATGGCTTCAATGCGCATATAAAGGGCATTTGTCATATCACGAATAGAAGTAGAAAGATGACCAATTTCATCTTCACGCATTGAAAAATCAGGAATTTCTACGCGCTTATTATTGCCATTGCGCACACGGTTAGCAGAGGCAGATAATTTGCTTAAGGGATGCGCAATCGTGTGAGCTAAAAATAAAGAAAGTACCAAAAGCACACTGCCTACAACGGCAAAGACTTTAAAAATGACCAATCTTTCTCCCTTTACAATGTTGTCAATATCTGAACCGGTGGTAGAAAGAAGAAGTGCCCCTACTACTGCACGGTAGCGTTGAACAGGTACAGCAACAGAAACGATTAATTGACCTTGTCTGTTGCGTCGTTGGGTAGTAGAAAGAGTCCCATTTAATGCTCGGTATACTTCTGGGTAAGCAATAGCATTGTTTTTTGTTTGTTCTCTATCAAGAGCAACACCACTGCCGTAAAATGTGTTTGAAAACCATGAAGAGAGGCGTTCCCATGTATTTTGTTCAGTTTTAAGTGGTGGTAAGTCATAGCTAAAAACTTCACCACTTGAATAAAGAGCGCGCGAATCAAGAAGGAGAGTGGCATCACGATCATAAATACGCGCTCTCGTTGTTTTGGGTGTGATAAGGCGTCGTAAAAGAGGGGCAACTTGTTCAGGATTTATGGGAAAGTCCCAAGAGTCTGTTGATTGTGGTGTGGGGGTAACACTTTCTCCAGCTTGTAATTCCAAAAGTTTTTGGGGATCAATGAGAATAGAATTTGTATCTACCGTTGCAGAAGCGGCAATGGCTCCAGCGATAATTTTTCCTTGAGTAAATAAACTTTCGATTTTCGCTTCAATTAAACCATCACGAAATTGATTAAGGTATAAAATACCTGTAACCAGAACAGCAAGGGCAGCAATATTTAATATAACAATGCGGCGTGTAAGACTAGAAAAAAGCAATTGTCTGAGAAGGCGCTGTATTCGAAGATGCAAATGGGCAAGCATGGGAAACGGCGTTGAAAGGATACCATTTGGTGCTGTTTTTTGCAGAGTTTCCAGTTGAGTATTTTTTGTCATCGATTTGATCGCTGTTCAAACTTGTGCGACAAAAGAGCTTCATACTTCGTGGAAACGATAGCCTACACCATAAAGTGTTTCAATCATTGCAAAATCATCATCCACTTGTTTAAACTTTTTTCGCAGACGTTTAATGTGACTATCGATGGTGCGGTCATCTACATAGACTTGATCACTGTATGCGGCATCCATCAAAGCATCACGACTTTTTACAACTCCTGGTCTTTGTGCTAAGGTCTGTAGAATCAGAAACTCTGTGACAGTAAGGATAACAGGTTTATCTTTCCATGTACAGGTGTGGCGCTCCTGATCCATCACAAGATCTCCACGTTTAAGAGAAGAGGTGGGAGAAGCTCCTGTTGCAAGCGGCTGGTTACGCGCGTTAGAACGGCGCAAAATAGCTTTCACACGCTCAATGAGAAGACGTTGAGAGAAAGGTTTGGTAATAAAATCGTCAGCTCCCATTTTGAGACCGAATAGCTCATCGATTTCATCATCTTTAGACGTAAGAAAAATAACTGGAATATCAGACTTCTGTCGCAGTCGGCGCAAGAGCTCCATTCCATCCATTCGGGGCATTTTAATATCAAAAATAGCTAAGTGTGGGGGATGAAGAGTTAGACCCTTGAGTGCAGATGCTCCATCTGTATAACTTTCAACCCGATAGCCTTCTGTCTCAAGCGCAAAAGATAAAGATGTCAAAATGTTGCGGTCATCATCAACAAGTACAATCGTTTGCGTGATTGTTGGTGTATCTTTCATGGCTTCTTAGACCTTTCTATTGCTGTGGTAGCAAACTACTCACACTATTTATATGGGAGTTCACATTTTTTTTGCAAAACAAATGTGATACAAATTGTAGCAGAGTAAAAAACCTTTCATTTTTACGGTAAAAGATTGTTTTATCTTTGTAATTTCATAATGTTTTTGCACATGTTAAGATCCCTTTGCTTGAGAGAAAATTTTCATAAAGGCATTTTTTATCAAAATTTGTTGCTGTCTTTGTCCCAGAATTGAACAGGTTTGCTTTTGATTGTTGAAGTTTAGGAAATTTGCCTATCTGTTTTAAGAGCAAAGAAAAGAGTGTGCTGACATATGCGCAAAAATTTGCGTACACTGCACACAAGGAGGACATAATGGGATTTTTTAATTTTATTAAAACGGTTGGTGAGAAATTTGGTATTGGTGATCATGAGCCAGAAGAAAAGGATTTTAAGGCTGCATTTGATAATTTCCAACTGGACGCGGGAAAAGTAAATATCCAAATTGAAAACGGTAAAGCTGTTTTGAGTGGTGAAGTTCCAGATAGAGAAACTCTTGAAAAAGCACTTTTGGTTGTTGGCAATTCGCAGGGCATCTCTTCTGTTGATGTTGACCAGTTAAAGATTACAGATACTACACCTACGAAAATTTCTCACTTTTATGAAGTTAAATCTGGTGATAATCTTTGGAAAATTGCTGAAGAAGTCTATGGAAAAGGGCAAGGCGATAAAAACATGCTTATTTTTGAAGCCAATAAGCCGATGCTGAAATCACCTGATAAAATTTATCCTGGACAAGTTTTGCGCATTCCTAAAATTGACCGCGTTTAATCAAGCGCAGGATAGTTTTTTAATTTTTTTTACAGTACACTCCGTGATACTAAAAAATAAGAAAGCGTGAAGAAAATTTTCACGCTTCTTTTTATTGTATTGAGTTATATTGAAATGTGCATTGAATGGTGATAAAGACAACAAAATAGCTTAGTTCGTAGGAGCTGATTTAGAAGACGATCTTCCTCCTATAGGGTTTACAGAAAAATCAACGTCAATAGTTCCTGCTTTCTCAAACGTCAATTTTGCGCTGATTTTGTCACCTAACTTGAATGGTTGTGCAAGCCCCGTGAACATAATATGATCACCCCCAGGTTTAAGGGTGATTTCACCATTGCCTGGAATTTCAATGCCATTGTGCATTTTTTCCATCTTCATGATATCGTTAACGACTGCCATAGAGTGGATTTCTGTTGTCTGTACCCCTTTTGTTGAAACAGAAACCAAACGATCTGGAGTACTACCGTGATTAATGATGTAGAGATAACCACTGCCAGTTTTTACGCCTTTGGGCGTTGCGCGCGTCCAAGGGTGAAGGATTTCTATATCTCCAACTTGATATTGTTGAGCGGTTGCAGGTAGGGCTATGAAAGCAAAGAGAAAAGCCCACATTGCGTTTTTGATAAGTTTTTTGAGTGGATATTGTGCGAGAACTGGATATTTAGACACGAGATCTTTTATGCTTCCAACGATAAATATCATCATTGATTTACCCTCCTTTGTGATATTCACTTTTATATATTTCTAGCAGAGTTTTTTTTCAAAATAAAAGAGAGAATTGCCAGAATTATACAAATAAAGATAGGAGATATAGGTCTCTTAGTTTTGTAGGAAGACGATAAGGTTTGAGGTAACAGTATGAAAGGCGAAGGAGGCATCCTTTTTAGTATACAGGTAAAAAAGGTTATATTGGACGCATTCAAAATATAGTTTGCAAATAAGAGTGAATAATTAGGTTTGTTAGAGGCAGAATTGTTAAGAGAAAAGGGACAGATAATATCCTCACGAACTATGTGCTTAGCAAGATGAGGTTGAATGGTATAGATAATGTTATTGATCGTATGATATGGCGGTCATTAAAGATTTAGCTAGGAAAGGATTATAAGCATTGTAGGAAAAATATGCTCCGATGCCTTCCTCCTTAATAAAAATAGCATTTATGCGTAAGTTAGAGCACCTCTTTTAAAAGAAAAATTTTATTTTTAGAATGTTCTCATTATTCTCTTGTAGCGATAAGAGCCTGTTCTTATATACAAAACAGAAAGGCTTGTTGCGACTTGCAGTTTATTGTTTGTGTAGCTTGAAGTGAGATGCAGGCTTTAAGTGTTATGAGGAGCTTTCTTGGAAAGATGCTTGATGAAGGTTGAGGGAGCTTGCTGAATGGAGATTATAATATGGCAAAAGTAATTGGTATTGATTTGGGGACAACTAACTCTTGTGTCGCTGTTATGGATGGCAAAAGCGCAAAGGTTATTGAAAATTCAGAAGGAGCGCGGACAACCCCTTCGGTTGTTGCCTTTACTGATGGAGGCGAGCGGCTTGTTGGGCAACCTGCTAAACGGCAAGCGGTTACGAATCCTGAAGGAACAGTTTTTGCAGTTAAGCGCTTGATTGGTCGTCGTTTTGATGATCCTATGGTTGAAAAAGATAAAGCGCTTGTGCCTTATAAAATTGTTAAAGGTGACAATGGTGATGCGTGGGTTGAAGAAGCGGGTAAGAAATATTCTCCATCACAAATTTCAGCTATGATTTTGCAAAAGATGAAAGAAACCGCTGAGTCTTATCTTGGTGAAAAAGTTGAACAGGCAGTTATTACGGTTCCTGCGTATTTCAATGATGCGCAACGTCAAGCTACTAAAGATGCGGGCAAAATTGCTGGACTTGAAGTTTTGCGGATTATCAATGAGCCAACAGCTGCTGCTTTAGCATATGGTTTGGATAAAAAAGATGGAAAAACTATTGCTGTTTACGACCTCGGTGGCGGTACATTTGATATTTCTGTACTTGAGATCGGTGATGGTGTTTTTGAAGTTAAGTCAACCAATGGAGATACATTTTTAGGTGGTGAAGATTTTGACATGCGCTTGGTTGGTTATTTTGCCGATGAATTCAAGAAAGAACAAGGGATTGATCTGAAAAATGATAAACTAGCATTGCAGCGCTTAAAAGAAGCAGCAGAAAAAGCAAAGATTGAACTTTCTTCTTCACAGCAAACAGAAATCAATTTGCCATTTATTACGGCAGATCAATCTGGCCCCAAGCACTTAACGATGAAATTGACTCGGGCGAAATTTGAATCTCTCGTTGATGATTTGGTTCAGCGCACTATTGAACCATGTAAAGCCGCATTGAAAGATGCAGGATTGAAAGCAGGTGAGATTGACGAGGTTGTTTTAGTGGGTGGTATGACACGTATGCCCAAGATTCAAGAGGTTGTGCAGAGCTTTTTTGGCAAAGATCCACACAAAGGTGTTAATCCTGATGAAGTTGTGGCAATGGGAGCTGCCATTCAAGGAGGGGTATTGCAAGGTGATGTAAAAGACGTATTGCTCTTGGATGTAACACCTTTATCTTTAGGTATTGAAACATTGGGTGGAGTTTTTACACGTCTCATCGAACGCAATACAACTATCCCAACGAAAAAATCGCAAGTTTTTTCAACAGCTGATGATAACCAAAATGCCGTGACTATTCGTGTTTTCCAAGGTGAACGCGAAATGGCTAACGATAACAAGTTGTTGGCTCAATTTGATCTCGTTGGTATTCCACCAGCACCGCGTGGTATGCCTCAGATTGAGGTTACTTTTGATATTGATGCGAATGGTATTGTGAATGTGTCGGCTAAGGATAAAGGAACCGGTAAAGAACATCAAATTCGTATTCAAGCATCAGGTGGTTTAAGTGATGCTGACATAGAAAAAATGGTAAAAGATGCGGAAGAGCATGCGGCTGAGGACAAAAAGCGCCGTGAAGGTGTGGAGACTAAAAATCAGGCGGAATCTCTTATCCATTCGACTGAAAAATCATTGAATGAATATGGCGACAAGGTATCAACTGAAGAAAAGGAACAAATTGAAACTGCGATATCTGATTTGAAGTCTGCACTTGATGGCAGTGATACTGAAGAAGTGACAGCAAAAATGCAGAAGTTGGCAGAAGTCAGCATGAAGCTTGGACAGGCAATGTATGAAGCTTCACAAGCAGCAACAGATAACACTGAAACAGATACCAAGGATGATGATGTTGTCGATGCTGATTTTGAAGAAATTAATGACAAGAAGAAATAGTGTAAGCAAATGTATTGATTAAATTAATAAACCCAGCCTTTGGGATATAAGGCTGGGCTTTGTTATTTGAGATGAGTTGCAACTTTGTGACTAAAAATATAAATTGAAAACAAGTATTATCCATTAAGATGGATAACAAAAAATTATCAGGAATACATGATGAAGGTTGATTATTATGAAATTCTTGGCGTAACTCGCGAATGTGATGATAAAAAGCTGAAATCTGCGTTTCGTAGGTTAGCGATGCAATATCATCCTGATCGCAACGCAGGGGATAAAGAGGCAGAGCGAAAATTTAAAGAAATCGGCGAAGCTTATGAAGTTCTCAAAGACCCTCAAAAACGCGCTGCTTATGATCGATTTGGTCATGCAGCTTTTGAAAATAACGGCCGAGAAGGAGCAAATCCCTTTAGTGGTTTTGCTGCGGGTGGCGGATTTTCGGACATTTTTGAAGATTTTTTTGGCGAAATTATGGGAGGCGCACACCGTAAGCGTAGTGATGGTCGCGAGCGTGGTGCAGATCTGAGTTATAATATGGAAGTGACTTTGGAAGAGGCATTTTCAGGAAAAACTGCGCAAATTAATATTCCCAGTTCTGTTACTTGTGATGCCTGTGAAGGATCGGGTGCAAAAAAGGGCTCTAAGCCTCAAGTTTGTGGAACTTGTCATGGGGCTGGTCGTGTGCGTGCTGCCCAAGGTTTTTTTTCTATTGAGCGAACATGCCCTGCATGTCATGGACGTGGTGAAACGATTACGGATCCATGCCCAAAATGTCAGGGGACGAAACGAATGGAAAAAAAGCGTTCATTAAGCGTGAATATTCCAGCTGGCATTGAAGATGGTACGCGTATTCGCCTTTCTGGGGAAGGAGATTCTGGCATTCGTGGTGGTCCTAGCGGCGATCTTTATATTTTTCTTTCCATTAAACCACATGAATTTTTTCAGCGAGAAGGGGCAGATCTTCACTGTCGCGTTCCTATTTCAATGGTAACAGCGGCTTTAGGAGGAGAGTTTGAAGTTTCCGATCTTGATGGTGTCAAGGCACGTGTTAAGATTCCAGAGGGGACACAAAATGGATGTCAGTTCCGCCTTAAAGGCAAAGGTATGCCCATGTTGCGTCGTCAGCAGGCAAGGGGTGACCTTTATATTCATATCGCTATTGAAACACCGCAGAAATTAACACAAGAGCAGCGCGAATTGTTGCAAAAGTTTGAAAAGCTTTCAAATCATGAGAATTCACCGCAATCACACGGTTTTTTTTCGCGGATGAAGGAGTTTTTTGAGAATATTTCTGGTCGAAATGATTAAATGCTCAACAGAATTAAGGTATGGAAACGCCACTTGAAAGATTATTTTAATTGAATTTTTTATTGCATCACACTCGTTAGAAAAAAGTGGAGATTCTTCTTGTTTTTGTTTGAGCCCAGATTGGATATTTTTTATAGTTTTTTATTACCAGAGAGCATAAGGTATTTTATAGTTTTTTCACTAAAAATATACTTTGCTTTGAGTCTTGTAATTCATTTTTCTTTTAAATTAAAACTGTAAAATCACTTGGTGAAAGATAGGAACCGATGGGGTAGCAAAGGCTTAGTTAATACATATAGCAGAATTTGAATGAATTGGGATTTCTTTAAATGACTATAATATTTTCATAGTTTCATGCGTTGTTTCAGGAAAATTTGTATGGTCTGATAAGATTACAAAGTTGGATTATGCTGCTACGAGGTAGAGCATTCGAGTGGTGTTTTTTAATTTCTAATTATTGTGAAAAAGATGAATTTCTAGGTTAAGACTTTAGCATATTTGGTATATCTACGGTTGAGTCATTTCTTGTATTAGAGATTAATTTCACCACTATAAAGAATTCTTGTTTTCGTCTTATAAAATCAATGGTTGTATACATCCACATTCATTGTTAAAGCTCAATAGAGTAAAGATAATGAGTTGAATGTACGGCATAGCTTAGCAGTTCTTCTAAATTCTGCTTCCTAATTTTATACATAAAATCATAAAGAAATGATATTTTGTACGCTTATTTTGATTAATTTTTCGATGCGAATTTTTAAAAGAAGTTACTTTTTTATTATCTCATTATTACTTTGATCGTAATTTAAAGAAAAATTAAGTGTCTTTTAGGGGAACGGATAGAGTAAAACTTATTTTGAAATTTGTTTTCACTTTTTCTAAACTCTACTAAAAAAGGGTAAAAAGTGATGAGGAGGCCCTTTTAATGGATGATGTTGAAAACGATGTTGCAGATGTTTTTGAAAAACAAGCAGCATTTTTATCGTCTGCTTTACCTTATATGCAAAAATATGAAAATGAAACGGTTGTTGTGAAGTATGGTGGTCACGCTATGGGTGATCCTGCTTTGGGGCGAGCGTTTGCGCGTGATATTGCTCTGTTGAAGCAATCAGGAATTAATCCCGTTGTTGTTCATGGTGGAGGTCCTCAGATTGCAGAAATTTTGATGAAAATGGGAATTGAGTCGCGGTTTGAAAATGGTTTGCGTGTAACCGATGAGCGGATTGTGGAAGTGGTTGAAATGGTTTTGGCAGGCTCCATAAACAAGGAAATAGTTGCTCTTATCAATGCAGAGGGTGAATGGGCAATAGGGTTATGCGGTAAAGATGGCAATATGGTTTTTGCCGAAAAAGCTTATAAAACTATAATTGATCCCGATTCACATATTGAACGTGTTTTAGATTTGGGATTTGTTGGTGAACCTGTTGAAGTTGATCGCACATTACTGGATCTTTTGGCATGTTCTGAAATGATTCCAGTTCTTGCTCCTGTAGCGCCAGGTCGCGATGGCAAAACCTATAATATTAATGCTGATATTTTTGCTGGAGCCATTGCCGGTGCATTAGAGGCAAAACGCCTTTTGTTTCTGACAGATGTTTCTGGTGTCTTAGATAAACAGAGTAAACTTTTAAAGAAATTGACAATTTCTGAAGCTGAGAATCTTATAAAAAATGGAACAATTTCAGATGGTATGATCCCAAAGGTAGAGACTTGTATAAAAGCTCTCCAAAATGGTGTCGAAGGTGTTGCCATTTTAAATGGCAAAACTCCCCATTCTGTCCTGCTAGAGCTGTTCACCGAACAGGGAGCTGGAACGCTTATTATTCCATAAGATATACGGAAAAACTGGAGGAGAAAAACCTTTCATGATTAATATAAAACAGTTGAAACATCCTTTATTGAGCAAGCCAGAATTAGCATTATTTACTGCAACAATATTGTGGGGCATTACATTTTTAGTGATTCACATAGCGGTACGCTATAGCGGCCCTCTCTTCTTTGTGGGATTTCGTTTTATTATTGCATCGCTTATGTGTGGGGCAATTTTTTGGCGCTCTATGAAAGATATAACTGT
The DNA here is from genome assembly GCF_000278115.1 of Bartonella sp. DB5-6. GTDB lineage: Bacteria > Pseudomonadota > Alphaproteobacteria > Rhizobiales > Rhizobiaceae > Bartonella > Bartonella refiksaydamii. The sequence continues at coordinate 174,896 of NZ_JH725115.1, forward strand.
TTATGAAATTTTTGCTGGGATGGCTATTGGTTTGGGAATGTTTTTTGGTTACGCTTTGCAAGCTACAGGGCTGCAAACCATTATGAGTAGTCAGTCGGCTTTTATTACAGCGCTTTATGTCCCTATAGTTCCAATATTGCAATGGATTGTTTTTAAAAAGCCACCTCGTTTAGCTTGTTGGATCGGTATCGTTTTCGCTTTTATCGGGCTTGTACTTATTTCTGGACAAAAGCCGGGAAGGTTTGATTTTTCAAAGGGTGAAATTCTGACTTTGTTAGGTGCTTTAGCAATTGCTGCAGAGGTTATACTCATTGGAATTTTTGCTAATAAGGTTGATAGCCGGCGCGTAACGATTATGCAGTTATTTTTTAGTGGTCTTTTATCATTTTTTTGTATGCCTTTTATGGGTGAAAGCATTCCCGAATTTTCGTGGGTATGGCTGAGTATTGGTCTAGGATTGGCATTAATGAGTGCTATCATTCAATTGGCGATGAATTGGGCACAAAAGTCTATTTCGCCTACACGTGCAACACTCATTTACGCAGGTGAACCTGTATGGGCTGGCATTGTTGGGCGTTTAGCTGGTGAGCGTTTGTCCCCTTTAGCTTTATTGGGAGGAGCATTCATCTTGATTGGGATTGTCGTGGCTGAATTACAACCTTCACAATGGCGGAAAAAAGATAAAGTGAGAAAAAGCTGATTAACTTCTCTCTCTTTTTTCATGATTTTACTTTGTGATATTTTGTTTGGAGAGATCGACTTTTACTCCTTTTTCAAATAAATTAAAAGAGATTCGTTACGCTTTTTCACTTTTAAAAGAAGAAATTTTTTAAAGAGTGTAAGTCTTTTTATTTTGTGTAAAATTGATAAAAAAGTAGGTTATTGTATACAAATAAAAAACAACACTTTTTGTAAATTTTATTACAAGTCTAAACTTTATACACATTTCTAATATCGTACGGGCATATAGCATTACTTTTAATTATTGATACTTCGTTTAGCAAACAAAAGCTTCATTTTTTAGGTTATAGGAAATTGTGTTTTGAGAAGCTCTTTCCATTTATATTTTCTTGAAAGGTTTTCAAAGAGGTGTAATTGGTCTTTGCGTTTTGTGCTATTCTTTGCTAAATCGCCCGTATGACAGTAGATCGTAATTATATCCGTAATTTTTCCATCGTGGCACACATCGACCATGGAAAGTCGACTTTAGCTGATCGTTTGATACAAATGACGGGAGGGCTTGAAACACGTGAGATGAAAGAGCAAGTGCTCGATTCCATGGATATTGAGCGTGAACGTGGAATTACTATTAAAGCACAAACGGTACGTTTGCACTATAAAGCAAAGAGTGGTGAAACCTATATTTTAAATCTTATTGATACACCTGGTCATGTTGATTTTGCTTATGAGGTTTCGCGTTCATTGGCAGCTTGTGAAGGTTCACTTTTGGTTGTGGATGCGAGCCAAGGTGTAGAGGCGCAGACATTGGCGAATGTTTATCAAGCTATTGATAATTCTCATGAATTGGTTGTTGTGCTCAATAAGGTTGATCTTCCAGCGGCAGAACCTGAGCGTGTTAAAGAACAAATTGAAGATGTGATAGGTATCGATACATCTCAGGCAGTGGAAATATCAGCAAAAACGGGTTTAGGTGTTCCTGATGTTTTAGAAGCAATTGTGATGCAATTGCCACCTCCACGTACTGGTGATGTTAACGAACCTTTAAAGGCGATGTTGGTTGATAGTTGGTATGATGCATATCTTGGTGTCATTGTTTTGGTGCGGGTAATTGATGGTGTATTGAAAAAAGGTCAAACTATTCGCATGATGGGTACAGGAGCAAAATATCCAGTTGAACGGGTTGGAGTCTTTACTCCAAAAATGATTCAAGTTGATGAATTAGGGCCAGGGGAGATTGGCTTTATAACGGCCTCTATCAAAGAAGTTGCCGATACACGGGTTGGTGATACCATTACGGAAGAACGCCACTCTTGTGCAGAAGCGTTACCTGGGTTTAAACCAGCGCAACCAGTTGTTTTTTGTGGACTTTTTCCCATTGATGCAGCTGATTTTGAAGATTTGCGTGCAGCAATGGGAAAATTGCGCTTAAATGATGCAAGTTTTTCCTTTGAAATGGAAACATCAGCGGCTTTAGGGTTTGGCTTTCGTTGTGGCTTTTTAGGGCTTCTTCATCTTGAAATTATTCAAGAGCGGTTAGAGCGTGAGTTTAATTTGGATTTAATTGCAACAGCACCTTCGGTTGTTTATCGCATGAATATGAATGATGGTTCTGTTAAAGAATTACACAACCCAGCAGATATGCCTGATATTGTTAAAATTTCTTCCATTGAAGAACCATGGATTCGGGCTACAATTATGACTCCTGATAATTATCTTGGATCAATTTTAGAACTTTGCCAAGAACGGCGAGGGATACAGGTTGGTTTGTCCTATGTTGGGGCGCGTGCGATGGCAACATACGATTTGCCGCTGAATGAGGTGGTTTTTGATTTTTATGATCGTTTAAAATCAATCTCAAAGGGTTATGCTTCCTTCGATTATCAGATGAGGAATTATGCAGAAGGCGATTTAGTTAAAATGTCTATTTTGGTGAATGGAGAGTCTATTGATGCATTGTCGATGCTTGTGCACCGCACTATTGCGGAAAGGCGCGGGCGTTCCATGTGCGAAAAACTAAAAGATCTTATTCCTCAGCATATGTTTCAGATTCCGGTTCAAGCAGCAATTGGCGGTAAGATTATTGCGCGTGAAACAATTCGTGCTTTGCGTAAAGATGTAACGGCTAAATGTTACGGGGGTGATGTAACACGTAAGCGCAAACTTTTAGAAAAGCAAAAAGAAGGCAAAAAACGAATGCGCCAATTCGGAAAAGTAGAAATTCCGCAATCGGCTTTTATTCAAGCGCTTAAAATGAGTAAATAATGAAAAAAAGATTATTCTCCCTCGTTGATAGTGCTTTTACATTTTGTTGATTGGCTAAGGCTTTTTAAGCGTATTTTTAATCACGCAAAAGATCGTTAATAGATGTTTTCTCTCGTGTTTTTTGGTCAACGCGTTTCACTATGACAGCACAATAAAGATTTGGACTTGCTTCACCGTTTGGCAATGGTTTGCTAGGAAGAGAGCCTGGAACTACAACAGAATAGGCAGGTACTTCGCCTATAAAAACTTCGCCTGTTGTACGATCAATAATCTTTGTAGATTTGCCAATAAAGACTCCCATCCCTAAAACTGCACCTTCACGAATAATACAACCTTCAACGACTTCAGAGCGAGCACCGATAAAGCAATGATCTTCAATAATTGTTGGGTTTGCTTGCAATGGTTCTAAAACACCTCCGATACCGACACCACCAGAAAGATGAACATTTTTTCCAATTTGTGCACAGGAGCCAACAGTAGTCCATGTATCAACCATTGTTCCCTCATCGACAAAGGCACCAAGATTTACAAAGGATGGCATCAATATAACATTGGGAGCAACATAGGCAGAATGGCGTACAATAGCTCCAGGCACTGAACGAAAATCGGCTTTTTTAAAATCAGCTTCTTGCCAACCAGAAAATTTCGAAGGAACTTTATCCCACCAATATGTTCCATCTATCCCACCGGCAATAATTTGCATAGGATTAAGCCGAAAAGAGAGAAGGACGGCTTTTTTTAACCATTGGTGAACATGCCATTGTCCATTTTTTTGACGTTCCGCTACGCGGATTTCACCTTTATCAAGAAGGTTTAATGCGTGTTCAACACTCTCACGAATTTCCCCCTTTGTGGTAGTGGTGATAGAATTGCGATCGTTAAATGCTTTTTCAATAATCATCTCAAGTTGTGTAAGATAAGTCATGATCAAAGTTCCGTTAAATAAGTTGAAAGCTTCAAGATGTATTTTTATGACCTACGCGAAGAAATGTGTTTAGTCAATAAAACGATGAGGAAATAGGACAAGGCATGAAAAAGGCTGACAAAGAAAAAAGAGAAAAAGAACAAAAGAATTGGGTGCCACTTCTCCATGTAAAAGATGCTCTACAACAGATGCATGAAGTTCCTGATTCAGTACAAATGCATTCGCCTACTTATCGTTTGGCGTATATCGACCAAGAGTTTATGATGCGTCCTGAGTTACGCTCACAACGCATTGGTCTTGAGTTTTTAAAGCCAGAAATAGTGCTTCAGGAATATAATATTCAATCAACAATTGTTTTATTTGGTGGTGCGCGTATTCCCGAATCTGGACAAGCAGCGTGGTCGGCAAAAAATGAAACGCAAAAGAAAAATTTACATGCTATGTCACATTATTACGATGAAGCAAGGGAATTTGCGCGTTTGTGTTCATGCTATTCTGCCACGACACAGTATCGTGAGTTTGTGGTTATCACGGGGGGAGGACCAGGGGTAATGGAAGCAGGAAATCGTGGTGCCGCTGATGTTGGTGCACCAACGGTTGGCTTAAATGTTGTTTTACCACATGAGCAAATGCCTAATTCTTATGTAACTCCGCATTTATGTTTTAATTTTCATTATTTAGGGATGCGTAAAATGCATTTTTTAATGCGGGCGAAGGCGTTAGCTATTTTTCCAGGAGGGTTTGGTACCCTAGATGAGTTATTTGAAACTTTAACTTTAATGCAAACAGGACGGATGAAACAGGTTCCAATTTTGATGTTTGGCAAAGAATTTTGGAACAATGTTATTAATTTTGATTATTTATCAGCACAAGGTACGATCTCTCCTGATGACCTCACACTGATGACATTTGTCAATACAGCAGCGGAAGCTTTTGAAGAAATTCGTTCTTTTTATAAGCTTCCTTAATTGCTATTGAAGAAGTAACTTTTGCAGGATGATTAATATTCCACTTTGGTCAAATAAAGCCCTGAAGGTGGTGCAACGACACCACAACGTTTACGGTCTTTAGCATGAAGAGCCGCTTCAAGATCTCGTGCTGTCCAGCGACCGATACCAACTTCCATGAGGCTTCCTGCAAATGAACGAATTTGATGATGAAGAAAAGAACGGGCTTGTGCATAGAGGAAAATCTCCTCTCCTTCTCTTTGCACATCAAGGCGTTCAAGGGTACGAATGGGGCTTTTTGCTTGGCAATGGGCTGAGCGGAAAGTGGTAAAATCGTGTTGTCCTACAAGTTTTTGGGCAGCTTCATGCATGGCTTCAGCATTGAGGGGTTTTGGCAACCACCACACGCGCTTGGCGTTTAGAGCTGGTGGTGAGCGGCGATTAAGGATTTTAAAAAGATAATGGCGTTTAACTGCGGAAAATCGTGCATCAAAGTTATCGGGGACATTTTGTACATTTAAGATCGAAATATCTTCTCCTTGTTTTTGTAAATACGCATTGAGTGCATCACGTACAGTGTGCGTGTGCCAATTTTTTTCAAAATCAACATGTGCAACTTGCCCCGTAGCGTGCACACCTGCATCAGTTCGACCAGCTGTCGTAATGGTTAATTGTTGTCCACAAAAATGAAAAATAGCTTGTTCAAGAGCCCCTTGTATGGTGTGGAGTTCTGTTTGGCGTTGCCAGCCAGCGTAATTTGAGCCATCATATTCAAGGGTGAGTTTAAAACGTGGCATATTAAAAAACAGCAGAAATATGAGCGCCTCGCAAAAATGTGGCGCTATCAAGAATTTTACCACCAGATCTTTGGAGATGAGTTATTTCTAAACGTCCCTTTCCGCAGTGGACAATCAAAGAATTTGGTTCTATCCGACCAATTTCAAGAGAAGGACCCATTGTTAAGCGACTTCCAAGAATTTTTACGCGCTCTTCTCGTCCACCGATATTCATGTTGCACCAGCAACTAGGAGAGGGAAAAAGTGCACGAATATACCTATGAATAAGTTCTGCTGGTTTTGTCCAATCGATCCGAGTCTCTTCCTTTTTGATTTTAGAGGCATAGGTTATGCCTTCTTCTGATTGTGGGGTAAGTTTAAGCTGTCCTTTTTCAAGAGCTGACAGAGCTTTTACCATAAGTTCTGCACCTATATGTGAAAGTTTGTCTGAAAGTTCACAGGTCGTCATGTTATCGGTGATAGGGATGGAGTGGGAGAGAGCAATAGGTCCTGTATCAAGTCCTTCATCCATTTTCATAATCATCATCCCTGTTTTTTTATCACCAGCCATAATTGCACGCTGAATAGGAGCAGCGCCACGCCAACGTGGTAAGAGTGAAGCATGGGCATTAAAACAACCAAAACGTGGTGTTTCAAGAATAGCTTTCGGTAAGAGGAGCCCATAGGCGACAACAACAACAGCATCAACACAAAGTGCTGTAAGTTGGGCTTGTTGTTCACCTGTTTTTAACGTTTGAGGAGTGAACACAGGGATGCATTTTTCTTGTGCGGCATTTTGAACAGGTGAGGGGATCGGTTTAAGACCACGACGTCCTGCTGGGCGAGGGGGTTGGCTGTAAACAGCTACAATATCATGTCCCGCATTCAACAAAGCATGTAAAATAGGAACAGAAAAATCAGGTGTTCCCATAAAACTTAACCGTAATGCCATTACAAAACTGCTTCCTGTGCGTTTTTTTCTTTTGCTCGTTTTTTAAATTTTCGTATCACCATATCACGTTTGATTTTTGAAATATGATCTATAAAAAGGCAGCCGTTCAAATGGTCAATTTCGTGTTGTAAGCAAGTCGCTAGGAGATCATCAGCCTCAATTTCTGTTTGTTTTCCTTGTCGATCTTGATAGCGAACACAAAGGCGTTTGGGACGTTCAACTTCCGCATAATATTCAGGAATAGAGAGGCAGCCTTCTTTATAAATATTACGCTCATCAGAAAGCCATAAGATTTTTGGGTTAATAATAACAAGCGGATTTTTTTGGATATCATCTCCAGAGACATCTATGACCAACATACGCAGCGGTACACCAATTTGGATAGCAGCAAGACCAACGCCTTGGGCCTCATACATTATGTCCAACATATCATCAGCAAGCTTCTGAAGAGTTGAATCGACATGCTCTACGGGTTTGGAGACTTCCCGTAAAATTGGATCAGGTAAAATAATTAAAGAGTTAAGTGACATAAGTACAAATTAATCAATGGTTTGTTATGGGTCAATATTGAATAACGAATTCTTGCGCTTTTTTATGATAAGAGCATTATATTACTTGGTATGTTTGATTCGTTTTTTCTTTTTACGCTTGCAGATGAGTCTTTTGCTAAATTGAGTGCTCTACTTTTATTGATACTCATTTGTTTGGTGTTTTTTATGCTGATACATTCTCATCGGAGAAAGGCACTTTGGGAAAATGAAACTGCTGAACGTGCTCGTGAGGCACAAATGCAGATGGCTACATTGCTAAAAACACAAGCTGAAATGCAAGGGCGAATGCAGACTATGGCAGAAATTTTTGGGCAAAGGCAGGCTGAATTGAATAAGTCACTCAGTGAGCAACTCAATGGGATGACAACCAATTTGGGTCAAACGCTTCAGGTGCAGACCAAATCTACTTATGAAAATTTGGCTCGTTTGCAAGAACGTTTAGCGGTGATTGATGCGGCGCAAAATAATATTCAGTCGCTTACAGGGCAGGTTGTTCAGTTGCAGGCTATTTTAAGCAATAAGCAGACACGTGGCACTTTTGGTCAGGGGAGGATGGAAGCAATTATTGCCGATGCCCTACCAACAAATGCTTATGCTTTTCAGGCAGTTCTCTCTAATGGAAAGCGCCCAGATTGTCTTATTCATATGCCGAATAAGGCACCTTCTCTTGTGATTGATGCAAAATTTCCTTTAGAGGCTTGGAATGCCATGCGTAAAGCAACATCAGCGCAAGAACGTCAGGAAGCAGAACGCCAATTCCGTACCGACATGGAAGTTCATATTCGCGATATTGCACAAAAATATTTAATTCCGGGAGAAACACACGACACTGCTTTTCTCTTTGTGCCCTCGGAATCGATTTTTGCAACAATTTATGAAGATTTTGAGCCATTGGTACAAAAAGCCAATCGATCCCATGTGATTATTGTATCACCATCTTTGTTGATGTTATCTGTTCAGGTTGTACAAACCATTATGAAGGATGCGCGGATGCGTGAACAAGCTCACTTGATTCAGTCGGAAGTGGCAAAGTTAATGGAGGATTTTGGACGAATGGATACGCGTGTTCGCGCGTTACAGAAGCATTTTTACAAAGCGGGTGAAGATATAGAGGGAATTTTAATATCATCTTCCAAAATTATGAAACGAGCTAATCGCATTGAAACTTTTGAGTTAAAAGAGAATAGCTTTGAGCCAACGAAAATGACAACTTCTATTCAATCTCAAACATTGCATTTGGTAGATGAGGAGTAAAATAAGGCTCCCAGTAATTACAAGATTCTTTATTGATTAGTAATAATTTTTTAGTATCCATAATCGCATTAGTTTCCTAATGAGAGGAAAAGAGAATATGCGGAGCTTTTTTTGGGGGGCATTGGTGTTTCTACTAGAGGGATGTGCAACAACCTCTCCGATTTATACAAACAATGCTTGCGCCATTTTAGCGCAAAAAAATGGTTTTTTTGATAATTGGGGAAAAGCTTCTAAACGCGCAGAAATGCGCTATGGGATTCCTATGCCTATTATTCTTGCAACCATTAGGATGGAATCGAATTTTCGTCACAATGCACGTCCTCCACGCACCAAACTTTTTGGTTTTATTCCATGGAAACGTAGATCGACAGCATATGGTTATTCTCAGGCACTTGATAGTACATGGGCAATGTATCTCCGCTCTACGGGACGGACTTTTGCATGGCGGACTAATTTTGCAGATGCCGCTGATTTTGTTGCTTGGTACCATCGCCAAAGTGTTCAACGCAACGGTGTGAGGTTTGATGATGCATATAGCCTTTATTTAAATTATCATATGGGACATGGTGCTTATGCGCGTAGTAGAGGGTATGTAAGTGCAGCGCTTGTCCGAGCGGCACAGCGTATGACAAAAATGTCTAAACAATATGAACAACAATTAAAGGCATGTGGGTGGCGTTAAAGGAGGATATTCGCAACAGGGATTAGATTGGTATAGACTTAAATACGGAATTTATTATGTCTGGAACGAACGAATGTAGTTTTTCTGGTTACACGGGTTGAATAAATCCAGATGACAAAAAACGCTTTCAATGTATTTAAGAATATCATGGGAGTATTTTTTATCAAAGCCTTTGTTAATAAAGAAATGCAATATTAGAAGGTAAAAAGTTCAAGATAAATGTCGATAACAGAATAAATTCAAAGAATATTAATCAACAAAGATTCCTTCTTAGTAAAAACAAGACAGCAGAATATCAAAGAAAAAACAGATAGCATCATCCAAAAGATTGATAGTCTGTAAGAGGATAGTAAGAAGTTAAACATAACCGCGCTTTTTGGTTAAAAAAATTACGATATTTCCGAAACCGGAATGATTTATTTCCAATTTATTCATAAAAAGGCTTATCGTTCGTCGTGCTTTCTCATACAAGACTAATAGAGTAGATGCTTTCATTATTTTTTGTGCAACAATTTAGTGCAGAGTTACAATTTTCAGTTCATGCTCATTGGCTCCTGCAAGAGCGATAGCACGCTCATCGGATAAAATGATTGGATAGCCTGTTTCACCAAAGAGAGCCCATATTGTAATGCCTGGGGTCATTGGTGGAAGATCTGGAAAGTTTTTAGCCAAATCATCTGTACAAACCTTTTTTAAATAAGCAATTTGCCCCGTATCGGAGTGAGTTGTATCTTGCAACGGCAGGTTCTGTTTGTGCTCTCCCATTTCACTACTCCTTTACGCTTTAATGTTTATTACTCACCGCTACTACAATTGATCGGAATCTGTACTGTTTGCTTTTTTGATTTCGGTTGATGCAGATTAATTGATAAGAGACCATTTTTCAACTCAGCATTTGTAACATGCATTCCCTCAGCGAGAACAAAGATGCGTTGAAATTGACGTGCCGCTATACCGCGATATAAATACTCATGATTTTGACTATCCGCTTGTTTACCATGAATGATTAGTTGATTGTTGTCAAGCAAGATATTGAGGTTATTGACTTTAAATCCAGCAACAGCCAAAGTTATGCGTATATGGTTTGTGTCGTCGTTTTTGTGCAAACGTTCAATATTATAGGCCGGATAAGCCTCATCAGCTTTACCAATACGTCGCAATGCTTTTTCTATAGTTTCAAATCCTAAAAGAAAGGGATTGGAGAAAGGCGTCACATGTGTCATTGTGAGTGTCCTCTTCAAAGCGACTCTACTTAAACCAAGCTCTATAACAAAGTGCTCGCTACATCTCTCTCAATATGGCGAGTGTGGATGATAACTTCAAGAGAGAAGATAAGAGAGTTCAATGATTCAAAGAAAAATAAAGTTATCACAGACACGAAAATCTGTTAAAATATTGTATAGCAAAGACGAAATTGAAGAAATATTTCGTCGTTTTTCTATTCAACGTCCCACTCCTAAGAGTGATCTTATCTATACCAATGTTTTTACTCTTTTAGTTGCGGTTGTTCTTTCAGCTCAGGCTACAGATACGAGTGTGAATAAAGCGACAAAAGAATTATTTCGCCTCGCTGATCAACCGGAAAAAATGGTTGCATTAGGAGAAGAAGAAATTGCACGTCATATTCGTACAATTGGTCTTTGGCGTGCAAAAGCGCGTAATGTTTATGCACTTTGCAATTTTTTAATTGATCACTATGGTGGTCAAGTGCCTGATAAACGTGAAGCACTTATGGCACTTCCTGGAGTAGGGCGTAAAACGGCTAATGTTGTTTTGAATGTTGCTTTTGATCAGCCTACATTGGCGGTAGATACGCATATTTTTCGGCTTGGAAACCGTCTTGGTTTAGCATTTGGCAAAACACCAGAGATTGTTGAAGAAAAGTTACTAAAGATTATACCGGTGCATTATCTTCGTCATGCGCATCATTGGCTTATTTTACATGGGCGTTATATTTGCCAAGCGCGTAAAGCACAATGTACGCAATGTATTATTGCTGATCTGTGTAAAGCAGCCATCAAAACAAATGCAATTCCAGCACCTTTGGTTGAAGTTCAAGGCAATGGGTCTCCGATTTTTTTTTGATATGGTCTTGCTATTTTGTGTATACTAGCTTATGAAAACGCTGTTAGAACCGCCCGGCAGGGCATGCCGTGGCTGTTTAAATGCTTATTCAAGCGTTGTTCCGCCGTTGTTTCGCTTGAGTGAATAGGTCCACTTGAATAAATAAAATTGTATGGAGTAGCAAAATGCCCAAGATGAAGACCAAGTCGTCCGCTAAGAAGCGGTTTAAAATCACTGCGTCAGGCAAAGTTAAAGTAACAGCTGCTGGCAAACGTCACGGCATGATTAAGCGTTCAAATAAATTTATTCGTGATGCCCGTGGAACGATGGTTTTGAGCGAACAAGATGCTAAAAAAGTCATTCAGTATTATTTGCCAAATGGTGTTTAAACTTTACGCTTTTGATTTTTAGGAGATTATTACATGGCACGTGTAAAAAGGGGTGCGACAGCGCATGCTAAGCACAAAAAAGTTCTGAAACAGGCTGAAGGTTTTTACGGCCGGCGCAAAAATACTATTCGTGCAGCTAAAGCAGCGGTTGATCGTTCAAAGCAGTACGCTTATCGTGATCGCAAGAATAGAAAACGTACTTTCCGTGCTTTGTGGATTCAGAGAATTAATGCCGCTGTTCGTGCAGAAGGTTTAACTTATGCGCGCTTTATTGATGGTTTATCAAAGGCTGGTGTTGAGGTTGATCGTAAAGTTCTTTCAGATATAGCAGTTCACGAAGCAGAAGCTTTTTCTACTTTAGTAGTTTGTGCAAAGAAGGCTTTGGAATATTTAAAAGACACGACGCCTAATGCTTTTGAAGGCGCTGTCAAGTAAGCCAGTCGTGTTCTCTTAAAGCATTCATTTATTCAGGGTCCCGTACTGGTTTTTACGAGTGCGGGTTTTTTTTATTAAAAAAATAGGCAAAAAGATGAGCGATGTTGAGCATCTGGAACAAGAAATTTGTTTAGCTTTAGAAGCAGCGGATAATGAACAGGCACTTGAAGCAGTGCGTATTGCGGCGTTAGGCAAAAAAGGGAGCATCTCTGAAAAATTAAAAACATTAGGAAAGATGAGCGCTGAAGAACGCCATAAAATGGGGCCAGCTCTTAATGGGTTAAAAAATCGTGTTTTAGAGTTATGGATGCAAAGGCGTGATCTTCTTAAGAGACAAGCAATGGATGCTCGCCTTTCTAGCGAAACGGTTGATGTAACCTTACCTGTTCGTTCTTCACCTATAGAACGGGGGCGTATCCATCCTATCTCACAGGTGATTGAAGAAATTATAGCTATTTACACAAATATGGGTTTTTCACTTGCAGAAGGACCAGATATTGAAACAGATTATTACAATTTTACGGCATTGAATTTTCCTGAAGGACATCCAGCACGCGAAATGCATGATACTTTCTTTTTTGATGTCGGTAAAACAGGAGAGCGCAAATTATTGCGCACCCATACATCACCCGTGCAAATTCGTACGATGGAAAAACAAAAAGCACCCATACGTATCATTATTCCTGGAAAAACTTACCGTATGGATTCAGATGCAACTCATTCACCAATGTTTCATCAAGTAGAAGGTCTTGTGATTGATAAAACCTCTAACATTGCACATATGATGTGGCTTCATGAGACTTTTTGTAAAGCTTTTTTTGAAGTTTCATCTGTGAAGATGCGTTTTCGTCCCTCTTTTTTTCCTTTTACGGAACCATCTATGGAAGTGGATATCCAGTGTGATCGTTCTGGTTCAGAAGTAAAATTCGGTGAAGGACAGGATTGGCTGGAAATTTTGGGATGTGGAATGGTTCATCCTCATGTATTAAAGAATGTTGGTTTAGATCCCGATGAATATCAGGGATTTGCGTGGGGAATGGGCATTGATCGCATTGCCATGTTGAAATACGGTATGCCTGATTTGCGAGCTTTTTTTGATGCTGATCTGCGTTGGCTAGATCATTATGGCTTTCGTTGCTTTGATATGCCTGCTTTTTTCCTGCTTTAAATAATGTGTGATCTTATCATAGCTTTGATGTGAGGTTTTAAAATGAAATTGACATTGTCTTGGTTGAAAGATCACTTAGAGACAGATGCATCTTTGAATGAAATTTGCGATAAACTAACCGCTATCGGTCTTGAGGTTGATCATGTTGATGACCGTTCTTCTTTAAAAGGTTTTGTGATTGCAAAAGTTTTAACAGCAACAAAACATCCTGACGCAGATAAATTACAGATTTTATCAGTAGACACGGGGTCTGGTATGCCTATGCAAATTGTTTGTGGGGCGCCAAATGCACGTGCTGGACTTGTTGGTGTTCTTGCATTGCCAGGCACTTATGTGCCAGGACTTGATGTGACCTTGTCTGTAGGAAAAATTCGCGGGGTTAAAAGTTTTGGGATGATGTGTTCACAAGCAGAGCTTGAATTATCAAGTGAGCATGATGGGATTATCGAACTTCCAGAGGATGCACCTATAGGAGGTTCATTCGTTGCTTATGCAGGTTTAGATGATCCAGTCATTGATATTGGTTTGACTCCCAATCGTTCTGATTGCACGGGTGTTCGTGGTATCGCGCGTGATTTAGCTGCTGCTGGAATTGGGCGATTAAAAGAATTATCGTTGCCACAATTTGATGCTTCTTTTGAAACACCGCTTCATGTTTCTTTAGAGTTTTCGCAAGGCTTATTGCTATGTTCAGGTTTTGCTTGGCGTGAAATACGCAATGTTCAAAATGGTGCGTCACCACAATGGATGCAGCAGCGTTTGAGTGCAATTGGTTTGAGACCTATTAATGCGTTGGTTGATATGACCAATTACATAAGCTTTGATCTTGGTCGTCCGCTTCATGTTTTTGATGCGGATAAGATTAAAGGGAATTTGAGTGTGCGTTGTGGTCGTGAAGGTGAACAACTTCAAGCACTTAATGGAAAAGTCTATGATTTGGGTGTCAAAGATTGTGTCATTGCAGATGAAGAGGGAGTTGTTTCGATTGCCGGTATTATGGGTGGTGAAAGAACGAGCTGTGATGAGAAGACCTGTCGCGTTATCATTGAGTCGGCGCTTTGGGATTCAAAGAGTATTGCGCAGACGGGACGTGCATTAGGGCTTATCAGTGATGCGCGTTATCGGTTTGAGCGGGGTGTTGATCCGGCTTTTATGGAAACAGGGCTTGAGATTGCAACAGAATTAGCCTTACACCTTTGTGGTGGTGAGGTATCCAAGACGAAGGTCATTGGTTATCAGCAACCAGAAACCAAACAAATCGCCTTTCCTTTTTCTGAAATGAAGCGTTTGACAAACTTAGAAATAGAGCGTGAACAAGCCATTACTATTTTGATGCAGCTTGGATTTCGTATTGAAGGGAAAGGAAATGTAGTTACCATTAAAGTACCAACATGGCGTCCTGATATTGCTGATAAAGCTGATTTAGTAGAAGAGGTAATGAGAATTTATGGGTTGGATAAAATTAAACCTATTCCGTTAGCAGATTTTACAGTGGGAAAAGGTTCAGTTTTGACAAATGCACAGGTTCATTCACGTATTGCGCGTTTAGCTTTAGCATATCGTGGCATGAAGGAAGCCGTGACGTGGTCTTTTATTTCTGAAAGTCAGGCTTTTGCTTTTGGTGGTGGTCAAGAACAGCTTAAATTAGTAAATCCTATTTCTGCTGATATGTCGGTGATGCGTCCTTCTCTTTTACCTAGTTTGCTGATGGCAGCACAGCGAAATGCTGATCATGGTTTTCCAGATCTTGCTTTGTTTGAGGTTTCCAGCATCTATGAAGGTGATACACCTGATAAACAGCAATGTGTTGCTGGTGGAATTCGTCGAGGAACAGAACGATTTGAAGGGGCAGGGCGTTTTTGGCACGGTAATGCTGCAACAGTTGATGTTTTTGATGCCAAAGCCGATGCAATGGCTGTTTTAGAAGCGTGCGGTATGGATATAGGCAAGATTCAAATTGAAGTTGGAGCACCTAATTGGTATCATCCTGGTCGTTCAGGGGTTATGAAGCTTGGATCAAAGATTATTCTTGGTTTTTTTGGTGTTTTTCATCCTGTCACATTGGAAAAGTTAGATGTAAGTGGTCCTGTCTGTGGTTTTGAAATTTTTCTTGATAAGATCCCAGATTCAAAGAAAAAGGTAACCAAAAGTCGTTCTCCATTGAAACTATCACCTTTTCAAATGGTGCGGCGTGATTTTGCATTTGTTGTTGATAAAACGGTTTCCTCCTCTCTTATCGTACGTGCTGCAAGTGGAGCGAATAAAAAACTTATTCATTCAGTGCAGGTTTTTGATCTTTTTGAAGATTCAAGCCTTGGTAAAGATAAAAAATCTGTTGCGATTGAAGTCACTATTCAACCCATTGAACGGACTTTAACGGATGAAGATCTAGAAGAGCTTGCTTTGAAAGTGGTGGAAAATGTCACTAAGGTAACAGGTGCATGTTTACGCTGTTAGTTTTCTTCTCTTCTATCAGATTATTTTATAAAGAGTAAGCACTCAAAAGCGCTCCCTTATTTTTCTGGCATTCATTGTTTATGAAGTTTCTTGAAAGAAATTTTCCATACAAAGCAGATTTTCTTTAAATCATCAGTTTTTTTAAGTGTGAAAGAATGTTTTTAAACAACTTGAAAAGTTATTTTTTGTCAGAATCCTTCATTGCAAATGTCAAGGATAACTGTTATTCATAAATGATAATGCAAATTATTAGCAATAAAGAGAGGCTCAATGAACGTAAAAATACTTTTTACCATATTGTGGGGGAGTGTTGTTTTTTTTACACCCAATTTCGCTTTTAGCGCTGACAAATTTAAAGCTGTTACGACATTCACGATCATTGCTGATATGGCGCGCAATGTAGCAGGTGATGCAGCTGATGTTGAATCAATCACCAAACCAGGTGCTGAAATTCACGAATATCAACCTACCCCTCGTGATCTTATGCGGGCGCAAGATGCAAATCTTGTGTTGTGGAATGGGTTAGAATTGGAACTTTGGTTTGAAAAGTTTTTTCAAAATATCAAGGATGTTCCAAGTGTTGTTGTTTCAAAAGGCATTGTGCCGATTAAAATTGGTGAGGGGCCTTTCAGTGGTAAGCCAAACCCTCATGCGTGGATGTCGCCAACCTCTGCTTTGATTTACGTCGATAATATTCGCGACGCTTTTGTAAAGCACGATCCCGAGAATGCTGCTATTTATAAAGAAAATGCCGAAATTTATAAGCAGAAGATTCGCGCAACGATTGATCCAATCAAGGCTGAATTGGAATTAGTACCGCAAGACAAGCGTTGGCTTGTAACGAGTGAGGGCGCATTTAGCTATTTGGCACGTGATTTTGATCTGAAAGAACTCTATCTATGGCCAATTAATGCTGATCAGCAAGGAACGCCACAGCAAGTTAAGCATGTTATTGATATGGTTCGCAAACACAATATACAAGCAGTTTTTTCTGAGAGCACTATTTCCCCTGCGCCTGCTAAACAGGTTGCGAGAGAGACAGGGGCTAAATACGGCGGTGTTTTGTATGTTGATTCTCTGAGTGAAAAAAATGGTGAGGTACCAACCTATATTGATTTATTACGTGTCACAAGTGGGCGTATTAGCAATGCCTTATTAGATGGGGTAAAGGGTCAATGACAGAATCTGGAATATTTGCTCAAGAGGTAACAGTCACTTATCGTAATGGACATACAGCTTTGCGCGACGTGAATTTTGAGAGTCCAACAGGTTCCATTACAGCGTTGATTGGCGTTAATGGATCAGGTAAGTCAACATTATTTAAAGCTATTATGGGTTTTGTACGACCATCCAAAGGAAAAATTCGCATTTTTGGTTTGCCTGTTGATACGGCTTTAAAACAAAATCTTATTGCTTATGTTCCTCAGAGTGAAGATGTTGATTGGAATTTTCCTGTTCTCGTTGAAGATGTTGTTTTGATGGGGCGGTATGGTCACATGAATTTTTTTCGTTATGCACGGGAACGGGATTATGAAGCTGTCCGTATCGCATTAGAACGCGTCGATATGTTAGCATTTGCCAAACGTCAAATTGGTGAACTTTCTGGTGGGCAGAAAAAGCGTGTTTTTTTGGCGCGTGCCCTTGCGCAGCAGGCAAAAGCTATTTTGTTAGATGAACCGTTTACAGGGGTTGATGTCACAACGGAAGACAAAATTATTGCTTTGTTACAAGACCTGCGTGAAGAAGGAGCTGTGATATTAGTTTCTACCCATAATTTAGGTTCTGTTCGTGAATTTTGTGATCACACTGTTTTAGTAAAGGGAACAGTTTTGGCTTCTGGATTAACTGAAACTGTCTTTACAAAGGAAAATCTTGAGAAGACTTTTGGTGGTGCTTTACACCATCATATTTTTAATCTTCAAGATGCAAAAAAAAATAATATTTTCACGTCGGGAAAACAATCTGTAGTTCTCGAAAATATTGAAAAAGTGGAGCACGTTGCATGATATCTTGGTTGCTTGAACCGCTAAGTTACCAATATATGGTTAACGCAATGTGGGTTTCTGGATTAGTTGGGTGTGTTTGTGCCTTTCTTTCTGCTTTTTTGATGTTAAAAGGTTGGTCACTGATTGGTGATGCACTTTCTCATTCGATTGTTCCTGGAGTAGCAGGAGCTTACCTTTTAGGACTACCTTTTTCTCTTGGTGCTTTTTTTTCTGGTGGGCTTGCTGCGGCAGCGATGCTCTTTTTTAATCACCGGACAAAGCTGAAAGAAGATACTATTATTGGTCTCATTTTTTCTTCCTTTTTTGCTTTTGGCTTGTTTCTTAAATCATTAAAACCAATGGCAGTTAATATTGATACGATCGTTTTGGGAAATATTTTAGCTGTCAGCTCATCAGATATTATACAATTGGCTTTTATTGGTTTTTTTTCTTTGCTTATATTGCTTGTGAAATGGAAGGATCTCCTTGTTTCTTTATTCGATGAGACTCACGCGCGTGCTATTGGATTAAACGTAAAATTTTTAAAGATTCTCTTTTTTACATTGCTTGCCGCTTGTACTGTTGCTGCCATGCAAACAGTTGGGGCGTTTTTGGTTATTTGTCTTGTGGTGACGCCTGGAGCAACAGCTTATCTTTTAAGTGACCGTTTTGTGAACGTTTTGATTATTGCAGTTATAATTGGGACATTCACAAGTGTATTAGGTGTTTATGTGAGTTATTTTTTGAATGCGCAAACGGGTGGTGTTGTTGTACTTTTTCAAGCATTTCTGTTTATTTTAGCTTTTATTTTTGCTCCTAAACATGGTTTTATTGCTGCGCGCCTACGTATAAATGCGGCAAAAAAAGGTGTGATGTTATCATGATTGATCAATTGCTACTTCCTTTTCAGTTTTCTTTTATGCTTAAAGGCATGCTTATTGTCATAATCCTTTCTGTTCCAATGGCGATGCTTTCTTGTTTTCTTATTTTGAAAGGATGGGCGCTTTTAGGAGATGCAATTTCTCATGCAGTTTTTCCAGGTGTCGTTGCGGGTTATATGGCAACACCGTGGATGATAACATTTTTGTCTTCTTTGCCATTTGCTTGGTTTCAGCATGTACGTCCAGAGAATGTTACAATGACCTTGATTACTTGTGGTGCTTTTGTTGCAGGTATGGTTTGTACTCTTACAACAGGTTTCTTAGGAAGAAATAGCCGCATCAAACAGGATACTGTGATGGGTGTTGTTTTTTCATCAATGTTTGGTTTGGGGCTTGTTTTGGCAACGGCTATTTATAGTAGCTTAGATTTGAATCATATTCTATTTGGTAATCTCTTGGGTGTTAACTGGCTTGATATTACCCAAACAGCGATAATTTCTGCTATTGTCACTTGTATTCTAGGGGCAAAATGGCGCGATTTTATGCTATATATTTTCGATTCAGTTCAAGGTCGTGCAATGGGGTTGCGAATATCAGTACTCCACTATACTCTTTTAACAATGATTTCTCTCACGATTGTTGCAGCTTTGAAGGCTGTTGGAATTGTTCTCGTTATTTCTTTACTGATAGCACCTGGAGCAATAGCTTATCTTATCACAAAGCGTTTTTCTTTTATGTTGGTGATCTCTATACTTGTTGCGGCTTTTTCTGGTTTTTTAGGAGTTTATCTAAGCTTATTTTTTGGTTCTGATTCTGCTTCCACGATTGTGTTGATTTTAACTTTGATTTTTATCACTATTTTTATGTCGACCTTTTTTCGCCGAGTTACAGTTCAGGAAATTTAAGTGTAACAAAGTCTGTGCATAGCAGATATGCGTTTTTGTCTATTGTCTCTCAAGCTTGTTTTAACTAAAAAACGTGCTGCTAGGTCGTTTTCCTCCTAATGTCTAGCAGATGGATGCAGTATGTATTCTCCCCCCAACACTGCATTTATAATTAAGAGGCTGCATTGATTTATTCTGCAGCCTTTTTATTTTTTATTTCTTAACAATTTATTTTGCTTTCTTGAAACTTTTGAAATGATTATCATATTGCGTAAGTTGCTCTATGCCTTGATAAGGAGTTATCATCGAGAAATACGCTTATAAATGAAATGGTATTGAGAAGTGATTATATACCAAGGCATGTAAAAAGCAGAGAAAATATATGATGACTTTTCGTAGAGGAAAATGGTGCTAGAAGATGAAAAAAGATTTTACTACATCTCACTCTTTGCGCATTTTCACGTCTATAGTGGGTTGGGTAATGGTTATATTGGGTATCATCGGCATAGTGCTCCCTATTATGCCAACTGTCCCCTTTTTATTAGTTGCTTCATGGTGTTTTGCGCGTTCATCACCACGTTTTCATCATTGGTTGAATAATCACCGCGTTTTCGGTCCGCCTATTAAGCAATGGGAAGAAAAGAAAGCTATTCCACCATTTGTTAAAGTTTTTGCGGTGGTGAGTATGGTGGGAGGCTTTTTATCATTTTTGGTGATGCTACATCCTGCTTGGTGGTTTGCTTTATTAGTGGCGGCTGTTTTATTGTTGATTGCCATTTATATTGTGACGCGTCCATCTTCATAATGACAGATAATGAAAGGCTTTATGAATCAAATTTTCTTTTTATCTTTGCTGGTGCGTTAGAGTTATTGCCAGAGACTTTCTATCCTCAAATTTAGGGTTAAAGTTTCCATATCAAGGATGTATATGAGATAATAAGCCTTATAGAGGATTCATGAGACAGAATAATATATTCATGAAACAATTTTATGAACAGAGAGGACTATGTGCGAACACCTTAATAAAGTATGCTCGTAAAATCACTTTGATAAGCAATTATAGATTACATTCACAGAGTAATACTACGCTATTTTGTTAATGCGAAAAGAGTCCGCATCAGCAAAGTGGTATCCATCAGCAATCGATTTTATAGCCGTTTGTCTTTAATTTTATACAAATAAGCTTATAATTAAATTTTTATAGGTGTAGCTACATGTTTTTCATTACCAAAAAAATTAAGATAACGTTCTACTTCTTGCGGATTACCGATGGTTTTTTCAGGATTATCTGAGAGTTTTACGGCTGGTCGACCATTGACATGAGTGGCTTTACAAACAAGGGGAAGAGCATCAAAGGTTGCAATTTCTTGGGGTGCACAGTCTGCAAAATCATTGGTAAGATCTGTTCCCCATCCAAAAATCATACGCACTCTCCCATGGAAATGATGATAGGTTTTTTCAATTGTATTGACATCAAGGGCATCAGAAAAAATCAATAACTTTTCACGTGGATCTTTCCCTTTTTCTTTCCACCATTGGATAATGCGTTCGCTACCTTCAACAGGTGGAGCACTGTCAGGTCTGAAACCCGTCCAATCCGCGACCCAATCTGGTGCATTGCGTAAAAATGCTTCTGTACCAAAGGTATCAGGCAAAACAATGAGAAGATTTCCACCATAATAACGGTTCCAATCTTGCAAAACTTTATAAGGTGCTTTACACAATTCGTTATCATTATTAGCGAGAGCAGCAATGACCATGGGCAATTCATGTGCATTGGTTCCAAGGGCTTCTAAATCTGTATCCATGGCAAGAAGAACATTGGAAGTCCCCGTAAAAGAATTGCCAATACCTTCTTTTAATGCTTCAACGCACCAGCGTTGCCATAGAAAAGAATGACGACGCCTTGTACCAAAGTCAGATATTTTAATATCAGGCAATTTTTTGAGACGTTCAACTTTACTCCATATTTTTGCTTTAGCACGTGCATAAAGTATATCAAGAGCAAAACGATCTAGTTTTTTCATAGCAGCACGTGAACGTAATTCACTGATAATAGCAAGTGCGGGGATTTCCCACATGGAGCTATGGGACCACAAACCATGAAAATGGAGGATATATTGGCCATCTTTGCGGATAAGTTCATACTCTGGTAGTTGAAAGTTCTCAAGCCAATGAAGAAAATCTGGCTCGAAAATTTGTTTACGTCCATAAAATGTATTACCAGCAAGCCAGATCATTTCTTTTTTTGTAAAGCGCAAACCGAGGGCGTGATCAAGTTGAGCACGCAACTCACCCTCATCAATATCATCGGCAAGACGTATTGTTTTGGTACGATTTATGAGGGAGAAAGTAACATTGACATTGGGATAAAGCCCCCAAATCATCTGTACCATAAGAAGTTTATAAAAATCCGTATCCAAAAGTGAACGAATGATAGGATCAAGCTTCCAAGTATGATTATAAACACGTCTCGCAATATCTGGATGATTCATAACCCTCTTTCTTTCAGTATTGTAGAATCTAAAGTTACTATACATCAACACGACCAATATAGGAATGGTAACAATTCTATAGTTTTGGGCAAGAATAAAAAATTCTCTTCACTTTTCTATTTTTAAGATTTAACAGTACGTATAATTTCATGTTTTCCTGTTTTTTTTAACTTTATTTCTGCATGAACATTAGCATATTTTTTATCATTAACACTGAGCGTATTTTCAGATCCCCATTTTACTTTAATGGTATAAACAGCATCATGAAATTTCATTTTTACTTCATATTCTGGCCATAAGGAAGGTAAATTAGGACGTAAAAATAATAGATTAGCTTTACGATTAATCCCAAGAATGCTTTGTATCGCGGCACGGTAGAACCAGCCTGCTGAGCCTGTATACCATGTCCAACCACCTTGTCCACGATGTGGTTGGGTAGCGTAAATATCTGCGGACATAACATAAGGTTCAACACGATAAGTTTCAGGATTTTGCCCATGAGTAATGGGATTGATCATAGAGAACAAATTATAGGCTTTGTCTCTTTCACCCATTTCAGCAAGCGCTAAAATGCTCCAAATAGCTCCATGTGTGTATTGACCACCATTTTCTCGTATTCCAGGAGGATAGCCTTTAATATAACCAGGTTCGAGAATACTTCTATTAAAAGGTGGCCAGAAAAGACGTATAAGGCCGCCGTCTTCATCACACAGATGTTCAAGCATGGATGCCATTGCTTGTTTTTGACGTTCAAGAGATGCCATTTGAGAAATGACAGCCCAAGATTGAGCAATAGTATCAATTTGGCATTCATCATTCATTTTAGAGCCAAGAGGGGTCCCATCATCAAAATAACCTCGTCGATACCAAGCACCATCCCAACAGTGGTCTTCTAGAGCGTTCGTCAAACGTTCAAGGTGTGTACTCCATGCTTGCATATGGTTGTTATCACCACGGATTTTAGCAAGGGGGATGAATTCTTGTAGTGTGGTTCCAAGAAACCACCCTAACCAAGTGCTTTCGCCTTTTCCTTCAATGCCTACTAAATTCATGCCATCATTCCAATCACCGCCGAGAATAAGAGGAAGTCCATGTTGTCCACAGCGCTTGATGGCAAGATCTAAAGCTAAAGCACAATGTTCATAAACCGTTGCAATTTTTGAGGATTGTGTGGGTTGAAAATAAGCATCATGTTGTCCATCGTTGAGAGCAGCTCCTTCAATGAAAGCGATTGGAGTATCGAGAAATGCGTAGTCACCAGTCGTGTTGACATAAAGAGCTGTTCCATAAGCAAGCCAGACGATATCATCAGAAATATGTGTGCGAACACCTGCATTTGTGTGAGGGAACCACCAATGCTGTACATCTCCTTCAAGAAATTGATGCGCCGCAGCATTTAACAATTGTTCACGTGCTAGGTTCGATTCTAGCAATAACAAAGACAAGCTATCTTGCAATTGGTCGCGAAAGCCAAATGCACCACTGGCTTGATAAAAAGCTGCGCGCGCCATCATGCGACAAGCGTAGATTTGATAAGGGAGCCAATGATTGACCATAATATCAAAAGAGGGATCAGGTGTTTTTACTTGGAGGGGAGAAACAAAATCGCTCCATTGTTGTTTTTGTTGTGTGAGCAGAATTTCAAAATCACGCGCATGTATTTTGTCTAGTAATTTTTCAGCCTCTTGTCTATTTTCCGCGCTGCCAAGATAGAAAGTGATTTCTTTCGTTTGCCCTGGGAGAAGATCAATATCATAAGCTAATGCTGAACAAGGATCACATCCTGTTTCAACTGTATTTGAAAGGGCTCCAGCTTTACGGATTGCGTGAGGATGTATAACTGTTCCTGTTGAACCGATAAACTCAGCGCGATTGGTGGTGGAGCTAGATGGTATTTCGGATGCGGATAAAAACGCTACGTGTTGAGATTTTTCAATATGATAAGGATTTTGAATAAAATGTGCACCACGTTTGGAATCATAAGAGGCGAGGATAAAGGGTGCATATTTTGTACGGACATTGCCCAACACCCATTCAACATAATTGTAAAGACGCAAATATCGTGGTTTTTTTCCCTCATTTTTAAGGATGAGACGTGAAAGGCGAACAGATTTTTCTTGATCAAGTGTGTGGGTAAGTTCTAATTTGATTTCTGAATGTGTGGATTTAAAGGTTGAGAATCCAAAACCATGGCAAGCTTCATAGATAACATTTTCATCACATTCAACAGCAGAAACGGGTGAGAAACGTTTTAAAGATAAGCGGTCTACCAAGTAAATTGCTTCCCCTGGACGGTTAGAAATGGGATCATTACTCCAAGGGGTTAATTGATAATCGCGGCTATTGTTTGCCCAAGTAAAAAGTGCACCTTCAGCAGAAACGTGGAAACCAAAATTGTGGTTAGAAATAACATTAATCCATGGATGTGGTGTGGTGGTGTGTCCATGAAGACGTATCACATAATAGTTATGCTGGTCAAACCCGCCATAACCATTCCAATATTGTAGGTCTTGTCCATCAACAGAGAGAATAGAATCTTTTTGATAACTGATAAGACCAATGGAAGCAAAAAGGCTTTGTTTAGTTTGTATCGAAACTTGTTTTCTCTCGTTGCACTTTTTGTAGTTTAATTGATAATGGGATTCTTGATGGCTATTATGGATTGCCAGATCAAGATCACTCCCATCAAGTCGCTTGAGTTGTTCAGACAAAGAGCCATTTTGGGCATCAAAAATGATGCGTGCTGATGCAAGAAGTGTCTTAAGGCTCTGTTCATTCATTTGATTACGTTGAAGCGTGAAAATATGTTGGCGTTCATCTGTGTTATACGTGTGGTGGCGATAAGATTCGCATACCCATTCAACAGCACGTTGCGTATCTTGTATATAAGAACATGCCTGTTCATTGAGAATGACCAGATCAACAATAAGCCCGCGCATGCACCAATATTCATGTGCTTTAAGCAGTTCGCGCAAGACAGTTATGTCTCCCTTATTATCTAATCTAAGAAGACAGATAGGGTAGTCTCCTGAAAGAGACATTGGCCAAAGATCAGATTGTTTACCAAGAGTTTTCGCTAATATTTTTGGAGAAAGACCCCATTTGGGGTTGGGATAGATAAGCGGTGTTGCATATTTTTGATATGTAATAGCTTCTCTAAGATTGATGTTACTCTGATACAGCGAGACTTGTGAACGTGTCCATGCCATTGAAAATTCTTGCTGGAATATATTAGGTTGTCGATAATGATGAATATGATTGTGCAGTGCTTCTTTTGTATTGGCAGCAAAAGTCCAAAAAATAAGTTCTGCTTTTTCATGTGCTGGGATTTTTATATGGCATCGGAGAGAGATGATTGGATCAAGAACACAACCTTGACTATTGTTAAAACGGGCGTTTTGATCAAATGCAGCAGGTCGATGAATGGATCGCCCACGACCAATAAATAGGGAGCGATCAGTTTCAGCTTCTGTTTCTTGGATAGTACCTGTTGTATCTGTAACAAAATGGGCAATATGAATCTCAGGGTCACTGGGCGAACGTTTACGTCTTTTTGCAAAAATTGTTCTTCGTTCCTCAGTAATTTCCGTTTCTATAAACATCCGAGAAAAAACAGGATGGGCGCAGTCCGTATCCATTGTTGCAAGTGCTAGTTCGCCATAAGAGGTTACTTCAATAAGGCGATCTTCGTTTGTTATATTCATAAGTTGAATACGTCTGCCCTCGCCGCATCCTTCAGATGTAACAAGACATTCAAGTGTTGATTTGATACCATCAACCATTTTTGTGTATTCAGCTTTCTCATCTGAAAAAATGCAAATCGCTTCTTCTTCAACAACGCGTGTTGGTTCACTGGTAACAGACCACCAACGTCCACTATATGTATCACGGAGGAAAAATAAAGTGCCTTGTTGATCTTCTGTAGCATCAGGAATAAAGCGCGTAATTGCATAATTGTGCCAACGGCTGTAACCAGAACCATTGGCTGTCAACATTATAGAGTAAAAACCATTGGATAAGAGCAAAGTTGTACGTGGTTTGAGCAGCGGGTTAGTGATGATACGCAAAGGGACGTCATCAAATTCCCGAGGGTTACTGCGCATGTGTTTCATAACTTTGGTATGAATAATGGGAATTTGATGCGGAGCTTTTTCCTGTAATAATAATTGTACAGCTTCAATGATTGGATCACGGTGAAAACGATCACGCATCCGCCCTTGAAAAATAACATTGTTAATAGCAAGAATGGACATACCATGATGGTGCGCATAATAATTACGCACAACAGCGTATTTTTTTCCTGTTTGCACGCGTGAAGGGGTGAAGTCAACAGAGTCATAATAACCGTATGTACCTAAAGCACCAAGATCACGCAGCCGTTTTAAATTAGTTACAGCTTGGCGAGGCACGTATTGTGCTGCTAAAAGGCTAGCGTAGGGGGCAATAACAGCATTGCGTGAGAGACCACGTTGGAGTCCGAGGTTTGGATCACCAAAATTAGCATATTGGTAATTCATTAAGTGATCGCGAGCATTAAACGCAGCCTCTGAAATACCCCAAGGTAATCTCCGTTTATGGGCATATTGTATTTGATGACGAATAATAAGCCTATTAGTTTGCTCTAAAAGAGACCCCAAAGGTTCGCACATAACGAGAGACGGCATGAGATATTCGAACATGGAACCAGACCATGATAAGAGCGCTCCCTTCCAACCAATGGGGACGAGGAGTCGGCCAAGATGGAACCAATGTTTAATTTTTATATCGCCTTTCGCAATGGCAAAAAGGCTTGCGAGGCGTGCTTCTGAAGCCAGCAGGTCATAACAACTTTCATCGAGTTCGTTTTCCTGAACACGATATCCAATGGACAAAAGATGCCTTTTAGATTGTTCTAAAAAGTCAAATTTCATATCAAAGGCTATTTGTCGTGACTTTACAGCTAAAGCGTTTAATGTTTTACGTAGTTTTTCGCTGTTATAGTTACCAGTAGCGTCATGATGATGGGCTTCACAGGTTTCTACGAGACATTTAGCCCAAGAGAGTGCACGAGCGGATTCTGTTGTTTGGATTTTTTGATCGAGCTCTTCTATTAAGGATAAAATATTAAGGGCTGAGAGAGAAAGGTTAGTGGTATGGAAAGTAGTCGTATCTGGTTTTTTGCTGAAAACATTGATAGAGCGGTGAAAATTGGTGATGTGTTCTTCGATTCGTTGACGTAAGGAATGTGAAATATATCGATTATCTGAAATCTCTTTGACAGTTTCTTCAAGAATAGCATTAACATCACGTAAGCCTGCTCGATCACTTTGAAAAAAAATATGAGGTTTTTCAAACCATTCACTCAAGGCTGAAGAGAGTGTCACCAAATGGCCAGCAAGATTTCCTGAATCAACCGTTGATACATAAATTGGCAAGAGAGGTTTGAGTGTATCCGTTTCATACCAATTGTAGAAATGACCACGGAATTTTTCCATTTTTTCAAGAGAGCTTAATGTGCATTCAACTCGTGTAATAGCCTCTGCAAAACTAATCCAACCAAAATCACGAGCAGCGATAATAGAAAGCAAATAAACACCAATATTGGTAGGGGATGTACGCCGGGCAACAAGAGGTTCTGGATCTTCTTGAAAATTATCAGGTGGTAGATAATTGTTTTCTGCATTAACAAAGGTTGCATAATAGAGCCATGTCCGTCGTGCAATGCATCGCAGTGTCTTGTTATCCTCTGAAGATATATGAAGAGTATCTTCAAATGTTGAGGGTCGGCTGACAATCCATGCAATCAAGGGTGAAAAAAACCATGCGAGTCCAAAGGGTAAAGCAATAAAGCTTGTAAGATTATGAAAGGAGAAAGGCACTGCTATGGCAAGAATACCAATGAGCGACGTGGGCCACATTGTAAGGATATAGAAACCCAAACTATTAGGCATTGTTTTGATTGAGGTTGAGGTTTTCCATTCAAGGAGGTGCTGTTTTGAAATCCCCATACGATAAAGTGTGCGAACAATTGCATCAGTCATAAAATAAGCAGAATGAGCAATAAACGTGGTTCTAAGAAATATATTTGTTAGCGTAAAGATACTTTTGTTCAAAATTAATTGAAGATATTCGCGCAAAGAATAATCAATATTGGAGGGAACAAAAGTTCGTAATACGCCTAAAATTGGTGAGACGAAGAGGCTAAGTAGCAAGAATGTTTGCCAAATAATTGCTATTTTAAACGGTAAAAGAGACCATCCTGTAACTGCTGCGATCAACCACATAAGTGGTGTAAGAGAACGGCGCAGATTATCTTGCATTTTCCAACGCGTAATGGAGCTAATTTTATGGGGGGGCAAGAGATAAGGCAAGAGTTGCCAATCACCGCGAATCCAGCGGTGATGACGCGCAACATCAACATTATAAGCTGTTGGATAATCTTCAATCACTTCTACGTTACTTACTAATGCAGTGCGTGCATATCCTCCTTCCAAGAGGTCGTGACTAAGGACAGTATTTTCTTTAATTTTATCCTTAAGCGCTTGTTGAAATGCATCAATATTATAAAGACCTTTGCCAATGAAAGTTCCTTCTCCCAAAAGATCTTGATAAGTGTCAGAAACAGCAAAGACATAAGGATCAATACCACGATTTGTAGAAAAAAACCGTTGTAGAACTGATGTTGCTTTTTCTGTTGTAAGAGAAGGTGTAATACGCGGTTGCAAAATGCTATAACCTTTTACAACTTTTCCATTGTGTGGATCAAAAATGGGATAGTTGAGCGGATGGTTAAGTTTTCCAACGAGTTTTGTAACACTGTCAGGGGTGAGACGTGTATCTGAATCTAGGCTCATCACAAAACGACAATCCATGGGAAGGTGTGGATTGGAGGGGTAAAAGCTTGTGTTTTTATCACCTCTTAATAGCAGATTAAGTTCATGAAGTTTACCACGCTTGCGTTCCCATCCCATCCAGCATTTTTCGCTAGTATTATAAAGGCGCCGGCGGTGTAAAAGGAAAAAGAGGGGAATATCATCACGATGATAACGGTGATTGAGTTTATCAATACTCCTTTGTGCATAGTGCAATAAATCAAGATCATCTTGCGTTTGTTCGAAGGAAGAATCTATCCAATCTGTGATGAGTGCAAAGTGGATGGCACCTTTTGAATTGGAAAGGTAGTGTATTTCAAGATTGCGCACCTGTTCATCAATATAATCGCATGATGTGATGAGAGTAGGAACGACGACCATTGTACGTGCATGTTTGGGAATACCTTCTTTATATTCATAACCAATGAGCTGTTTTGATGGGATAAACCATGAAACAAAAGTGTTAAAGAAAGCAAAAGCTGCATCCATAGCAGGAAAAAGCGCCAATGCGGTAAAGAGAAATGTTATCCATGGTGTTGTGCCAGATGTCTTTAAAAAAGCGTAGACAATAAATAAAAGAGCGAAGGTTAAAAGAGAAACAGGAATTGCAATAATTTTTATTTTTGAACAATAAAGAACTTTGGTCCATTTTATGAAAAGGGGTGGGGTGTATCCACAAGCCTTTTCAAGAATATGTCGTCCTTCATCGACGAGATACCAGCCAACGGAGGGATTATTATAATGAAAGGACTCTTTAGAGGAAAAAGATGCCATTTCTACAGCTTTGCGTGCAACTTCCAGCTCATTGAGAGGTGAAAAGCGCGCAATTTTCTCAATTACTTGCCGATAGATATTGCGTGAGTGAGGATCAATTTCGGAAAAATCACTGTTTTCATGCAAAATAGAGTCTACAGAACTAACTGTTTCAAACCATATTGTCCAATCAATACCATCAATGGCTTTAAGGGAACGGACAATGTTGCCCATGGTTACACCATCTGAAGCTTGTCTGGTATGTTCATTGGTTGTTGCAATTTCTAAGCTACTGTTTTGGTTCTGTAGTTGCTTTTCAAGCCAGGTGAGTGCTGTTGTTGAATCGATAGATGCACCACGTAAACGGTAGAATAAATGCGCTGAAAAGGTTGAATCGGCAGTGAATGGTTTATATTGCGTAAAAAGAGAGTGTAATTTTGTTTCATTGTCTGCGAGAGAAATTTTATCAGCTACTTTATGCGCGAGATGACGCATATACCGTGTTTGTTCAATACGTAATGAAAGACGACGAACATTCTCAATCAACAGCATTTGCATAACAGAAGGGAGTGCCCATAACTCACCAATTTTAAGGGCGCAAATTTTTTGGAATCCCTTGATTATAGCTGTGAGTGTTTCTTGTGAAAATTCGCTATCTGTGTGAGCAATATAAAGCCAAGCTAAAGCAAAAATACGTGGTATGTCTGCCTTTTGTTTATAAAGGGGAAGTTTCTTGATGAAGGACTTGGATAAGTCACGGCGCAGTTGTTGTATAGTTTTGTCAATGGTATAATGATTATCAATGAGCCATTGAGCAGAGGGTGCAATAGTTTCATCATTACGAGCGGCAACATCGCTGGTATGAAAGGCGTGGAGAATGAGTTTGGCATTTTCCTTCAACCTTTTGTGAAAATTATTTTCTCCTTTATATTCAGGAAACGAGATTTCTCTTTTCGAAGCTATATCATAGCCTAATTTATAAAGTTCATTCTGCGGTTTATAAGTTGAGCGAATAGGAAAGTTAGTTTCAGTAAGATAGAGATGTTCTGTTTGTTGAGAGAAAAAACATTTCATGAAAGATATTGTGCGTGCCATAATATTCTTTGTTATTCAATTACGCGGTTTCTTTATGTTTAATAGGCTGTGAACACTTTATCTTAATAATGAGCAGTTCAAAGAAAAAAAACGAATTTTTTGCTTTTCTTTGAGAGTATTTGCTATTTTTTAAGCCTACAATTTAAGAAATAAACAGACAATTTCTTTGAAAAACAAAAAAGGTCGCCGAAAACAGGCGACCTTAATTTTAACAACTGTTTAAATGTTTTAATAATTAATCTTGTTCTTGTTTTTTCAAAGCTGCACCAAGAATATCGCCAAGAGAAGCGCCTGAATCTGTTGACCCATATTGAGCAACAGCTTCCTTTTCTTCTGCAATTTCTAAAGCTTTTATAGAAACTGAAAGCTTACGTGTTTTTTATCGAATACGGTGATGCGGGCATCAAATCTCTGACCAATTGCGAAACGTTCAGGGCGCTGCTCATCACGATCACGAGCCAAGTCAGCACGACGAATGGTTGTTTCAAGATTGTGGTCAATTAATTTTACATCAACGCCATTATCATTCACTGCAGTAACTTCACATGTCACCACAGCACCTTTGCGAAGTTCACCAGAGGCCGCTGCTTCTCCAACTTTATCGCTGGAAAGTTGTTTAATTCCAAGAGAAATACGTTCTTTTTCAACATCAACATCAAGGACCACCGCTTTAACGATATCACCTTTATTGTAAGTATCAATGACTTGTTCACCAGGACGATTCCAATCAAGATCAGAGAGATGAACCATACCGTCAACATCACCTTCAAGGCCAATAAAGAGGCCAAACTCTGTTTTATTTTTAACCTCTCCTTCAATCTGCGAGTTAACAGGAAATTTATTGGCAAAAGCAACCCATGGATTTTCAAATGTTTGCTTCAAGCCAAGAGAAATACGACGTTTAGATGGATCAATTTCAAGAACAACTACTTCTACTTCTTGTGATGTGGAGAGAAGTTTTCCTGGGTGGATATTTTTCTTTGTCCAACTCATTTCGGAAACATGGATTAATCCTTCGATTCCTGGCTCGATTTCAACAAAACCACCGTAATCAGTAATGTTGGTAACAGCACCAGTAATTTTTTTACCAACCGGATATCGAGCGCTGATGCTTTCCCAAGGATCACTTTCAAGCTGTTTCATGCCAAGAGAGATACGGTGTGTATCTTGATTGATGCGAATGATTTGGACTTTAATCGTTTGACCAATTGTCAGAACTTCAGAGGGATGGTTAACACGCCGCCATGCCATATCGGTGACGTGTAAGAGACCATCAATTCCACCAAGATCAACAAAGGCACCATAATCGGTAATATTTTTAACAACACCTTCAACGATTTGGTTTTCTTCGAGATTTTGAACAATTTCTGAACGTTGCTCTGCGCGACTTTCCTCTAAAACGGTACGACGTGAGACAACAATATTACCACGACGACGATCCATTTTTAAAATTTCAAAGGATTGAGAATTATGCATGAGAGGTGAAACATCACGAATGGGGCGAATATCAACTTGGCTACGAGGCAAGAAAGCAACAGCACCATCGAGATCAACTGTAAATCCTCCTTTTACTTGGCTAAAGATCACTCCATCGACGCGTGCACCGGCATTGAATTTTTCTTCCAAACGAATCCAGCTCTCTTCACGCCGTGCTTTTTCACGCGATAAAATAGCTTCACCCATCGCATTTTCAATGCGCTCAATATAAACTTCAACTTCATCACCAACTTGTAAAGAACCGTCTTTTCCTTTAGCTCCAAATTCTTTGAGTGGAATACGTCCTTCGACTTTAAGTCCAGCATCAATAATGGCCATATCTTTTTCGATTGCAATGACACGGCCTTTAACAACGGATCCTTCATTAAGATCATTGGTTTGAAAGGATTCCATTAAAAGAGCTTCGAAATCCGCTGTTGTAGGATTGTATTGTGACATAAGAACTCCTGATACATACCTTAATTGCAAAAGGTATAAGCGCTAGGTTAGTGTTAACACACGGTAACTTCCTGCCTTTTTCCTTAATACAGGAAGAAAGATTAGCGCTTGGCCGGAAATTACCTTGACGACATCATCCAATTATACGCGTTTTTATGATCGGATCAATAAAAGTGCATGCAATTGCAAATGTTGCTTCTATACTCAATTCTGACGTATCAAGCAAGTGGGCGTTTTTTGCTGGTTTGAGCGGGCTGTGTCTACGGGTTATATCGCGCTCGTCGCGTTGTTCAAGTTGAGCTAGGATTTTATGATAATCTGCTTTGGCTCCTATTTTTAAAATCTCCTGATAGCGGCGTTTTGCACGTGTTTGAACATTGGCTAAAACATAAAGCTTAATATCGGCATTGGGACAGACGACAGTGCCGATATCACGCCCATCAAGCACACTACCGGGCAAAATTTTAGAAAAGTTACGTTGTTTAGCGACAAGAATTTCGCGTACAGTAGGGATCAGTGCTATTTTTGAAGCAGCTTCACCAAGTTCATGAGAAGAAAGAAGGGCTGGATTTAAAGTATTAAAATCAAGTTCTGCGGCACAAGCAAGAGCACTTTTTTCATCATCGAGAGCCAATTTTTGTTGTAGAAGTGCTTGGGCAACACCGCGATAAGTAAGACCAGTATCGAGATGACGAAGAAGATAATGTGTAGCAATTTTTCGTGCTAATGTTCCTTTCCCTGAAGCTGCCGGTCCATCAATTGCAATAACAAAAGGTTTCAAGCGATTTTCCCCCCAAGTCGTTTTATGAAAGGGATAAATTCTGGAAAGCTGGTAGCGATCATCTGTTTATCATCAATAGTAACGGGTTTTTCTGATGCCAGCCCAAAGACAAGAAAACACATAGCAATTCTGTGATCAAGATGCGTGGTGACGTGTCCACCACCTAGTCCTTTTGCGGAGTTTTTTCCGTGAACAATGAGAAAATCTTTACCTTCTTCGCATTCTACATGATTCATTTTTAGCCCTTGCGCAAGTGCAGATAGTCGATCTGATTCTTTAACGCGTAATTCTTCAATTCCTAGCATGACTGTTTTGCCTTCAGAAAAAGCTGCGGCTAC
Source organism: Bartonella sp. DB5-6 (assembly GCF_000278115.1). Taxonomy (GTDB): domain Bacteria; phylum Pseudomonadota; class Alphaproteobacteria; order Rhizobiales; family Rhizobiaceae; genus Bartonella; species Bartonella refiksaydamii. Next base: position 208,437 of record NZ_JH725115.1, read on the forward strand.
CGCTAAAGCGGGATATTCATCAATCATTGACGGAGCGCGTTCTTTAGGCACAGTTACACCTTTTAGCATTGATGATCGTACTAGCAGATCAGCAACATCTTCTCCACCTGTTTGGCGTTGGTTCAAAAGCTCAATTTGAGCTCCCATTTCCCATAAGGTTTTGATAAGCCCCATTCGAGAGTCGTTTATAAGAACATTTTCAATGGTGATATCAGAGTCTTCCACAAGGAGGGCGGCAATAAGCGGAAAAGCCGCAGAAGAGGGATCACCTGGGATATCAAGAATTTGTCCAGTAAGGTGTGGTTGGCCATTAAGATGAATAAAACGCGTACCTTCAGCATCTGTTTCTATCTCAAGTTCAGCACCAAAAGCTTTTAACATTTTTTCTGTATGATCTCGTGTGAGAGTGGGCTCGATAACAGTTGTAGTGCCGGCGGCATTGAGTCCAGCAAGGAGGATTGCTGATTTAACTTGGGCGGAAGCCATTGGTAGACGATAGCGAATCGGGTTAGCCATTTTGGGTCCATAAAGCGTTAAAGGGAGACAGTTGCCATATGTTGCTTCGATTTCAACACCCATTAAACGCAGTGGATCGAGAATACGCCCCATAGGGCGTTTGGAGAGAGAGGTATCACCGACAAAGGTTGTTTTCATATGATAAGGGCCCACCATTCCCATAACGAGGCGTGCACCTGTTCCAGAGTTCCCAAAATCTAAAGGGCTTTGTGCTTCTAAAAGGCAACCATTTCCTGTTCCACGAATGACCCAGAGACCGTTTTTCCTAATAATACAAGCGCCTATAGCTTGCATAGCAGCAGCTGTATTGAGAACGTCATCACTTTCAAGAAGTCCATGAATGTGTGTTTCACCACTTGCTAACCCTCCCAATATAAGAGATCGATGGGAGATTGATTTATCTCCTGGTATTTTAATTTTACCAGAAAGACTGGCAGATTTATAGGCAGTTATGGGTATTGCTTTTTGCATAGAAATTCTATTTAATCTTGTCTGCGTTTTGTTAAATTACGCTCCTTTTAGCACATGCTTTAAAAGGCGTCATGAAGAAATCCATGTGGCACTATGTTTTTATCTTTGACAAAGACATTATTTTTTGATTAAGCACCATGAAATTTATCTTTTCATGGAATTACAATTAAACAAAGAGGCATGGTTTATGGCAAAACAGGATCTTGGAACTAAGCGTATTGATCCAGAAACGGGAAAGAAGTTTTATGATCTTAATCGCGACCCTATTGTGTCGCCTTATACAGGAATTTCTTATCCGCGTTCTTATTTTGAGGTTGCAGCAGCTGAAGCAAGTAGTGAAGAAGAAGTTGATACGGAAGAGCTTGATACAGCACTTGAAAAATCTGCCTTTATGCTTCTTGAAGAGGATGGTGACGATTCTAAAGATGATGATCTTCCTGATTTGGAAGATAGTGATGTGGATCTCGGTGATGACGATGATACGTTTTTGTCTCACGACGAAGACGATGAGGATGATGACGTTGCCGATATTCTTGGAGGTGGTGTTTCTAACAATGATGATTCTTAAAAAGAGCGAGAGGGCATTCTTTTCATTGAATGCAAAATCTTCTTGATCTTCGATTTTTATCGTTCTACAAAATTTCTCTAATGTTTTTTGCTATTCTTTCAGGGAAGAAATCTGTCTTTATGTGGGGCTATAGCTCAGCTGGGAGAGCGCTTGCATGGCATGCAAGAGGTCAGCGGTTCGATCCCGCTTAGCTCCACCAAAAAGATAAAAAATTTGGTTAATAAAGCAGTGGCAATTTATAAAAACACTTTGTACTCTGATTGAGAAGAATGATGCTTTCAATAGAAATTGTTTCAATGTAACTTCTACTTGTATTTTTCAATGATTTCATAAGGCGTTTCTTCAAAATTGTTCACTATGTTTGTTCGTTTATAATATTCATAGGATTTATTGTAATAAAAACGAAAAAACATGTTGGTGATATTCTTCCGGTGTATACAAAAACACGAGCTGTTTAGCATTCGTGATAAAAGTATAGAAAATAAAAAGCTTTTAGATTAGAAAGTTATCACCGATAAAGGTTGTGTTATAGGATGAACCAACCTTTCCCATGACTAGGTAAATGCCTATTTCAACATTGCTTCACTCTTAAAGGTTTATACAGCCAAGAGGCAGGTATTCGCAATTCTACAAATGATAGAGATCATTTTTCTTAAAAACAATATTATTGGAGGTCCTTATTGTATTATGAACAATGACTCTCGAATGGGTCTATGCGTAGCTTTAATTTTGTGATTTAATTATCCCGATAGAGGCATTTTTCTCTTTTTCACGTAAGAGTTCTTGTCTTTAAGACTGGCTTGCAGCACAACAGAGAAAATGGAATTATTTGAGGGGAAAAAAATAATGCCTTCTTACCGTTCAAGAATATCGACTCATGGGCGAAATATGGCAGGGGCTCGCAGTCTCTGGCGTGCAACAGGGATGAAAGAGACTGATTTTGGTAAGCCCATTATTGCGATTGCTAATTCTTTTACACAATTTGTACCAGGGCATGTCCATTTAAAAGATCTTGGGCAACTAGTGGCACAAGAAATAGCTGTTGCTGGTGGTGTCGCGAAGGAATTTAACACAATTGCTGTAGATGATGGAATTGCCATGGGACATGATGGAATGCTTTATTCTCTGCCTTCCCGTGAAATTATTGCTGATTCTGTTGAATATATGGTCAATGCCCATTGTGCTGATGCTCTTGTCTGTATTTCCAATTGTGACAAGATTACGCCTGGCATGTTAATGGCTTCTTTACGCCTGAATATTCCAACAATCTTTGTTTCAGGTGGTCCTATGGAAGCGGGTAAGATTAAATGGAAAAACCAAAATCTTACGGTTGATTTAGTTGATGCTATGATTGCAGCTGCTTCAGAGCATAATTCGGAAGAAGAAGTTGCTGAAATGGAACGTGCTGCTTGTCCTACATGTGGTTCTTGCTCAGGAATGTTTACTGCTAATTCTATGAATTGTCTGACCGAGGCATTAGGGCTTTCTCTTCCAGGAAATGGAACAATGCTAGCAACACATACATATCGTCGTATGCTTTTTGAAGAAGCTGGACGACAGATTGTTACATTGGCCAAGCGTTATTATGAAAAAGGCGATGAAACAGTTTTGCCGCGTTCTATTGCTTCGCGTAAAGCTTTTGAAAATGCAATGACTGTGGATATTGCTATGGGAGGGTCAACCAATACTGTTTTGCATATTTTAGCTGCGGCACAAGAAGGTGAGGTGGATTTTACTATGACGGATATTGATCGCCTTTCGCGCCGTGTTCCCGTTTTATGCAAAGTTGCACCTTCTATAGCGAATGTTCATATGGAAGATGTACACCGCGCTGGTGGTATTATGGGACTTTTAGGAGAATTAGATGCAGCTGAACTTATCGATACATCTGCTTATACGGTGCACGCAAAAACGATGAAAGAAGCTCTCAGTCGTTGGGATGTGAAGCAAACCAATGAACCAGCGATTCATGAATTTTATTGTGCAGCTCCAGGAGGGATTCTAACCCAGACAGCTTTTAGTCAATTTTGCCGCTATGAAACTCTAGATCTTGATCGTGAAAAAGGTGTGATTCGCGATAACGAACATGCGTATTCGCAAGATGGAGGATTGGCAGTTCTTTATGGAAATCTTGCAAAAGATGGCTGTATTGTAAAAACAGCAGGTGTTGATCAATCAATTTTAACTTTTAAAGGTCCAGCAAGAATTTTTGAAAGTCAAGATTCAGCTGTTTCAGCGATTTTGAATAATAAAATTAAATCAGGTGATATTGTTGTAATTCGTTATGAAGGTCCACGTGGTGGTCCTGGAATGCAAGAAATGCTCTATCCCACGAGCTATCTCAAATCTAAAGGATTAGAAAAAGTTTGTGCACTTATAACGGATGGTCGTTTTTCGGGGGGAACTTCAGGGCTCTCGATAGGACATGTTTCACCAGAAGCTGCTGAAGGAGGAGCAATTGCTTTGGTAGAAGAGGGAGATATTATAGAAATAGATATTCCTAATCGTACCATTCACATGGTAGTCGATGACGTTGAGATGATGCATCGTCATGGCAAAATGGAAGCAAAAAAACAAGCAGCTTGGCAACCAGTTGAAGAGCGTAAGCGTAAAATCTCAAAGGCTCTCAAAGCATATGCAGCTATGACGACGTCTGCTGCTAAGGGAGCAGTTCGTAATGTTTGATGAGATGCAGAGTTCATTTTGTGAAAGCTAGGGTTTTTAGAGATTTTTTTATCTGAGAGCCAAGAATTGATCTTAAGAAATACCATGCATAGGCTTTTGTTGTCTATGCATTATGCTTACCAAGATACATTTGGTATAAAAAGAAATAAAAATAATACTATGAATGATCGCTATGCGTGAAGAATAATTATGAAAAAGTGTTTTGTTTAAGATTTCCTATAGGGAAGTATTTTTCTCAAGTTGTTTAAGGCAATAAAGTGCTTCTAAAGCTTGCTTAGGAGAAAGTTCATCGGGATGAATATTTTCTAAAGCTTCATGAATTATGCAATGTCTGTGTGTTTTTTCATTTATAGAAGATACTGTTTTAAGAGAAAACAGAGGTAAGTCGTCAATTAATTTATGTCCTTTTTCAGCCATTTCGCTTTGTTCTAATTGGTGCAGAACATTTGTAGCACGAGTAATAACTTCCGCGGGAAGTCCAGCAAGTTTTGCCACTTGTACGCCGTAGGATCGATCAGCAGCTCCTGGCGTGACTTCGTGAAGAAAAACCACATCACCATCCCAATTTTTGACTTTCATGGTTACATTATGAAGACGATTAAGTTTTTGGGTGAGGGCCGTCATTTCATGAAAATGTGTGGCGAGAATAGCACGACAATGGTTAACTTCATGAAGATATTCAACAGCTGCCCAAGCAATGGAAAGTCCATCAAAAGTTGATGTTCCTCGTCCAATTTCATCAAGAATAACGAGGGAATGGTGACTTGCATGATTAAGAATCGTTGCTGTTTCGACCATTTCCATCATGAAGGTTGAACGCCCCCGTGCAAGATCATCAGAAGCACCAACACGACTAAATAAGCGGTCAACAACACCGATGTGGGCTGAAGTTGCAGGGACAAAGGAGCCCATTTGCGCCATAATGGCTATGAGAGCATTTTGCCGTAAAAAAGTTGATTTTCCTCCCATATTTGGACCTGTCAAAAGCCAAATTGCCGCATATTGATGACCTTCTTGGGGGGAGAGATCACAATTGTTGGCAACAAAAGGTTCTACTGCTTGCTTTCGTAATGCTTGCTCGACGACAGGATGGCGCCCAGCGGTAATATGAAAGGTAAGTGAATGATCAATTACAGGACGACAATATCCCTGTTCTTCAGCGAGATGTGCTAACGCCACAGATACATCCAAAACAGCAAGAGCTTCAGCAGCTTTACGGATGAAATCAACCTGTTCAATAATTTCATTAACAAGGATATCAAAGATTTCCAATTCAATTGTTAATGCGTGGTTGGCAGCGTGAGCGATACGGCTTTCAAGGTCAGCGAGCTCTGTTGTGGTAAAGCGCATAGCGTTTGCCATCGTTTGCCTATGGATAAAACGGGCTTTTGCTTGTGGACTGTTTGTAAGCGCAGGAGCTTGTATGCTGGTTACTTCAATAAAGTAGCCTAGGATGTTGTTGTGCTTGATTTTGAGTGTTTTAATATCTGTTTCTTGGGCATATTGTGCCTGAAGTTCAGCAATGACACGACGAGATTCATCACGTAAAGCACGCATTTCATCCAGTTCTTTATGATACTTAGGACGAATAAAACCACCATCACGTTTAAGCAATGGAAGATCATCGGCTAGTGCTTGTTCTAAATGAAAGTGCAAAGCAGTAGGTAAGTGAGAGAAAACCTGCTGTACGTCGCTTATTTCTTGAGGAAGCAATGCATCGTTAAGAAGCTGATGAAGTTCACGAATGATTTCAAAACCGCGTAGTATTGCGGCCATATCACGAGGACCTCCCCGTCCAAGAGCTAACCGAGAAACTGCGCGTGGCATATCTGTCCCCCCTTTTAAAATGAGCTTTACAGCTTCTGCAAGGGATGTATTGCGTAGAAAAAAGGAGATCGAATCTAGACGATACTCAATAGCTGAAGGTGTGGTGAGAGGAGCAATGAGGCGATCGACGAGAAGGCGTGATCCACCACCTGTTACAGTACGATCAATAGCTTTTAGTAAGCTTCCATCTCGTTGACCTGATGTGGTTCGGATAAGCTCAAGACTCAGCCTAGTTGCTGCATCAATGAAAAGAGTAGCGCTTTCATTTTGGCGTTCAGGGCGCATGAGAGGAGGGCGATGCGTGATTTGCGTTTTTTCGATATAACGAATAGCAGCGGCAATAGCGGAGAGTTCGGTGCGTGAATAATCGGCAACACCCTCAAGGGTTAAGAGTTTAAAATAACTGCAAATATCACGTTCAGCGGTAATTGTATCAAAGAGATTAGCGGGTTGAGGTGAAACAATGCGATCGAGAACATTAAAAAGTGACTTGTGGGATTTATCATGAAAAAAAGAGTCAGCAACAATGATTTCTTGTGGGTCCACACGCATAATGTCTGTCAAAAGTTTTTCATGGCGGCTTTCTGTTACACGAAATATACCTGTTGAGATATCAATCCAAGAAAGGGCAAAATCTTCTCCGTCACTGGTTTTGATACGGGCAAGTGTCATCAGATAATTTGCACGCGTTGGATCAAGAAGCTTTTCTTCTGTTATAGTTCCAGGGGTGACAAGGCGAACCACATTGCGTCGAACAACGGATTTTGAACCACGTTTTTTTGCTTCTGCAGGATCTTCTGTTTGTTCACAAACAGCAACACGATAACCGCAGGCGATCAATTTTTGCAAGTAATCATCTGCAGCGTGAACGGGTACACCGCACATAGGAATATCTTCACCCAAATGTTTGCCACGTGTTGTGAGTGTGATTCCTAAAGTTTGAGCAGCTTCAACCGCATCATTAAAAAATAGTTCATAGAAATCACCCATCCTATAAAAGAGAAGAGAATCGCTATTAACTGCTTTGATTTCTATATATTGCTCCATCATAGGTGTGAGACGCTCTTGGTGGGGAGCAGATGAGGACGTAGGTTGTGGGATTAAATTGTTTTTATGGTTAGTTTTCTTATCCATTTTACGCGCTCGTTTTTTCAAGTGAGGCTTTGACGCCATTTTTTGTTTACTTCAATGTTTATCTTCATTATCTCTCAATTGAACGCATGAACAGGTTCATTAAAGCAAGCATAGTGATTTATGGCATATGAATCAAATTTTAAAATCGTATAATGATATGTATTATCAAGCAGAATTTACACTGTTTTTGGAGAAAATTAAGTGAGATGAAAAAAAGAGAGCAGGATCAGAAAATGCCTCAAATGGTTTATAATGCCAGTGAGCAAGAAGCCCTTGATTTTCATAGTCGTGGTCAGCCTGGAAAGCTCGAAATTATTGCTACCAAACCTATGGCAACGCAGCATGATTTAGCACTTGCTTATTCGCCAGGTGTTGCTGTTCCGGTTAAAGCAATTGCGCAAAATCCAGTGTTGGCTTATGACTATACGGCAAAAGGCAATCTTGTTGCTGTTATTTCAAATGGAACAGCTATCTTGGGTTTGGGCAATTTAGGTGCGCTTGCATCTAAGCCGGTGATGGAAGGCAAAGCAGTGCTTTTTAAACGCTTTGCAGATATTGATTCTATTGATCTGGAAGTTGATACTAATGATCCAGAGAGTTTTATCAATTTAGTGCGTCATTTGGAGCCCTCTTTTGGTGGTATCAATCTTGAAGACATTAAAGCACCAGAGTGTTTTATGATTGAAAGCCGCTTACGTGAAGTTATGAATATTCCTGTTTTTCACGATGATCAACACGGTACAGCGATTATTGTGGCTGCCGGTGTGCTCAATGCCTTATCTTTAACGGGGCGCGATATGCAAAATACTCGGTTAGTTTGTAATGGCGCTGGTGCTGCTGGGATTGCTTGTATTGAACTGATTAAGGTGATGGGATTTCGACCTGAAAATATTATTTTATGTGATACGAAGGGTGTTGTCTATGAAGGTCGTGAAGAGAGAATGAATCAGTGGAAGTCTGCTCATGCCATTCGAACAGATAAGCGTACACTTGCTGAGGCAATGGAAGGCGCTGACATGTTTTTCGGGGTTTCTGCTAAAGGCGCTATTACTCCTGAAATGGTAAAGTCGATGGCACCACAACCGATCATTTTTGCTATGGCTAACCCTGATCCAGAAATTACGCCAGAAGAAGTTATGAAAGTGCGTGGTGATGCCATTGTAGCAACAGGTCGTTCAGATTATCCAAACCAGATTAATAATGTTCTTTGTTTTCCCTATATATTTCGTGGTGCGCTTGATGTGCGTGCGACGGTTATCAATGAAGATATGAAGATTGCTGCAGCAAGGGCACTTGCGGGCTTAGCTCATGAGGAAGTACCTGACAGTGTTGCGGAGGCTTATCGTGGAAAGCGGTTAAAATTTGGTCCAAATTATATCATCCCTGTTCCTTTTGATCCGCGCTTGTTCACGGTTGTTTCAATGGCAGTGGCAAAAGCGGCAATGGAAAGCGGTGTTGCGCAAAAACATATTGATGATTTAGAGGCTTATGAGCGTGATTTGAGGGCAAGACGTGATCCCACTTCTTCTGTGATGCGTGGAGTTTATAATCATGTTCGTCAAGCGCCCAAACAAATTGTCTTTGCAGAAGGAGAAGAAGAGCAAGTAATGCGGGCAGCTGTTTCTTATGTTCATCAAAAACTAGGACAAGCAATTTTGATTGGTCGTGAAGAACAAGTGAGAGAAACTGCTGCTATTGCTGGCATTGATCTTGAGCGTGAAGGTATTTCTATTATGAACGCTAAGCTTTCTTGTCGCACGGACGCTTATGCGAATTATCTTTATAAAAAGATGCAACGCCAAGGTTGGTTATTGCGTGATTGTCATCGCCGTGTCAATAATGATCGCAATTATTTTGCTGCGTGTATGGTAGCATTAGGGGATGCTGATGCAATGGTTACAGGGGTGACGCGCAATTATGAAACAGCATTGATTGATCTACGCCGAGTGATTGATGAGAAACCAAAGGAACGGTTGATTGGTATTTCAATGGCTATTTGCCGTGGCAGAGCAGTGTTTATTGCCGATACGGCTATTTATGAGGCTCCTAACGCTGAAGAACTTGCTGATATAGCAGAACAGACAGCTTCTTTTGTTAGAGAATTTGGATATCAACCAAGAGTAGCATTTGTAGCATTTTCTACTTTTGGTTATATGAAAGGACAAGTTACGCAGCAAATTCAGGATGCTGTTAACGTGTTGCATAAACGCAAAGTTAATTTTGAATTTGATGGAGAAATAAGTGCAGATGTAGCGCTCAATTTGAAATTGATGCAGCAATATCCCTTTATGGGGTTAACGGAACCAGCTAATATTTTGGTAATGCCTGGATATCATGCCTCTTCCATTGCTAGCAAAATGTTGCAAGAGCTTGGTGAAGCAACCATTATTGGGCCTATTTTGATTGGATTGGAAAAATCTGTTCAAATTGTACCGTTTAGTGGAAACGATACGGATGTTGTCAATATCGCAATGCTAGCGGCTTATCATGCGAAAAAGTTATAAAAATAAAGGCCTCTGATATTTCAGGGCCTTTTTGATAATGAAAAACAAATTTTTAAGATGATTGTGCGTGACTCTGATTGTCTTTTTGTTCTTCAGCAATACGCTTTTGAAATAATGCTGCAAAATCAATCGGATCAATCCACAGAGGTGGAAAACCACCATTTTGGGTAGCATCAGAGATGATTTGCCGAGCAAATGGAAACAAAAGGCGCGGACATTCAATAAAAACAAGAGGCATAACATGTTCTTGTGGAATATTTTGAATATGAAAAACACCACCGTAAATCAGTTCCACATGAAACAACGTTTCAGCGTCATCATTGGCTTTGACGGAGAGGGATAAAACAACATCATAATTGTCATCACCAATTGGATTAGCATTGACATTAATATTGATATCAATTTGTGGTGCCTTATCACGTGGACGTAGTGAACGAGGAGCCTTTGGGTTCTCAAATGAGAAATCTTTCAAATATTGAGTTAATACAGCAAAAACTGGCTCTCCACCACAGTTGTTTACTTCACTTTCGGCCATACTACAAACCTCTCATTTTATTAATTATGTATATTTCTATTTTAGACCTAAAAATCAAGGTGGTTATCATGCCTTACAAAAGGTTGCAAGGAATGCTTCCCTTGTCTTGATTATTTTTTACGTCCATTACAGATTTTTTAGGCATTTCAATGATTGTCATCATTTTTACGCCATGGAGATTCTGTGGTATCATAGATTTTGTAATCTTCTGCTTTAAGATCAATTATTTTTTCAGAATCATTTTGAGCATTGGTTTTATTTTTAGTATGGGTGTTTATTTTGTTTCTAAATGATGAAAAGAAATGCCAGATAGTAGAACGGATGGGCTTAATAAGAAGTAATATTCCCAAAATATCACTTATAAAGCCGGGAAGGATAAGCAAAATCGCACTAAGAATGATGAAGGCATCATTGATGATATTATTCTCTACTGTATGCCCTTGAATAATTTCACGTTGTATATTTTTTAAAATGCTAACGCCTTGAGTTCGCAGCAAAATAACTCCAGCGATTGTTGTGAAAACAACCAAACTCAGAGTTGCTAGAATTCCAATTTCTTTTCCGACAAAGATAAAACCAGCGATTTCAATCAAGAGAACGCTGAGGAGAATAATGATAAAAAAGCGAGGATTTATAGGGTAAGAGTTTATCACATAAAAATTCCCTTCTCAATTTTTAGGGTAGAAAATTATAAGAGCTATTCTTTTAAACATACCTGAATAAAGGCTATAAAAATACATAAGATGCTATAAAAATATTTGAATAGTAGATTCCCTATTTTACATGTTTATTAATAAATGATATTGACAGCGATGTTTATTACAGATCAGTTTAAGTTTGGAGATTGACAGCTCCCATGGAATTTGACTTCATATTTGTCATAGCTCTTGTTATTATGGTTGTCGTTTTTGTGCAACTCCGTAATGTATTAGGAAAACGGATTGGTTTTGAAAAGCCTCCCCTTGATCCTTATTCACGTCGTTCTAAAAAACAGATTGAGACAGAAACGGTTGAAAATATTGTTTCGTTCCCTCATCAAGGCTCTTCACAGAAGAGCGATTTTAGCGAAATTGACGCTATTTCACCAGAAGGAAGTGCACTGAATGAAGGTTTGCGGGCGCTTTACAAAATTGATCCTCATTTTTCTCCTCAGTTTTTTATAAAAGGTGCTCAAATTGCTTATGAAATGATCGTAACAGCTTTTGCTAAAGGTGATCGCGACCAACTTAAAAGGCTACTTTCTCAGGATATTTTTGAGAGTTTTTGTGCTGCCATTGAAAAACGCGAAAACAACAATGAAAGAATCCAATTTACTTTTGTTGGAATTAATAAGATCGAGTTTGTCTCAGCAGCAATACAAGACAAGGACGAATTTTTGACTGTGCGGATTATCAGTGAAATGATTTCTGTAACCTATAATGAGCAAGGAGAGTGTATAGACGGTGATCCTGATGCTATTGTAGAAATTAGGGATGTTTGGACTTTTGTCCGCAATAGCTTATCGTCGGATCCAAACTGGAAACTTTTGGCAACAGAAGATGAGAATTAAAATCTCTTTTTTTCATAAGATCATATAAATAAGATTTACAAGAGATTGAAGATTGAAATGTCTACGGATGAATGGAGACAAAAAAGGGATTTATTAATTTCACAAGATCGTCTTTTATGGGAGATGGTTTGTCGTACTACAATTCCGCTTCATGATAAGCTTCATTCTTCTGCTGCAAAAGGTATTGTAAATATTGACAGTAAAAAACAGCCAGTAACCCCAATCTTTTCATTGTTGCAGAGAGACCAACAGGGATCGACAGAGATTAAAAGAGAAAAGGGAACGGTTGCACAAGCACATAATATCCGTTTCTTTGATCATATTGTACATCGTAAAATTGCCAAAGGTCATTATCCACTTGAGGCGCGTCTTGATCTTCATGGGTATGGGCAAGAAGAAGCTTATTTTTTCTTAAAAAAGTTTCTCCAATCATCTCAGCAGAGTGGATTACGTTATGTACTTGTAATTACAGGAAAAGGAAAATCTCTTGGGAGCGATGGTGCTTTGTATAAGTTTGTTCCTCATTGGTTAACAACACCGGCTTTCCGGTATTATGTTCATGCATTTGAGCAAGCGGCTCGCCAGCATGGTGGGGGAGGTGCACTTTATATTTGGTTGCGCCGTTTTTTACCAAGAAAAGAGGGATGATATTATTTTGTCCATTTCGGATTTAATATTGATTTTATCAGCTATAGTATTTTGCAAGCTATATTGTCTTAGGAGGATGTGAGAGCGCAAAGTTGTATCATGATATTTGCGCCATTGCGTCCAATTTTTACAGACAGCAATTCTACTTAAGTCATTTTATAAGAGGATTGCTGTTATCACCAGAAAACATTTGTAGAATAAATAATCGTATCAAGATTATCCAAAGTACTACAGGGGTTTTGAAAGATTCCGTTTTTTCTTAAGCAATTAAACGTTTGTTTGCTAGCTTTATTTTTGATTATTTTGGCTAGCATAGCAGCATATTGGGATTTTAGGGTGTTATGTATGTCATCAAAATCACAATATTTTGTCTTCGCTTTTTTCTTTGGGGTATGTACGATAACAAAGATGTATCACTACCATTCTTCTGTTTATAAAATAACAGACTAGCGTTCTCATTGTATTTACTATCTATGGTACTGTACCTGTTATCGCATGAAGACGAGTTCATAAGAGCTATTTTTGTAAACAGCATATAGTATGAATACTGATTTGAACAAGCGTATGATTGTGTAGGCAATAAAAGAGCGAGATACACAAAATGTTTTAACGGTTGATGTTAACTGTTACTAAGTTTCAATTATATAATAAAAAGGGTTTTAGCTGCAATCAACATTTTCTTTTTTGTAAGGAATATTGGGTCACATTTTTGTTTCAGAAAATTCTTGCGGTTTAAAACGATACGTTGTTGAACAAAACTCACATGTAACTGAAATATATTTATTTTTAACCATTTTGTTATGTTCATCAGTGGGAAAGACTTCCAGTATTTCTTTAATTTTTTCGCGTGAACAAGAGCACTGATCTACAAGAGAAAAAGGATTAAAAACTCTAACACCTTGTTCATGAAAAAGACGGAACAATAGCTGTTTACTGCCGACTTGGGGATCTGTCAATTCTGCACTCTCAATGGTAGCCATCAGTGCTTTGGCTTCTAGCCATTGGTTTTCAAGCCGATCATACGTTTTGATTTCTTCTCGTTTTTTATCGGGTTCATATGCTTTATGATGAGACGATTCTTGAGGTAAAAGTTGGGCCAAAATACCTCCTGCCCGCCAGCTTTTCTTTGGTTTTCCTTGTTGGTCTCGATTGATTAATACAGCAACTGCCAAATGAATATCGGTAGGAATTTGTTCCGATTGATCAAAATAGGTATGGGAAGCTTCTTGTAAATTTTCTCCCTCTAATGCAACTATCCCCTGATAGGGTTGTGTGTGTGCACCTTGGTTGATGGTAAAGGCTAAAGTACCTCTTCCCAAGAGAGTTTCTGAAGATATTTGATCATTAGCTATTGCTTGTGCTAACAGTTCTTTATCAAAACGAGCATAACCGCGTAGACTAGAAGGAGGAGAGAAATCACACACTAACATATTAACCGGCCCGTTGGTATGGGTTTGTAAAATAAATTTTCCCTTAAGTTTCAGAGAGGTTCCAAGAAGAACGGTTAAAATTAAAGCTTCTGCTAGAAGGTAAGAAACTGGTTCAGGATATTGATGTCTTGTGAGAATAGAATTTAAAGTTTCTCCAAGTTGTACGGCACGCCCACGGATATCAAGTTCTTCGACTTGAAAGGGAATAACAACATCATCCCCACTCAAGCAGATATTGTTGAGAGAGTCTTCATTTTTAGTTTTTTTACCTTCTTCACTCATATCTTCGCCTTTTATATGATTTGTTTTGGCAGGCTATTGTGGAGAGAAAAATGCATCTTGTAAACACCAAGAAAAAATTGCTTTTTGAGCATGAAGACGATTTTCAGCTTCGTCGAAAACAACAGAAAGCGGTCCATTGGTCACAGAATCTACGACTTCTTCACTACGATGAGGAGATAGACAATGCATAAAGAGGGCGTAGGGTTTAGCTAATTTCATTAAAGCTTCATTAACTTGGAGGCTGGAAAATAAAATGACTACAGGCGCGAAATTCTCGCCCCATGGGAGAGTATGTGTTGGTTATAATGCAATCAACATCTTTGGCAGCTTCTTGAGGATTGTTTGTGAACGTAATATTAGCTCTGCGTTCGCGTGCCAAGTTAACATACTTTTCTTGTGGTTCATTGCCTTTTCATGTAGCAAGGTGTAAGTAAAAATTAAAGAGAGTTATTGTCATCTCTCATCCAAGCAAATGTTTTGCCGGTGATTGGTCCACGATGTTCTTTATAGGTTAGGATATCTGCTAGAATTTGGCAAAGATGTGCATCATCTGTGGGAGCATGAGTAGTAAGAATCTAGGCATACTGTGCTAATTCGAGCATCCGGTAATGTGCTGTTGTGCGTATTATGATAATATTCATAAAACGTGATAATATACATGCTGTGTCGGTGATAGTTTAGCTATAACAGAACTGCATTTCTGAGCTTGTTAACATGATCGTGTTCCCACAAAGCTAACGCATACCGATATAAAATGAAACACGGGTTCGTGTGGACGGTTTTTCAAAAATCATTGCTCGTGTTTTACTAACGAAAGGTTTTGAATTTTTCCTGTATTGAAAGATGCTTTGAGGGTTTTAGCATGGTCAATAAGTGTGCGTGCTATTGGTGGGATTAAAACAGATGAGTCGGTAAAGTGGCGAAGAGCATTTATCATGTTTATGATATCTGCCTTTTTGGGTTTGTTTGCGAAAGATAGGCAATTGCTTTTTCAATACGCTGCAAGCTTTCATCTATTTCTTCTTCCTTGATAATAAGGGGAGGCAATAAACGCACTACATTGTTATTGGCAGCAACACTTAGAACATATTCCCTTTCCAAGGCACTGACGACAACATCTGAGGGAACGACGCACTGAATGCCTACCATAAGGCCCACCCCCTGAATTGCACAGATAATATCAGGATAGGCATTGAGAATGGTCGAAAGTCCACTTTTTAGCTTATCCCCCATATGTTGAACATGATGAAGAAAGCCTGGTTCTAATATGATATCAAGAACACTGTTGCCTACAGCCATCCCAAGAAGATTACCGCCAAATGTTGAGCCATGGGTTCCTAGTATCATACTTTTTGCAGCTTTATCTGTTGCAAGACAAGCTCCCAATGGAAATCCACCACCTAGCCCTTTTGCAAGGGTAAGAATATCAGGTGTGATATCACTCCACTCATAAGCAAAAAATTTTCCCGTTCGTCCAATACCCGTTTGAACTTCATCCAAAATTAATAATAGATTATTATCATCGCATATTTTGCGCAAAAATCTTAAAGTTTCATGAGAGACCGTTCGTATTCCTCCTTCGCCCTGAATGGGTTCAATAAGGATAGCTGCGGTGTTTTTATTGATAGCATTACGTAAAGCGCTTTTATCACAAAAAGGAACTTGAATAAATCCACCAGTTTTGGGACCAAAACCCTCAAGATATTTTTCGTGCCCCGTAGCAGCAAGTGTTGCAAGTGTGCGTCCATGAAATGCACCTTCAAAAGTAATAATTTCAATGCGTGTTGGTTGACCAGATGCATAATGAGTGCGACGAGCAGTTTTGAATGCACATTCTAATGCTTCAGCGCCAGAATTGCAGAAAAAGACCTTATCAGCAAAGCTATTTGCACAAAGCCGTGCAGCAAGAGCCTCTTGTTCGGGTGATTGAAAAAGGTTGGAAATGTGCCAAAGTTTTTCAGCTTGTATTTTAAGGGTCTCGACAAGTTTTGGATGCGCATACCCTAATGCATTGACAGCAATGCCAGATGTTAAATCAAGATAACGCTCTCCTTTATCGGAAATAAGCCATACACCATTGCCTTGTTTGAAATGCAAATTACGTCGAGCAAAACACTTATAAAGTGACTGTATAGCAGTAACGCTCATCATGATTTCCTTTATATTTTAAACGTTGCTATACAATAAACAAAAAATGCTGCAAGTAAAAAATGTCGTATCTTCAAAGTATAGCGCGCTCAGCGTTTCATTACAATCAATTACCACTCCTACATGATAGATCACCGTTGCAAGGATTGGTAAAAAGTCAATAAAGGTTCTGCAAGAAACATTTGTAGGAAAAAGTCTTAAGCAAATACAATAATTTAATCTATGATGAATTCGCAAGTTGGGGAAAACATTCTAAATAGACTCTTCAAGAGAAAAAGGCTCTTGTCAGGGAGTCAGTGCGTATTGTAGTTTAAATCAACAAATGGGATTGTGGTTCGGTTTGTAAATTCCATAGGCTGAGTGGATTTTTTTTGTGCTCGAGTAGAGTTATAATTTTTTTATTCAACTGGTTGGAGATATTCTTCAAACATTTGAAGATGCAATGGAGGCCTCTCAATGAGGTGATCAGAATGGAGTGCTGATATGGGTTGGACATGTGAACGCGTTGAGCTTCTTAAGAAGTTTTGGAGTGAGGGTTTAAGTGCAAGTCAGATTGCAGCTCAATTAGGTGGGGTTAGTAGGAATGCTGTAATCGGTAAAGTACATCGGTTAAAGTTACCGGGACGCGGTAAGACAGCACAAGGAGTGACGCGTGCGCAAAAGACACCAGCTACCCCATCATCTTCGCGTGTACGTCGTACTACACCGACGATATTGCCAACGGATGTTACATCTTGCAGTGAGGGAGAAACAGCTTTAAAGACGGAGTTTATAGCGGAGGATGTGACAGAGATTGATGTGTCCGCGAAGTCAAGCGTAGTTGTACCTATATCACGTCAGCTTAATCTTTTGCAATTGAGTGAAAATACATGTAGATGGCCAGTTGGTGATCCTTTGGCAGCGGATTTTCATTTTTGTGGTGCCGATTCTGGTGAAAATAGTCCTTATTGTGCTTTTCATGCTAAAATAGCATTTCAGCCAATATCTGAAAGACGGCGGATAAGAGTATAATAAATGTTTGCAATGTAATCTCGTATTGCCTTCTATTATGCTTTATCATTAAATATATAAGCTGCTGAGAGAGAGAAGTTTGTGAAGATGGGGTTTGAATGAATGTGAGAAATTCTTTCTGTAAAAGCGCTCATTCACGTGTTATTCTTTCGTATCATTACATGATTATGTGCCGTAAAGGTGCCAACAGTTATCCACTTTCACTGTCTTTTTTAATTTAACTTTATGGATTTCCAAAGCATCCAGAACGATATTCTTAATGGAGGTTATATAGAGCTTCACGTTTTTGTTTTTTGCGTTCCTTAATAGGATTGTGGCTTCATGAAGAATAGCGCACCACTTGTTCATTTATTTACGTACTTGTTTTAAAGAGATCTTTTTTCTTTCCCTCAATCTCATTGGTCGTGAGAATGGGATAATGCAAGATCTATGGGATACGAACATTTTTATGCTTGTGAAGGTATGGGCTAGCACCACCATACTACTAACTTCCAATGTTGGACTTACTTTTGCATTTTGTGACGTGCAAGTAAACATTTTTGAGGATTCATCATAAGACGCGTTGAAGTGAGAAAATTTAACAGTATTTTCATTCAATATGGGAAAATGATAAATTGTCTTTATGGATGAATGCATTGCCGTTTGATGTTTCTTTTGTCATGATAGCTTGTTCGATTTTTGGCAGGATTTTTTTCTGATAAATTTGCCATGTTAAAGGGCCAACATATTTAGCAATAATGATGCTTTCTGTATTCAGAAGAAAGGTTTCTGGTGGTCCATACACTCCCCAGTTAATGGCTGTATGCCCTGAAACATCAAAGCCAATAAATTTAAAAGGATTACCAAAACTGTTCAGAAAGCGTCGGGCATTTTCTTTGCTATCCTTATAATTAATGCCAATAAGATCAAAACGTTGATCTTGTGCAATCTTCATAAGAAGTGGATGCTCTTCGCGACAGGAGTGGCACCAAGATCCCCAAAAATTAACCAGTGTTACACGCCCTTTAAATTGTTCCGAGTTGAGAAGATGCTTTTCATTACCAAGGAGGGGAAGACTGATTTGGGGAGCGGACTTTTCAAATGTGTTTGGGAGAAGAAGAGTATCATTAGGGTGTTTGTTGTCTATAAAATAGAAAAAGAGCACAATGAGAAGAAGAAAACACACAAATGGTCCAAAAAGACTAAACACGATGGACAAAGATATGTTTTTTTTAGATTTTTGCGGGGTGATTTTCATTTTATTTTTCTTTTCGAAAGATCTCTTTTTTGTTCAACTGTTGTAGGATTTTTTTTTGGTATATACCTTTGAGAAGTGTGTATCCAATAAAACAGAGGAGGGAAATTGCGGAAAGCATGTAGCTCAAAATAACAATTTGTTCGTGGCGAAGAGTACCAAGGAAAAAATCAATTCGCTGAGAGAGATTTCCTAAAAATCCACTGTAAATGCTATCTAAGTCGAGCATGATGAAGAGTCCTTATGTTGTGCGTCACGGGCCCTTTTTATCTGAAGTATTTGTATATGGCGATTATTGATTTCGTTGCGCATAGCCATCAAATAAAGCAAAATAAACATAAAGCTAAAACAAAATATCATTGTTATGAGAGGCCATAACATAGCACGGTCGATTGTTGGTCCTCCTGAACGTAAAAGTGATGCTTTTTGGTGCAGTGTATTCCACCAATTAACAGAAAATTTGATAATGGGGATATTCACAAGTCCAACGAGTGTAAGAATTGCTGTAGCGCGTGCAGCTTTTTCGTGGTTATCAAAAGCGCGAGCGAGCATGACAATAGCAAGGTAAATAAAAAACAAGATCAGAACTGATGTTAGCCGTGCATCCCATACCCACCATGTTCCCCATGTCGGGCGCCCCCAAAGCGCGCCTGTCACTAGGGATAAGGCAGTAAAAATTGCTCCAATAGGTGCTCCACATTTGAGTGCTACATTAGCAAGATGATATCTCCAAATCAGATTTCCTAAAGCAGCAGTACTTATTATGATATAACAAAATGTAGACAACCACGCGAATGGTACATGAATATACATAATCTTGACGGTGCTACCCTGCTGATAGTCATCAGGAGAATACATAATCAAAATAAGCCCTAAGATAAGAAGGCACAATGTTATACCGGTTAACCAAGGCAAAACCGTGCCGCTTATTTTCATGAAACGGGTTAAACTTGTTGAGAGTGACCTCGTTTTATGTATGTGAGATGTTTTATTCATGAGATTTATAATAGGCAGAGTTTTACTGTGCGGCAATTACCTTTTATTATTCTGATAAAAGCTTGAGCGTTATAGCAGCAACAAAAGAGCTAAAAAGACTTAAAAGAAGTGAAAAAGCGATAAGAAGAGTCAAGGAAGTGAGAAAAGAAACATTTGGGTTTGTAGGGGCTGTCGCAGCTGAAACACCAAAAATCATGATTGGAATGACCCACGGCAAGATGATGATAAAAATGAGAAGAGTACTGTGTAACAATGACGTTGCAAGAGCAGCTCCTATAGCGCCGATAAAAATAATAGCAGGTGTTCCGCATAAGAGGGTGAGTGTTGTTGTAAAAGTTATTGTTGCATTTAAATGGAGCATGAATCCTAAAATAGGAGTAGCAAAAATAAGGGGCAGCATTGTTCCTACCCAATGGGCAAGGCATTTGGTAAAGACAATCAGTGTGAAACTTTGCCTTTGTCCGGAAAGTATGAATTGATCAAGATTTCCATCATCACGATCGGTTTGAAAAAGTTTATTAAGATTAAGCAGTCCTGCGAAAAGGGCTCCAAACCATAATATGCCTGGGCCTATTTGTGTAAGAATTTTAGGATTTGGCCCAATGGCAAAGGGAGTTATCATAATAACAGCAATGAAAAACAAAAGTCCTGTTAAGGAAGAAGCTTGTGGTGCCAAGATTAATTTAAGATCACGCCAGAATAGTGCTTTCATTTACTTATCTCCAAGGGAGGTAAGAATTTTTCTAGGGCGATTTTATGGTTTTCTGGAATGCCAAGAGGATTATGGGTTGCAGCGATAATCATGCCTCCTTGATTTAGATGGTGCTGAAAAATATTGGCAAGGAGAGTTTGAGCATGAATATCAACTCCCGATATTGGTTCATCTAAAATCCAAATAGGACGATAGGAGAGTAAAAGACGGGCAATGGCTACACGTTTTTTTTGACCGGTTGACAGAACATTGAAGGGTAAGTGTTCAAGATTAGAAAGACCTACGTCGGCAAGAGCTTCACGCGGATAGCGTAGATGTTGTCCATAAAATGCTGACCAAAATTGCAAATTATCTATGACAGATAACAGAGGTTTCATAGCATTTTGTGGACCAAGATAATGGCATGCAGTTGCTACGGGGTATGTTTGTTCTTGGTCTTTAAGACTTACAACACCTTCGGCAGCTTCAAGAAGACCGACAATGATTCGCAGTAATGTAGATTTTCCGATTCCATTTGGGCCTGTGATTGTCATAAGTTGCTGTGGAAATAAACAAAAAGAAAGACCTTGGAATAGCACTTCTTCGTTTCGATGAGCCGCTAAATCTTTGCCCGATAACACCATGTGCTTACCTGTTTTGCTTTTGTTGCTATAATCTTTATTGCATTATAGGATAAAAAACACGTTTTTTATGCATTTGTACCTAGAATAGTTCTAGAAATAGTTCTATAAGGCATGTGGAACATCAAGATCTGGTGTGGAATAGTTTTTAGCACCGATTTCCGAATTTGCCGATGAAAAGGTAGAGAGGGAGATGGATGGCAGGGGTGATTACGTTTGCACTCAAGCTACGACCTTGACTCGTAGTTTGTATTATTCGTTCTGGGAAATTGGATGGTTTGTAATATGAGGGTGGTCAGTTGTGACTCAAATTGATAGCTTTAATTGTCGCAGAGCTTTAGATGTTGGTGGCAAAGAATATACTTATTATAGTTTGATCGAGGCGGAGAAGAATGGACTTCAAGGTGTTTCTCGTTTGCCGTTTTCGATGAAAGTGATTCTTGAAAATTTATTACGGTTTGAAGATGGTCGTACAGTTAAGAAAGAGGATATTTTAAACGTTGCTAAGTGGTTAAATGACAAAGGCAGTGCTGGTGCGGAAATTGCCTACCGCCCTGCGCGCGTTCTTATGCAAGATTTTACTGGTGTCCCTGCGGTTGTTGATCTTTCTGCGATGCGCGATGCTATGGTCAAACTTGGAGGGAACGCTGAAAAAATCAATCCTCTTATTCCCGTTGATCTTATCATTGACCACTCAATTATCGTTGATGATTTTGGCAGTCCTATGGCTTTTAAAGAAAATGTTAGGCATGAATATGAACGCAATGGTGAACGTTATCGTTTCCTTAAGTGGGGGCAGCAAGCGTTTCAAAATTTTCGCGTTGTACCTCCAGGAACAGGGATTTGCCACCAAGTTAACCTAGAATATTTAGCGCAGTGCGTGTGGATAAAGAATGAAGGAGGACATCAGACGGCTTATCCTGATACTTGTGTGGGAACCGATTCGCATACAACTATGGTGAATGGTTTGGGTGTTTTAGGTTGGGGTGTTGGTGGTATTGAAGCAGAAGCAGCAATGTTAGGACAGCCCGTTTCTATGTTGTTGCCTGAAGTGATTGGCTTCCGTTTAACAGGTAAGCTTAAAGAAGGTGTAACGGCTACCGATTTAGTATTGATGGTGACGCAAATTCTACGTAAGAAGGGTGTTGTCGGTAAATTTGTTGAGTTTTTTGGCCCTGGTCTAGAGCACATGACGCTTGCTGATCGGGCGACGATTGCTAATATGGCCCCTGAATATGGTGCAACATGTGGTTTTTTTCCAATTGATAAGGAAACAGTGCGTTATCTCAATATGACAGGGCGCGATGAAAATCGGATAGCTTTAGTGGAAGCTTATTCCAAAGCACAAGGGATGTGGCATGATGAAGCAATAGCCAATCCCATTTTTAGTGATACAATTGAATTAGATTTGGAAAGTGTTGTGCCTTCTATGGCTGGACCTAAACGTCCTGAAGGGCGTATCGCATTGGAAAGTGTTGGGCAAGGTTTTGAGAATGCATTGATCAATGACTATAAGAAGACTTCTGGACAAGATAACCGTTATCAGGTTGAAGGTGAGGAATACGTGCTTGGTCACGGTGATGTGGTGATTGCTGCAATTACCTCTTGTACGAATACATCAAATCCAAGTGTTCTTATTGCTGCAGGTCTTTTGGCACGTAATGCTGTAGCGAAAGGTCTCAAGAGCAAACCGTGGGTTAAGACTTCTCTTGCTCCTGGTTCGCAAGTTGTTGAAGCTTACCTTATTAACTCCGGTCTCCAAAAAGATTTAAATACATTAGGGTTTAATTTAGTGGGTTTTGGGTGCACCACGTGCATAGGGAATTCTGGTCCTTTGTTGCCTGCTATTTCCAAAACGATTAATAATAATGGTTTAATTGCTGCTGCGGTTCTTTCAGGAAATCGTAATTTTGAAGGGCGTGTATCACCTGATGTGCAAGCGAATTATTTAGCTTCACCACCGTTAGTTGTTGCACACGCTTTGGCAGGAACGGTTCGTAAAGATCTAACCAAGGAGCCTCTTGGAGAAGGTTTAGACGGAAAACCTGTTTATTTGAGAGACATTTGGCCAACTTCTAAAGAAATACAGGAGTTTATCGAAAAGAATGTCACACGTAAGATTTTTGCCGAAAAATATGCAGACGTATTTAAAGGAGACGAAAATTGGCAAAAAGTCCAAGTTCCAACAGGTGCTACTTATTCTTGGGATGAACAATCGACATATGTGCGTAATCCACCATATTTTAATGATATGAAAAAGATTCCTGATGCCTTACAAGACATTAAAGATGCACGGATTTTGGGTTTGTTTGGTGATAAAATCACAACAGATCATATTTCTCCTGCTGGTTCCATTAAGCTTGATTCTCCTGCGGGAAAATATTTGCTGGATCATGGGGTCAACGTAGCTGATTTTAACCAGTATGGAACGCGTCGTGGAAATCATGAAGTGATGATGCGTGGAACCTTTGCCAATATTCGCATTCGTAATTTCATGCTAGGAGAAAATGGTCGCGAAGGAGGCTATACAATTCATTATCCATCAAAAGAAGAGCAAGCAATTTATGATGCAGCAAGGGCATATAAAAGAGAAGGTGTTCCGCTTGTTGTTTTTGCCGGTATTGAATATGGCAATGGGTCATCCCGTGATTGGGCAGCTAAGGGCACAAATCTTCTTGGTGTAAGAGCGGTGATTGCTCAATCTTTTGAACGGATTCATCGTTCTAATCTTGTCGGTATGGGAATTGTTCCTTTTGTGTTTGAAGCGGGTGCGAGCTGGCAATCTTTGGGTTTAAGAGGTGATGAAAAAGTAACGATTGAAGGGGTTCATAGCTTGAAACCTCGTCAAAAGACTACAGCCACCATCACTTTTTCCGATGGGATGGTAAAAACTGTTCCATTATTGTGCCGTGTTGATACTGAAGACGAGTTAGATTATTTGCATCATGGCGGAATTTTACAATATGTTTTACGCAATCTGGCGATTTAGGCTGTATTTGTTAGTTTAGAAGTGTTTTTAAAACTCTTAAAGTAGGAGTTAAGGAGCTTGTCCTTGTTTTTTATGTCTCTTTTTGAAAATTCGATTGACGTTGGCTTGAAGATTGCGTTATAAGCCGTACAGTTATCAGCGGCTTTATAGTTTTGCTTGGCTTGGATTTATTTGGATGAGGTGAGGTGTTATTTAAAATCCTCCTATCCTGTGCGTTGAAAGAGAGATATATTTATGGCGAATACACCTTCTGCTCGAAAAGCGGTGCGCAAAGTTATGGCACGTACACAGGTTAATAAGGCCCGCCGTTCGCGTGTTCGTACCTTTGTACGTAAATTTGATGATGCTTTGGCTGGTGGCGATAAGGCATCTGCGGAAATAGCGTTTAAGAATTTTGAACCTGAAATTATGCGTGCGGTTTCCAAAGGAGTTTTTCATAAGAATGCTGCTGCGCGGAAAGTATCGCGTTTAGCACAACGTTTGAAAGCTCTTAGCGTTTAAGTTTTTTCATTTTATTAAAAATCAAGCCAGCATCTGTGTAGATGCTGGTTTTTTTATTTATTTTCAGAAAATATGACGCTTTTAAAGGAGAGAATTCCAGCGATTCTTTCCACGGAAGAATAGAGAAAATTTGTAGAATCTGTATGGTTATCCACAAGTTTTGTGGATTTTTGCAGAGTCTTTTTTGTCAAGCATTTTTATTTTTTTTTTTTAATCTGAAGAGATTCTTTAATTATTAGTAAATTTAGAAAAAAAAAATGAATTGAATCAATTATTTTTCTCATACCTTGTTTATATGAACAGGTTTATGATGGCTTTTTAGGGTTTTTTGATTTTATTTTGACCTCTTGCATTTTACCTCTGCTGTTTTGTATGGTCCTTATGGAGACTAAAAACATACAGGGGTCACATCAACTCATTATCCTGTATCACGTTGAGTGAATGGGCTCTCATGTTAGAGAGGTTTTCTGACGCGTTTCTTAATTTTTTGATTGGTATGCTTACCGTTTTAAAGAATTGGATCATATCATGGATGTAAGTGAATCTTATTGGTTATCTTTGTTGATGGGGTTGTAATGAGACTGTCCTAGGGGAGGATGAGTAATCTTGGGGTAGGGCGTTTTGCTTTCGCTAAGTTTATTTTTAGCTGTTTAGTAGGACAAATTTTTTATTTTTATCAGGATGAAAGATGGTGGATAAATTGAACTCTAAAGCTAGTTCCTTTAAAAGGGTTTCGGTAAGTATCCTGTCGGCAGAGAAAATAATAAAGAGTAAGATGACGGATAGTGGTGGGGCGGTGAGTAGGAATGCTTCTGTAGAGCGTCCTATCATTTTAGAGGAGGAAGGTGCGGCAGCCTTCGCACGTGTGATGGCACAATTAAAGACGCAGGTTGGTATCGAGGCTTATACGAGTTGGTTTGGTCGTGTGAAGCTTGCTGAATATAGTCGAAATCTTGTGAAGCTTTCTGTTCCCACAGCGTTTTTGCGTTCATGGATTAGTAATCACTATGGTTCTCTTTTGACAAATTTATGGAAACAAGAGAATTCAGCGATTCTTCGCGTTGAAGTCATCGTTCGTGGTATGAAGCGTGTTTCAGGAGGTGTGGTTTGTAAAACGAGTGCGGCTCCTGTTGTTCTGGAAGAACAAACGACTCCATCTTTTGTTGAGAATTATACAGAGCATTCCGCAAAAAGCGTTCGAGCAGGTATTTTTGGTTCACCGCTTGATTCTCGCTATACTTTTGAAAATTTTGTAGAGGGTTCTTCTAATCGTGTTGCTTTAGCTGCGGCACGTTCGATTGCAGAAGGACATAAAAGTGCCTTAAGATTCAATCCTCTTTTTGTTCATGCATCTGTCGGTTTAGGAAAAACACATTTGCTTCAAGCTATTGCAGCTGCCGCACTGAAGCGTTCGCCTGCGCGGGTTATTTATTTGACGGCTGAATATTTTATGTGGCGTTTTGCGACGGCTATTCGTGATAATGATGCTCTTTCTTTTAAAGAGCAGCTTCGTGATATTGATCTTCTCATTATTGATGATATGCAATTTTTGCAAGGAAAGTCGATACAACACGAATTTTGTCATTTGCTTAACATGTTGCTTGATAGTGCCAAACAGGTTGTTGTGGCTGCGGATCGTCCACCAGCAGAATTAGAATCGCTTGATCTTCGAGTTCGCTCTCGTCTTCAGGGAGGGGTGGCTCTTGAAATGGAAGCACCAGATTATGAGATGCGTTTGAAAATGCTGCATCAGCGATTGAAGCTGGCGCAACAAGATGATAATGTGATCTCAATTTCCGATGATATTTTGGAGTATATTGCTAGAACGGTTTCGGGGTCGGGACGTGATATTGAAGGAGCATTTAATCAGTTATTATTTCGTCAGTCTTTCGAGTCTGATTTATCTTTAGAGCGGATTGATGAATTATTAGGTCATTTGATACGTTCTGGTGAACCAAAGCGTATCCGGATTGAAGAAATTCAGCGTACTGTTGCGCGCCATTATAATGTTTCTAAACAGGATTTGTTGTCTAATCGTCGGACGCGTACAGTTGTGAAGCCGAGACAAGTCGCTATGTATTTAGCAAAAATGTTAACACCTCGTTCATTGCCAGAAATTGGGCGCCGTTTTGGTGGACGTGATCATACGACAGTTCTACATGCTGTGCGTAAAATTGAGGATTTGGTTTGTGGTGATCAGACACTGGCGAAAGAGCTTGAATTGCTTAAGCGATTGATTGGAGAGCAGGCTGCGTAGTGTTTATAGTTTTCCTCTCTTGGAGAAATATCACAAAGGGCTTAATGGGAAGTGCTGTTTTTTTATGCAGTAGTGACTTGCCATTTTAAAAGAGGTTGAATAGAGTCCAATAGGTGATTCTTAAGGGGATAGGTTATTTTCAATCTAGAGAATTCTTATAGTTTTTGGTAAATTGTAACGGGGATTTTATGCGTATTACAGTTGATCGCAATCAGTTTCTCAGATCTCTTGGTCGTGTTCACCGTGTGGTAGAGCGTCGTAATACTGTTCCTATTCTATCGAATGTGCTAATTGATGCAGATAATGGCAGTGTGCAATTAAAAGCAACAGATCTTGATTTAGAGGTTACGGAATCTTTTATAGCAAATGTTGAACAAGCTGGGGCAATAACTGTTCCAGCACATTTGCTATATGATATAGTTCGAAAACTTTCTGATGGCAGTGAAATTGTATTATCAGTTGATGTAAATCAAGCAAATACTATGTCTGTTGTTTCGGGTTGTGCAAATTTTCAGCTTCAGTGTCTTCCAAAAATAGATTTTCCAGAGTCGCTTCCGGGTCAGTTCGGTTATCGTTTTTCTCTGTCGGCATCGAGGTTGAAACATTTACTTGATTGTACGCAATTTGCTATTTCTACTGAAGAAACACGTTATTACCTTAATGGTATTTATTTTCATGTTGTTAATGACGGTATTTTGAAACTGCGTTTGGTTGCAACTGATGGTCACCGATTGGCACAGGTTGATATGGAAGCTCCTTCAGGTGTTGATGGTATGCCAGGTGTCATTATTCCTCGTAAAACCGTAGGGGAGTTGCAAAAATTTCTTTCAGAAGAAATCGATGGGGATATGTGTGTGGAGCTCTCAGAGACAAAGATTCGTTTTTCTGTAGGTTCTGTAGTTTTTACATCAAAATTAATTGACGGAACATTCCCAGATTATCAACGTGTTATCCCTCTTGGAAATGATAAAAGATTGATTGTCAATAGGCAGGAATTTTCTTCTGCGGTTGACCGTGTTTCAACAATTTCGAGTGATCGTGGGCGTGCGGTGAAGTTAATGATTGAGCATGGGCAATTGAAGCTTATTGTTAATAATCCTGATTCGGGAAACGCGGAAGATCAATTAGCAGCAAATTACACATCTAATCCGCTTGAAATAGGGTTTAATTCACGTTATCTTTTGGATATTGCAGGGCAATTTTCGAGTGATGAGATGGTTTTTATGTTGGCTGACGCTGTAGCACCAGCTCTGATT
Source organism: Bartonella sp. DB5-6 (assembly GCF_000278115.1). Lineage (GTDB taxonomy): Bacteria > Pseudomonadota > Alphaproteobacteria > Rhizobiales > Rhizobiaceae > Bartonella > Bartonella refiksaydamii. The sequence continues at coordinate 236,310 of NZ_JH725115.1, forward strand.
CGTGATAATGATGATGCGGATGCGCTTTACGTGCTGATGCCCATTCGCGTTTAGGGAAGATAGTTTTGCAATGCATGGCTTGTCATGTGCACAAAGTGGCAGTAAGACAGCTAAATCTTTGGCGTTATCGCAATTATCCTTCTTTTAATATCCGTTTTTCAGGTCAGAATGTGGTTTTTACTGGTCATAACGGTGCTGGTAAGACTAATCTTTTAGAGGCTTTATCCTTTCTTTCTCCTGGTCGTGGTTTGCGGCGTGCGTCCTATTCTGATGTTAGCTTTGCAGATGGTGGGGGCGAGGGGTTTGTTGTATTTGCGCGTCTTGAATGTGCTCTTTATGGTGAAGTGAATATTGGTACAGCTTTGGAAATTGGTGATAACAGCCGGAAAGTACATATTAATGGTGTGAATGAGACAAGTGATTGCCTAACAGATTACGGTCATATTAGTATCCTTACCCCTTCTATGGATAGGCTTTTTACGGGTTCTACACTTGAGCGTCGTCGTTTCTTGGATCATATGGTTTTGGCTATTGATCCTTTGCATAGTCGCCGCATAGCAGATTATGATAGGGCTATGCGCGCACGTAATCGTTTGTTTTCAGATGGAAATAATGATTGTTCTTGGTTTGATGCTTTAGAAAAGCAAATGGCAGAACTTGCAACGGCTATTGCTGCGGCGCGTATCGATGTTATTCGGCTTTTAAATGACATGTTTTCACAAACGCCATTTCAGATACCTTTCCCACGGGTTTTTTTGCAAATTGATGGCTTTTTAGAAACAGCTCTGAGTAAGATATCGGCGATTGAGGTTGAAGAACAATTTTATGATCGGTTGCAACATAACCGCGCAATAGATCGTGCTGCTGGGCGGACATTAGAGGGACCGCATCGTACGGATTTGCAGGTCTTTTATGCTGATAAAAATATGGCTGCAGGATCTTGTTCAACAGGTGAACAAAAAGCTTTGCTGACAAGTTTGGTTTTATGTCATGCGCGTTTAACAGGCATGATGTCATATAAGGCTCCCATTCTTCTTCTTGATGAAATGGTTGCACATCTTGATTCTTATAGGCGTGCTGCTTTATTTGATGTTCTTGATGACCTAGGTGGACAAACATTTATGACAGGAACAGATCACATTTTATTTGATGCCTTGAAAGGACGAGCAGAGTTTTTTGAGATTAGGGATGGAGCTTTATTGCAGTAAAAAACATGCTAAATTTTTTTATAAGGTGACGGTCGAAACGAAGAGGCTTGCTATGTCTACAGTTATAACGGTTTTAAATGGTCCTAATTTGAATTTACTTGGTAGACGTGAGCCAGAAATTTATGGAACTGAAACCTTAGAAGATATTGAAAAATTTTGCAGAGAATGGGCAACAAGAACTGGCGTGATAGTACATTTTCATCAAAGTAACTGTGAGGGTCAATTGATAGAATTGGTCCAAGCAGCGATTGGGGTAAGTGCTGGATTGATCATAAATCCAGCTGCTTACAGCCATACATCTGTTGCACTTCTTGATGCATTAAAAATATTTTCAGGGACAAAAGTAGAGGTTCATTTATCTAATATTTATCAGCGTGAAGTTTTTCGCCACCATTCTTATACGTCTATAGGTGTGGATGCGGTCATCGCCGGTTGTGGGAGTGATGGATACTGGTTTGCGCTTGAATATATTGCTAAGAGGCTTAAATTTAGTACAGAGGGATAGAAAATTTTATAATATCGATGAGGGTATTTGAATTTACTTGATAATTGTTTTCAAATAGGTAAGTATTCTATTGAGATTTTGTCGTTTTTTAGTGACAATTTCCGATATGTATGGTGGGCAGGTGAAATGAGAAACTTTGTTAGACAAGTAAAGATGCTCGTGATTTTAGGGGGGACATTGTTTTTATCAGGTTGTAAATTTGATGTTATTCACCCAGCAGGGTATATTGCACGGCAACAGCTTATTTTAATTATTGTTTGTGTTGCTGTTATGCTTTGCGTTGTGATTCCAGTTATGGTCAGTGTGGTATTTTTAGCCATTAAATATCGTGCATCAAACACGACAGAAGAGTATCTTCCTGATTGGGGGCATTCAAATAAAATTGAAGCATTTATGTGGGGTATTCCAATTGTTATCGTGATGGTTTTAGGTACGTTGACAGCCTATTACACCTATAAACTTGAACCAGAGAATCCGCTTCCAGTGGAAGTCGTTGGGGAAGGGAAGCCATTGCAAGTAGATGTTGTAGCTCTTGATTGGAAATGGCTCTTTATTTATCCTGAATATAATGTTGCGTCGATTAATGAAATTTATGCGCCTAAAGGTCGTCAGGTTTTGTTGCAGTTGACGTCAGAGAGTTCTGTTAATGCCTTTTGGGTACCAAAACTGGGCACAGTTCTTTACGCTATGCCACAGATGAATTCTAAATTGCATTTGGTAGCTGATGAGCAAGGAACATTCAAAGGAAGTTCAGCGAATTACAGTGGTGATGGTTTTGCAGGGATGCGGTTTCAATGGCATTCTGTTTCTTTGCAGGATTTTGATAATTGGATTTCTAAAGCTCGGGCTAATGGGCAAATCTTAGATCGTGCGTCTTATCGTCAGCTTTCTATTGCGCCTCGTATGGGTGATGTTGCTGCGAAGGAAAAAGATGCTGAAGTGCGTTATTTTGCACCCGTTGAGAAGCGGCTTTACTACCGGATTGTCAATCGATGTGTTGATGAAAATACGGTATGTAATGAGGACTTAATGAAGCGTGCAGCGGCTCAAACGCTTTGGGGTGCGCTTTGTTCTGTTTTTGATCCTGATGCTATTTAGGGCGTCAATAGAGAAGGAACTCTTTTAAAAGTAAGGTTTCTTCAGACTGAAATTTATTTGATACGGGTTGAGAAATGTTTGGAAGACTTACAGATCCTACGGCTGGTGCTTTTCATGCACTTGCACATGAACCGATCGTTTTATACACATGTATTGCGATTGTTGCGGGTGGTTTGATTGCTGTTATTGCTTTGACAGTACTTGGATGGTGGGGCGTTCTATGGCGAAATTGGATTACAACAGTTGATCATAAACGCATTGGCATTATGTATATCGTGCTTGGCATTATCATGCTTGTTCGCGGTTTTGCCGATGCGATTATGATGCGAACGCATCAGGCTTTGGCGCTCGGGAGTGAAACGGCGGGTTATTTACCTCCTGAGCATTTTGATCAGATTTTTTCGGCCCATGGTGTCATTATGATTTTTTTCATGGCTACGCCGATTTTATTTGGTCTTTTCAATTATCTTATACCACTTCAGATTGGTGCTCGTGATGTTGCTTTTCCATTTGCAAATAATTTGGGGTTTTGGATTACAGTAGCAGGGGCGATATTAATTAATATATCACTTGGTATCGGTAATTTTGGTCGTGGTGGTTGGTTGATGTATCCGCCTTTCTCTGAATTGCAAAATAGCCCAGACACAGGGGTAGATTATTATTTATGGTCGCTTCAGCTTTCTGGTATCGCGACAACGATGGGGTCAATCAATTTTGTTGCAACCATTATTAAAATGCGTGCTCCTGGGATGACAATGATGAAAATGCCAGTCTTTTGTTGGAGCGCTTTTGTTAGTAATATCCTTATTTTAGTTATTTATCCCGTTTTAGCTGTAGCATTTGCACTCTTGGCGTGTGATCGTTATTTGGATATGAATTTCTTTACCAATGTTGGTGGCGGAAATCCGATGGTGTGGATTAACTATGTTTGGATTTTTGGTCATCCTGAAGTTTATGTTTTGGTTGTTCCTGCTTTTGGCATTGTTTCTGAGGTTGTCTCAACTTTTTCTTCAAAGCGCCTCTTTGGTTATACTTCAATGGTATGGGCAATGTTGGTTATTTTAATTCTTTCTTTGCTCGTTTGGGGGCATCATTTCTTTACAATGGGTGGAGGTGAAGCTGTAAATACCTTCTTTGGTATTGCAACGATGATTATCGCCGTTCCTACAGGTGTTAAAGTCTTTAATTGGTTGCTGACTATGCATAAAGGTCGGATTCGCTTTGAGCCCCCAATGCTTTGGTGCATGGGAATGATTTTTACGTTTGTTGGTGGTGGATTAACAGGTGTTTTGTTGTCTATTGTGCCTGCTGATTGGCAATTTCATAATTCGCTCTTTTTGGTAGCACATTTCCATCATACAATTATTGGAGGTGTCGTTTTTGCTTATTTAGCTGGGCTTGCTTTTTGGTTTCCAAAAGTTTTTGGTTATAAACCAAATCGGGCACTTGGTATTGCGTCTTTCTGGTGTTGGTTCATTGGTTTTTATCTTGCTTTTTTCCCAGTTTATGCGCTTGGCTTGATGGGTGCAACGCGGCGCCTTCAACATTATATGGAACCTAGTTGGCAGCCAATGTTTATGATTGCTGCTCTGGGGGCTATTATTATCTTGCTTGGTATCCTTTGTTTTGTGCTGCAAGTTGTTTTGGCGATTTGGTATGGTATCAAACATAAGGGCCGTTTACCGATAACATTAAATGATTCTTGGGGTGATGCACGGACACTTGAATGGTCTATTTCTTCACCTCCTCCTTCTTACAACTTTGCAATACTTCCAAGAGTAGAAACTGATGATGCTTATTGGAATATGAAGAAGGATGGTTATCAGCGGCCGACAAGTGGATTTTCGAAAATTCATATGCCATCAAATACATCGGCCGGAATTATTGCGGGGTTCTTTTCTTTAGTTGTCGGTTTTGCGCTTGTTTGGCATATTTGGTGGCTCGTTGCGATTGGGATGATTGGCTTTGTTGCAACGATTGTGTGTCATTCGTTAATAGGTAATCACCATGGTTACTATATTCCAGCTGAAGAAGTACAAAAGACTGAAGATGCTTTTACGGCTGTTCTTAAAGAACAAGGAGCAACAGTATGAGTGCGATGACAATAGATAATACGCACATTGATGAGCATCATCATGATAGCAGTTCGATAATGATATTTGGTTTTTGGGTCTATATTCTTTCGGATTTGATCCTGTTCTCGACGCTTTTTTCAAGTTTTGCTGTTTTTTCTGCTTCTTATGGAGGAGGGAAAGCTGGAAGTGAATTTATTGATTTAAAATTTGTTTTGGTTGAAACTGCCATTTTATTGCTATCCTCAATTACTTATGGGTTTGTAATAGTACAAGCGCATAAAGGTAATCTTAGTGGTGTGCGTTTATGGATGATTATTACTTTTGTACTTGGATGCTGCTTTATTGGAATGGAAATTTACGAATTCCATGAGCTTTTGAGCGAGGTGTTCTATTACGATCCTGGTGCTTATGCTGGTATTGATCCTGCAACAGGCTTACAGCTTTTTGGACGAGAAATTCTATCTGCTTATTGGTCGGCGTTTTTTGCTTTGGTTGGTACACATGGTCTTCATGTAAGTGTTGGTCTTCTTTGGATGGTAGTCATGTTTTTTCATCTTCGTCGTTGTGGTTTAGATCAAGATAATAAAACGCGTTTGGCATGTCTTTCAATTTTCTGGCATTTACTTGATATTGTGTGGGTTGGTGTTTTCACCATGGTTTATCTGTTAGGAGCACTGTAATGAGTATGCATAATGAAACACATAGTCCCAGTACTAGTTCCTATTTAGTTGGCTTTATTCTGGCTGTATTTTTCACTTTAGGCTCTTTTATTCCTGTGATGTATGGAATGATGGAAAGCTGGGCAATTAGCACAAAGGTTGCGTATCTTATTGGGATGGCGATTATTCAAATTATTGTGCAGATTGTTTTCTTTTTACATTTGAATTCTGGTCCAGATGCTAAATGGAATTTAAGCGCTTTGTGGTTTGCAGCTATTTGCGTTTTTGTTATTATTGGAGGTACTTGGTGGGCTATTTCCCATTTGAATTATAATATGATGGGTGGTTCAGGACGTATTATTGAACCGGAAAAGATAGAAGGAAATAGCTCAGTACCGGTGGAGAAATTATCAGACATAAAAAAGCCAGAGGAACATTTATTAGGCGCCCGAGACTCTATAGATAAAACACCAAATACGCAAGCTCCTGTAGAGCAGGCTCCAGGGGTAGAAATGCCC
>NZ_JH725115.1:242472-286589 GCF_000278115.1 Bartonella sp. DB5-6
CCAAATACGCAAGCTCCTGTAGAGCAGGCTCCAGGGGTAGAAATGCCCATTGGTCAAGTGCCAATACGCAAGCTCCCATAAAGTAGTTACCAATAATAAAATATCCATAGGAGTCAGTGCTAAGCATTGGCTCTTTTGGTAGATGTTAGGTGCAAAAATGTTAATGGGACGTAAGTGTTTTGTACAGGGAAGCAATATAATAATTATTGAGGGGGCATTATTTTAAATGAGAAAATCCATAGAGAATTTAGCAAAGCCTTAACTTTGTTTCAAATAGTCATTTGTAGAATGTACAAGAATTTGTCCATATAATTCAGTACAAAAAATATGAAGATCTTTAAAAAGATTACGTGTTGTATTAGATAAAGCCCTGAAGAGGTAAGGCTTTAAAATTTAGTGAATTTATATTAAAAGATATTGCAACAATAATATACAATTAAAACGAAAATTTGAAAAATTATCAGGAAACTTAATGAATACTGCTTCGATGACAGTTATTGGTGCTGGTTCTTTTGGTACTGCATTAGCCATTGCACTTGCCCGTAACGGTTATCGGGTTTTATTATGGGGACATGACCTTCAACATATCAGAAAATTACAGGAATACCGCTGCAATCAGTCATTTTTACCCGATGTTCGATTTCCCGATAATCTATCGCTTGAAGTTTCATTTGAGACTGCAATAACCGCAAGTCGGGATATATTAATCGCTGTTCCAAGTCATGTGTTTCATAAGGTATTGTACAAACTCCAACCTTATTTAAATCAACATTCACGTATTATTTGGACAACAAAAGGCTTAGAACCGAGTACAGGACGTCTCTTACAAGAAGTTGCTCGTGAGATTTTAGGTGATAAAATCCCTTTAGCTGTCTTTTCTGGACCAACTTTTGCTAAAGAACTTGCTATTGGTTTGCCTACGGCAATTACGGTTGCAGCTTCTGATGCTAAATTTAGTGAAGAACTACAGCAACTTTTCCATTGTAGCAAAAATTTTAGAGTTTATAAAAATCCAGATATGATAGGCGTTCAAGTAGGTGGAGCTGTCAAAAATGTCATTGCTATTGGTGCAGGGATATCAGATGGTATGGGATTTGGAGCAAATGCTCGAGTAGCTCTCATCACGCGAGGGTTAGCTGAAATCAGTCGTTTAGGCACTGCTATGGGCGCTGAGCTTTCTACATTTATGGGGATGACAGGTTTAGGTGATCTGGTTTTGACATGTACTGATAATCAGTCGCGCAATCGCCGTTTTGGAATGCTTCTTGGCCAAGGAATGGATACAGAAAAAGCGGTAAAACAGATTGGTCAAGTTGTTGAAGGTTATTTAAACACTAAAGAAGTACGTATGTTAGCGCAACGTATCGGGGTAGAAATGCCAATTACAGAGCAAATTTATCAGATCCTATTTTGTGGTAAAAGCGTAGTTGAAGCAGCTGATGCATTATTGAACCGAGCACTAAAAGATGAAATGCATGGCTTAGTATACTTTTAAACTATTCAAACACTTAAGAGAGATATGATTATAATATCATGAAAATTTTGCAATAAGTTACGTTAACCATTAGATAAGGCAGTAACGCTTTAGCGGATTATAGAGTTATATTCGATTATTGTTTAAAGCATCTCTTCGAGAATAAGGCATCTCTCCCACTTCTAGATGTTATGCCAGAAAGTGTTGAAAACGCTTCTAAAACAGTACACAAACAGCCAAATCTACACTTTCAGAAGCATTATGGATAGTTATTCTTCCTGATTGTCCTCGCTTTGTTTTAATTCTTCAAGTGTTGGCATAGACATAATGTTATAGCCTGAATCAACATAATGAATTTCACCAGTAACACCTGATGATAAATCAGAGAGTAGATAAAGAGCAGATTTTCCGATTTCATGGATATTTACTGTACGGCGCAATGGCGCGTTACGACGTTGATACGAAAAGATTGCGCGTGCAGCTGCGATGCCGTTGCCAGCTAGGGTTCTAACAGGTCCTGCTGAAATTGCATTAACGCGGATATTTTGAGGGCCAAAATCTGCGGCTAAATAGCGTACCATAGCTTCTAAAGCAGCTTTAGCCACACCCATGATATTGTAATTAGGTACAACTTGTTGGGAAGCTCCATAGGTGAGTGTTAAAAGTGTACCCCCATTGGGCATAAGCTTACCAGCGCGTTGAGCAATTTCAGTAAAAGAATAAGCCGAAATAACCATTGTGCGTTTAAAGTTTTCGCGTGTTGTAACATCAACATAACGCCCTTTTAGTTGCGTCTTATCTGAAAAGCCAATAGCATGAACAACGAAGTCAATAGTTTTCCATTCTTTTTCAAGATGTTCAAAGACACGATCAACATTTTCAATTTTTTCAACATCGCATTCAAGTAACAATTCACAACCGAGCTGTTCTGCTAAGGGTTGAACCCGTTTTCCAAAGGCATCTCCTTGATAGGTAAAAGCTAATTCAGCTCCTGCTTCTGCTAGTTGACACGCAATACCCCATGCGATCGAATGGTCATTTGCAACCCCCATAATAAGGCCACGTTTGCCCTCCATCAAACCTTTCATATTATTCTCCGTAAAAGACCGTGCTTTTTTCAACCAGCTAAGAACTCCTATTTATGCATAGCGTTGGAAAATGAGCGTTGCATTGGTACCGCCAAAACCAAATGTATTTGACAATACAGTATTAAGTTGTTGATGATCTCGACGTTCACGAACAATGGGCATATCAGCAAAAACTGGATCAAGTTCTTCAATATGAGCGCTCTCGCAAATAAAATTATGATTCATCATTAATAGTGTATAGATTGCTTCTTGAACACCCGCCGCTCCCAAGGAATGACCAGTCAAGGATTTTGTTGCAGAAATTGGAGGGCATTGGTCACCTGCTCCAAAGATACGGCAGATTGCTTCTATTTCTGGGGGATCACCAACAGGTGTCGCGGTTGCATGGGGATTGATATAATCAATTTTATTATTTACGGTTGCAAGCGCCATACGCATACACCGTTCTGCTCCCTCGCCAGATGGAGCAACCATATCATGTCCATCGGATGTAGCGCCATACCCAACAATTTCTCCATAGATTTTTGCTCCACGTGCTTTAGCAAGTTCTAACTCTTCGAGAACTAAAACACCAGCTCCGCCAGCAATAACAAATCCATCACGATTGATATCATAGGCACGTGAAGCTTTTTCTGGTACATCATTATATTTGCTGGACATGGCACCCATAGCATCGAATAATACAGATAATGTCCAATCCAAATCTTCACAACCACCGGCAAAGATACGATCTTGCCTACCGTATCGTATCAATTCATAAGCATTGCCAATACAATGATTAGAGGTGGCACAAGCCGAAGAGATTGAATAATTCACTCCTTTAATTTTAAAAAAAGTTGCAAGTGTTGCAGATGCTGTAGAACTCATTGCTTTAGGTACGACAAAAGGACCAACGCGCTTTGGACCTTTTTGGCGTGTAATATCAGCAGCTTCAACAATTGACTGAGTTGAAGCACCTCCAGAGCCCATAATGATACCTGTACGTTCATTTGATACTTCATGAAGTTCTAAACCCGCATCAGCAATTGCCTGATCCATGGCAATGTGATTCCAAGCAGTTCCACGTCCATGAAAACGTAAAGCACGTCGATCAACCAATTCTTCTATATTAACATCAGGTTTGGCATAAACTCTGCTACGAAAGCCCAACTCAGCATATTGGGGTGCATAAGAAATTCCAGATTTTGCTTCATACAAGCTAGTTAAAACAGCTTGAGGATTATTCCCAATTGCAGAAACAATTCCCATTCCAGTTACAACAACTCGACGCATTCATACCTCCTTGTTTCACACAGAATAACAAAATGTCCCTACTAATGGAAATAATTTCAGTCTTCTTTAAATAAAGCAACCCGTAAATCTCTCGCTTTATAGATGGATTCCCCATCTGCTTTTACCCATCCATCGGCTATTCCCAAGACCAAATTTCCACGCCGAATACGTTTAAAATCTATTCCATATTCAAGAAGTTTGGTTTGCGGAGTTACCATACCTGACAACTTTACTTCACCTGTTGATATAGCTCTTCCTTTGCCAAGTTCACCTAACCAACCAAGAAAAAAACCTGTTAATTGCCACATACCATCTAAACCGAGACATCCTGGCATGACCGGATCACCTATAAAGTGACAGTCAAAGAACCATAGGTCTGGAGTAATATCAAATTCGGCACGGACCATTCCTTTATTGTATTCACCACCGGCTTCACTAATTTTGGTAATTCGATGAATCATCAACATTGGTGGTGCAGGTAATTGTGCATTACCCCTCCCAAACATTTCGCCGCGCGCGCAGCTTAGAAGTTCTTCATAAGTGTAGCGAGACTTTTGTTCAGCCATTGTTACTCCATTTATTTATGTATATTTTTGCTTCTGCGCTTCTTCATAATCTACTTTTAGAGCAAATTTTAAGGAGAGGGAAATGATTTTATATCATTTTTAATGACAAATACCCTTTTTTATGTATCCTACACGGTGGGTTATTTAAAAATGGAATAAAAATTACACCATACTGTCCCCATTTTTATATTTTAACCTTATTTAAACAGGAATAAGTTGTGGTTTTTAACATGTCGGTGAGTGTAGACAATTTAGGTTTGAATGAAGAACAACAGTCAGCGAAGGACTGTGTGGAGGTTGTACATCACTATTCCATCCCTATGTTAGAAAAACATTTACGTCAAAACGGGTTGCGGCCAACACGTCAGCGGTTAGAGCTTGCTCATATGATTTTTTCTCAAGGCAACCGTCATATTGCTGCTGAGGAGCTTTATGAAGAGGCAATAGCGCTGGGTGTGCCTGTGTCTTTAGCAACTGTCTATAATACGCTTCATCAATTTACAGAAGCGGGATTATTACGGATTATTGCCGTAGAAGGTTCGAAAACTTGGTTTGATACCAATACATCTAATCATTATCATTTTTACATAGAAGGTGAAAATCGTATTCTTGATATTCCGTGCGATTTAGAAGAAGCTCCTATTATCGGGAATTTGCCTAAACCACCAGAGGGTATGGAAATTTCACATGTTGATTTGATAGTTCGGTTAAAACCCAAAATCTAATTATAGGACTCAAGGAGTTTAATAAAGAATAAAAATTAAAATTGGTTGATTTGAAAATTTACCAACCTTTTATTTTTTCATCAGGATAGATTCCCCATAACTGTGGTTGAGGAAGCCACCCGCGCGTGTTATTAATGTTTAACTCGCACCAGTATCCATTGCATTGGCGGATATTACCAATGACGTTAGGCTCTACTTCTGCTACAAGTTCTGCGTTGTCTGCAGGAACTTTGCGTAGCATAAGCCTTTTTGTTTTATCTTTTTGCCATGGAATAGTTATAGCGGTTCGTTTTCCTGATAAAAGCGATTGATATACCCATCCCTCATCACCTTCGGCATCACGAATTTTGCGCCATTGATCATATTCTTGGATGATTTCAATAGGCAGTCCCTGTTTTTTGTAGGTAAAGATGATAGAGTAATTGCTTCCTGGTCCGATGCGTACATTAACACGGGTAGGTTTAATCGAAGCAAATCGCGGAAGTGGTAAACCACTTGGTCCTAAATTCTGCTCTGAATGTTGATTGGGCGTTTGTGCGTACAAAAAATGAGGTGAACTGAATACGAATACAAAGGTTCCTACCATTAGGATACATAATGCAAGCAGTGAGAATCGAAACCAACTAGAATATTGCACACTTAAACCTTTTATCTCTTCATTTTTATGTATTGGTAATCTAAGAACTGGAAGATATGATTGAGAACTGATTAAAATATGGCATACCGCTAGTTAAAGAGATCTAAACAGTGAAGAAATTGTTATAAGAATAACAGAATAAGTAAAACCAAAGTTTGAACTTCTAATGCTTACAATGTCTATGAGAGTGTATCGTTAAATCAACATCCAATTCTCATGCAGCTATATGTTTGAAATAAATGTTGAGTATTGAGACGGTTGAATATTTTGTAAACTGTATCAGCTGTTGTATGACAGATAGAGTTAAAATACTTATCGATCTGTGTAATTTACTTCTAAAATAAAAAGGCAGCCATATGTCTATTATGAATCAAAAAAGCAGTTTTAGAATAGGATGAAATACACGCTTAATAGACCCATTTAAATGTAAGAAAATAAACAACATTGGAGAAGTCCAAGATATGATGGACTGACTCATAACTGTGCAAACATAAAAATGGTGATTCTCAGTGTTAATGCTTCTTAAAAATTTGCAAAGAATGATCTATTATTCTCATGTCTCAAAATAGCTGAAAGAGAAAAGAACCTCATAAGGCACTATAATTGAGAATAGACAATCACTCTCATAAATGCAAACAAAAATTCTACAATACAATCACACAGAAATTTATTCACACACTATTTTAATGCTGCAGTTCGACTGTTACCAACAAGACCTTCTCTTTGCGCACGCTTACGTGCAAGCTTACGTGTGCGACGAACAGCTTCAGCCTTCTCACGAGCACGCTTCTCAGAAGGCTTTTCATAGTAACTACGCATCTTCATTTCGCGGAAGATACCCTCACGCTGCATCTTTTTTTTCAACGCACGTAGCGCCTGATCAACATTATTATCACGAACGAGTACTTGCACTATTTATCCTGCTTTATTTCAGTATCATAATAGAAAGAAAAACCCCTTTTAAATAGACATCTAAAAGGACACACATCACGCATACCACACAAAGAAGGGGCTTGTCTATATCACTTTTTAAAATTCTAATCTTTTCATTATAGGGTGCTTTTCATAATGAATGATTGACTTTACAAGTATAAGCTTATGAAAGCCCTTGTATCTGATCATTTTCGTCAAGATGAATTTTTTCAGCGATAGGGTAATGCGGTAAACCGGGCATGGTCATAACATCTCCGCAAATGACAACAATAAAGCCTGCACCTGCTAAGAGACGAACTTCTCGTACAGGAATTTCAAAATCAACAGGAGCACCGTATTGAGTAGGATCGGAAGAAAAGGAATAGGGTGTTTTTGCCATACAAATAGGAAACGCTCCATAACCTTCTTTTTCCCAACATTCAAGTTGCTTAAGAATATGATCTGCGATTATAGCTCCACGTCCACCATAGAGATTTTTTATAATAGAATTAATTTTTTGGACGAGTGGCAGGTTATCTTGATACAAAACTTTGAAATGGGCACTTTTTTCTTCAATTAAGGTAACAAGTTCTTGTGCAAGTTCTATGGCACCTTTTCCACCTTGTTTCCAATGTTTGCAAACAACAGTTTTATGTCCGGTTGTTGCAACTATTTTTTGTAATGTACTCACTTCAGCATCGCTATCAATATCAAAATGATTAATAGCAACAATACAAGGGACACCGTAGTGTTCCATATTTTTGATATGCCGTAGAAGATTGGCTGCTCCCTTTTGTAAAGCTGCAATATTTTCTACTGTTAAATCATTTTTAGCCACTCCACCATTCATTTTTAGTGCGCGAATTGTTGCGACAATTACTGTAGCATTTGGTGTAATATCAGCTTGTCGACATTTAATGTTGAAAAACTTTTCTGCTCCGAGATCTGCTCCAAATCCTGCTTCTGTGACAACATAATCCGCAAGTTTTAAAGCGGTTTTTGTTGCTATAACGGAATTACAGCCATGAGCAATGTTAGCAAAAGGTCCTCCGTGGACAAGAACAGGGTTATTTTCAATCGTTTGTACAAGATTAGGTTGCAGAGCATCTTTGAGAAGAACTGTCATTGCACCTTCTGCATTGAGATCAGCAACTGTCACAGGTGTTTTATCGTAACGATATGCGACAATAATTTTTTTGAGTCTTTGCGTAAGATTCTCTAGATTTTTGGCAAGACAAAAAATAGCCATAATTTCTGATGCAACAGTAATATCAAAACCTGTTTGACGTGGAAAACCGTTGGTTACTCCACCCAATGAAATAACGATATCACGCAATGCGCGGTCATTCATGTCAAGGACTCGCTTCCAAACAATACGGCGTGGATCAATATTCAGGTTGTTTCCCCAATAGATATGATTATCTATCATTGCAGCAAGAAGATTATGAGCAGCCGTAATGGCGTGAAAATCGCCAGTAAAATGCAAATTAAGGTCATCCATTGGTACAACTTGGGCATAACCACCTCCAGCAGCACCACCTTTTATACCAAAGCAAGGACCTAAGGATGGTTCTCTCAAGGCAGCTATTGTTTTTTTTCCAATGAGATTGAGAGCGTCATTGAGTCCAACCGTCGTTGTTGTTTTTCCTTCTCCAGCAGGTGTTGGATTGATAGCCGTGACGAGGATAAGTTTACCATCCGGTTTTTTATTAAGCGATTCTATGTATGCCGAAGAAATTTTAGCTTTGTCATGTCCATAGGGAATGAGATTTTCATATGCGATACCAATTTTTTGCGCAATTTTAGTGATGTGTTGCTTTTGAGCGGAGCGAGCAATTTCAATATCTGTTTTAGGCATGGAAAGATTCTTTAAACTTGACTTTTGTTACCATTATGGAGGTGTATATTCTCGGGCGAGAACACTTATAACACATGGAAATAGGAAAAGCATCATAGAGGTTGATGATATACTGTGCAAGACGGAATACTAAAGTAGGATAAGAGGAATGTTTATAGATTTTTTAGCAAAACAATTTTAGTTCCGGCAAGCTTTTAGAAGAAATGAGAATCTTATAAAAAGCCCTTTTACATAAATACATTAGACTTTTCATGAAAGCGCTTTGTTGCCGTTTTGATTCTCCCTACAATTTATTTTATTCAGATTTTTTATCTCTTACTAAGGAAGAATGTGATAGCTTTGAAAATTGCGTGGGAAAATTTTATTAAAATGGTGAAGATTTTCCGGAAAAAGACAAAATATTTTGTTTTGAATTTTAAGAGATGAAAGAGGTTTTCAAAGCCTTCTATTTTTGAGTAGTGAAAACACATTCAATATTTAGTGCACTCACAAGTACCTTGAAAAAGAGGGGCTGATTCGCAATCAAAAGAATAATTATAGTACCCGCTTAATAGTATTATAAGTGCATGATAGAAGGTGATTCAATCGTGAAATTTATAGTTAAAATACCGATAACGCACTGAAGAAAAGTAAAAAATTTCTATAAATGGCGCACCCGAAGAGATTCGAACTCCTGACCCCCAGATTCGTAGTCTGGTGCTCTATCCAGCTGAGCTACGGGTGCATTTTGCAGTTTTTTATCTTATTAAGATTAAGGGGTTCCTAATCGTTTCATTGAGGAATTGCAAGGAAAACTTGGTGAAAATAAAAAAATTATCTCTTCATTGTTGATATATTTAAAAAGGGTAAAGTGCATTTCCGGTTTAAGTTGAATTTTATATGATAATTTCTCTGTAGAGTTAATAGTACAACTCAATATGAACGATAGTTAACTTGACGTTGTTATTTACAAAAGATAGTCAAGCAAGAGATGAGATATGTTTTTTGCGGTGGAGGGGTAATATACACTACCTGCAGTTCAGTTTTTGTGTGAAACTCGGATATCACTGTTGGGGACTTTTTCAGATAAATTTACATATTCATGACACAGCAAGGATAGATATATGGAGTTGTTAAAAAAAATCTTTCCATTGGTGTTTTTCGTTGTCGTTTTGACGGTTACTTATTGGGCAGGAAAACGGAGTTCAGAGCAACGTATTTCTATAGTGGATAAAACAACAAATGCATCGCATAAAATTTCGAAGGCACTAACGGAAAACACTCCGACGAATGTTGTCGTTGATTTTGTTAAAGTTCAGGATTTTTATGAACAGTTGAATGTTCTTGGGAACGGACGAGCGTTTGCTGCGGTGGAGCTAACCCCTTGGTCATCAGGTATTATTGATAAGGTTTTTGTATCAGCTGGCACGAAAGTACAGGTGGGTGATGTGATTGCAAAGCTTGATTCTAAAAAGGAAGAAATAGCGGCTGCAAAAGCAAAAATACAACGTGATAATAGCGCCTTAACACTTTCGCGTATTCTTAAATTACGTGTCAGTCATACAGCGACAGAGGTTCAGGAAATTATGGCACGCTTAGAGCTGGATAACGCAAATTTGGTTCTACGTAATGCTGAACTAGATCTTGAACGGCACACAATTCGTGCACCGATTAGTGGTGTTATTGGTATTTTACCCATTGATAAGGGCAATGCTGTTATTCCTAACACTGTAATAGGTCGTATTGAGAATAGAGAACGTATTTTTATCGATATATGGGTTCCTGAACGATATGTATCGCAAATACATAAAGGAGATGAAGTAACGGCAACATTAACGGCACAGCCGGATAAAGTTTTTGTTGGTCATATTTATGCGATTGATAATGTTGTTAATACAGAAAGCCGCACACTTCATATTCAAGTTGAAATCAATAATAAAAAAGATACGCTCATGACAGGTATGTCTTTTTCTGTTGCGTTAGAATTCTACGGTGGTTCTTTTCCTGTTGTTAATCCTCTTGCGGTTCAATGGAACAGTAGAGGGTCATTTGTTTGGCGTGAAAGAGAGGGAAAGGTAGAGCCTATTCCAGTATCGATTATTCAGCATAAAGCAAATCAAGTATTTGTGAAAGCACCTCTAAAAAATGGTGAACGAGTTGTCATACAGGGAGTACAAATGCTCCATCCAGGAAGTAGGGTTACTTTTGATGATCCAAAGCCCGATCAACAGCAACTATCAGCCGTTTATGGGCAGAGGATGTACAATGAGTCAAGAATTTAGCACAAAACAGCCTATAGTACAGGTTGAGCAGGGCGGTATAATTGCATTATTTATTCGTAGGCCAGTTTTTACCTTTGTTTTGAATGCTATGATTATGATTGCGGGGGTTGCTGCATGGTTGAATGTTGATGTACGCGAATTACCAAATGTTGATACTCCAGTGACGACGATTATGACGATTTTTTCTGGTGCATCGGCAGAGACAGTTGATCGTGAAATTACAAGGATTATAGAAGATACAGTTTCTCGTGTTTCAGGTGTTAAAACAATTTCTTCAACTTCTTCTTTTGGACGTTCCCGTGTGGAGGTTAGTTTTAATGTTGGTGTTGATTTGAATGTTGCAGCATCTGATATTCGTGATGCTCTATCTCGTGTTGCCTATTCTTTACCTAAAAACGCGGATTCACCTCTGATCATTAAAGCAGATTCAAATGCTGCTGCAATGATGTATTTGGTTGTGACTTCACCAACGATGAACATTGATGATTTAACAACGGTTGTAAACGATCAGGTTGTTGATGCACTTTCTGCTGTTGATGGTGTTGGTGATGTGCAAGTTGATAGTGCGCGCACTAAGATTTTTCAAGTTGATATAGATCAAGCGAAACTTGCCAGTTACGGATTAACCGTGGCAGATATTTCACGTGTTCTTGCTGATATGACAACGGATGTACCTGTTGGGTCGTTACGGAATTCTAAGCAAGCGTTAATTGTGCGTGCTACTGCACGCTTGACAACACCAGAAGCTTTTGAACAAGTTGTCTTAAAACCTCATGTGCATCTTGGTGATGTTGCGCATATTACTTTGTCACCGGATGTGGAAACGGTCATCCTTCGTATCAATGGAAAGACAGGCATTGGGTTGGGAATTGTGCGCAAAGCGCAATCCAATACCCTTAATATTTCCGAAGGTGTTAGAGCGGTTATCGATAGTCTTAAGAGTGTTGTTCCTTCTTCTGTGCATATAAGTATTATCAGCGATGATGCACTTTTTATTAAAAGTGCGCTTCATGAGGTTGAGGTTGCATTGGTCATTGCTATTCTGAGCGTTATCTTGGTTATTTTTCTTTTTTTAAGAGATATTCGTATAACGCTTATTCCCACTTTATCTCTTCCTGTCGCTTTAATTGGTACAATTGCTGCCATTTATCTTGCAGGATTTTCATTGAATATTCTCACATTTTTAGGATTGGTTTTGGCAACAGGGCTTGTGGTGGATGATGCTATTGTTGTTCTGGAAAATATTGTTCGATGGCGCAATATGGGATTAGGCCCTAGAGCAGCGGCGGTGTTAGGGACGCGTGAAGTATTTTTTGCTGTTTTAGCAACAACATTGACTCTTGTTGCCGTTTTCGTACCTATTTCTTTCCTTCCTGGACAAGTTGGTGCACTTTTTAGAGAATTTGGTTTTGTGTTGGCAATTTCTATTCTGCTTTCTTCAGTTGTTGCTTTAACTCTTTGTCCCATGTTGGCTTCACGTTTTCTTAAAGAACATGTTGAGAGCAATAAAGGAGGGACGCATCCTTCTATCATTCTGTACAAATTAGGCTCTTTTTTGAGCAAGGGATATGCTTATAGTTTGCATAAATGTTTGGGAAAACCTTGGACCGTTGTCATTGTTTCACTTATTTTTGCGGGTCTTTGTGTTGGAGGTTATATGAAATTACAACAGGAATTGACACCAGCAGAAGACAGAGCTCTCATTTTTTTGGTCATTAGTGGACCACAGGGTATTTCAACACAATATCTGAATGAACAGGTAGAGCAAATTGAAGCGAGTTTACAACCGTTACATGATTCTGGAGAAATTGCTAACAGTTATTCTATTGCGGGCATTGGCGGTTCGTCGAATACTGCTTTTTTGGTTTTGTTGCTTTCATCTTGGGATAAGCGTTTGCGTAGTCAGCAAGAAATCGTGAAAGATGTTAATGCAAAGGTTAGACAATTTCCCGCAGTTTTTGTGTTTGCCGCGCAGGGAAATTCTTTAGGTGTGAGGGGCACTGGCCAAGGGTTACAATTTGCAATTCTTGGGAATGATTACACAAAATTACAATTCATTGCGGATAAACTGGTTAGTGCTTTACAAGCTGATCCGCATTTCATTCGTCCTCGTCTTACTGTTGATGCCACGCAACCGCAATTTTTTATTGAAATTAATCGAGAAAAAGCCTCTGATTTAGGGATTGATATTACCAATTTGGGCAATACATTACAAGCAATGTTGGATGGTAAAAAGATCGGTTCCATTTACGTAAATGATCACTCTTATGATGTTAAATTGACATCGCGTAAAAATCCAATGGAAAGCCCTAGTGATTTGGAAAATATTTTTTTAAAAACTAAAGGAAATCAGTATGTTCCTTTGTCGGTTATTGCAAATTTACATGAAAAAGCTATTGCTCCCCAATTAAAACGGGAGAAGCGCATGAGTGCTGTTATTTTAAGTGCAAATCTTGCTCCAGGTTTTGTCTTAGGGGATGCTTATCAAATTGTACAGAAAGTTGCTGCTCCTTTGTTATCGAAAGGAAACTATGTGGTTCCCTTAGGGGAAGCTGCGACATTTGATGAAACATCTTCTAATTTTATGATTGTTTTTGGAATTTCCTTTGTAATTATTTTATTGGTTTTAGCTGCACAGTTTGAAAGTTTTATTTCAGGATTTATTATCATGGCTACCGTACCATTAGGGATTGGTTGTGCTGTAATTGCGATGCTTTTAAGCGGTGTTAGTCTCAATATTTACAGTCAAATTGGTTTAATTTTGTTGATTGGAGTTATGGCCAAAAATGGTATTCTCATTGTTGAGTTTGCAGACCAGTTACGTGATCAAGGTAAAAATGTGCATGAAGCTATAGAAGAAGCGGCGAATATTCGTCTTCGTCCAGTTTGTATGACAATGATTTGTGCCATTTTAGGGGGAATCCCTTTGATTTTAGCCAAGGGAGCTGGTGCAGAGGCACGTATAGCTCTAGGTTGGGTTATTGTTGGTGGTTTGGGACTGGCAACTATTTTTACACTCTATGTTACACCTGTTGTTTATCTTTTTCTCGGACGTTTTGTAAGAGCAAAAGCAGAAGAAACTATACGCTTGACAAGAGAACTTAGCCAAGTTGAATAATGTATCTGGTAGGAAAGATTTGAAAGTTTTTTTTACTCTTGTTTTACAAATGTCATTTTGGAGTCTTATCTTTCCATTTTTGTACCCCCTAATCCTGTACGTGAGAAGTAAAAATAACTAGTAACAAAGGAGACGCTCTCTGTTTTATCATTATTTATGCATAGATTTCATTGTCAATAACTGTGCGGGATAAGTTCATGGAAGGTAGCTTTTTGATTCGAAACGAAAAAGCTTTTGGGGAAGCTTTGAAAGCTTTAAGAAGACACGCGACAAAGGATGGAGTACATGATATTCGTCGGCATTTCCAAGAGGATAAACAGCGTTTTTCTCATTTTTCTTTAAGACTTGATGATCTCCTTTTCGATTTTTCGAAGTGTGGTGTCACATTTAAAACGTTGCAACTCTTGGATAATTTGGCTGTTGCCGCAGATGTATTAGGCAGGCGTGAAGCAATGTTTTCAGGTCAGGCCATTAATACAACTGAAAAGCGCTCTGTGCTTCATATTGCATTACGTTTACCTGCCGACGAAGTTTTTATGTTGGATGGGCATGATCTTGTCCAAGATATTCAGGCTGTTTTTAACGATATGGAAAGATTTTCTGAAATGGTGCGTGATGGCAGCTATAAGGGAGAAAGTGGTGAGAGAATAAATGATATTGTAAACATTGGTATTGGTGGTTCTGATCTTGGTCCTGCGATGGTCACACGTGCCTTAAAACCTTATCATGATGGTCCGCGTTGTCATTTCGTTTCTAATGCTGACAGTGCAGATATTTCTGATACTCTCTCTGTTTTGAATCCAGCAACGACTTTATTTATCATCGCTTCTAAAACTTTTACAACGGCTGAAACAATAGCAAATGCTCAAATTGCACGTCAATGGATTCATTCACATTTAGGGGAAAAGGCTGTTTGTACGCATTTTGTTGCTGTTTCAAGTTCACTTGATAAAGTGGCGAAGTTTGGCATAGATTTTTCAAGAGTTTTTAGATTTTGGGATTGGGTTGGAGGGCGTTATTCAATTTGGTCAGCCATTGGTCTTGTTGTTATGTTAGCAATAGGAGGGCAGAATTTCCGTCAATTTCTCAAGGGCGCTCTACAGATGGATCAACATTTTAAAGCAACGCCTTTGCATAAAAATATTCCTATTCGATTTGCTCTTTTAGGGTTCTGGCATCGTGTTATTTGTGGTTATTCATCACGTGCTATCATTCCCTATGCACAGCGTTTAGCGTGTTTTCCGGCTTATTTGCAACAACTTGATATGGAATCAAATGGTAAGCAGGTTTCTTTGGATGGTAAACCATTAACTTTTTCGAGTGGTCCGGTTGTTTGGGGTGATTCAGGGACAAATGGTCAACATGCTTTTTTTCAACTTCTGCATCAAGGAACAGATGTCATTCCTGTAGAATTTATTTTATTTATAAAAGGGCATGAACGAAATTTAGATCCTATGTGTGACATGTTGGTAGCAAATTGCCTAGCGCAATCAAAAGCCTTGATGAAGGGGCGTAGTGTCGAAGATGCTTGGCATATACTTGTAAAAAATGGCATTGGTGAACGTGCAGCAGATAATTTAGCACTTCATAGAAGTTTTGAAGGAAACCGCCCCAGTATTATGCTGGTTCAGGATTTATTGACACCTTTTGCACTTGGCCGTCTCATTGCACTTTATGAGCATCGAATTTTTGTAGAAGGTATTTTAATGAATATTAATTCATTTGATCAATGGGGTGTTGAGCTTGGCAAAGAATTAGCAAATGAATTGTTATCAATACTCCGAGGAGAAAATACAGCAGATAATCGTGATAGTTCAACAGTAGGTTTGTTGGCACACATTCAGGTAAGACGTGCAGAACGAATATGATTTGTTAGTAGCTTTGTACTAAATAGGAAAAGATAGGATTGGAGAAACACGAGATAATTCATTGTTTTTGTGTATATTTTTTACCATCGGCGGACATTATTTTTCAGATTAGATTTTGACGGAAGAAAATCAAAAAAGAGCAAAAAATGATAAAGATCAGCATTTGATAGCAAAAAGGAAGAAAAATTTTGCAAGGACTTTGAAGATTCTGTTGAATTTTTTAGAAAAAAATAAATTGGTACAAAACTTGCTGACAAGTTACATACAATGAAACATTTTAATGAGATCACTTTAGCTAATATTTTGGCGGAGAGAGAGGGATTCGAACCCTCGATATGGTTTCCCATATACACGCGTTCCAGGCGTGCGCCTTCAACCACTCGGCCACCTCTCCAGATTTGCGCACTATACCCAGAAAGAAGTAACGTGCAAGCCTAAACTATGCATTCAAAATTCAAAAAGCAACTTCATTTATCAAAGTAAGATGTAATACTTGTTGAATAACAAGCACTTCCTCTCCTTTTAAAAAGCAATTTTTCCGTGGATAGGTATCTTCTAAAATGCAATCATCAGAAACAGCCATTCTCTTAGCTCATTTGTATACCTTCACATTTTGTGAATAACATCATCTTCAAATTGATAATGCTGTTTTTTCAAAAATCAAATGATTAAGCATCACTACTAACCCATTACCATTCATTATATCCAATAATAAATAGGATAAGCGACTCCATTAAGCCATCGGTGCCAACATTAAAAAGCGCTTCACTGAGATAATAGAACTTATTCCAACAAAAATGGTTTATAATGTGATTACGTTACCAAATTACAGGATTAACGAGCCCCCCCTTAAAGCCCCTACATCACCTTATATCATTTCTAAGAGCTCGCACAGCTCGCGCAGTTTCACATTGTAATGCTTTTTTTGCTAAAATTTTCATGTCTTCAAAACTATGCGTCTGCAAACACGCTTTTACCGAAGAAATTTCACAAGATATCATAGAAAGTTCGTTAATCCCCAATCCAGTCAAAATCATCGCTGCAAAAGGATCACCGGCCATACCTCCACACACACTAACCCAACACTTATGTTTTTTCGCACCCTGAATAGTCTGATAAATCATACGCAAAACCGCTGGATCAAGGCTATCAGCTTCGGACACAAGATAAGGATTTTGTCGATCAACAGCCATTGTGTACTGTGTTAAGTCGTTAGTCCCAATTGAAAAAAAATCAACATAGGCACTCAAAACATCTGCCATAATAGCTGCTGCCGGAACTTCAATCATAATACCCAGCTTTAATTTTGGTGCATCAATATCGTTGCGAATTTCTTCTGTGATCTTTTTTATAGCAAAAATCTCTGAAACAGACATAACCATTGGAAACAAAATCCATAAATCTCCACCCTCTTTTGCGGCTCGATACAAAGCGCGCAATTGCGGAACTAAAAGGTCACGCCGACGCAATAAAAGCCGTGTTCCCCGAACACCTAAAAAAGGATTGTCCTCTTGAGATAAATGTAAATGCGTAACCTGTTTATCCCCACCAATATCAAGCGCACGAATAATTAATGGCTTATCTCTTACAGCTGCAATCATCGTCCGGTATACATCAAATTGTGCCTCTTCATCTGGAATATGTGGACTATCTAAAAACAAAAATTCTGTACGCATGAGTCCAATACCTTCAGCTCCAAAATCAAGCGCAACAGGAACCTGATATGCGTAATTGACATTAGCCATGATACGAATTCTTTGACCATCTGTCGTTTGCACTGGTAATCTACACACGCGTATCTCACTATCACGCTTTTGCGCAACAATACGCATCTGTTTTTGAGCATCTTCAACATCTTCAGGAGAAGGATCAAGATAAATGAATCCATTATCGCCATCAATAATAGCCTGAACATTACACTCAACTGCTAAAATATCAGCACCCGTAGCAACAACCATTGGAATGCCAAGAGTACGAGCCAGAATAGCTGTATGAGACAGAGGTCCTCCCCATGCCGTTGCTAATCCTTGTACTTTTGTACAATCAAGTTGAGCTACGTCAGAAGGAGATAGATCATCTGTAACAAGAATAATACCACGTGGGATATCATCTAAAAAGAATGGTCTATACGATGGGTTAATCTCGCCTAAAACACGACGACCAACATCAACTAAATTAACAGCACGTGCCGCTAATAACGGATTATCTACATTAGAAAACATATCTGCAAATTGCCGAACCGCTCTATCCCAAGACCAAGCTACACCATGACCTTCTGCCATAAAACGACAAGCTTGAGCTATCAGATTTTCATCTTCAAGCAAAGCTATTTGCGCAGAAAAAATCGCAGCAGAATCCGCTCCCATACGCGCTGTTATATCAGCAATAACTGATGCCATTTTATGTTTTGTTTTTGTAAGAGCACTTTCAAGACATGCAGTACCAATCGCAAAATCAATTGGTTGATCTGTTATGGTAATATTATTCTGCCTTAAAACAAAAATCTTGCCAAGCGCTAATCCTGAACTTGCTCCAACACCAGAAATACCTTTTTGCCCAGAGCACGGATACCAACCATGAAAAGCCTTCATTTGAGATTCCGTCTCTCTCATCATACATTTTTCACTTATGCTCACTTTCTTCGCAACAGAAATCGCTTCCTTAAGAAGTTTTACACCTTCTACAGCATCCGTCGAAAAAATCAGAACATCACCGTTTTTTGCTCCTAATTGCAATAAACCAACCAAATTTTTCATTTCAACGGCATACTGACCATGGCGAATTCTGATAGAGCTCTGGACTTTTTTTGCAAAGTCAACCCAAAGAGAAGCTGGCCGCGCATGAAGACCACTTGGATAATCTAAAGTCCATTCTTGGCTTACCGAAAGATCACCAATAGAAGTCTTCCCTATCTTCATATTCTGATCAAAAAGAGTTGTAATAATCTGCTGTTTATCTGCAGTTGTTGAAAGTGCTTCTAGACGTTCCTTATCGAATAAAAGATGCGTTAATTTTTTACAAATATCTCTATAGCGATTCGGACTAGCTGCAATAGCAATGACTAAACGCGCTTTCTTTCCATATTGCCACTCAACACCAGCAGGAATCTGTATAACTGCAACAGCGTCTCTGATAATCAAATCACAATTTTCAATCATCCCATGAGGAATTGCTATACCATTTCCAAGCCAAGTATTTGTTATTGCTTCACGTTGGAGCATGCTAGCCAGATAGCATTTGTCAACTGCTCCAATCTGCACAAGTAATTCGGCAGCAGCATAAATCGCATCATTTTTATGATCAAAAGCAGCTGCAAGTTGTACAGATCCTATAGACAAGATTTCACTCTCGTTAAAATCTGTATTCACGCTTCTACTTCCTTATATTTCATCATGAATTCAAACAACCTCACATTTGAGCATGAACATTTTTGATAAATTTCATTCCCCAAAATACAAAGTATAAACAGCACCACAATTTTCCTTTGTTTTACAAAATATAACTAAGCGAAGTGCTTTAACACCCTAACATGGTCCTATCAAACAATTGGATATTGCTGTTCACCGTATTGCTTAAAACCATCATAGGCAAATCTGACTCCTATTCTTTAATTTCACAAAGACAAATGCCCTGATATTTACACACCCAACCAACTGAAAAGCTATGTTTAAAAAGTCCCTCATTATCTCAAGTTATTCAATATAACTTGTCATTACTTCTTATATAAAAAAGCAGCCCTCCCAATCATCTGAAACTCTAGCTTATATTTTAACTTATTCCCCAAAACTGAGTAATTCACCCTTTCTCCTCTTTGATTCGTTACATGCTTACAAACTTCTACTCTCAGCCTATCTCTTTAAAATTTCGCAAAGCTAAATATCCCATGATATAACCTTAGCAACATTATAGGCTTCCCTTTCTTCTAAAAAGATAACCCAACAAATATTCAAGACCGTTGAAAGTATATTATGAACACCACTATTCCGTAAACCGGCTCACCCTTACAAAACGATCCCGCAAATGCTCCCTCAAATCTCTTCGAAAATAAATTACCTCTCTACAATAAACTGCCTAGCGTTTTTCTACGTATAAAAAGCCCCACCCCTCACTGCCATCATATGCTCATCTATTGGTAAACTTCACCATCACGTCAATGCTTCCAGTACAAACGAAACATAATACCAATTTTATGGTTATTTAAGAAAAAGATTTTCTTAATTTTCTGCACGTCCCTTTATTTTGCAATATATCATAGAGCAAAAAAGGAAAGATGGGGTGCCATCTTTCCTTTCCAAGACTCACAATTCCATAACCGAAATTTAACAGAACGCCGGCTTATTACAGAAAATATTGTAGTCTATTCTGTTGCCTCCACCATAGGAATGACCGAAACATACGAACGGTTACTCGCTTTTCTTTGAAAAGAAACCTTTCCATTGGACAATGCAAAAAGGGTATGGTCTTTTCCAATGCCGACATTGTTACCAGGATGCCAACGCGTACCGCGCTGGCGAACAATAATATTTCCCGCGATAACGGCTTCACCACCAAATTTTTTAACGCCAAGACGTTTTGATTCTGAATCGCGACCATTACGCGAAGAACCACCAGCTTTTTTATGTGCCACGGATGCTCTCCTTTAATCTTCTTTACTTTTTGATGCTACAGCTGCTTCCTTCTGCGACGTAGTTTTCTTTTCAGCAGTTTTTTTAACCGTTTTCTTAACAGCAGCAGCAGCTTTTATTTCTTTTGTCACTTCTTTTAATACAGCCACTTCTTCTTTAATCGGTTTTGTAGCTGCTTTTTTCGGCTTTGAACCACCCATTAAAATCTCTAAAATACGAAGCGTTGTCAATTCTTGACGATGACCACGCGTACGCTTCGAATTTTGACGGCGGCGCTTTTTAAACGCGATAACCTTACGTCCACGTACCTGTTTTATGATTTCAGCCGTAACAAAAGCATCAGTAACAACAGGTGTACCAATAACCGCATTCCCTTCTTGTCCAATCATCAATATGTCATTGAATTCGACAACATCACCGGCATTGCCAATAATTTTTTCAACTTTCACCACTTGGTTAGTAACAACGCGATATTGCTTACCACCGGTTTTAATGACTGCGAACATTTTTTATCCTTCCGTTCATTCCAGCTCTTATTTGATTTCTATCTTATCAATAAGAAAAAATAGGCTGCTTTTTATCAGTCGTAATAGATTTTAAAAGAAGGATAAAAACATCCTCCCAAACACAAATATGCGCAGATTTCCCCACGCTTGCATTTTACATATATGAAGGAATTTCTATTCTCTGTCAATAAAGTCCTACAAAAAAGCAAAAAAAGTTGTATTAGATACAATTGAAAGTTATCTACCCGCTATATACTTAAACGGTGTGGGATTTTTTGTATTTTCACAGGGAGAGATGGCTGAGTGGTTGAAAGCACCGCACTCGAAATGCGGCATAGGGGCAACTCTATCGGGGGTTCGAATCCCTCTCTCTCCGCCAGATTTTTTTAAGTATAGCTTTTTTCTCACCGTCACCAGAAATCATCATTGCGAGGAATCGCAGATGATGAAGTAATCCTGTAAATGTTTGGATCTCCATATTCTTTCAGAGTTCGCGATGACGATTGAGACTTGTACTTCACTTTCTCAAATTGCACCATTTTACCCCTAAAATTTCCATTTTTACAGTCTCCTTTTTCTATGCATGTGAACACCTAGTCGAAGGTATGCATGTCCTCAAACCATTAATTTACCTGACTTTTGGGCTATGAGGCTTTTTTGACCCCTCATTTTTAGAGAACAAAAACCGAAATATTGCTTTTACGTTTGTGGAATAAACAAAGATTTTTTGAAAAATAAAGTTAACGATATACTATCAAATTACATGGTTCCTGCTTTTATAATTGCTATTGATATGTAGCCTTTAAACAAAAGTAGAAAAATAGATAAACACCACTTGATCAGCACCTACAGTAAAAATTATCAAAGAAAAACTGTATTTCTGAAGAGAAAATTATTGCAATATGGTCTGCAATATTGGAGAGCAACAATATCATTCCCGAGAATAATTTTTTAGTGTTGTCGGCGGATTTTTGGGGGACTTACAGGTTATAGAGGCTTATTTAAAAGAATTTTGGATTACCTTTGAGCTGACGGATTTTTTACAGCCCCAGTATTAAAAGATCAATTTAAAATGATGAACAATTACAAAGATAGCAAATGTTAAACAAATCAAAAATTGACTTATCGTTAGAGAATAACTTTTTTCAAAGGTACGTTTTTTACCGAAATTATGCCCTAAAATGAAGGTTGTTGATTTTCCAAATGGAGTATCTTCTGTTAATTCAACATTTGCTTCAGACACATTCAATATTGTCTCTGCTAAAAATTTACAAGAAACTATACCTGTAGACCAAGCAAAATCTATAATCGATTCCTTTAATGCACAAAAACTGCCTTTAGCTTGGTGGGTTGGACCGCATTCGTCTCATTATAAAGTTGATGAAGTTCTCTTATCTATGGGTTTAGAGCATGTTGAAACAGAGGTAGGAATGACAGCTTTAGCACAAAATATAGACTCACATGTTACTTCTATGCCGGATAACTTCAAAATCAAGGAAGTTGAATCTCTTCAAGATTTTAGAGATTACGGAAATGTTATGGTATCAGTATTTTAGCCTTTTGATGAAGAAGCGGTTATATTTTATGAAACAATAGGCCGTTGTTATAAAAAAGACTCTGATGTAGAGATATTCGTTAGTTATATAAACAATAGTCCTGTAGCAATATGTTTTTGTATTAAAGCAGATGGAATTGGTGGAGTGTATGATATTGTCACCAATCCAGATTTTCAGAAAAGAGGTGTTAGGACATTAATGATAAAAATTGCTATTGAGCATTTAAAAAGAAAGAAATGTCATGTTATTGGTATGCAAGCCTCTCACGAGGGAATTGGCATTTATAAAAAATTGGGTTTTATAAACTTTGGTGAATTCAAAGTTTATTCCAATAAACACATAGCGGTTTAGTTATGAACTCTTTTTTGCTAATCTACAAGAGAATTTATTATTTTCAGGATAATCGTATCAAAAAAAGATATCTATCACAGGTCCAATTTGGATAAGTGAAATTTTTTTATTTGATATGACTGACAATTTACTGTTTGTTGTGTGTTTTTCCTCCAACATCAAAGAACGACTTCCCACAGCACAGCATAGTTTGTCTGATATTTTTTGATAGATAATTGTTGCCCTTTGGTTCAGTAAAAATATGTAGATTCAACGGTGCTATATTGCATCATTGCATCTGTGATCGGAGGTCGAAAATTTTAAACCCAACCGTGATATGCAAACGCTTCACTCTTAAATCGCATGAAACATTCGCAATAATGATAGTTAATATTCGCGCTGAGACCTTTTTAGAGTTCCTTCTAAAAAAAACACTGCAAACAAGTAGATGAATATATATATACCAAAAATATATACTAATGACAGAAAACCAAACATACTTACCATATACGCACTCATGTAAAAAAATACCAATAGGCTAAGCCTTCCAACAGTGGACAAGAAAGATTCGTATGTAGCTCTAAGATTATCGCTAATACTATCGTGCAGGACAACTTCCACACGAAGATATGTATACTTAATGAGATAAAAAATCATACAGACTAAAATAACAGCAATTTCTTTTTTGGGCTCAAAGAAGGCAACTGTAAAAATCGTAGCAGCTGAAAGAAACAGTAGTAGAATAAAATTCACTCCCTCACTTAGTTTTGTAAAGAGAAAACTAGCCAGTAGCTGAGAGAGCAATATAAGAGAAAACGTTATACCAAGATAAAAATAAGTTACATTGATATCATAATCTTTAAATATCCACTGCCAATACTGAGAAAATATATTGAAAAAAATAAGTGAAAAATAAAAACATAGAGATATGTAAGGAACTTTAACAAAAATAGAGAACATTTCTCTTGCGTCAGAAATGAAAGAATTCGCTTTTATTGTTTTTGTCTTTCCCTTTAGATCATCCAAAAAAAACAAACCAAAGACTGTTGTGATCATCATTAAAAACGCAGATATATACCATATATATTGGCTAGAATAATCGGCAAAATATGCGCCTATCAAACTAAATATAAACATGCCAATGTAATTATATTGAGAGCTGGAACCGAGCACTTTTTTAGTGGATGCAAGTTTTGTTTTTGCATATTGAACAAGTAGGGCATTATAGGCACCAGCAATCAATGTAAGCGATAATGCATTAAAAGTTTCTGCCAAAAGAAAACCGTAAAAGCTTGTAGAAACTCCCATGAGAAAGAGCCATGCGGTAGCAAAAGCCGCTGCCAAAATTATAGATATTTTATAACTTTTTCTATCGGCAAAATATCCAAGAGGAATATCTGTAACCATCATAATAAAAGCTTGAAATGACTTAATTATACCGATATCGATAAGAGTTAAGCCTTTTTCAAGCATATAAAATACAATAAAGGCGCCTGTTAAAATCCTTATACCGTTAAATAAAAATCCAAATGCTAATATACTTTTCATTTATTCACCAATAGCGTCCACAAAGTAATGTACTAATTATTTTATATAAATATAAAAGCTCACATTTTATTACAGATATGGCAAGAGCCGCTATATGGATCTCCAGTCTTATCAATTTGATATCCGGAAAAATTAATGAATAATGTTTTTTCTATAATTTGACATTTGTCAAAATCCGTTAAATATTTCACTGCTTCAAGAGCAGCCAAAGAACTAGAAACTGCGTTGGCGATTGCCACACCGGAATATAACAGCACACCCCTCATACTGAAGGCAGTTTGGCTATCTATTCATTGATGAGGCTCGGACGAATTGCCGCTGCCAATGTGGTGCAATAGCAGTAGCTACCAAGAATATCATTTTATTGGGTAAACGGATGTAGCTTGATCGGCCTATCGTAAGGTACGCATATGGGCGAAGCTGGATTGTCGAGCGGGAAGTTTTAGTTGGGTGATCATTTCACCATCATTGTTTTTAGGAGGTTTATTTGCAAAAATTCAATGGTAAGTATAAAGGATTCGAACTAAAAGAAATTTAATACTCCACCGCTTTCCATAAAATCAATGAGTTATATATAAGCTCTGGAATTTTGCCTTCTTGATTTATGTTTTGCTTATCCTGAATCTTTTTGGAACTCTTTCTCGTTTTAAAAATGAGATCTATTACGATCTGTACTTTTAGGATAGGTGATACCATACTCTCTTTGGTCTAGCCAAAGAGTGCTTTCATTTGCAAAACCATAACTTCTCCATTGGTGGTGTTTATGTCAAAAAATTTAAAAGAGTCAAAATAAGGAACTTTGCTTGCTTAAATCGAGTGAACTGAAACACAAAATTGTAAAAAATATATGTTTTTAAATGCGTTACAATACATACCAAATGATGTTTGTGCGAGGGGATAATTTATGTTAACTGCAAATTTGAAAGAACGTATTGCTCTGTTTGAGAATAGAACTTTTCTCTATTTTACATTGAGCGGCTTATTTTCTACATTTGGTAGCGGACTGAATTACATCATATTGTCATGGCTCGCCTACAATCAAACAAATTCCATTCGTGGTGTAGCACTGCTGATGTTTTTTCTTTGGATGCCTAGCGTTGTTTTTGCGCCTATTTTTGGTGTTTTGGCGGATAAATACAATCGTAAAATACAGATCATCATTTCAAACCTAGTCAGAGGTCTGGTGATTGTGGTCTGGGTAATACTTGGACAATTTGGCATAGAAAGTAATTTAATGTTCTTATCTGCTATTTTGGGTATTTTTATCTCTTTTTATATGCCATCAGCTATTCCGTTAATCCAAAGTATTGTTCCAAAAAAACAGCTGATCAACGCGAATGCAACAATTGATATGGTCTATGAACTTGGCGCTATTTTAGGTATGGGGTTAAGTGGGTTTATACTCGCCTATGCAGGAATAAAAGGAGCACTTCTGATAGGCGGTATACTCTTTATTATCGCTGGTTTGTTTAACTTTTTCATGAAGGTACCTAAAACGCGAGGATTTGAAAGTCAAAATCAGCAAAACTGGTGGGAAAATTATATATCGTCACTTCGTTATTTTAAGCAAAATCAGGCTCTTTTTATGCCTTATATGAGTCAGATGATTATTATGGCTCTTTTGATGACTATACCTGTTATTTTGGTACCTTATACACAAGAGGTTTTGAATGGGGATAGTTGGACCTTTGCAATATTGGAAGCGCTTTATTCAGCGGGGGTATTTACTGGTGCACTTTTTTCTCCATTTTTTTGTAAAGTTTTATCCATAAGGAAAACATTGGCACTTTTATTAGCTGTTATGGCTATTGGGCTCCTCATTCTGTCTGTCAATACACACATTTTCATTGTTTTTCCTGTTTATTTCATGATTGGATTTGGACTTTCGAGTTGGGCTCTTTCAATTTCTTTATCACAACTTTATTGTAATCCTGAATATCAGGGAAGACTACAGGCAAGTTTTAATGGAATTTCAGGGTGTTTTATTCTTGTGGTCTATCTATTTATGGCAAGTGATAGCAACGGCGTCTCATCTCAATCTGTATACTTTCTTCAAAGTATGATTGCGACTGCTGGAGTTCTCATCGTTCTTTTTTATAAAAGTAAAAAACAATGAATTGTATTTGAGAACTGTAAATACACTTCATTCTACAAATATTTATGATGCCTCACATCTCATATGTTGCTTTTAAAGCGGAGATAAGTGAATATCAAGGTTAGAGCTTTTAATGAGTAAAGCATAAATCTTATGTGTGTTGTAAAATGCTAGTTGTTTTAATGAATCAGCAAAAAACATTAACCTACTTTTCCGATTAACCTCACACTCGTGAGAGCCAATAACACAGTGCTTTGGAACTTCTTAAAAGTCCTTTAATTTCAAGTTTAAGTAAAGCAATGAAGAAATCTCTCACCCTACAAGGGGGTATGTTCCATTATTTGTGTTCTTCAAAATCCATATGAATAACTGCGTCAGTTTCATCTTCATTGGAATGAGAGCTTTTGCGACGGCGCAAGGTTTGTAAAATTTCTTTTTGTAAAACTGTGTCTGTTTCGCTTAAACGACGAATACTCAGTTCCAATTCAAGAGACAAAGCTAAATCCACGCACAATTTAAGGTCTTCTCCAATATCAAAACCGCGTTGATAGTCGTCATAAAGACCAACGAGCGTATCGGACAATTCTTTGTCGCATAAAGAGGTCATACACATTCCTCCACATTGCGGTTTTTCCAAGCAGCTTTGGTACACTGTCATCACCAAGAATTGCCATGTATACCAACATCCTAGTTTTGTCAATGTTGTGCAAAGCACTCACTTTTGATCCAATGCCTGTCAGAAACTTTATCGCTCTAGGATTTTCAATTTCCCAATTAAAAATACGTGCGGCAATGTTTTCACGAGAGAATTTGTAGCATTTAAGATATATTGTCAAACGGCTTTTAATTTGCGTGTAAGAGCAACTATTTTGACGATAAACCAAATGGCTTAAGATTTCATCATTGTTAACCAAAGCCAAACTAGTGCCATTGATATCAACAATAAGCAAGTATGGCTTATAAACATTTAGTTTTTAAATAAGAGATGATGACTTTATTTTTTGTAGAACATTAATCATCTTGCCCATTTTTTGTTGATTTTTAGACATTGATAAACCTTTTATCGTATGTAATATAAAAATGATGGGAAATGCGCTTGATACGCATGTTTTTGCAACGAGATTCAAGCAGTATTATCGCGCAGTACGGAAGGATAAGAGAAACCGTATTGGGCTTTATTGCTGCTTTGAAAATGCGACTACAACTTTTAGGGTAGCGGTCGAAAAGATTTGTTTGACGAGCAAACCGATAAAATCGGCAATGGCGGGTTCAGCTTTTTCGTTAAGCTGTGGTCAAATGTTTTTAACACAGGATAACGGTTTTTAGGAAGCTTTTGCGCGTTTCGTCAAGGGTATATTCCTATGGCGTAGCTCGATAAAATACGATGGCGATTCCATGCGTGGGTGATGGTCATAATTTTCGTTCCTGCTTAAACGGATGCTGTAACATCTATTTTTGGTAGGATTATAATGTAATAACGGCCCAATATAATGGGCAGTAACGATGTATAATTACTTAGTCAATAATTATATTGATTTTGGAGTAATTTTTGGGCACGTCTAGGAGCAGAGCCTAAAACCGAGTTAGCAAAACGTTTTCGTGAAGTACGCCGCGCTCTTGGTTTCACGGAGCGTAAGCAGTTTGCTGACCACCTTGGTGTAACGGCTGGTTCCATAGGAACCTATGAAACAGTGTAAGTGAACCTACAGCCTCCGCTCTCTCAAAATACCAAGAAATTTGCGGCATTTCATTAGACTGGCTTGTAACTGGCAATGGTGAAATGTTTATGGATGCGTGAAAAGCAAAAGCATGTGGTTTTAAACCGCAAGGGATTAATTACATTCCTTTTAATGAACACGTAAAAGAGACGCTCACAAAACTTATTGAACTATTAAACACAGCCGGATTCAATTTAACAGTTAACTACTGAAATTTTTTCTTTGCATGAAGTATACGCAAAATACGCACTATTCTTTGTTCTAAAGGATAAGGCTTTAGGAGCATATGGGATAAAAACGTCCCGTACAGGTTTATTTTCTTGTAATAAAAGCATAAAACGATAAAATCATCCCGAAAGGGACGATTATGATTGAAAGCAGAATGAAAATATTGGGTTTTATTGTTAGAAACACACGTAAACAACAAGGATTAACACAAGAACAGTTAGCAGCTACATCAGGGGTTGGTGTGCGGTTTATCCGTGATTTAGAAAGAGGCAAAGAGTCTTGTCATGTTGGAAAAACCATACATGTGCTTTCAATGCTTGGCCTTGATATTCAGATTGAAAATGAAAAATTATGACCCGTACACTTGATGTTTATTTACACACAAAATTAGTAGGTCAATTGCAACAAGAGAAAAGTGGAGAACTCACGTTTCTCTACGATACTGACTATTTGTATAAAGATTTACAGGGCATCTCTGTCTCTCTACCTCCTCGTGTTGAAGCTTATAAAGGTCAAACAGTAAAAGCTTTTTTTCCGGTCTTTTACCTGACGAAAATGTAAGATATCGTTTAGCAATTTATTTAGGTCTTTCTGAACAAAATGCTTTTGCTTTGCTTGAAGTTGTTGGTGGGGATTGTGCTGGAGCTCTCGCGTTATATCCCCATGGACAAGTTCCAAATTTGCCAACAGATGATATAGAAACTCTTGATGATGTCCAATTAAAGGAAATTCTTGAGTGTATTAAACGTCGTCCGATGCTTGCGGGAGATGGTGATTACAGATTATCTCTTGCTGGAGCGCAAGATAAATTAGCGGTTGGCTTTAAAGATAACCATGTTCAGCTCATTAAAGGGGCGGCACCCACTACTCATATTTTAAAACCCCTGATTGAACATATTAATGATAGTACTCATAACGAACTTTTCTGTATGAAATTGGCAAAACTTATAGGCATTAACATGCCTGAAGTGCATTTACATTTTGTGAATAATACACCTTACTATCTTATTGCGCGATATGATCGTCAAACAGCTTCTGACGGGACGGTATTGCGTATTCATCAAGAGGACTTTTGTCAAGCACTTAGCATTGCTCCAGAATTTAAATATGAGTGTGAAGGAGGACCTAGTATTACTGCGTGTCAAACCATTATTTGCCAACATACGTTACGTCCTGCTGTTGATCAACTTAATTTCCTTAATATAGTTATTTTTAATTATTTAATTGGTAATGCCGATGCTCATGGCAAAAACTTTTCACGACTTTACCAACAGAAAAAACCAGAACTTGCTCCTGCATATGATTTGTTAAGCATGGCTATTTATCCAGATATTATCTCAAAATATGGTTATGAAAATAGGAGGAGAATATATACCTAAAAAAAATATATTTACGTCATTTTTATAAAATGGTTGCGGATACTAAATCCGCTCAATTGTTCTTAAAAAAGCAAATAAAAAGAATGACTGATTCAATCAATGATAAAGCAATAAAATTAAAGAAAGAACTCGAGGATGAAGGTTTGCGTTCTGAAGTTTTTGATGCAATCATCAATGTTATTCAACAGCGTTCTCAACATTTAAAAA
Organism: Bartonella sp. DB5-6; assembly: GCF_000278115.1. Taxonomy (GTDB): domain Bacteria; phylum Pseudomonadota; class Alphaproteobacteria; order Rhizobiales; family Rhizobiaceae; genus Bartonella; species Bartonella refiksaydamii. The sequence continues at coordinate 272,444 of NZ_JH725115.1, forward strand.
TTTAATTTTATTGCTTATCTCTCTGTTTTAAATGATGATATTTTTAAGATACTGAGTAATATATTCTATCAGAAAAAACGATCGTTTTACTTGATAAAAAGGAAAAATTATCATGGCTGAATGCCTTATATATTCTTTTTTTATTAGAAAATAACGTAGTGTATTACAATTCATTCACGATATGAGATATAACACTCTATAAAATGTCATCTAAACCAATATACAAGGGATTATTATGAGGTGTATTAATCTAAGTGATAAACAAACGCTTTTACTCTCGTCTGTATAATTTACAAATAAATGAGACTGCTTATTACTTCTATAGCTGTAATTTGTATTGCTCTTTTTCTACTGCTTATGAACTATCAAATATATCAATGATCATCATCTACTGTCGTGTTAAGGGGTATTAAGGCTTTATTTTTCTTAATTTTTATAACGCCAATCATTCCAGTTGAAATAATTAATGCAGACATAGCTAAAAAAGAGCTCACTAATCCCACGAGTGCAAAAAGTCCAGCAATAAAGCCAGACACTGCTTCCGCAGAGTTCGCTAAAGTTGAAAAGGTTCCAAAACTCTTACCAAAATCTTCACGACGAGAATATAATTGAATAGCTGAGACTAAACTAATATCCACAAATGCGCCGATAAATCCTAAAACAAATGCTAACACGAGAAGTACTTTTAAATAAAGTACCGCAGCTAAGGGCATAACAAACATAATAACCCCATACAGAAGCCAAAATACCATAAGCCTCAACGATGTAACATTTAATATAATTTTACTATATAACAAACCACCTACAATAGTTCCAACAGCAATGAGAGAAAAAATATAACTAACAAAGCTTTCCTCTCCACCCACAGAAAGAACAAAAGCTGGAATTAAAAATCTTAAAATTGCCCCCGTAAAGAGAATAGCAAACGATGAGCCAACGAGCGTAATAAATAAATTATTATTTTCTGTAGAAATATATTTAAGATAGGAAGCTGTTTCTCGATAAATTTTTATAAAATTGAATGATTTATTCTCATTTGAATTTAAATTCATGAGATTAAATAACACTATAATAGATACAAAATAGGTAAAAAAATCAAAAATGAGTACTGTCGATTTATTTGCTAGAAAAAGTAGGAGGGAACAAACTAAAGGACCAATGACGGATGCCATTTCGTCTATAATTTGTGCAATGCTATTTGCCTTTGTAAGATCATTTATTGCAAAGATTCTTGGAATAGCAGCTTGAAAACTTGGTTGAAAAATACTTCTTCCTATCGTTGTACATATTGCGGCAAAAATAAGCACAATAATATGAGCGGTCCCTGTTATAGTGGTTATCAAAACGAAGAATGAGGCGAATAATCTCACCAATTCACTTAAGATCATATTTTTCTTCAGAGAAAAATTATCCGCTAACCAACCTCCTATAGGGCCCAAAAAGAGAAAAGGGATAAATCGAAAAAAATATACAAGACCTGTAAAAAAGAAGTTATCTGTTAATTCTAAGACAAGTAAAATGAAAACAACTTCATAAGCATAGTCGCCAACTTTAGAAATAAAAAGAGAAGAAAAAAGAGATAATGGACTCTTTTTTAAAAATAAATTCATGTCAACCATCCGATATTAAACTTTTTTATAATTGAAGTTCCACTTCCTTTAATAAAATCGGCGATATGAAATTCAAAGAAATACGCATCATGATACATGCATTTAGACCAATATTTTGATTTTAGTAGAGATTTTTATCCTTTAGATAAAAAAATATATTAATGAACAGGCTATTATCATATATACATAAGCTCTTTTTTAGCTATAAATCTACCTGTTTCACCCAGTTTTTTTGCAATAAATGCCTTTAAAATACGTTGATCTTCTTCTGGCATCAGCCAAAACGTAATATTAATGTACCAATACCAGCCTAATTTCGTAAGTTGCCAAGAGTCATTATCTTCCACTATAAGATTATTAGATAAAAGAACATCTAATTTGGAAAAAATACTGTTAGGTACGAAATCCACTTTTATTAAAGATTTTCTCACTAAACTGTGATAAGGTAGCCGTAGGATGATAGGCTTTATCTTATCTAGAATTGGAGAGTGTTTGCTAACATTTACTGGCATTTTTTTGCTATTAACGGCTGTAATATAAGCATTACGATTAGAAAAATTTGTTATCACGTGTTCACGTATTGATGATACGGGATTTACTCCAAAACCATGCAAATCATAATTTGAATATCCATAACATGCTCATGATAAACAAAACTGTATTCATCCGTAACTATATCAGAGGTCACATTTGGGGTACGAATATAACCATGACCATTATGAGGCATAAATCCCTTACTTCTCATGTAAGCATCTATTAGCATATTCATAGAAAATTTTTTTGTTGCTGTAGTAAAACCTAAACCACGATTTTTGATAGCTTTATACAATTTTACTTGTGTCACAACATTGTCAATTGGGTATATATCTATATTAGATGTACCAAGAGATACAGCCATTTCGAGATCTTTAATTATTTCTTCTTCATCTTGTCCGTTCATACCGTACAATATATCAAAAAGTACGTACTTAAAATTAGCATTTAATATACTAGCAGCAAATTTAATATGTTCGTATGTAGATGTGAGATTAAAAAGTTTTCTCCATTCTTGATTAAAAGTTTGAAGACCAAGCGTGGATGTGTAACCCCTATTTCTTTCATAGCAATTACTTTTTCCTCGGTAAGACTTTTTATCTCAATTTCAAAAGAAAATTCACAATTAGATGCTATTTTAAAGTGCTTATGTATAGCTGCTCCTATTTTTAAAATATTAGATGGAGATAATAAAGATGGAGTTCCTCCTCCAAAAAAATCGCGCGAACTGGAACAGCCTAGTAATCAACAAAATTTGCTTTTAATTCTATTTCTTCAATTAAAGCATCCGTGTAATTATTAATTACAGTTTCGCCTTTATAACCACCTTTAGTAAAAGGACAAAATGTACATATAGTTTCACAAAAAGGAATATGAAAATATAAAGCTCTCGAATTAATATCATTATTACTATTCACAATAACATCAGATAATGGCTTATCAATAAGACACTTTCCTTGACTTGGAAAAAAGAAATTGTATACAGGAATCTGATAATCAAACTTAAATAAGCCATTATTTTTGATATTCATAGTTTCCTTCATTCTTATAGGTATCATACATTGGATGGATTTAAGTCATAAAACGAAGAGGCATTAATACTTAACAAATGCTTACCTCTTTTGAAAGATCTAATAAATAATTGTCCAGTGTACTCCCATTGAGTCTTAATAGCTTCAATTACATTGCCGTAATCTTGTCCACAAGTATACAAATCGGTACTTATGTAATTACTCTCTGGATATGTATGAAATGATAAATGTGATTCACTCAATAAAAAAAACCTGTCACACCTTGTCCATCTGTTGTAAATTTGTGTGACATGAATCCAAGAATATTCATTCTTGTGTTTTTTATTACTCTAAGGAATAAAGAATATAAGACCTTCTCATCTTTTAAGAACTCGAGATCATTTGTAACTCCATCCAGTAAATAATGATAACCCTCATCATCCATATTCAACTCCCCCATTAATTTATTTACTGGATTGGAAGAGGCTAAACACTTCTTCCAGCACAATTACCAGAATATTAAGCCACAGCAAACATCTTCATATTCCGTTATAAATAATTCACGTGCACTTTCCATAATTACCTTCTAAATTTAATAGTTAGCTTATTTTATAAACAATATAATGCATGTTATTACACACATGTAAATACATTACAAAAAAAACTGTTAAAGCCCTATACGTCGCTACGCTACGGTTTTATAATGAGAGAGGCTGTCCGCCTCTCAAACTCTCTGGAACGCTCACCAAAATCATAAAATCAAATCCGCGTTTAATGAGAGAATTAACAATCCTAGGTTCTTGATGTCAAGGAGACCATTACATGGCGCCTAACGACGTCCTTGACAAAGAACCTAACGGCCTGTTTGGTCCCTCTCACGCGGCTCCGAAATCATGATTAGAAGGAGAGCTTGTAGGGGCGTACACAACGTGAATTTATCGGGCAACTTGCTCATGAAGCTGGTCATCATATTAACTGGAAGGGATTCCTTCTGGGTTGATGAAAAAGCTTGGACGTTTGGTTTATGCGGCTTATCATGATGCACAAATAGAACTTCCTCCTGAAGATATAGCGGAATTAGCGGCAGAGCTTTATGGCAAGTTGCAAGAGATTGTTCAAAACATCAACGATATTGAAGAAGTTGAAGCAACCTTTCCACTTTTAAAATTACGTTTAAAACGTCAAACCGAAGCTGAAAAAGCATATCGCGCAACTCCACAAAATACGGACTAAAAGCCCTCTACAATAAAAAACTTTTTTGTTTTTCTGTCGTAAAAATCCAGCTTAAAAAACAACGCATTACCACATCCTTCTTTTCCACGGAGTACGACATTTCATATCAAACTGTATTGATTTTTAGAATTTTATAGATCAAAAATAAAAGGCACTACACACAAAGATAAAGAAGAACAAAAAAAGTTTAGAGAACTTCCATATTTTTTATGAAGCCTATGGAATTAAAAAATAAAATTTTATTTTATAAAGAAATATTTCTTTTAAATATTCATATTGTATTTTATAGAAGATTATCTCAGTGTAAAGAGTGAGGTTATCATGATGATTAGCTCTATTACATATGAGATATGTCTAAAAAAATCATAAAGTTACGCTTATAAGAATAGTTTTTATAAAATACCTCTCTTTGTGTTTATTGAGAAGTCTTTTTTGCTTATCAATGAAAAATTATTTTTTATACTCTTGCCATTCTGCTTATGTGCTTTATTTGAAAGATAGAATTGCTCTTTAAAAAGCTGTTTTTATTATGAGCTAAATCGCGATATTTTTGGATGGAGATTATGTAATATTCTCAAAATTTGTATTTTTATTTATTTTTTAGCTTGAATCCCTCTAGCTAAAAGGGTTGGGGACTTTTCTAGATTCAATGTTTTTTCAGAGATTTTAGGATGATGCCGTGATGGATATTCGGCGTCAAAGGGGGAGGGTTATGCATTTTTTTATTTGTTTTTTTGTGCGCAAACAGGGGTTTTGCCATGAGGTTTTGTGCGCGTTGTTGTGATACTGAGCTCTGTTGGAGGAGATTCTATGAAAAAATTATATTCGACATCAAATTTGGTTAAAGCCGTTACGTTAGGAGCCGCAGTCGCTACACTCTTATCGAGCGTCTCTCCTGTTTTCGCTGCGAATGTCTCGATAACAGGAGATGTGGTTAGAAACACGAGTGCTCCAAATGTAACGTATCCATTTGGTAGTCATGGCAGTATTGTTTTTGCTGGTGATGATAATTACTGTGGTGTAGACAATGTTATTGGTCGTGGAGGCAAACAACAGCAGGGCATACCAGATGCTTCTCGTATATCTGCAGAAACCCAATATAAGAGATTTATTTCTAATCAAGAATTTACAGGTGGTTACCATCCTTATGGTACAGCCACTGCCCAAGAGGTTTGGTCTGGTGATGGTACAACAAATCTTAATGGTAGGCCTAGTAGCGGCTATATGGGTACATTTTCTACCGGTGGTAATGCTAGTGCTATGCCTGAGGCTTATGGCATTTATTCGTTTGCTACCGGTTGTGGATCTGCCGCGACGGGTAATTATTCAACCGTTTTTGGTGCAGGCGCGACAGCAAAGGCTGGAGGGGCGCAAGCCTTTGGTGTTTCTGCACTTGCAAGTGGAAGAGCAAGTGTTGCTATGGGTGTAGGATCAGAAGCATCAGGGGTTTCTACGGTTGCGATTGGAGGGCTTGCGACTGCTTCTGGTGAACGTAGCATTTCTATAGGTGATAGTTCCAAAGCTACGATTGACGATGCGATTGCAGTTGGTTCAAATGCAGAAGGGAGCGGTATAAATAGTGTTGCTGTTGGTAAGTTCGCATCTGCGTCTGGTTACAATAGTATTGCATTAGGGTTAAAGACAAAGGCGACTGACGAGTACGCGGTTGCTATAGGTTCGAAGGCTGAAGCTCAAGCTCTTGGTTCTATTGCAATAGGTGGTGGAGAACCTGCAGAAAACGGGGAGGAAAGAAAAGTAATAGCGAAGGGTAAAAATTCGATTGCCATTGGTTCCCATACTTATGCTGAAATGGATCATTCAGTTGCAGTTGGTATAAATGCACAGGTACGTGTTATAGATGGTGTTGCTGTGGGTGGAGGATCTGTCTCTCGTATTGATAAGGATACTTTCGGTTATGATCCTGTAGCAAATGCTGCAACAACAAAGAGTGATCTTGCATGGAAAAGCACAGCAGGTGATTTTAGTGTTGGCAACACTAATCAGAAGTTAACACGGCAAATTACAAATGTTGCAGCTGGTTCTCAAGACACTGATGCCGTCAACGTTGCACAGCTAAAAGCTTTGAGAGATGTCATGGCAGGAGCAGGAGGAGGCTGGAAAATTTCTGTTAATGATGGAGATTCTACAGATGTTACTCCCAGCAGTACAGTAGACTTTTCAGTAAAAAATGACAACTTAACGATTGAAAAAGAAAGTGTAGATAATAAGCAAAAAATCAAATTTGCTTTGAGTGATACTCTTGAACTGACGAGCGTCACGACAGGGCAAAGCTCTATGAGTGATGATGGTTTTATATTTGCTAATGGGGCAAAAATAACTGTGGACGGTATTGATGCTGGCGATAAACAGATTACAAACGTAGCAGACGCAACTGAAAATAACCAAGCAGTGAATTATAAACAGCTGAAGGAAGTGCAAAAAGGTATCAAAACAACTTGGCAGCTTTCTGTTAATGGTGGAGATGCTATGTCCGTTGGACCAAACGAAATGGTTAATTTGGAAGCAGTTAGTAATAATGATAAACAGAATATAAAAATTACAAAAGGTGAAAACCACGATGTAAAATTTGATTTAGCTGATGATATTAATGTAATGACTGTCACAGCAGGAGAAAGCATTATGGATGCTGCTGGCTTTAGGTTTGAAGGTGGTGATGGGCCGAGCATAACTGTTAATGGCATTCATGCTGGTGATAAAACGATTAAAGGGATAGCGGCAGGGGAAGAAGATACCGATGCAGTGAATTATAAACAATTGAAAGATTTTACAGCGAAAATTAAAACGGGTTGGAAACTTGCTGTTGAAGATGAAGAGGCTACAGATATTGGGGCAGAGAGTACAGTAAAGTTTGTTGCTGCTGAGGATAAGGATAGCCACAAAAATATTAAAATTGAAAAAGACAATAACAATAAAATTACATTTTCTTTAAATGATAATCTTAAATTGACGAGTGTCACTACAGGCAGAAGTATTGTGAGTGATGATGGCTTTGGGTTTAAAGATAATAAGGGGCCCAGAATTGCTTTTGAGGGTATTTCTGCTGGCAATAAAGAGATTACAAACGTAGCAGACGGGCAAAAAGATACTGATGCAGTGAATTATAAACAGCTGAACGAGGTAAGGGAATCTATATCAAAGGCAGGGGGATGGAAGTTAGCTGTTAACGGTGGAACTGCTGTGGATATTCTTCCGGGTAAAACTGTCAATTTTGTTGGAGCTGAACTTAAGAATTATGAGAACAAAAATATTAAAATTGTAAGCAAAGATGATAACACAGTAGAATTTGATTTGAATGATTTCATTGAAGTTGGACGCGTACAAACAGGAAAGACCCAGTTAAGCGACAATGGTGTGGTTATTACTGGTGGACCAAGAATAACTTGGGGCGGTGTTCATGCTGGAAATAAACAGATTACAGGGGTTGCAAAGGGTGTTCTAGATAACGATGCAGTTAATCTTGCACAATTGAATGAAGTAAAAAATGAAATAGCAGGAAATACTCTTATTAAATGGGACGAAGGACAGAAACTTATCACCATTGGTAAGGAAAAAGATGGCACGAAAATTGATATTACAGGCAGTGAAGGAGACCGGATTATCGCAGGTGTGAAAGACGCAGTGAACGATAACGAGGCTGTTAATAAAAAACAACTCGATAACACTGTAACAAATATTAATAATAACATTAAGAAAGTAAATGATTTTGCTGTCCTCTACGATAAGAATGATGATGAAAGTGTTAATTACAACAGTGTAACTTTGGGTAACAATCAGGCTGGTGAGCAGGTTGCTCTGCACAATGTGAAGAGTGGAGAAATTTCCGCTAACTCAACTGATGCGATCAACGGAAGCCAGATTAATAAAATATCAGGAGATATTGCAAATTACTTTGGTGGTAATGCTTCATTTGAGAATGGAGTCTTTAAAAACCCAAGATATAATTTAACTACTATTGATGAAAATAGTCAGGAGGAACAGAAAGAATACAATGATGTTGGAACAGCCTTGTCAGGGCTTGATATGAATATTAGGCATGTTAATCAGCATTTAGTCCATGCAATAGGTGATATTGCAAATTACTTTGGTGGTGGTGCTGGATATGATGAGTCTGGGGACTGGCACGCTCCTATTTTCAAGGTTGTCGAATTCAAGCCTGATGGAACTTCCTCTAAGCAGCCTTATTCAAATGTTGCTGAAGCTTTTGAAGGTGTGAATAATTCTTTTAACGCAATTCACAATCAAATCTCCGACATAACAGAAAACAGCCTTGTTAAATGGGACGAAGGACAGAAATTAATCACCATTGGTAAGGAAAAAGGTGGTACAAGAATTGATATTACAGGCAGTGAGGGAGTTCGAACTATCGCAGGTGTAAAAGAAGCGGTGAACAACGATGAAGCCGTTAATAAAGGCCAACTTGATAAAAGCATAGAGAAGATTTCTAACGATATTAATATAGCAAGTGCTTCTGCTGTTCTCTACGATAAAGATGCAAATGGTGAAGTCAATTATAACAGTGTGACTTTGGGAGGCGGTAGAACTGAAAACCCAGTCGCTCTTTTAAATGTTAAAGATGGAGATATTTCCGCTAATTCAACTGATGCAATCAATGGTGGCCAGATTAATAAAATATCCGGAGATATTGCAAATTACTTTGGTGGTGGTGCTTCATTCGAGAATGGAGTCTTTAAAGGACCCAAATATAGTTTGTCTGTTATTGTTGAAGATGGTGCGGTAGCAAAAGCTAATTTTTATGATGTTGGTTCAGCTTTGACAGGGCTTGATAAAAATGTCAAAAGTGTAAATCAGCGTGTAACAAATGTAATCAATGATTTTACTCAGGAAATTCAGGGTCTTTCTAAAGATGCTTTACTTTGGAGCGAAGATGATCAGGCATTTGTTGCTCTTCATGGGAAAGACAAAGAGAAGACAAACAGCAAACTTAAGTTTCTTCTGGATGGAGACATTTCTAAAGGTTCAACAGATGCTATTACGGGTAACCAACTTTATCTCATGAGCAATCAACTTGCGAATTATTTCGGCGGTGGTGCTAAGTATGAGAATGGCCAATGGACAGCACCTAATTTCCAGATCTCTCAAGTCAATGCGGATGGCACTGTTGGTGAAAAGACGTATAATAATGTTTCTGAAGCTTTTGGTGGTATTAATAACGGGATGTCAAATATTAATAACCGTATTGATGAGATCAAAAACAACATTGATTCAGATGTTTTACACTGGAATAAAGATAAAGGAGCCTACGATGCTAGTCATAACGGTCAAGCGAGCAAGATTATCAATGTAGCCGATGGTAAAATTGCAAAAGATTCAAAAGAAGCAGTTAATGGTGGACAACTTTGGCAGACCAACGAACGTATAACGGGTGTTGAGAAAGATATTAAACATATCGAACACAGGGTTGACAATATTTCTTCTACGGTTAACGACATTGGTGAAACAGTTTACAATATTGAAAATAAAGTTGATAATATTGAAAATACAGTTACCAATCTTTCTGATGGGGTTGTTTTCTATGACAAAGATGAAAACGGCAAAAAAACCAATAAAGTCACGTTAATAGGTGGCGATCCTAGTGAACCTGTTATGATTGATAATGTAGCTGATGGTAAAATTGAAACAGGTTCGAAAGAAGCTGTAAATGGTGGACAATTGCATGATTACACCCAACAGCAAATGAAAATCATTCTTGATGAATCAAAGCACTACACAGATCAGCGGGTAAACAATATCGTTATTGATGCGATAGATGATGCGGTTGAACGCGCTAACAACTACACCAATATGAAGTTTGAGGCTTTAAGCTATAGCATTGAGAATGTGCGGAAAGAGGCAAGACAAGCCGCAGCCATTGGTTTAGCAGTATCTAACTTACGTTACAATGAAACACCTGGAAAATTGAGTGTTGCATTTGGTAGTGGCCTATGGCGTAGCCAATCTGCCTTTGCTTTTGGAGCTGGTTATACCTCTGAAAGCGGACACATTCATTCTAATGTGTCGGTAACGAGTTCAGGTGGACATTGGGGGGTAGGTGCAGGATTTAATATGACACTGAATTAACAATAAAAACACAAAAGTTTAATGATATTTCTGTTTGCCCTTGCTTAACTAAGCGGGGGCAAACTATTTTTGCTAAAAATGCAAAATATACACCTACAGACCTACAGTAAAACACACACCTACATTAGAAAATAAAATAGAGACAGAATTAAAAAGATTTAAGAAAGCTTTTTATGAGGCTTTAGGTAAAACGAAATTATATCCCCCACCTATACAAAAGATACTTTCTTTATCCTTAATAGTTGCACTTTTGTCGAGTGCGTTTTCTTTGTATTCAAAAACAATAGCTTTACACATAGCTATAAATTATCGCATGTTTCTGAAGATGGTCAGGTAAGCACGGCCGCTTTTAATGATGTAGGTGGTGCGTTTACAGGTCTTGATGAAAATATCAAAAATGTCAATCAACGTATTAAGGATGTTTCGCAGGTTGTAGCACATGATTTGTTATCTTGGAGCAATGGTGATTATGCATTTGTAACCAAGTATGGCGAAGAGGAGATTAAGAGCAAGATCACCTTTCCTGCGGATGGTAGAACTATTAAAAACTCAACCGATGCAATAAATGGTTCGCAGTTTTATTAGATAAGTAATAAGTTTGCAGCATATGTTGGAGGCGGTGCTAGATGTAAAGATGATGCATGGATATCCCCAAAATTCTAAGTTTTACTCTTCAAGAGCGATATTATAGCGGATGATAAGAAGAGCTACAACAATGTTGCAGAAGCGTTTGATTGCGTTAGTAGAAATATATTAACAAGCGTATTAATGAGGTAGCCTAGAATATTTCATCGAATGGTTTAAATGGGAGTAAAGATGAAAAGGGGTATGATGTTTGTCATCAGGGAGAAGATAGCAAGATTACGTATGTAGCAGATGGTAAAGTAGAAAAAATTCGAAAGATTCTGTTAATGGAAGTCAACTTTGGTTAACGAATGTTAGGGTTAGCAAGGTTAACAGTAAGGTAGAGAGCATTGATAAGCAAGTAAAAGATATTGCACAGCGACGGATGAAGCGGTTAAATCTGATAAAGATGGTAAAAAGACTAATAAGATTACGTTAGCTGGTGGTAATAAGAGTGATCCTGTATTGATAAATAATGTATCGGATGTTTGCATTGAGAGTGGTTTGAAAGAAGCTGTATCATACCGAACAGAAGAAATACGAAGAAATACATGGAGGATAAAGTCAGTAGTACAATAAATAATGCTGTTGAGGAGGCAAAATCTTATACAGGTATGGAGTTTGAAACATTAAATTGCGCTTTTGAGGATATCCGGGAGGAAGGCAAGACAGGCGGCAGCTGTTAGTGTGGCAGTGGCGAGGGTTTGCGTTATAACGATAGACTAGGGAAGCTGAGTATTTCATTTGGTACTGGCGTATAGGGTGGTTAATTGGCATTTGCCATTGGTGCTGGTTATATATCTGAGGAGGGATTCATTCGCTCTTAACCTATCTGTCACGAGTGCAAGAGGTCAGGGATGATTAAGCACAGGAGTAAACTTTACGCTGAATAAATAACAAAAAATTAAAAATGTAGAGTAATGTCCCCATCTAAATTAATAGAGTGCATAATCGCACAATATTTTAATTTTAAAAATGTACGTTTTATAGTTTTATTGATAGAAATGTCCATTGGGGGAGATATGTTTAAAGAAATTAAAGAATCCCATTTTTTACTATTTTAATTATTTTTTCTATATGCTTCAGTGGCCATGAAGAAGCAAGATTCACTTTAATGAAAACAGGGATATCTAAAATACAACGATGCACAAGCACTTCTATAAAAGCTTACAGAGTAAACAATGTGGCTATGAATTTTGGAATTTCATGAATAAGAAAGATTCATTTATAAACAATTAAATTCATTCAAATGCATTTTTCTCTTGCTATTTTTTTAAATAGCCTATAGACAAGCGTGAATTCGTTAAAAGATATTAAAGAAAGTCTTCGCAAAAGAGGGGGGCAGTGAGTTATGAAAAAATCATACAGACACTTTCACTTCAAAGCACGCAAAGAGATGTAAATCTAAAGATCGAAAGCATCTCACTCAGTTTTATTAAAAAAGTGCAATAATATTACAAAGATACTCTAAACAACTCACAAACGACACAACACAATCAGCAATAAAAACACCTTATTGCATCTTAACAGCTAACAACAGCAGGCAAACATGTTTTTTCTATTTTTATCTCATTTTTTATTATCCCAAAACCCAAAGGCTTCTCTGGAAAAAAGAAGTCTTTCCTAAAGACGTAAAAACTATGTCTTTATTCGCCGGATTATTGATCAAGTGTCAACAACAATCTCATTGACACTTTAGATAGTCCTTTTTTCCATTATGACAACCCTAACCTTTTAAAAAACAGAAAAGAAATAACCTCTGGAGTTTTCTAACACCAGAATATGTCTTTTTGATGTTTTTTTACTTGGAGAATTTATTATGAAAAAAATATATACCACACCAAAAACACCAGCAGTGAGTGATTTAAAAAAATCTTACTCGCCTTATCGAGCCCCTTTTATTAAAACAATTTCATTAGTTTCAGTAGCTGCCTTTTTATCAAGTGCTTCTCCTGTTTTTGCTTGTGATACGTGGGGTAATATAGCCACCTATTTTGGTGGTGGTGCAAATATACTTAAAAGTATCGCACCAACCTATATAATTTCCGGTAATGTGTATAGAAATGTTGGCTCTGCATTTGTCGCGGTAAATAAGGAATTAAACGATATTTATAAGCAGTTTCAACTAATTTCGTCTGATACGTTTGTTCAGCAAAATTCCGCTGGGACGATAACAATTGGTGCGCTAAAAGGCGGCTCTGTAGTAGACTTTGCAAATAATCGTCGTGAGGCGCGGGTTCTTTCTGGTGTTCGTAATGGTGCGCTTTCCCCAACATCGGATCAAGCAGTTAATGGTTCACAGCTTTATAATTTAGGCACTGGGGTTGCGAGGTCTTTGGGCGGTGGTGCTAGATATGATACAAATGGAAACTGGATATCTCCTACTTTTACGGTTAAGGTCTTTGATGGGTCTGGTCGTAATACTAACAAAAATTATGATAATGTCGCGGATGCATTTACTGGCGTGAATGATTCTTTTACAGGTCTTAATAAAAAGATTGATACTCTATTCTTTTATGGGCAAAACAATATTGTTCAGCAAGTTGGTGCAGGGATTATTGCAATTGGTGCACGCCTAGACGGCTATGCAGTAGATATTAGAAATGTAAGAGGTGAGGCACGGACTATTGTTGGTGTTCGTGGTGGTGTGATTGACCCAACATCGACTCACGCAATCAACGGTTCTCAGCTTTATAAATTTGGCACTGAGGTTGCGAAGTCTTTTGGTGGTGGTGCTGGATATAATGGAAGGGGAGAATGGATAGCTCCTACTTTTACGGTTAAGGTCTTTGATAAGAATGGGAATGAAGCTGAAAAGGAATATGAAAATGTTGCCGATGCATTTACAGGCGTAAGTAGTTCTTTCACGAATCTTGATAAAAAGATTGAAAATATAGTCGTTAATGCAGCAGGTGATAGTCTTGTTAAGCAAGATACAACAGGACTCATTACCATTGGTGGAAAAACAAGTGGAACTAAGGTAAGCATTGCAAATGTTGATAATGCGTTGCGGACTCTTTCGGGTGTTAAGGCTGG
>NZ_JH725115.1:287534-293574 GCF_000278115.1 Bartonella sp. DB5-6
AAAAGAGCTATGAAAATGTTGCTGATGCATTTACAGGCGTAAGCAGTTCTTTCACGAGTCTTGATAAAAAGATTGAAAATGTAGTCGTTAATGCGGCAGGTGATAGTCTTGTTAAGCAAGATACAGCAGGGCTTATTACCATTGGTGGAAAAGTCGGTGGAGCTAAGGTAAGCATTGCAAATGTTGATAATACGTTGCGGACTCTTTCAGGTGTTAATGCTGGTTCGATTTCAGCAAACTCAACTGATGCGATAAATGGTTCTCAGCTTTATTCCATAAGCAATGTAGTTACTAGCTATTTTAGTGATAATGCTGGTTATGATGAAGAAGGAAACTGGAGAGCTCCTACTTTTACAGTTAAAGTCTTTGATCAAAATGGCAGTGAAACTGAAAGTAACTATAAAAATGTTGCTGATGCACTTTCTGGTGTAAGTAGTTCTTTTACAAATCTTAATAAAAAGATTGAGCATGTAACAGGTGATAGTTTTATTAAGCAAAATAGCGCTGGGCTTATTACCATTGGTGGAAGCAAAGGCGGCAATAGAATAGATATTGCAAACAATATTAATGCTCCACGAATTCTCTCTGGTGTTAAGGGTGGTGCATTTACGAAAACATCGACTGAAGCAGTAAATGGTAGCCAGCTTTATTTTATGTCTCAGGCATTTGCGAGTTATTTTGGCGGTGGTGCTGGATATGATGCAGAAGGAAAATGGTCAGGTCCTACTTTTACAGTTAAAGCCTTTGATCAGGATGGTAATGAGACTGAGAAACACTATACGAATGTTGCGGATGCCTTTGCTGGCGTTAATAATGCTTTCACAACTTTGAATCGTGAGATTATCACTATAAAGGACGAGATTGATATTGATCACAAAGAGAAAGAACGTAGCAGTGATGATCTGATTACAGACGGCTTTCCTTTTATGATGAGAAGCTTACCTATGAAAAAATTATCTAGTGCGATAGGCAAGAAGAAGAGAAGTGTTATGACATTTTCTTCTGAAGAACTATCAGCTAAAGTAAATTTTGCGAATGATAAAGGTGAAACTCAGACACTTCTTGGTATCACTAATGGTAGGATTGCAAAAGACTCAACCGAAGCAGTAAATGGTGCCCAGCTCTATTCGATAAGCAACCAGATTGCTACTTATTTCGGTGGTGATGCTGGCTATAAAAATGGAGAATGGACAGCTCCTATTTTTACAGTTAACGCCTTTGATAAGAATGGTAATGTAATTGAGCAAAAATACACGAATGTTGCGGATGCTCTCTCTGGTGTTAATAGTGCTTTCACAAGTTTGAATCGTCAGCTTGTTGATATAAAGAATGACCCTATTTTTGGTATGATTATCTCTCGAAGTGCTGTCAAGAGAGATCAACTTGGGAAAGTAGATCAGATGGCTAGCCGTGAGCTATCGAATGACGATCTGGAAGAATTGCAGAAAGGTATAGATGGTAATAAGAATTCTATAAAGGATCTTAATGGCAGAATAGGGAAGAATGAGACTGATATAAGTGAGTTTAGGAAGAAAATAGAACAGAATAAGGAGGCTATAGACGTGAATAAGGATGCTATAGCCGTGAATAAGGATGCTATAGCCGTGAATAAGGATGCTATAGACGCGCATGAGAAAAAATTGGCACAAACTGTCCAGTATGATTATAACGAAAATGATGAAAAGACTAATACGATTACGTTACATGGTGCTAGTGAAAGTGACCCAGTAGTAATTGCAAATGTTGGTGATGGCGTTATTTCAGAAACTTCGAAACAAGCTATCAATGGAGGTCAGTTACATCAGTATACCGCTCAGAAGATGCAGGAAGTTCTTTCTGATGCGAAACAATATACGGATAATCGCTTTAACGAGGCAAAATCCTATACCAATATGAAGTTTGAAGCATTAAGTTATAATATTGAGAATGTACGCAAAGAAGCAAGGCAAGCAGCAGCGATTGGTTTGGCAGTGTCTAACTTGCGTTACTTCGACGAACCAGGATCTTTGAGTGTTTCATTTGGTGGTGGTTTTTGGCGTGGACAATCTGCCTTTGCTATTGGTGCAGGTTATACGTCTGAAGATGGCAAGATTCGTTCTAATCTATCAGCAACCAGTGCCGGAGGTCAGTGGGGCGTAGGTGGTGGAATAACGCTGAAATTAAAATAACACCAGATACTACGAAGAACTATAATTTAACTAAAGTTTCGCCCTTGTCTTATCAGACAAGGGCGAAATTTTATATTATTTATAGAAAAGTATAGCACTAATTTTAGTAAGACTAATTTTAGTAAAAGATGAATCAATTTAATAAAAATTTTACAAATTCAGTTTAATACTCTCATATAAATTAAGAGAGTGCGTAATTACACAATATTTTAAAAGTGCACGTTCTATAATTTCATTGATAGAAAATATCCATTGGGGGGGTATGTTGAAAAAACCAAAAATCCCATTTTATTATTTGTTATTTGCTCTGTAAGCAGCAGCCACAATGATGGGTAAGACTCATTTTGATCAAAACAGGTTTCAAACAAACTATGAAACAAAACCGCTATACGCGTCTATAATATCTGCAATAAATCTATAAATCTTAGAACTATAAGGATATTTCACGATTGCATAAATAGGAAAGACTCATTCTGTAAAAATAGTTAAATCCATTTTCTTCTTGCTATTTTTCTAAATAGTCTATAGAAGGGTACAAAGAGCTCTCAATAAGACTCATTATGGTAAAAACAAAAAAGATTCCTCGCAAAGGGAGGTGCGAAGAGATATGAAAAAATCACATAACGACCATCATTTTCTTAAGCTCTTAAAAAGAAACAACTCTAAAGCTAGAGAGTAACCACTTAATCCTTATGATAAAAACACAATAATTTCACAAAGAATACTCTCGACCACGCACTAAGCAATTCACTCTCTTTCACAAGAAACACTTTGATTTCCTCTTAAGCATACAAATAAAATGAGCTATTTTTCAAAAAACACAAACCACGCGCTTACCAGTAGCGTGCAAATATGCCTTTTTTATGTCGGCTTCATATTTCTTTTCACTCTCAAATTCAGGAACTTTGTTGCCCAAAAAACACTCTGCTTAAAAACGGAAAAAACCAAAACCTTATTAACCAAGCTATTAATCAACATAAATTGCAACCCTACCGCAGCTTTTATGACTCCCATCTACCTCTGCGAAAAACCTAAACCCTATAAAGAGCGAACAAAAATCACACCATAAATCACCTCTAGCGCTGAAATGTGTCTTTTTAATGTTCTGAATATGCTTTTTTACTTGGAGAATTTGTTATGAAAAAATTATATACCACACCAAAAGCGCCAGTGGTGGGTGATTTTAAAAATTCTTACTCGCTTTATCGATCACTTTTTATAAAAGTACTTTCATTGGCTTCAGTGATTGTTTTTTTATCAAATGTTTCTCCTGTTTTTGCTAATACTCAGATTATTAATAACACATCAAACGATTTTAGTGGTGGTACAAATGTGCTTAAAGGTATTCCACCATACTATGTAGTTGGCAGTAAATTGTATCGAGATATTGATATTGACTCTACATTTATGGGGGATAAACATCTCTTCACAAACTTAGGATCCAATATTCAGTTTGAGACTAAAATTGCTCTTGATACTGCATTTGCGGGTACGGAAGGTTTTAAGGAAAATTTTAAGAATGTAGCGGATGCATCTTTTAGCGTTAAGAGTGCTTTCCCAAGCTTGAATAGTCAGCTCGTTGAGATAAAGGCCCTCCCTACTATTGGGGAGAAACAAAAAAATCCATCACAAGGTGATGATTGGCATGAAAGTACAAACAACTTTCCTTTTGTGAAAAGCTTAACTCGTGGACTAGATCGTGGACTAGATAATGCCGACCCCCTTCCTCCATCTACGTTAATTATTGGCAGGAGAACAGACGAGATTCATGCAAGTATTTTTAATAGTAAATTTGAACCACGGATACTTTTGGGTATTGCTGATGGTAAGATTCTAGAAGACTCAACGGATGCAGTCAATGGTTCCCAGCTTTATAAATTAACAAGAGGTTTTAACATTAATCTTTCTGTTCCGGACTCAAGCCCGGGTAATGCCAAACCTTTTGAGAACCCTGTAGCTGCTGAGCTGGGTTCAATTGCTATTGGTTCTAGAGCATCCGTTTCCTCGGGGGGTGTGGGAAATAAAGCTTTCGATTCAATTGCTATTGGTACAATGGCAAACGTAAAGGGCAGAGCAAATGATAATGAAATCTCCTCTATAAGCAATGGTGGCGCGATTGCCATAGGTAAGAATAGCTCCGCTGATGCTAATTCTGCAATTTCTATTGGTTTCCTTTCAGAAGCCAATCAGTTGAACTCGATAGCTCTTGGTTCCGTGTCAAAATCATTGGGTGAACATGCGGTAGCTATTGGTTACAATGCAATAGCCAAGGGTGAAAAGGCGCTGTCTCTGGGTTATATTTCAGGCTCATCAATTGAAACTGGTATTGCCTTAGGTGCATATTCTAAGTTATATAAGGATAACAGTAATATTGGAGGTTATGATCCTCGTACTAAAAAGAGTGCTGATAAGTCAATAAAGAAAAAAGAACCCGGCGTATGGTCGGGTACGTGGGGTTCGCTCAGTCTTGGTGATAGTGAGGAACATCAGACCAGAAGGATTGAAAATGTTGCAGCTGGTTTTGCAGATAGTGATGCCGTGAATGTTGCGCAGCTAAAAGCTTTACAAAATTCTATAGACCCAAATTGGGAGCTTTCTGTTGATGGTAAAAATAATACGAATGTTAATTCAACTAACCCAATGGATTTGGCAGCCGGAAGTACAAATCTTACTATTACAAAAGGTGATAAAGACAATAAGGTAAAATTTGATCTAGCACGGGATATCTCAACGAACAGCATATCAGCTAATAATATAAAAGTAGGAAACAACACCTTAGACGCGACAGGTTTAGTAATTTCCAATGGTCCCAAAATAACCACTTCTGGCCTAAATGCTGGTGGTAAAAAGATTACAGGAGTGGCAACAGGTACTGAAGCGAATGATGCAGTTAATTTTGCACAGCTAAAAGCCCTACAGGAAGCAGCAGTTATAAAAGGTTTTAAAATTAACACTACTAGCAAAGATTTTGTAGATCCTATAGTTGAAGAGGTTGATTCGATAGCTATTGGTTCAAATGCAAAATCATTAGATAATGGTAGTATTGCCTTAGGTGCGTACTCTATCGCAGATATTGGTGTTGGTATTTCAGGCTATGACCCTCTTACTAGAAAGAATGCAGAGAGACAGGACAATGCATGGATCTCTAATCTTGGTGCACTCAGTATTGGTGATGTTAAGATAGGTCGAACCAGACAGATTGTAGGTGTTGCAGCTGGCACTGCAGATACTGATGCCGTGAATGTTGCGCAGCTAAAAGCTCTACAAGAAGCTGTATACCCAAATTGGGAGCTTTCTGTTGATGGTAAAAATAAGACGAATGTTAATTCAACCAGCCCAATGGATTTGGCAGCCGGAAGTACAAATCTTACTCTTACAAAAGGTGATAAAGACAATAAGGTAAAATTTGATCTAGCTAGGTCCGTTATAGTCGATAAAATACAAGTAGGAAACAACACCTTAGACGCGACAGGTTTAGTAATTTCCAATGGTCCGAAAATAACCACTTCTGGTATAGATGCTGGTGGTAAAAGGATCCAAACAATTGCAAATGGAGAAATTTCTGCAACATCAGCGGATGCTGTAGGTGGTAATCAGCTTCATAATCTTGGAAGCAGTGTTGCTAAGTATTTCGGTGGTAATACTAGCTATCAGAATGGCACATGGACTGCTTCTACATTCATAGTTAAGAAATTTTCATCTGATGGGACTGTTTCTGACTCAACTTATAATGACGTTACATCTGCCTTTGCCGGTATTGGTGATTCATTTGCGAATGTTAAAGATAAATTCCAGAATATTAAGGATGAAGTTACCAAAGAGATTGAAAAAGACATTGCCACTGCTCAAGGTGACTCTTTGTTGTGGGACAA
>NZ_JH725116.1:0-30121 GCF_000278115.1 Bartonella sp. DB5-6
AGTGTCAAGAAGCGCTTAAATAGCCCGTTTTGTAAACAGTATAAAAATAGTCGCAAATGCCAGCCTTAAGTTTTTCTGCTGGTGATGATCAACAATCCCCCATTCTTGCTTTTTCTTGGAATAGCGGGATTGTTT
This sequence comes from Bartonella sp. DB5-6, assembly GCF_000278115.1. Classification (GTDB taxonomy): domain Bacteria; phylum Pseudomonadota; class Alphaproteobacteria; order Rhizobiales; family Rhizobiaceae; genus Bartonella; species Bartonella refiksaydamii. The sequence goes on from NZ_JH725116.1 coordinate 136, forward strand.
CTTCAATCCACCATCTCAATATTGTTCACCGTTGTTTTAAACAGCGGTGACAGAAAATATCAACAGGCTTACGATCCTTCTCGTCGTAAAGAAACCCATTGAAGGAGAGGGAAAATGAAAAAAATCTTAAAACTGTTGAGCTGCATGGCTTTATTAAGTATGGCTGGATGTCAGTTAGGAACTCCTCCCCCATCAACATTGGTTTTATGGGAAAAGTCTGGAACAGATAGGGCTGTAATTGAACAATCACTTTTAAAATGTGGCTGGAAACCGGTTTATGCTTCTTCTAGTGATATGAATTCGTACGCAAGTGAATTTGCTTCAGTTTATGAGTGCATGAAAAAAGCAGGTTTCCGATATAAATTGCAAGATTCAAAAGGGATTTATTTTACACAACCTCCGAAAAGTGACTCGTTCCTAACCGATCTCATGATAGCTGGATATCAGAAATTTATGGATAATGACACTTTTGGTCTAAGTAATACGAGCAAGAAGGAACGGGCCATGATAGCTCACTTTGAGAATGAAAGAAAACGTCAACAAACAAAAAAAGCTTTACAAAAGCGACCATCAGTGTCGCATACATCCTCAAAGGTGGCTCCTTTACTCCCAATAAGGTGAAGCTCATTAGAGTCCAGATTGATAATGACACTGTTGCCAATCTGGACTGTTTGGGTATTCTTGTCAGTGATTACTGACCGAGGCTTACTCGATATAAAAATATTTACTCTAATATTAGCACAGATGCTATTGTCACAAGAACTGATTTTGGTGATATACTTTATATGATTCTTCTTAACTTCAGGATAGTAAATGTTCTACTTTATCTTGGATTCTTTTTCATTTTGGTACTTTTTTCTTTTTTAGAAGCCTAGATATTTTTCTTTATCAGCATAAGCTTAATAAGTCTATTTTTTATGTTTGCTTCATAATAAAATACAAAACAAGTTATCAGTGCAATTGTTTATCAGGTAATAATAAATTATTTTCATTTATTTTACACTTATTGTATTTTAATTTATAGCTCGTTTTCTGCCTGCATTTTTTCTGAAAAAAGGACTTTTGAAGAAGAATGATGATTAGAGAATCTAAAAATCGCTTATATTTATTTGCTTTTACAGCAGCTATTTTTCCTTTTTTATCTAATATAGATGTTGAGGCACGCCCTTTTTCGTCCATATCATTTTTGTGTGGTGAAGGTAAATTACCTTATAGGTGCAGTGATGGTGCAGAACATATAATTACTGATAAAGTATATCAGTTCGTTAAATCTTCTGAAAAAGAGAGTGAGAGAGAGAATTCCTTTACATCGTCGGCTGTTATCGTAGCACAGGAGCCGAATACAGTTATCCAAGCAACGCGTGTACAAATTAACGGTATTGATGGTGTAAAAAGTACTTATGGTATAGTTGCTTCGCAAGGAGGAAAAGTTGTTTTAAGCGATTCAACTTTGAAGAATATGTCAATAGGATTTAGAGCTAACAATGGAACGATAGAGGTAAATCGCGGATCAGTTCAAGCTACTCAGATGGGTGTTTATGCAGAAAAGAAAGGAACATCTGTTATTTTAGTGGATGCAAAAATAAAAGTGCATGGTCAAGGCAGCGGTCAAGAGAGTGCTCTTTTCAGTGGTTTTGATGCAGGTATTAAGATGATGGGTGGGCTGATTGATGTGACAGATGCAGCTGCGCTATATGTGGGATCAAGGGGGAGTGCAATTTTAGATAGTGTTAGTATTACTTCAAAAAGTCAAAATACAGCGGATAAAGAAGATGATGTTGCCCATGCAGTTTTAAATGTAAACCAGCACAGCTCTACTTATTTAAAAAGTAGCAGTGTTATTGCTCGTGGTGTTAGAGGTTTATGGATCGGATTAGATGCTAACGCACAATCAAATGTGGGCCAAGAAGGGAATATTTTAGTTTCGCGAGTTAATATTGAAGATTCAAAAATTATAGTGACAGGCGGTAAGTATGGTATACACTTTAATATAGATAAAGGAAATAATAGCTACCAACAAGGAATTGTCCTTTTGAAGAAGGCGACTTTTGAAGTTCCAGATGGTACAGCTATTCATAGTTATAAAAGTAGTAGTTATATCGGAGTAACAGAAGGGACGAAGATCTCTGGTGATTTATTGTTAACAGCTGAAAATGGGGCTTCTATGGCGCTGTTGGCTGATTCTTCTTCACTTATAGGGGGCACTCGCGTCGCTGATGATTCTGTTGCTGAACTTTATTTGACAAGAAAAACAAAATGGATTTTAACAAAAAGAAAAGAGATAAATCCACAAGCTTCAAATCGTGTTGTTTCATCCATTTCGTTTGTAAAACTTTCTGACAGTATTATTGCTTTTGAATCCCCAACGTTTCAAGAGTATCAAACACTCCATATTGGAAAGGGAGGAGAAGAAGTTTTCAATGTGCAGGGTAGTGCACATCTTTATCTCAATACGTATCTCAATAGTGATGGATCGCTTGATAACCAAAAGAGTGACCGGCTTTTGATTCATGGAGATGTCTCTGGCAAAACTATAGTCCATGTGCAATTTGTTACAGGAAATCAAGGAGAAGTAGAAGGCAATGGAAATGCTAAAAGTATTTCACTTATTCAAGTTTCTGGAAAAGCGGCAGAAGATTCTTTTCAATTGAGTACTGCTTATATTGCATTGGAAGGTTTGCCTTACCAATATTATCTCCATCCATATGGTCCAGATTCTTCTCTTGGAAATGCACGTGTTTCTCAAAGATTAGTGAAGGGCAATGGAGATTTTTGGGATTTTCGCCTCGAAAGTAAATATGTTCAGACTGCTCTTGATGTACCTATTGTACTAAGGGTGAGAGATGTTGTTCCGCAAGTGCCGTCTTATCTTCTTTTGCCTAATGCTTTGTTTCATGCTGGATTGATGGATATTGGTAGTCAAAACAAGCAATTGGAAACTATGCGATCTGTTTCTGTCCGTCCGTTAAAAACTGATGGCTACCCCACTTTATTTGTTTCCAGTTACGGCGGAAGTTATCGTTATGTTTCAGATCTTTCTGCACTTGAATATGGTTATAGAGGCAATTTTGATTATAATGCCATGGGGGCAGGTGTTTTGTTGAAAACAATTGAGGGGGCATACAGTACGGCATCTTTTGGAATCATGGGGACTTATGGGAAGGTTTCTTTTCGTCCTCGGGATGTTAAACAAAGTAAAAAAAATACATTTCATAAATGGTCAGTTACAGCGTATGGTAGCGTGGAGCATAACACTGGTTTTTATGTAAACGGTCTTTTATCCTATGGTTTGTTTAAAGGTGATATTTTTACCTTTGCACGGGGAAAGACGGCGACATTAAAAGGAAATCCCTTAAATGTATGGTTCTCTGCTGGCAGAACGTTTATGATAGGGTATGGAGGTGTTATGTTTGATCCACAAGTTCAGTTTATTTATCAGAATCTTCAGTTTCATAAGGCACATGATCGTGATGGATTTGATATTGAGATGAAAAAAATTGATCAATGGTTGATGCGTGTTGGAGGGCGTTTAACCAAAATGTTTGCAACATTTGAAAAGGATCGCCACATTTCCCTTTATGGTGAGATTCGTATTGCTAATCATTTTGGTGGAAAGCAATTTGTGCGTTTTAAAGATTCTTTCCAGTTAAGTTCTTTTGGTTCTTCTTTAGAAGCTGGTTTGGGTATCAATTCACAACTGTTTTCAAAAATTACACTTCACAGTGATCTAACCTACCAGCATAAGCTTACTAAGGCCGGTTTTTCTGGAGTTCGTTTTACTGGTAGATTGAACTATAGTTTTTAAAATTAGTTCAGAAAAAAGCTAAATCTAAACAAATCTATTATTATTTTGGAGAATATAAAATGTAATAAGTTAATATTATCTCAAAATATTTTTTTATGTTAACTGTTTTGTAAAATTTTTGTAACTACATTATAAGTAATTATTTAACACTTATTTTTTTTAATAGCTGTATATTGGATTTTTTATGATGTTTCGTGAGTATAGGAAGAATAATATAAATATATTGCGTATGAATCACTTCTTATTCGCTCAGCAATGTTAGCAAGTAGGAAGGCTTTATACTGAATAGATTGTCTATTACCAAATCGATTTGATTGCGCAATAAAAGGTATAGCGGTAAGTCTATGAAAAAATAAGAAAAATGAGGCTTCGAAGGGCATAATCAGTTTTCGTGATTAATTATCACCATTAATATCATATCTGGATAAGCTAAAAAACATCTACCTGTAATGAGGCAACTCTAAACAGCAAAGTTCACTTTTACTATAGCCACTTCCCAAATAATCAATAAAAATTTTTCCTCATAAAAGTATGTGATAGGGAGTCCTTAAATCGTTTATGTTCACTTGGTTGACAAAAGCTATTTTGATAGATTTTGTGCTCTATAGGAACGCCGGCGGGCAATTTTCCGTATCCCACCGTCTTCATTACGTCGTACAGCATAACAATACTGCTGATTGGGAAATACATTCCGTTGCATATCGCGTACGATAGTAGCAGCATGACCATATGGTGCTACACAATCAATGAACCATACATATTCTCCACCATGCCAATCGGCATTGGATAAAAGCTCTCCTTTTTCAAGCATAGATTGATGATTTTTCTCATCTAAAAAAGCCCAAGTGATAAAAGCACAAAATTCTTCATGCTCATTTTTATAGAGTTTGTATTGTCCAGTTCGTAAGGCTGGTCCTACATTAAATTCGATATCCCAAATCCGCCAGCGGCGGTGTAAGGGGGATTGAAGCATTAAAATCACCATAGCTCCCAAAGCTGTAAAAGGGGCTATGAGTGATGGTGATGTATTTTCATTTACACACATTATCTTTCCTTTAGAGATTGTTCTAAAATTTTGGTGATAGGCTCAAAGAAATAGGAAATTAAGCGTCGTTTTGAGGTAATGACATCCGTTGTCACAGTCATGCCAGGGATAAATTTAAGTTGTTTGTTATTCAAAGTGATGTGATCTTGGTCAATTTTGATTAAAACAGCGTAGACACCATTAATTTCTTTATTATAGCGCGCTGTAGCGCCTACATTAACGACTGTACCGTGGATAACACCGAAACGTTCAGGCGGAAAGGCAGAAAACTTGATGTAAGCACGTTGGCCTTTTTCTAAAAAACCAATATCTCGATTATCAAAAAACGCTTCAATAATGAGACCGCCTGTACCAGGGACAATACGCATGAGCGTTTTACCAGCTTCTACAAAGCCGCCCAAAGTATGGATACTTAAATCATCGATACGTCCATCAACAGGTGCATAAAGTGATAAGTGGTCAAGACGGTATTGAGTGCTATCAAGTTTTGCTTTTAATCCTTGAAGATTCAGTTCTGTTTCACGCGAAAGTTGCCGATAGCGGGCGATTTCATCGGAAATGAGGCTTTGCCGTTGTTGGCGGAGGGTGTTTATTTCGGCGATATTTTCTTCTAGGCGTCTTTGATTGGTTAAAATTTCATGCTCGACATTTTTAAAGTCATGTAAACGCTCTAAATAAACGGCTTGGCTAATGACTTTTGTTTCCATCAGGCTTTTTGCAGCTTTTAATTTTCCTTGGCTTAATTGACGGTCATCTTCCAACCTATCTAATTGCGCATGTTGTGTTGCACCGCTGCGCTCGACGCGGTCCGCTTGTGCTTTTAGCGCTATTAATTTATCTTGGAGAGATTGAAGGGTAGCGCTAATGAGTTTTTCCCCTTCTATTCTTGCAGTATCGTTATTGGAGGGAGGAATTTGCAAATAAGCCAGTCCTTTTGTTACAAAATCTTTATCCAAAGGATTGCTTTCGCTCAGTGCTGCTAAAATAGCAGCAGCAATTTGCGCTTGAAGAGTCTGTTGAGCTATATCGGCTTGAACCCGTGCGCGCTCATTTAAGGCTTCACGGGGATCTAATTGAATAAGGAGATCACCTTGATGAACAAATTGCCCTTCTTTTACAAGGATTTTCTCAATGCGTCCTGTATTTTGCGCTTGGACCAGCTGAACATAAGCGGTAGGAATAACCGATCCTTGCCCCCGTGCAACAATTTCTGTTTTTGCGATAAAGCTGCCGATCACAATAAAGAGAAATAAGGTGACCAAAACAGCAACCACCATATGAAGCGTTGGCGATAAGGGACGTAAGCGTGGTGTCTTATCTGCCATTTTTTGCCTCCAAATCATTGAAATTTAATATGGTTGCGTTCTGAGGAAAAAGGTCATGTTTATGGGTAATGACGAGAACCATGCGCTCTTGCGAAAGTTTATATAAATACTCAACAATCTGTGTGCTAGCAGCTTCATCTAATGCGGAAGTCGGTTCATCCAAAATAAGAAGGCGCGGGTTTATCAAGAAAAAACAAGCCAATGCTAGGCGTTGGCGTTGTCCACCTGATAAAAAGCCACCTTGCTCTCCTACCTAGGTATTGAGTCCTAGAGGCAACTGAGCAATCAAATCATGGCAAGCGCTAGCATATAGTGCAGCGTCAATTTCATCTTTAGTGGCATCTGGTTTGGCAAGAAGCATATTCTCAAGAATGGTTCCGGAAAAAAGGCAAGGATTTTGGGGAAAATATGCGATTGTTTCACGCACGCTACGGACATCAAAATTCTGTAAAGGTTGTGCGTTAATCAATATCTTTCCGCTTGTTGGGTGGTAGAGACCACAAAGGAGCTTAGCCAAGGTTGTTTTTCCACACCCTGAAGGACCAAGCAACATAATGGGTTGCCCAGGTTGTAAAGATACATCAAGATGATTGATAATTTTCTTTTCTCCATAAGAAAAACACATATCTCTGGTTTCAAGATGGGGCGTTGTAGTGAGTTGAAGAGATGGTTTTTCCTTTTCCCATTCTGAAGGGGAGTTAAGAATATCACCCAAACGAAGGCGAGAGATTTTTAAATGTTGCCATTCTTCCCATAAAGACGCAAGGCTTAAGATAGGACCAGAAACATTGCCAGCGAGGAGATGAAAAGCAATAAGTTGCCCTAGCGTAATCTGATTTTGCAGTACTGCTTGAGCACCAAAAAAGATAATAAAAATGGTGAAAAGATCGCCAAAAATATGGCTCAATGCCCCATTGAGAAGATGTAATTTACTGGTTGTAAGGCTTTGATCCAAACTACGAGCTAAAGTTTCTTGCATACGTAGCGTATGAGCAGCTTCTTTTACATGCGCTTTGATGGCTTCAAGATTGGTAAAACTTTCAATAAGGCGTGATTTATGGGCCGCTTGCAGGGTGAAAGCACGGCGTAATTGGCGGCGTAAAAAAGGACCAACCAACGCTAAAGAGCCCATTTGTAAAGGTAAAATGATAAGGACAATAAAGGTAAGTTTCGGACTAATGGAAAAGAGTGCAGCAAGATAAATGATTGCGAACAGAACATTCAATACAGTTGTTGCAATAGTTCCCGTTAAAAAACCGCGAATTGTATCAACTTCTCCAATACGTGAAAACAGTTCCCCTACTTGCCAATGACGTAACGCAGGCAGGGAGAGGCTTAAAAGATGGGTATAAATGCGACGCGCAAATTCTAGAGTCAGCCTATTGGCTAAATAAGCCCCTAAATAACCTGATAGAGTGCTAAGAGCCGTGCTAAACAGCATGATAGCAACCATCAAGACAACGATAGCATAAAGACTTTCCGCACGCTGGAAGGGCAAGATACGGTCAATAATTGCCTGAAAAATAAAAGGATTCACCAAGCCAAGTAAGCGCAAAACAATGGCTACACAACTGAGTTCTATGACATAATGAATATATTTCTTGGTAGTTTTAGTAAACCAAGAGAAGGATACTAGCTTTTCGGGTGAATTGCTCATTTGAATTTATGATTTTGTTTAAGAGAAAGAGCGATTGATGTCGCATATTTAAACAGTATTGTAAATAGTATTATTACTAAACAATAAATACATTTTTGTATGAATGTAATATAAACATAATGTATTTATATTTTATAAATAATTTTATCACTATTTTAAAAATTATGTTTGACATTAATCTAAAACGCGTGATAACCACTTAAAACGTATCATGTCGATACGGTTTTTTTAATAGATATTAGGAGAATAAAATGGGAAGTTCAAGCTCAGCACGTGATTCAGATAATTCATGTAGCCCTTCTGGTCTTCTTAGTGCAGCGCATTCAGCAGGGCAAGTAGGTTATTCGGTAGGATCGCATATAGGTGAAGTTGGAGGAGTTATATTAGGAGGAGCTTCAGCGATAGCGCTTGCACCTGAAACAGGAGGTTTAAGTCTTTTAGCGGGTGCCTTAGGAAGTGCTGCAGCGGGAGGCTATGTGGGGTCAGCACTCTATAGTGGAGCGGGTTATTTGCTTGGGGCTGAGGCAAGTCTCGCATATAATGCTTATCAATGTATGAAGTAATTTATAAAATATCTATGATATTTTTCTAAAATAATAACAGTTTTGTAGACATATTTTAATTAAATATGTCTACAATTGTTGATAAAATAACTTTCAGTTATATATATTTTTATTTGGAAATTTTGTTTGTTATGAATATTTTTAATACTATTGTTGAGTTATTCGTATCAATATGTTGCTTGAGTCTATTTATATCTTTGTTCGAATTATATTATCGTTCTAAAGGATATAGTAAAAATGATCTTAATAAGAAGTCATTAATAAGAGTAATTTCATTTTTTATATTATTCTTTATATTGTTTTATTATATTAAGTTTTATGTAATTAATAATTTACTTTAATTAACTATTTTATATATAAAAGGTGTAAAAATAATCTAATAAACAACTATTATTTGTAATAGTTTATATTATTTTAAATGGAATCTATTATGGCTGATATTATTTTTATTATTAAAAACGCTTTATTTGCAACAAATATTTTTGTGCTTTTGAGTATACATTTTTATAAATTAACTTTTCCTACTTGGTGGCAGTCTATAAAATTAGGATCAATTATAATTATTGTGTACTTTATAATATATTTTGGACTTTATTATTTAATAAACTAATATTAATTTCTCATAAGAGTGAACAGTATTCATAATTTTTGAAACTCTACAAAGTGGATAATGAAAGCCTCATATGAGGCAAGTGAGTGCTATTTGTGGATATTATTGAAATATTTGTATATTTTAGTTTTTAATTGTTATGGTGGGCATTATTGATGTGGATGGATTTTATTAATTTTATTGTAAAATTGTTGCATTCAATCCTGATTGTAATTACATTTACAATTTCAGTTTTTTTGTACTACGAATCTAAAGGCTATAGTCAAAAAGAGATTCAGAAAAAACTATTATTACTAGTAAAGTTATTCTTTATATTGATGTCCATAACATCTTTTATAACATTATTTATTGTTATATTTTATCAGTTTAATTTATTTAATAATGTATTAAATTTTATAAAATAAAGCATATATTTTTACAAATATCTTTTGAAAAGTAATAAAAGAGAGAAAATAAGTGGGGAAAAGATGTTGAGAATCTATAATTAATACTCCGCTTTCCAATTTCGTTACCGCTTTTGCATTTAACAATGCATTAATTGCATATGTAATCCATTCTTAAATTTTGTTTAAAACGTATAGTTAACAGTATTTTGATCTGTTATTGCATGCCTGTACTGATTTACAATAAAAGTGTCTGAGACAACAAAATATCACAATATTAAACGCTTTCATATATAAAACTCCTAGTTGTTCTTATTGCCAAATAATCTATGCATATCAACGTTATTTATACTTTTCCTATACGAAATGCGTATGTGAGCTAATTTTTGTAACTGATATCTTTATCTATAATGAAAAGATCTACTGGTTGATTTGGATATCTATAAACTTTGTATAGTCCCCCCCCAAAATATGTAATAGTACAATCTTACGGTTATTATGGATTTTATTCTTATAAAATGTAGAAGCATAAAGATATGCATTACAAATGGTTGCGAAGAATTGCTTTTATAGGGAGTTATTTATTTTCTTTGCAGTTTACAATTTTTTTTATCATTTTATCTTAAATAAGAGGATGTGTATTAATTTCTATTTCTTTATTTGATTTATCCCTAAAAGAGTGGAGTTATAATGATGTCAAAAAAAGTTATGATCGTGGAAGATAATGAACTTAATATGAAATTGTTCCGTGATCTTGTAGAGGCGAGTGGCTATGAAACCGTTGAAACGCGTAATGGTCTTATGGCATTAGATTTGGCTCGTTCATCAATGCCTTCTCTTATCCTTGTGGATATTCAGTTGCCAGAGGTATCAGGGATTGATGTCATTAAACAATTAAAAGGGGATGAAGAGCTTAAATCTATCCCCGTTGTTGCTGTAACAGCCTTTGCTATGAAAGGGGATGAAGAGCGAATTCGTGAAAGTGGATGTGAAGAATATATGTCAAAGCCTATTTCTGTTCCTCATTTTATTACAATGGTAAAGCAATTCTTAGACTGAAAACTTGTTAAATGATAGTAGAAAAAGATACAGAAAAAGCGAATGAGTAATTGCCACTATTCGTGAAAAAAGCCCCATCGAAAACGAGGCTCTATATGTCGCGCGAAAACTGAAATTAGCGCTTTGAAAATTGGAAAGAACGACGCGCTTTTGCTTTACCGTATTTTTTACGTTCGACAACACGACTATCACGGGTAAGAAATCCACCTTTTTTCAAAATCGTGCGAAGTTCTGGTTCGTAATAGGTTAAAGCTTTGGAAATGCCATGGCGTACTGCACCGGCTTGTCCAGAAAGACCTCCGCCTGCAACGGTTGCAACAATATCAAACTGAGTATCTCTATTTGTTGCAACGATTGGCTGACGAAGAATCATTCTAAGAACAGGACGAGCAAAATATTTGTCGAATTCCTTATTGTTAATGATGATTTTTCCAGAGCCTGGTTTTATCCATACGCGAGCAACAGCATCTTTACGCTTTCCTGTTGCATAGGCACGTCCTTGTGAATCAAGTTTTTGCACGTGGATAGGAGCGACATTTTCATGAGTCTCTGCAATATTTGTCACTGCACCAAGCTCAGAAAGAGAATTAATTTCAGCCATAATTAAGCAATCCTTTTATTTTTGCGGTTTAAAGCACCAACGTCAAGAGCTTCAGGCTGTTGTGCCACATGCGGGTGTTGGCTTCCAGCATAAACACGCAGATTCTTCAGTTGGCGACGGCCAAGTGGTCCGCGAGGAATCATGCGTTCCACAGCCTTTTCAATAACGCGTTCGGGAAAACGTCCTTCAAGAATCTGACGCGCTGTACGTTCTTTGATTCCACCAATATAGCCGGTATGCCAATAATATTTTTTATCTGTATATTTTTTACCGGTAAGAGATATTTTGTCTGCATTGATCACAATGACATTGTCACCATCATCGACATGTGGAGTAAATGTAGCTTTATGTTTGCCACGTAAGCGATTAGCAACGAATGTGGCAAGACGACCTAAAACAAGGTTTTCTGCGTCAATAATAACCCATTTTTTCACCACTTCAGTTGGCTTTTGTGAAAAAGTTGCCATAGAAGTATCCTCTATTAAATCCCTTTAAAACATAAGGGAATTTTTATTGCTTTGCATTGAAAATTGCTATCATAGCGAAGTATTTAACGTATACCACTTTCCCTGATATAATGTCTTTTGATTTACGTCAAGAGAAAATAAAAACTTATAAAACAGTACTTTATAATTGAGGTATTATAATACTATGCATTGAGAATTATTGATGCACTTTTAAAATGAGAATGGACACTGCAAAAAAATGTTTTATCTTTAAGTCCTGATTGTATTTTATTCACCTTCATTATAGAATGAGCAATAATGCAGCGGTCTCCTTATTTTCTCAATGTTAAATCTTCTGCTTGTGGTCAGGCGTGGTTAGATGCTTTGGATATTCAAGGGGTAAATAACGCTCGTGCTATTTCTCAAAAATTTGGTCTTCCGGATCAGTTAGCGAGGGTTCTCTCAGCAAGAGATGTGGATGAATCTGAAGCTGTTGCTTTTATCAATCCAACGTTGCGCACGTTAATGCCTAATCCAGAAAGTTTTAAAGATATGCAATGTGCAGCAGAGCGTATTGTTAAAGCTATTTTGAATCAAGAGAAGGTTGCAGTTTTTGGTGATTATGACGTTGATGGTGCATGTTCATCAGCATTGGTAGCGCGTTTTTTCCGTTATTTTGGTATGGAAGTAAAAATTTATATTCCTGATCGTATTGTTGAAGGATATGGCCCAAATGAACAAGCAATGAGAATGCTCGTGCAAGACGGCGCCCATTTAATTATTACCGTTGATTGTGGCGCAAATAGTCCAGATGCAATAAAAGCAGCAAGGCTTGCAGGCGCTGATATTGTAGTTTTAGATCATCATCAAATGTCAGAGGTTCATCAAGAAGCTATGGCTCTCGTCAATCCTAACCGTCCTGATGATTTTTCTGGACAGGGGCATTTATGCGCTGCTGGCGTTGTTTTTGTTACTTTAGCGTGGGTTCATCATTTATTGCGAAAGAAAAAATTTAAAGGAAAGCTTCCTGACCTTCTAAGTATGCTCGATCTTGTTGCGTTGGCGACTATATGTGATGTTGTTCCATTACAGGGCGTTAATCGTGCTTTTGTAGTTAAAGGGCTTCAAGTTGCGCGTTCCATGCATAATCTTGGGATAGCAGCTCTAACAAAGGTTGCGCGTATAGGTGAGCCACTTAATAGCTTTCATTTAGGTTTTTTATTAGGTCCTAGAATTAATGCAGGAGGTCGTATTGGAGATCAGGCTTTGGGGGCGCGTTTGCTCAGCTGTGAGGATAAAGAGAAAGCTGACAGGATAGCAGAACAATTGAATCAGCTTAATCAAGAACGCCAAGAAATGGAAGGCATTCAATTAACACAAGCGGAATTTCATATTGATTCTCTTTATCAAGAGAGTGAAACACCACGGTCACTTGTCATTGCTCATCAAGAATGGCATCCAGGAATTATTGGTATTCTCGCATCTCGCTTAAAAGAGCGTTTTTTTTGTCCTGTTTTTGCAATTGCTTTGAAAGAAGATGGGAGCGGTGTGGGATCAGGACGCTCAATGAGTGGTATAGATTTAGGTGCACTTGTTCGTGAAGCTGTTACATTAAATTTATTAGAAAAGGGTGGGGGGCATAGTATGGCAGCAGGGATCACAATCCAATCGAAAAAAATTGAAACTTTTAGAGAATGGCTAGAAGATAAAGTCTCTTTAATGGTTTCGCAGTTGCGTGCTAAAAAGTCTCTCAATATAGATGGTTGCCTTTCTGCCTCTGGTGCCAATAAAGAGCTTTTTGAGATGATAGAAAAAGCAGGTCCATTTGGTTCAGGGAATAATACACCTGTTTTTGTTCTTCCCTCTCATCGGCTCATTCATTTGAGTGAGGTTGGAAAAGGACATCTTCGCCTTGTTATTTCTAATATTGAAGGAAAAAAACTGCAAGGAATAGCTTTTCGTGCTGTAGGAACAGCGCTTGGTGATTTTCTTTTTGCAAATATTGGTGAAACAATCCATTTGGCTGGTAATCTTAGTTTGAATTATTGGAATGGGACAATTAATCCACAACTGCGCGTGATTGACGCCGCGACGGTGGTTTGAGAGGGAGACCTTTAAAAATTAAATGTCTAGATTGGAAGCAAAAGTAGAATTTTCTTGTATGAAACGAAACCGCGCTTCTGGTTTTGTTCCCATGAGGCTTTCTACGGTGTTTTTAGTTTCTTGCATTTCCATTGTATCAATAGAAACACGTAGCAGTGTCCGTTTTTGAGGATGCATGGTCGTTTCTTTAAGCTGTTCAGCGCGCATCTCACCAAGTCCTTTGAAGCGTCCAATTTCGATTTTAGCTTTTCCATTAAATTCGGTCTTTAGTAATTCATCCTTATGGGTGTCATCACGTGCATAAGCGACCTTTCCTCCTTGCGATATTCTGTAAAGGGGAGGCACGGCAAGGTACAAATGCCCTTGACGAATAAGATCGGGCATCTCTTGAAAAAAGAAGGTAATGAGGAGAGAGGCAATATGAGCACCATCAACATCCGCATCGGTCATAATGATAATACGTTCATATCTGAGATCTTTTTCACGATACTTAGAGCGCGTTCCACATCCAAGAGCAAGTATAAGATCGCCAATTGTTTGGCTTGAGTTCATTTTCTCGTGTGCGGCGCTTGCTACATTTAGGATTTTTCCACGAAGAGGTAAAATTGCTTGATTTGCCCTGTTCCGCGCTTGTTTAGCGGAACCACCAGCAGAATCACCTTCAACAATGAATAATTCAGCACCAGCGGCAGAGTTTTGACTACAATCTGCAAGTTTACCGGGGAGACGTAATTTACGTACAGCAGTTTTTCGACTTATTTCCCTGTCTTGGCGCCGTTTAACGCGTTCTTCAGCACGTTCAACAACCCAATCAAGAAGTTTTGTGGATTCTTGTGGAGAATTTGTCAGCCAATGATCGAAAGGATCACGTATTGCATTCTCAACGATACGCTGTGCTTCGATTGTTGCTAATCTGTCTTTGGTTTGTCCAACAAATTCAGGATTTCTGATGAAGACTGAAAGTATTGCAGCCGTTGAAATCATAACATCATCGGATGTAATGATAGAAGCACGCTTGTTGCCTATTAACTCAGCGTAGGATTTCAATCCGCGCAAAAGAGCTTGGCGCAATCCCATTTCGTGTGTTCCCCCTTCTCCGGTGGGGATAGTATTGCAGTAAGACTGTACGCAGGCATCGCCACCATGCCAAGCGATAGCCCATTCGACGGAGCCATGGCCATTACATTGTTTTGTTTTGCCAGAAAAAATTTCCGTCGTTACTCGATATTCATTTTTCAGAGATGAGAGTAAATAGTCTTTTAGTCCATTAGGGAAGTGAAAAACAGCTTTTTCAGGAATATTTTTTGTTTCTTCAAGTATGATAGGATCGCAATTCCAGCGAATTTTTACGCCGCCAAAAAGATAAGCCTTAGAGCGTGCCATCTTATAAATTTTTTCTGGATCAAAAGCTGCTTTTTCACCAAAGATTTTACTATCAGGATGAAAACGAACGCGTGTGCCACGACGATTATAAACATAACCCAAATCTTCCAATTCAGATTGAGGAATACCACGCGAGAAGCGTTGCCGATAAAGTTTTCGTTCTCGTGCTACTTCGACTTCCATATCATCGCAAAGAGCATTAACAACAGAAATTCCTACCCCATGAAGCCCACCGGCGGTTTGATAAGCTTTTCCATCAAATTTTCCACCGGAATGGAGTTGTGTCATAATGACTTCAAGAGTAGATTTATCAGGCATTTGAGGATGGTTTTCGACAGGAATACCACGTCCATTATCTGTAACGGTTAAATAACCTTCTCTATCTAAGGATATATCAATTAAGTCTGCATAACCAGCAACGGCTTCATCCATGGCATTATCAACAATTTCGGCAAATAAATGATGAAGTGCTTTACTATCTGTTCCACCAATATACATTCCAGGGCGTAAACGTACAGGCTCTAACCCCTCGAGTACTCGAATGGAGAAGGCATTATAGCTATCATCCTGCGTATTTTGCGTACTTTTTTTCGAAGCTATTGCTTCTAAATTCATTGGGGATTGCAGATTTTTTTCTTTTGTATTTACCCGAGATTGCGCATTATTTAAAATACTAAAAAGATCCTTGCTGTCATCGCTCATGGCGTTTGATTATCCACCTCATAAAATAAATTCTTAAATAAGAGTAAATTTTATGCCTGTTTTTTATTTAAAAATCAATACACTTAGGAAACATCAATTGTTGGGCCAAAAATTGGTTCAAATGCTTGTTTTAGAGCAATGTCAATATCGTGCATTGTTATAGGAAAACCTAAGTCAAGGAAGCTTGTTACACCGTGATTTATGATTCCACAGGGAACAATCCCTGAATAATGCTCTAAATTCGGATTAACATTGATGGAAACTCCATGAAAGCTTACCCATTTGCGTACACGAATGCCAATAGCCGCGATTTTATCTTCGCAAGAGAAATCGCTTTGTGTAGAAGAGCAATTGGGATGTTTAACCCAAACACCAACGCGGTCTTCACGGCGTTCACCTTTAATATTAAATTTCGCAAGCATTTGTATGATCCATTCTTCTAAAGCACTGATAAAAGCACGGATGTCTTGTTTCCGGCGTTTAAGATCAAGCATAATATAAGCAATACGTTGACCTGGACCATGATATGTAAATTCACCACCACGACCTGCTTCATAAACAGGAAACAAATGAGGTGCTAAAAGATCTTTTTTGTTTGCACTTGTACCAGCTGTATAAAGGGAAGGATGCTCAAGAAGCCAAATTTGTTCATGCGCATTTTTTGCAAGAATGTTTTCTACACGCTCTTGCATATAACGTAGTGCTTCAGGATACTCGACTAAGTTATTACTTATTTTCCATTCAACTGGTGGATTATCGAGGATTGTTTTAAACTGATGTGGTAAGTGATTACGGTTAGCATGTTTCAATTTAAGTGTCATTAGCAATATTTATCTTAATATTCGAGTTCGTATTATAATAAGTAAAAGAATTGCAGAGTAAGATATGAAATTGTTTATTAAAATTGAGATAACACAATAATGAATTTTATTTTAAGAAAATTCGCTATACTCAAAAAGATGCACTCATTTTACCATCTTCCTGTTGCTCCACCACCACCTGATGATCCTCCACCACCTCTAAATCCTCTGCCTCCTGAATGGTTACCATAGATTTCACTAGAGCGTCTGCCTGCAGCATTTAAATTTAAAAACCAAGGTGTGAAGATTATACCCATCCATAGATATTTTTGTGGACCTACTTTTTTACCAAAAATCATTGCAAAAATAGGTAAAGCAACTATTACGAAAAGGATTAAAAACATAATTGTATTGATTACCATTTCTTCTTGTTCAGCTTGTTTACGTTTTTCTGCAACAGTTTTAGCTTTTTCCTTGATTCGAAAAGAAAAATCAGAATCATTTTCTGTAATAACTTTGATAATTGCATGAACAGCTTCGACAATTCCTTTTTGATAATTTCCTTCACGGAAATTGGGAAGAACGAAGTTATTAATGATGACTGAGGACATAGCGTCTGTTAGCTCTCCTTCCAAACCATAGCCAACTTCAATACGTACTTCGCGTTCATTTGGTGCAATGACGAGTAATACACCGTTATTGATCTGTTTTTGACCTAATCCCCATGTGCGAAAAAGAGAATTGCTATATGTCTCTATATTGTTTCCTGAAAGGGTAGGGAGAGTTACAATAACAATTTGATCCCCTGTTTGCTCTTCGAGTGCAGCCAGTTTTTCTGTTAAATTTTTCTTTGTTACATTATCAAGCAAATGAGCTACATCATTGATATAGCCAGTTAAGGGAGGAAATTTAGTCTGCGAGTAAGTGACACTTCCTAATACAATGACCAAATATAGAGCGCTCAAAAAAGCCCATAAGTATGGAAAAAGATTGCGTTGTATAGAATGTCGAAATGATTTCATTAATTAAAATTGACCTTCGGTGTTTGTTGGCTATTGGTATCGATGGTAAAAGTTGGTATAGGTTTAGCATCACGAAACCATAACTTTGCCCAAATCATTGTTGGCATTGTTTTCAGTGCCGTATTGTAGACACGTACTATTTCGATATAATCGCGGCGCGCAACAGAAATACGGTTTTCAGTCCCTTCTAGTTGTGACTGAAGAGCAAGGAAGTTCTGATTTGCTTTAAGATCAGGATAGTTTTCGACAATAGCCATAAGACGTGAAAGTGCGCTTGATAAATTGGCTTGATTATTGAGATACTGTTGCATTATTTGTGGGTTATTCAACATATCGGCATTAATGTTTATTTGTGTTGCTTTGGCACGTGCTTCAATAACGTTAGTAAAGACAACTTGTTCATGAGCTGCGTAGGCTTTGACAGTTTCTACAAGATTGGGAATAAGATCTGCACGGCGTTGATATTGATTTAACACTTCACTCCATGCTGCATGTGCTTTTTCTTCATTTGTTGGGATTGTATTAAATCCGCAACCAGTTAAAAATGGTATTAAAAATACCAAGAAAACAGCACTTGAAAATTGCCTTAATATCTTAACCATAGGATAAGAAAATATTATTGAAGCAGTTTGTACATTTAACATAAAGATATCTCCATAAATATTTTACCTATTATATAGGATGTATCTTTTCTATAAAAAGTATTTTAAATTTTATAAATAGGAATTTTATGATAAAATTCATATCGGTGTTGGTTTTTATGTTTTTTGTTATGCTTAAATATTTATTTTTAAATTAAAGTAATAATTATAAGAATAATATCATTAAATACAAACTAATAATTTATAATGTTATTATAAATTATTAGTTTGTATAATTGAAGTATATTAGTCTTTTCTGCCTTTTTATTTATAAACCTCTTATTTTTTATTGATAATAATTAGAGAAAAATTTTTGGATGAGCTTAGAGGCTCTGGAAATGAAAATTCTGAAATCTTGCTTTAAAAATATAAATGAAGAGCAATATTTTAAAAGGCAAATATTAGGTGCTTTCTTTGAGAAAGCAACGCATTAATTAAATTTGTACTTGAGAGGTTTATATCATAAAAGCAATAAAGTTTTACCGCTGTGTGTAGAGAAATAATCAGATACAGCAATCCTCTTCTTACAAAGACTTTGAAGAGAAGTTCTTGTTTGTAATAATTGTAGAGAAAAATCTAAAAATTGTTGTTGGACTCATATTTATTTTTCTGACAGGATTTGTTTTAAATACTAACATTTTTAGGTAGAATCTTACGCAAACTTCGTATTGATCACGCCAACGTCTTTTGGGTAGGGCTGAGAGATTAGCTATATCTATAGCGTTTTTTATCTTCCGTAGAGATGGATAAAAAGTCTGTTTCTTTTAGAATGGTAAAAAAGATAATAGAGCTCTATGATTGAAATCAAGAAACGGCAGCATTGTTGCGAAAAGAAGTAGATGCTTATCGTGATAATTTTACAATAAAGTCTTCAAATCTGTTGTGTCGTGAAATTTTTGATATGCTTGTTAGAACATTTGTATGGTTTTTCAAATGGTTAAATAATTTTTAGAAAAAGATTGCAGACAAAGGATATGTTTTGTAGAGGAGTGTCGGCAGATCTTATTCCCTTGAGTTATTTGCTCATCCCTCTATCTAAAAAATACCAATAAAAACAAATTGTTATTTATAGAAAGAGACATTTTTAATTCTTTGTAGCGTGTACGGTTACCAAATGCTTGTGTTACGTTTTATTATCTGATAGCTTTCCTCTTTAGAAAATGACTTTGCTGCGTGTGAGTTTCAGTTTTGGGGATGGATACTTAAGCGAGGATGGATTTACATTCGCTATAGCGCCCTATTAAATCTCGAGGTTTTTTCGTTGAAAGAAAGAGTTGCTGTGGTGTGTTTTTACTGTCTATTTTCATAATTGCAAAGCAATGATGGATGTTGGAATTTTGCAGGAGTTATAGTCAGTTATGTCTTTTAGGGGATGATGAATTTTGTTGCTACCAGTTAAAAGGTGTGTTTCATTGTGTATTCTTTTATTGGGTACAATATCTTTGGGAAGATAAAGAAATTTGTCTTTCTTATTGCTATTTTATTTCTGTTGACCCGTTTGGTGTTGTATATAGAAAGAATTTCCTTTTACGTTTAACTTTCGAAAGATTAAACGTTTTTTTATGGAGTACAGAGTGCTCGTGAAGATGTTTACTTGGTTTTTTCTACCTATTCAACTCAGTTTTGATAATATAATAAGGAGTGAGTGTGCATTTAGGAGCTGAATTTTTGAGGAGATACGATTATTTTTAATGCAGTTTAAAGGAGTGGATTAGTAAAAAAACTATGAAGCTTTGTGCAATGATGTCGCAAAAAGCTTATAGTTTAGATGATTGGTTTGAGAATTAAGATAGAGCTTATTGGAATGGGCAAAGGGATATTGTAATGCGTATATGATACTGGCTGGTGGAAGCTATGTTGTGTGCTTTCTGTGGTTTAATTGAGATTACGCTGGTGAATTTAAAGGCAAATGGCTTTGTATAGGTAGCCAAATTCTTTAAGTCTTTGTTATTGTAAATTTACGCTATCATTTCCCAATAACTAATTAATACAATAACATTTAAAAGGAAAAGTCTATGAACTTGAAAAGACAAATATTAAAAGGCAGCAGTTCTTTTGTTTCTGTTTTTATTGCACTGGGGATGTTTGTGCAACAAATTTCAGCAAAAACACCTGCCGATACCCTCGTGATGGCTTGGAATCTCGATGCAATCAATACATTTGATCCCGCGAAAATCAGTGACGTTTATGCAAGTGAAATTATTCTCAATGTTTGTGATAATTTGGTTAGCACGGCTTCAGATGATCCAGCAAAAATTGTTCCTTCTTTGGCAACCCATTGGGATGTTTCCGGTGATGATCAGAGTACGGTGATTACTTTTCATTTGCGCGATGGTTTGAAGTTTAATGATGGTCGACCTGCTAATGCTAATGATCTTATTTGGAGCATGAAGCGAGTTGTTAAGTTAAAGATGGCTAATGCGGCAATATTTAATGAATATGGGATTACAGAACAAAATATTGATTCTGCTTTTCAGGCACCGGATGAGAAAACGGTGGTGATCAAATTTGATAAGCCTTATCCCGTAGAACTTATCCTTAATAATATTGTTGCCAGTCGTGCTACTGCATTGCTTGATCGTGAAACGATTATGAAACATGAAAAAGATGGTGATATGGGAAACCAATATTTAGCTAGTCATGCTGCTTGTGTTGGTCCTTATCAGTTAAGTAGCTGGCGCCCTGGAGAAGCCATTTTGTTGCGTGCAAGTCCTAACTATTGGGGTGAAGCACCTAAACTTAAGAAGATTTTAATTCGCCATGTCGCAGAGCCCGGAACGCAGCGCTTATTATTGCAAAAGCACGATATTGATGTTGCGCGCAATTTGACACCTGAGGATTTGGCTGATCTCCAAGAAAAAACGGATATTAAGGTTGAAAAAGTGTTGGAGCCATCCATGATGTATTGGGGATTTAATATGACAAATCCTATTTTTGCTAATGAGAAAGTGCGTTTAGCGATGCGCTATCTTATTGATTATGAAGGTCTTGGAAAAACAGTTCTCAAAGGTGTTGGTATTCCACGTGCAAGCTTTATTCCACTTGGTAATTTGGGAGCTTTGGATGAAAAAGAAGGACAACCCTTTAAACTTGATCTTCAAAAAGCAAAGCAGCTTTTAACGGAAGCAGGCTATTCGAAAGGTTTTGAGGTGAATTTTTTGGTAGGGAGCTCTCCTTATGCGTTGTCAATTGCGCAATCTCTTCAAAATAATGCAGCAAAGGTGGGCGTGCGTCTTAAAATTGAACGTTTGGCAGGTACGCAGTTATTTTCAAAACTTTACGCACGTGCTTTTGATACAATTTTTGTCGGATGGAATAATGATTCTGCAGATCCTCATACAATGGCTTCACGGCTTATTTACAATCCTGATAATCGGTTTGAGGCTAAAAATACAGCCTATCCGAGTTGGCAACATGGTTTTTTAGACACAAAGATGAATAAAAAGGTTGATGAAGCATTGTTTCAAAAAGATCCACAGAAACGAGTAGAAATATATGCTGACTTGCAGCGTGAACTCATGCAAAAAGGACCTTACGCTTTTATCTTTCAGAAATATAGCGTTGTAGCTATGACACCCGATATTAAAAAATGGGTTTGGAATAGTGCGCCACGTATTTTTTATAGTGCAATTGAAAAATAAGCGCGTATTAGGTATTATAAATACGAAAAGAGCGTGATCATGATGTAAACGATAAGAAATATTTTCCCCCCCCTCCGCAGAGAGTCTTTGTGAAAGCTCTTAAAGCTCTTTAAGGCATGAAATTGGGGGGAGGCTTTTTGTTCAGTATATAATGAAGGTTAGTTTATGGGGGAAGTGATTTTGATAAGTGTGAAAAGGCATATTTTTGGAGATCTTTATTCATCTTGATACAATAGAGTATGTATTCTGATTATAGGTTGATGGTTAAGAGTTTGTTTTAGGGATGTTTGATAAGCGATGTTAATGTTTTTCGCTATGTCGTTAAAAAGGTGAAGGAAAGGCATTAGAAACACTTTGTGTGAGAAAAATTAAATAAAATGCAAAAAAAGGGGTGAAATGAGAAAAAAAAGATTATTAAAAGGCTTTTGTATTTTGTTAAGCACAATTGTTTTTTTTAACGGCTCTCTACAATCAGCATTCAGTGCATCATCTAAAGATACATTGGTGATGGCATGGAATATTGACTCAATTAGCAGTTTTGATCCTGCTCAATCTGTTGAGGTTGTAACGAGTGAATTATTGATGAATATTTGCAGTGCGTTAGTAGAGTATGATAAGTATGATCCTACAAAAGTTCGTCCTGCTATGGCCCAATCTTGGGATGTTTTAGATAACGGTAAAAGAGTTGTTTTTCATCTTCGTGATGATTTAAAGTTTGATGATGGAAGGACGGCGACGGCGCACGATCTTGCATGGTCGATGAAACGGATTATTAAATTAGGATTGAGCTATGCTCAATCTTTAATGGATTACGGATTTACCAAAGACAATATCGAAACAAATATTAAAGCTCTTGATGATAAAACTTTACAACTGAAATTAGATAAATCCTACCCTATCCAGCTTATATTGACTGTTATTGGGCAGTCCTATGCTTCTGCTTTACTTGATCGGCAAACAATTGAAGTAAAGAGTGTTAATGGGGATATGGGTAATAAATATTTAGCTACGCATTCAGCTTGTGTTGGACCTTATAAATTGGTACGCTGGACTCCAGGAGAAAAGGTTGTCTTACAGGCGACCAAACATTATTGGGGAGATGTGCCTAAAATTAAGCAGATTGTTGTGCAGCATGCTGCTGATTCAGCGAGTCAGAGACTTCTTTTGGAAAAAGGTGATGTGGATATAGCGCGTGATCTCTCTTCAGAGGATGTTTTGGATATCGAAAAACAGGGGGGGGCCGTTAAGATTAGCCGCGTTTTGCGACCACAGATTGTTTATTTGTCGTTGAATAATAAGAATGCGGTTTTTTCTCATGAGAAAGTGCGTTTGGCGATGCGCTATCTTATTGATTATAAAGGTCTTGGAAAAACTGTTTTAAAGGGTATTGCGATTCCACGTGCGACTTATATGTCATTAGGTATTCCTGGCGCTTTGAATAAAAAAGAAGGATTGCCGTTTAAGTTAGATTTAAAAAAGGCAAAACAATTGATCAGTGAGGCTGGTTATCCTAATGGTTTTAAGGCTAATCTTTTAGTTGGTAGCCTTAGTTATATGTCGTCTGTTGCACAATCTATTCAAGCCAATGCGCGCAAAATCGGTGTTGAACTTACAATTGAAAAAATGGCACAAAATCAGTTACTGAGCCGCGTGCGTGGTGGTAATTATGATACTGCTATTATGGGGTGGGGGAGTGCTGATCCTGATGGACATCCCGCTTCATTAAATCACGTTTTTAATCCTGATCCAACATTTACAAAAAAGCATAATATGTATTTGGCTTGGCGTGCTGGATATTATGATGAAAATGTCAATAAAATGGTAATGGATGCTTTGTTTGAGCAAGATCAAAAGAAGCGTATTTTGCACTATCGTGCTTTACAACATTATGTGCTTGAACATGGTCCTATGGTTTATTTATTTCAGACATATTATACTGTTGGTATGGGGGCTGAAGTGAAAAAGTGGGTTTGGAACAGTTTTAGATTATACTACAATGATGCAGAAAAATAAAGGTGTGCGTTGTATGAAGAAAGATTGTAGAGAGTTCTTGATGAGAATTTGCTTGATATTTTATAAAAAGGTATGAGCTTTATGTTTAGTAGCTATGGAGGGGGATATTATAATGGTTTTGCCATTTTCAGAATCTGAAAAAGCTGTATCACAGAAGCAGAAAAAAATGTTTGTATGGGATTTTTTTTTCAAAGGGCTTAAGTTACTTATTTCAGTTTTTGTAACGTTGCTTGGTTTGGTGACCATCACTTTTTTTATTGGTCATCTTCTTCCTTTAGATCCCGTTCTTGCTATTCTTGGTGATAATATCAGTCAGGAAGCTTATGATGCAATGTTTTATAAGCTGGGTCTTGATAAGCCATTGACTGTTCAGTATTGGAATTATCTTCGTAATGTATTTTTGTTTGATTTTGGAGATGCCTTAACCTCTGGGCGTCCTGTCTTAACAGATATTATGCGTGTATTTCCTGCAACGTTAGAGCTCGCCACAGTTGCTATTATTATTGGTACAAGTCTTGGTATTCCTTTTGGTGTTTTTGCAGCAATGTATCGCGATTCATTTATTGATTACTTTGTTCGTACTTTTACACTCCTGAGTTATTCAACACCGACATTTTGGCTTGGGTTAATGGCGTTATTAATATTTTATGCCAAGCTTGGCTGGATTGGAGGTCCAGGGCGGATTGATTTTATTTATGAATATTCTTTTGAGCCAAAAACAGGTTTTTTTCTTTGGGATACTGCTAGGCAAGGACAGTGGGAAGCTTTTGCTAATGTCTTTGGTCATATTATTATGCCTGCTTTAATCTTAGCTTTCGGTGCTATGGCCTATATTAGTCGTATGACTCGTGCGTTTATGATTGAACAGCTCAATCAAGAATATATCATTACAGCACGTGTGAAAGGATTATCTTGGATTCGAACGGTGTGGGGGCATGCCTTTCGCAACGCTGCTGTTCAGATTATTACCGTTGTTGCGCTTTCTTATGCTTTTTTGTTAGAAGGTGCTGTGTTAACAGAAACAGTTTTTGCTTGGCCTGGATTCGGACATTATTTGACGAATGCTCTTTTGGCGGGAGATATGAATGCAGTGGTTGGATGTACTATGCTTATAGGATTTCTTTTTGTCATCATTAATTTATTTTCTGATTTACTTTATCGCATCTTTGATCCAAGGACACGCTGAATATGACAATAGTTAATCATCATAAATCGCAATCGCCATTTTCTTTAGGACGTTGGTTAAATGAGCCTGTTCCACGGTCAATAGTTCAAGCAAATGTGCAAAAGATTTATCATGCATTGATTAAGTTTTTTCATAATTTATCGGCTTTAATTGGTCTGGTTATTATTTCTATTATTGTCATATGTGCGTTTTTTGCTCCTTGGATTGCTACGCATGATTTTCTTAGCAATGATCTTGTTCACAGATTGCAACCACCTTCTATGTTGCATTATTTTGGAACGGATGAATTGGGGCGTGACATCTTTAGTCGCATCGTTTTTGGTGCGCGTATTACCCTTTATATCGTTTTTCTTACTACAATTATTGTGGGGCCGATAGGGTTGATTGTTGGGACTGTATCTGGCTATATAGGGGGATGGGTTGATACTGTTCTCATGCGCATTGTCGATATTTTTCTTGCTTTTCCAAGTTTGATTTTAGCTCTTGCTTTTTCAGCTGCCTTGGGACCAGGTATTGAAAATGCATCTATTGCAATTTCAATTGCAGCATGGCCATCAATAGCGCGTTTAGCGCGTGCTGAAACTTTGACTATACGTTCATCTGATTATGTCTCTGCAGTTCGTTTACAGGGAGCATCTAATTGGAGAATTATTTTGTTTCATATTGCACCGATGTGTATTCCTTCAGTGATTGTACGGTTAACATTGGATATGTCTGGAATTATTTTAACAGCTGCTGGTCTTGGTTTTTTGGGATTGGGAGCTCAACTCCCAAGTCCTGAATGGGGAGCAATGCTTTCGTCTGGTCGTGAATTTATGATGACAAATTGGTGGTTAGCGGCGATACCCGGTTGTGCGATATTGTTAGCAAGTCTTGCCTTCAATCTTTTAGGCGATGGACTTCGTGATGTATTGGATCCACGTAATGGTTAAAAAAATATTAGAGATAGAAGATTTGCGTATTTCTTTTCCTACGAGACGTGGTGTTTCAGAAGTTGTGCGTGGCGTTAGCTTTTCCGTAGGAAAAGAGAAAATTGGAATTGTTGGAGAATCTGGGTCTGGAAAATCAATGACTGGGCGTGCGATACTCAAGTTGAGTCCAAAATCAGCAATTGTCAAAGCTAAAAAAATGCGCTTTGATGATGTCAATTTATTGAGTGCGCGTGAATCTCAGATGCGAACTATCCGAGGTAAACGTATTTCAATGATTTTACAGGATCCCAAATATTCACTTAATCCACTAATACGGATTGGGGATCAGATTATGGAAGCTTATCGTATTCATTACCGTGTTTCAAAAGCTGATGCGTGGGAAAAGACAATTTCTATGTTAGAATCTGTTCATATTCGTGATCCAGAACATGTGATGCGATTATTCCCTCATGAAATATCTGGAGGTATGGGACAGCGGGTTATGATTGCTATGATGCTTATTCCCAAACCTGATTTAATTATTGCGGATGAGCCAACCTCTGCGCTTGATATTACAGTAAGGCGTCAGGTTTTATCAGTGTTGGATGAGCTAGTCACCGAATCTGGAATGGGACTGATTTTTATTAGTCATGATTTGAATATGATTGCTGATTTTTGTGATCGTGTTTTGGTTATGTATGCAGGACGCGTGTTAGAAGAATTGTCTGCATCTAATTTGTCTCGCGCTTGTCATCCTTATACCAAAGCTCTATTAGCGAGTTTGCCACGGCTTGATAATCCTGTTGATGTTTTGGCTGTTCCTGAACGTGACCCTGACTGGTTGCATAATCCTACGATTGTTAATGGTGTTGAAGGAGTTGCTCCATGACCAGTTGTGAGAATATTATCGATGTTTCTCATTTATATGTGACCTTTGGAAATAGGCACAAGGCAGTAACAGTTGTTAAAAATGTCAACTTTCATATTAAGCGTGGTGAGGCTTATGGTTTGATTGGTGAATCAGGATGTGGAAAATCAACCATTTTAAATACATTAGTTGGGCTTATTCCAGACTATAGTGGGCGTTTCATTTTTGATGGAGAAGAAGTAGCAAAAAAAAGGAGTAAGAATTTTCTGCGCCGGATTCAAATGGTTTTTCAAGATCCTTACGCTTCTCTTCATCCAAGAAAAATGGTCTATACGGTTCTTTCTGAATCTCTCAAAATCCATGGTATGGATAATCCAAAGGAGCGGGTACGTGATGCTTTAAATTCGGTTGGTTTAGATGCTTCCTTTCTTTATCGTTATCCACATGAGTTGTCTGGAGGGCAACGTCAGCGTATTGCTCTTGCACGTGCTTTGATTATTGAGCCAGAGGTTTTATTGCTTGATGAGCCGACATCTGCATTGGACGTGTCTGTACAGGCTGAAATTTTAAACTTGTTAAAATCGTTACGAGAGGAAAGAAAACTCACTTATTTGATGGTATCTCATGATCTTGCCGTTGTTGCACACATCTGTGAACGTGTTGGAATTATGCATAAAGGGATTATTCTTGAAGAGCTTAGCAATAATGATTTGCGTAATTTGCATGCACATAGTGACTATACAAAGATGTTTTTTGAAGCCAGTATCGATCCCATTGCTTATAAAGAGGCAAGGGTAGGATAGGTTTTACAAAAAAGTGGAAGTTTTTTCTGTTTTAGGTCTTTGCAGATGTTCAGCATTGCCTTTGCAATGTAGTTTTTTGTCGTTTCGAGTTTTGTAGGTATAAATTGCGTAGAAAATTTATCTATATATTTTTATCCTGTGAGGCATACTGTAATATGAGATACGTAGGTGACTTATAGAGTATTAATTATCTGATATCATTGCACTCTTTTTTGATCACAATTTTATATCCAGCAGCTTTTGTTGTGAAATTTTGAGATTTAAATTTATAAAAAATAACAGTATAATAAGTAATAATGCTATATTTTATAGTATAGCTTTTTGAGGTCTAATTTATCGATAAATGCTAAGTTTTATTTTTTTAAAAAGAAGAATCTGTTGTGAGAATTTTTTGAATATTAAGTGATAAATTCTAAAATATTTTGGGTGTTCTTAAAAGAGAAAAAAACAGGTTTTATAAATAAAAAGGTCAGCACATTTTACTGTCTTTTTGCTAAAGCGAACAGAAAAAATACTCTTGTTTTTACAGCTTTGTCTCTTAAAATTGATAGCGTATTCCGCTTGAAAAACTTGCTCCGGATATACCAGTTTTTTGAAGCTTTTGTTGATAACTGACATTGCCATGAAGCGAGACATTTGGAGATAGTTGCGCACTGATACCAAGCCCACCTTCAATAGCAGACCCCATAGAATCAAGTTGATAATTCTTATCAATATGTATTGCTTTATCATTACCAAAAGTTTTTATCACATTTATTTTTCCATAGAAGGAAGTAAAACGACTGCTTTCAGTGGTGAAAATAGTTTTTGTCAAACGCCCACCAACACGGATTAACCATTGATGAGGATTATTCATATCAACTTTAAAGCCGTCAGCATCTGAAAGAATATCAAATGTCAAATGTTGATAAGCAAATTGCGCTTGGGGTTCGAAGGTTACTCCTTCCATTCCGGTTGCAAACTGTTTGCCAACGGTGTTGGAGATGCTCAAAGTTTTCACATTTTTTAATGTTGCAGTTTTGCCAAGGATGGCATTGGTGATATCTCCTTTTATTATCCCATAGGATAAAAGTGTATCGATGTAGAAACCATTGTCATGCTGTATGCTGCCATAGGCTGTTAGTGACCATTTATTCAGCGAGCTCTTCCCAGCATCTTGCATATCTTTTGGGGTGAAAGACATTTTCCCATAAGTTCCTACAAAGCCAAGATGTGTTGTGGTGTTTCGTCCTTCCAGTGTAGGTAGTGCAAGACCGGCTTGGAGAGCAGCATAGCGAATACCAGCACCGCTATAACCATATTTACGAGGGCTGCTCTCAGAGGATAGGGTTCCTGTACTTCCATAGATGTATAAGAAAAGTCCTGTCTTTTTTTCCTTGTTTCTGCCCAAGGTAGATGTTCTCATATTGGCTAAAAGCGTATTTTGTTTAGCCATATCAGACAATCCAGCATAGAATAGGGCGTTTGGCATGACAAAATAGCTTGCTACTTGCGGGAGAACTGCTTTCGCTTTTGAATCAGGATCCAGAAATTCATTTTGCAAGCGAAAATCCCAAAAATTATCACTATTCCCTAATAAGTTTTGGTTCACATTAGCCAGACCATAGTTTGCTTTTGGTCCATAGGCAGTAAGTATATATTTATAAGGCGAACCTTTTATTGCGATATAGTTATTCTCTAATTTAAAAGAGTTTTTATCTGCTTCTCCAGAAACTTGAATCAGTGAAATGCCGCGTGTATTTAAAGGATCAGAATCGTCTGCTTTTACAGTTTCTTTTTCTAAACGGTTTTGAAAATAAACTGTTGTGGTGCCTGAGACATCACCATGAATTAAAAGGCGATCTGTTTTCTGATTGCCTATTGCAATGCCATCACTCCATTCAGTGTTTAAATAAATTTTTGCATTCTCTGTTGCATTGTAGACGGCCGTGGTATCTGGTTTGCCAGATCCTATATGTAATGTTTGATAATGATCTTCCATTGGTGTATCAAAAGCGATAGAGCTATTGTTGAGATTAAGTACAGAAACTTCAGAAAGTGATCTTTTGGTAATATCAAGCAGATTCCCTGCATTGTCTTTTTCTTGTGTACTGACCTTTAAGAGCCACTTTGTACCGTTGATCAGACTAAGGGATGCTTGATCGACTTTATCGGATTCGTTAACTAAAACCCTTGCGCTGCCTTCTAGAATAGAACTATCTGCAATTACATAAGATATCCCAGGGGACTTTGTATCAACTGCGGTTATTAATAAAATATCAGCAAAAATTTTTGAATTTTTTAGAATAATCTTTGACTGATCACCTTGTACTTTTAGCGCACCACCACTGGCGTTCACAACAGTATCTGTCAGATCAATTTGTCCACTGGATTTTGCGCAAGCCGCTGGCTGTGAGCTAGTTGTGGTCAGAGTTCCTCC
>NZ_JH725116.1:30516-208785 GCF_000278115.1 Bartonella sp. DB5-6
ATTGTGATTTTTGCTTCTTGATCATCTGCTAGTAGTCCATTACCACTGGCGTTCACAACAGTATCTGTCAGATTAATTTGTCCACTGGATTTTGCGTAAGCCGCTGGCTCTGAACCGGTTGTGGACAGAGTTCCTCCTGTCATTGTAATTATCGATTTCGGTTTTTCTGCTTGTATCCCATTTTGAGTAGAGAGAACTGTAACATCATCTTTTAAAACAATATTACTACCGTTCCCAGCATATATTCCAAGATTTTTTCCTTGAAATAAACCTGCTGATACCGTTATTTGGGAACCATTATCCGCATACAGACCTTTTTGTGCGTTCTCAATGGTTACGTTTTTTAAAGTAACAGTGCTTGCATCTGTCATTACCCCATTTTCTTTGGCATTAATTATTACATTTTTCAGTTTATTGTTTTCTCTTACACTGTTAACAAAAGAAATGCCACTTTTAAAAGAATTTATGAAACCACCAGCCATATTTAACATAGATCCGCCTGTTATTTGGGCACATAGTCCATTTGTTACGTCAATTGTCACATCATTTAACTCAACGATACTTTGATTACTGACTTTTATGCCAGCGATTTCTTTATCACTATTCTGCCCTGCGTTAATGGTGCCATTAGTTATTATGACCTTACTACTGTTCTTTATATCAAGACCAATCGTTACACGCTTAATGGTTGTGCCTTCTAGATAAATTTGGCTGCTAGGACCAATCGCTTCTACACCGATTCCATATTCTCTAACATATTTAATTGTTACTGGTTTACCATTTTCATCTATTATTGCTTCGCCATTATCACCTTTAATTGGCACTTCCCATTGAGTTAGAGGACCAATTACTTTTAAATATCTACCATGGATTATACCGGTACTTGTCACCTTAATCTTCTCATAAGTTGCGTTTGTGCTACCTGTTATATCTTCGCCAGCATTAGCTGAAAGTTCGGTAGCATGCGCGTTGAAAGGGACTCTAGAGAGCATCATAATTGTAGCAAATGTACACGATAGAGGATATTTTTTATACATAATGTATTATTCTCCTTATAACACACACAAGTATCCTACTATAAGAAGTATAATAAATAGATTATTATTATAATATACAAATAGATTATTTTTATTTATGTGTAAAGTATAAATAATGATTTATAAAATACCTAATGTTTTTATAATATAAAGTTATTATTAAATATTTTTTATAAATCATAACAATTATCTATTTAATATCATTAATTTATATCATTCTGTTATAAAATATTCTATTGATAGTAGATACCATTTAGAAAAATCTTAATTAGATTATGATAAGAAAGAATATGAAAGATACTAAAAAGATTTTAGGTGTTGCCATTTCAAAATCAATAAAGGGATAGTTTTTTAAGTAATTCTTATAAAAAATAAAAAGCTTTAGAAGTGTTTATAAAGTTTTTTGAGAGCTCCTTAAAAAAACTTTAAAAAGTAAATTAATACAAATTTTAGTGTAAAACTACAGCATTTACGCCGCTAAGGCAGCTGTCGCCTTTGATATGACGGGGGATCAGATTGGGGAGCGTTTTGCCAAATTGCGCAATGTCTTTAAGCTTAATCAAGCAGGGATTGAAGATTTAGGTGATGCCATCAATCATCTCTCTAACCACATGGCCGCTAAGGCAAGCGAAGTATCTGACTTTACCAATCGCGCCACCGGTGCAGCAACTATGTTTAAGTTGACAGCACGCGAAACCGCTGCTTTTGGTACGGCAATGATTTCTGCTGGTATTGTACCTGAGAGTGCAGCGCGTGGTTTTAATGCCATGAGTGCCCGCATACAGGCAGGAGGCAAGCATATTGAAGATGCTTTTGCCAATATCGGGCTTTCCCGCCAAAAATTTATGCAAGATCTGGACAAAGATGCCACCGGCACTTTGGTGCACTTTTTTGATGTTTTAGCCAAATCCGAACAGGGCATGCGTTCCCTGATAGCCATTGCTGGTCGTGATTTTACCGGTGATTTTGCCAAATTGGTTGGCAATCCTGAATTGTTAGGGCAAGCTTTAAAATATGTTGAAGACCCAAAAGTCTTTAAAGGCTCGGTAGAGCAAGAAGCAGACAAACAAGCAACCGGTGCTATCAGGCAGTTTGAACTTTTGCAAAACCGCATCATAGCTTTGGGAATTACCATTGGTGAAGTCTTATTGCCCCCTGTCAACAGTTTGATGGAAAGTGTTGGTGGGTTTATCAATGTTCTTATGGCATGGGCCAATGCGCATCCAGCTTTAACAAGCGCCATTATCAAAACCATTGCTTCTCTGATGGCTTTTAATATTGCTCTGCGGGTGTTGCGCTTTACCCTTGCTGGTACACGGCTTGGGCTTCTTCAATTGGTAGGCCCTTTTATCAAGCTTGGTGGTGTGAGCGGCAATCTTAAAACAAGCTGGGGCACGCTTATCGCTTCAGGGCGCTCGTTGGGAATAATGACGGCAAGTCTTGGTGGCAGTTTTGCACGGTTATTGCGACCGATGACTCTCTTAGTGGCTGCGTTTCGGGGGATTATGGTCTCAAGCAGTGCATTCGCCGCTTCTTTTGCTTGGGTAGGGACAGCGATAGAAGTGGTTGGGGTTGGCATTGCCTCTGTTGTTGGTACTGTTTTTACCCCCATAGGGGCTCTGATTACCACTGTTGTGGCTGTCATCCTTGCTGCTGGTTTTGCTTTGTGGAAATATTGGGATCGTTTCTCTTCTTTTGTTAAAGGCTTTGCACGGGGAATAGCACACGCTCTTGGGCGTGCCTTTGAAGCCGTCATGCGCTTTTTTGGTGCTGATACCGCAACCATCACCAAATGGAAAAACGCCATTACTGCTGCTTTTGACTTTTCTGAACATTGGCAAAAGTTCAAACAGGGTCTTGGCGCTGTTTCTCAAGGGTTTGGCAATGTGTGGGAGGGTTTTAAGCACAGTATCACTAAATTTTGGGGCTGGTTGGGAAGTTTTTTTGCCCAAGAAAAACTTTCTGATGATGCCAAAGCCGGTATGGAACAAGCAGGGGAGGACTTGGCCAATTGGATTGTCGATGGCTTTATGGCACCCATCACAAAGTTGAGTGATTTTTTTAAATCTTTGCCAAGCCGCATCAGAGAATGGATTGGCAGCGTTGATTTATCCGATCTGTTTCATTTACCCAGTTGGCTTGGGGGCAAAACAGCCATTCAACCCATAGCACAATTTGCGGGTGCTGGTCATGCAAATCCATCTGGTCCAGAGCAAAGAGAGAAAGACCGCTCTCCCACCACCCACAATCAAAATGTCACAGTGCATATCAATGGTGCCCGTGATCCCGTTGCTACCGGTCGTGCGGTAAGTCACGCTTTGCAACGTGCACGCGCCAATGCCCTACATGGGGGAACAGAATGAGAGCGGGGAGTGAATAATGGCAGAAACAGAATGAGGGGAGGGAGCCTATGAGAGATCCTTTGATGATGTTAGGTCCGCATCAATTTTATGTGGACTGGCTGAATTTCCAATCCTTTGAAGAAGAGTTTTCTGCCTCATGGGTTCCTATGGAGCGTTTTGGCAAGGCACCCAGTTTGCAATTTACCGGCTATGGCAATGACCCCAAAACCATTCATGGCGTGTTGTTTCCAGAAGAATTTGGTGATCGTATAGCCATTGATGCCATAAGCAGAACCATTCGTGCCGCAAAGCCGGTTCAGATGCTGCGTTGGATCAATGATACGACCTATAGTGCCATTCTCCATGGCCCCGTGGTGATCACCAGCATCAGTCAAGATCACGACTTTATCGCCCGCTCTGGTCAATCCCAGCGCATTCGCTATTCCATCAGTCTTTTGCCTTTTTTTAATGGGGGAAAACCGCAAGGATATATGCAATGAAGATACCAGAAAAGCGCGTTGTTGTAGAGCTAGAGGATATGAGCTTAGACCTGATCTGCTTTCAACATGCCATGGCTGTGTTAGGGGAGCACATCCAAGTTGGAGCTGTAAGCGGCTACTTAGAATCTACCTTGGAAGCCAATCCAGAGATTGCTAAATATGGTGCTCTTTTGCCGCGGGGCTTAACCGTTCTCTTGCCTGAATTTGCACTTCACAATCCCCAAAGCATGGTGAAGCGGCTATGGGATTAATGCGCACACACCCTTTTATTGTGGTCAAAGTGGGAGACAAACCTGTTCATGAGGTTTTTTACCAGCGTCTTTTAACGGCAACCATCACAGATCATGCCGGCAATGAAGCTGATAGCTTTGAAGCAGAGTTTGACGATAGTGGCAATGATTTAGAGGTTCCGCAAAGCAACAGTGCACTGCAAGTGATCTTTGGCTATGAGAACAGCATCAGTGCTTCTATGGGGCGTTTTGTTGTCGAATCGGTGATCAGTTCCGGTGGCAGTGAGGGAGAGATATTGCGCCTTTGTGGCAAAAGCGCTTCGATGCGTAAAGAACTCAAAGAACAAACAAGCGAACATTTTGACCACAAAACTGTTGGCGAGATTGTTGAGACACTCGCCAAACGCCATGGCTATCAAGCAAAGATTAGTCCTCAGTTCACTCAACAAACTTTGCCTTATGTGATTCGTACAGATCAATCGGCTGTTGATTTTTTAACCCGCCTTGCTGACCGCATGCAGGCGCGGTTTTTAATCAAGGATAATAAGTTTTTATTTTTAAGCGGAGAGAATTTACCAGCCCTCGACATCCATAAACATGACTGTTCCAGCTGGGAATTTACCCTTGAGCCGCGCACGCAATATGGCAGCATTGAAGCTTTTTATTTTGACCGCTCCCAAGGGCAGCAATGCCAAGTAAAACATCAGACAGGTTTTAGCGGTCCCATGCACCGCTTGCGCAATTGCTACACCTGTGAGGAAGAAGCTCTGGCTGCTGCTGCCTCAGAATCAGACCGATTATGCCGTGCTGTAGGCAGTGGTTCTTTGTCCCTTGCGGGGCGTCCAGAAATCATGGCCGACCAACCTCTTTTATTGCAAGGGTTTCGTGGCGAAATCAATGGTTCATGGAAAGCCGCAACCGTTACCCACCGCTATGACAAGCAAAGCGGTTACACAACAGAAATCACCCTCGAAGCTCCAAACAAGGGAAAACAAAGCAACAAAGAATAGAAGCTGGGCTGGTTGCTCAGCCAACGGGAGTAGTTTTGCGAACACCCCGTCCGATGCAAGATAACACAACATCGCAGCCACTTCTTATCACTTAAAGCAATGAGAAGATGGCTAATATAGATGAAAGAGTGTTAAAAAAGTATGGATACACTTTGTAAAGAAACATTAAAATCTGTTGATCCTATAGAATCAGCTACTGCTTATATTGGTAGCAAAATCAAGTTGGCGAAAACGATGTAGTAGCGGTTTCGATATTTTAACATATAGTAATAAGAGAGTAAAAACATATAAACAGAGCCCACTGCAAACGGAAGCATCACAAACTCTTGTTGAGATATTCTCTAATATAGGTATAGCATGTTAGGCAATCGCAAATCATGGAGAATTTATGAGTAATATTCCTACTTATCCTGTTACCCCAAACCTGCAGTTGGTATACGTATCAAATGTGGAGCATTCTACTGCTTTTTACAAATTCATCTTCAAGAAAGATCCTGTATTCATCTCACCACGCTATGTTGCATTTGCTTCTTCGGGTGATGCACTCTTTGCTATCTGGTCTGGGGGGGATGCACCTGAGGAAAATGTGCCTCGTTTTTCAGAAGTCGGCATTATGTTGCCTAAGGGAGAGGACGTAGATAAGCTATATGCGGAATGGCAAGAGCAAACCACCATTGAGATAAATGTCTTGAAGGAACCGTATACTGACATATTTGGACGTACCTTCCTAATTAAAGATCCCGACGGTCATATTATTCGTGTTTGTCCACTAGATTAAAAGTCTTAGACCCGATCTTTAATTGCCTGAATTATAATAATTGTCTGTTTCCAAAATCTATAAACTATGCACGCTAGAGGCTTACTTGCGGCGCGTGGCTTATCTGTTCGGTACTGTTCCATTACTTTCAGTCCTA
Organism: Bartonella sp. DB5-6; assembly: GCF_000278115.1. Classification (GTDB taxonomy): domain Bacteria; phylum Pseudomonadota; class Alphaproteobacteria; order Rhizobiales; family Rhizobiaceae; genus Bartonella; species Bartonella refiksaydamii. Next base: position 36,550 of record NZ_JH725116.1, read on the forward strand.
CAACCTACCTGTTCTCACAGGCTGTCTAATTGGCTTGGGGATCGGGCGGCGTTATTGCATGGACAGTGATCAGTACCTGTATCAAAATTATTGAAGGCATTCTTCATCGCACTTATGCTGAGCCTTTTGTTGGAATGGGGGGAATATTCTTTAGGCGAAAATTGATTCCCTTATACGAAGTCACCAATGATCGCTCAGGTGATGTAGTGAATTTTTTCAGGTGTTGCAACGCCATTGTCACCCTTTTATGGAGCTGTTGGAGTTCCAGATAAGCAGCCGTGAAGCGTTTCAATGTTTTCGCTCTATAAGATCCAAACACCCTGACGGATTTAGAGCGGGCTTTGCGGTTTTTATATCTGCAGCGGTTGAGTTTTTCTGGTCAGGTGGCAAAGCGGATATTTGGAGTTGATCCACATCGTGGTGCATGGGTTTGACTCTTTCAAACTTAAAGCCTTATTAAAGCTTATTTACCGGCGCTTGGCAGGTGTGACCATTGAATATTTAGATTGGTTTGACTTTATCAAGCGCTATGACCGGACAAATACCTTGTTTTACCTTGACCCGCCTTACTTTGGCGTTGAGGATTACTGTGGAAAGGATTTGTTTAAGCGGGAGGATTATCAGACGATGTCCACACTGCTTGTGCAATTAAAGGGACAGTTTCTTCTGTTTCTCAATGATGTGCCTGAGATCCGAAAAACCTTTAGCCAATTTAATATAAAAGAGGTGAATATATCTTATACATGCGGTTCAAAGAATCAACCTCCGGCTCAAAAGCTCATCATCTCAAATTGCGATTTTTAAGAAAGGAGAAAAATATGGATTAAAGGAGCTTTAAATGACCTTTGAAAGGTCTTTGAAGATCCTTTGAGAACACCTTTAAAACTCTTTGAGAAAAAATAAATTGGTACAAAACCTAGTGGCAAAATATACAAAACCCGCTGGCAAGCTACACTTAAAAAAGATTATATAGAATCAACAAGTTATAGCACAACAAAAGTGCTGTGGCGGAGGGGGTGGGAGCGTTATATTTATATAAAATCAATAAGTTATATAAAAGTTCGGGAGTTTTGATTCCGGTGATTCTTTTAACTTATTTTATGTCTATCCCTAACTTTTTTGAAGTTTTTTGATTGCTTCTATTGCAAGTCGTTTTCTATCGGCTGTTTTGGTATAAAGGGATGCCATTTTATCTTCTGTCCAGCCAAAAAGCGCTTTCATTTGCGAAACTGTCGCACCAGCATTGGCAGCACGTGTTGCTGCTAATTTTCGCAATCCGTGCGCTGATTTTTTAATACCCGCCGCATTACACGCTTCACGAAAAAGGTTGCCAAAGCTTTCTTTGACAAGCTTATTTCCACCTTTACCACAAATGAATGTTTCATTACCTATGGGACCAATTTTAAGGGTTTCCTCTAGTTCTGGTAAAATAGGAAGAAAAACATCTGTTTTAAATTGGCTCTTTTCTGTTTTGAGATAAATGATATTATCTTTGACATCTTTCCAGCCTATACGAACGGCGTCACCACGGCGCAAGCCGGTATAAAGAAGAACATCAATCCAGACGCGTTCATGTGTACCATGTGACCAACGGTGATAATATTTGTCTATGTCCTCTTCTAGCCATGGCAGCAATCCCTCACTGTTTAAAGATTTTGGTGCTTTTATATTAAAGGCAGGATTTCTATTTAAAAGATCATTATCAACTGCCCAATTGAAAAGACCGTTTAAAGAGGTCAAAAAATGTCTTGCTGCTGCGGGAGTCTCTCGTCTTCTGTCTACGGCGTCAAGGATATGGTGTCTTTCTATGCTTTTATATGCACGATTACCGATATGTTTAGAAACATTATTCAGAATTCGATATTTAACTTTTTTAGTAGATTCTGATTGATTATGCCATTGCATGCTTTGTAAATACTGATGCAACAACCAATCGAAAGACCCTTCTGTGAGTCTGGTACGCCTCTTTGTTTTGGAGGAGCCATTTTGCGCTTGTTTAATAGCCAGCGTATAATTGTCAACAAACTCTTGCGTTCCATAGGTTCCTTCAATCCGAAACCGTGGTCCATGACCAATACGTACATACCATATAACTTTACCATGGCGTGTACGTTCACGAACAAGATGCGGTGGACGGCGTTTTGGCATGGCTAAAACTTTATACCGTCGACAGAGGGGCAGCTTTTGCTGGTCTCGTAGTCTTCTTGTTCATTTTCAAGCGGTGGAAAATCGTCAATGCTATAAGTATTATCTGTCGTTGTTGGTGTTATGATTTTATTGATATGAATCAATAATTCCCCTGTAGGTTTGATTTCTATTAATTCGCATCCTTGTTTTTTAGCTTCTCTTAAAGCACGAGCAATAGCTGGCTGCGTGATAGTAGGTGGGCGGTGTGGCATGTTTATTCCCCTTCATTTTAGATGTAATTCACCCGTGGCGTGAATCGCGCTGGTGTTAAAAGTTGGTTTTTCGGTGTTAGAAACGGCTTATAGAGATACTATAAGACTAGTCGTTCGTATTTTTTCATCTGGTCTTTTCTCCAGTTGAGATGACCTTATCTCCGCCAATCCATTCGTCCGAACATACATCTGCATTACCGTAAATTTTTACATTACCGTAAATGTGCGCATCATCGGAAACTTGTGCATTACCGTAAACTTGTGCCTTATCGTAAACGCGTGCACTACCGTAAACTTGTGCTTCTGCGTAAATTTGTGCATTATCAAAAATTTCAGGTTCACCGCAAATATATGCATCACCGTAAACTTCTGCATGACCGTAAATACGTGGTTCATTGAAAACTTCTGCATGTCCATAAATATGAGAATTACCGTAAACCTCGGCATAACCGTAAACTTGTGCATTTTCGTAAACCTTAGCATCATCATAAACACAAGCATAACCGCCAATCCAGCAATTACCATGATGCGATAGGTTGTCTTCTTTTTCGATATAGCCTCCTAAATCACCTTTTTTTACTTTTCCAAAATCTCTTAATGCACGAATGCGGTGGAGAGTTTTGCCATAAACCTCTGTTGTTTCATCAGTAAGTTCGTATTTTTTCATTTGGTCTTTTCTCCAGTTGATATGGCGTTATAGTCATCAACGTGTGCGCTACGGTAAACTTCTGCATCACCGTAAACTTTTGCTTCTCCGTAAATTTCTGCCTTATCGTAAACACGTGCTTCATCGTAAACGCGTGCATCATTGTAAACTTTTGCACGCCCATGAACATGTGCATTGCCAAAAACCAAGGCATCACCAAAAACCTTGGCATAACCATAAACCTCTGCATTATGGGAAACGCATGCATTACCGTAAACTTCTGCATGATCATAAATTTTAGCATCACCATAAATCCTTGCACTATCGCACACATCTCCGTCTTTAACTTTTGCATTGCCATAAACTTCTGCCTTATCGGAAACATATGCATAACCGTAAACATGTGCATTTTCTAAAACTGTTGCATAATCGTAAACGCGTGCATTACCGTAAACCTCTGCCTTATCGTAAACACGTGCTTCATCGAAAACGCGTGCACAATCGTAAACTTCTGCCCTACCGTAAACGCATGCATCACCGTAAACTTTTGCTTCTCCATAAATTTCTGCACGACCGTAAACGCGCGCTTCATCGTAAACGCGTGCGCTCTCGTAAACATGTGCATTATCGGAAACTTTTGCTTCATCGAAAACAAGTGCATTGCCATAAACACGGGCATCTCCAAAAACACAAGCCTTATACCAAATCCAACAATTGCCCTCATGGGATAAGTTGCCTTCATGCTCTATAAGACCGCCTAGGTCGTCTGCTTTAATACCACCAAAGTCTCGTAAGGCACGAATGCGGTGGAGAGTTTTGCCATCAACCTCAGTTGTTTCATCAGTAAGTTCATATTTCTTTTCCATGGTCTATTTCCTTGATTTGCGTACAATCCACCCGTAGCGTGAATCATGCATTACTTAAAAGTTATTAGGAAAGGGCGGGGGTGCTGGGAGGAGAGAGCACCCCCATAGGTTTAAGCAGCTTTTGCCAAAATCTTTTGCATCTCTTGTTCTATTTCCCCTAAAAAAATCTCGACCGCTTTATTGATCTCTTCAATGTGTTTCTCATCACGGTTGACGCGTTTGATTTTCATTCTCAAACCAGTAGATCTGCCTACAAAGTTTGGATTATAGCTAATAAAATGACACCATTTGCGTCCTGTACACGCCATTTGGAATTGCATTTGTGCGTGATATTCAGGCTTGATTTCGCCATCCATAAAAAAGCGAAGATGGGTCGTTGATCGTGGGCATTTGACTTCAACTAAACCGTCCTCTCCAATGAACCCATCAGGACTAGCCCCCGCCATTTCTATTTTGGGGTGTTGGATAAACCCGCATTTTGTAACATTGGTGTCATAAATGAATTCATATTCTTTCAGTGCATTCTCTTCATGTTCAATGCCCCATTGCATAGCCGCTGTTGTATAAGATTGGCTTATTTCTCCTGTTAAGCGCTCTGTCATGAGTTTCATTTTGTAATCTTCATATTTGCTTGTGGGCAATCCTTTGGCTGTCTTACTGAGTACGTTGTAAACGTTTGAAGCAGTGACTTTACCCAAGCGCGCTTGAAACCACTCTGCTGTTCTTTGTTCCATCTCACACCGCCGTTTGTTGTTGTGTTGGTGCCATTTGCTTGTTTTGTTTATCTTTCAAAAGATGCAAAACGGTTTGTGCGCTCTGATCAGAGATATCATCAAGCTTTTCAACGTTTGCATAAGAAAGTATCTTTGCTTCTTCTGTTTGCGTTTGTACTATAAGTCTTCTGATTTCATTGATCTGGCGCGGCAAAGCAGGTTTAGTCGGCATATTTCCATCTGTATCGTCTTCTTTGCTTGCTACATTAAGAAGCATGCCTAACAGGTATCTTCGTGCGTAGGTAAGTGTAGAACCAACGGATTGTATGCTATTTTTAGAGCCTGTACCGTCAATGGGAAATGTTCCATCTGTTGAGATTTCATTGCCTGAAGGATGAGACAGTGTCATTTCTATGGTAATGTTTTTTTCTGTTTGATGCTTAATATGAGAAAACAAAGCAAAGTTGTGTTTTGCAAGTGTGTCCTTTACAGCATCAATATACTGATCAAGCGTAGCGTATTTGCTGTTTGTATGGTTATTCTTAGCAGTTTTTTCAATCTTTTGATATTCCGTTTGCATAGCGGAAAGATCAGAGACAAAGCTTTGATAGTTTTGCCGTTCTATTTCTTTTTCTCTTAAAGCAAGAAGACGCTCTAAGCGGTCCATGTCGACGTCATTTTCTAAGGCTCTGTTTAAAATGCGTTCCATAGCAGTTGGCTTGACTTCACAATCATTCGTTTTTTCCACTAATTCCGTTTGCATGGTACTTAGTTCACTCATCTTGATTTCCTCCATTTGCGCGCAACTCACCCGTGGCGTGAAACACGCTTGTGTTTAAAAGTTGTTTGTGTGGTTAGAAACGGCTTATAGAGATACTATAAGATTAGTCGTTCGTATTTTTCATCTGGTCTTTTCTCCAGTTGAGATGAGGTCAGTAGCATCAACATGCCCATAAGCACCTGCATCATTGCCAATGCATACAGCATCGCAGTTACCAAAAACACGTACATCACCGTAAACTTCTGTATATCCATAAAAATGTATACCCTCGTAAACTTCTGCATTACCAAAAACATGAGCATTATCAGAAATTTGTGCATCATCATAAACACGGGCACCTTCATAAACCCATGCATTATCACCAACCCAGCAATCCCCTTCGTGACTTAAATTGCCCTCATGCTCTATAAACCCCCCTAGATCGCCTTTCTCGACGTTTCCAAAGTCTCGTAAGGCGCGAATGCGGTGGAGAGTTCTGCCATTAACTTCGATTGTTGCGTCTGTCAGTTCGTATTTCTTTTTTATCATAATAACCTCCTCTTAATGCATGCTTTGTCTTTTAAGCTCTTGAGACAGCACACCAATTCCTTTTGCTGTGATTTTTGCGCAAGGAATGACTTTTTCTATTCCACTTGCGGTTTGAAGTGTGATGGTTGGACAATCCATAAGTTTCTTTTGGATTTTGTCTTGATAAGGAAGCAAATTTCCACCTGCTGCTCGTCTGTAAACCCAACCTTTTTGCTGTAAGAAGAGAATGAACTGTTTTGGTTGCATCTCTAGTATTTTAGCAGCTTCTGTAAGACCGAAGAGTCCGTCATGACGCTGTAAGCTTTCAAGAGCCATTGCCTTTGGTTTTAAATTTGCAATAATGTTATCTTTTTGTTCATTTTCATTTTTGAGATACGTTAAAACACCAAGCATAACTTGAGGGCTTGAGTAGTCGATTTGTGGTATTACTGCTTGCTTTTCCAATTCTTGCCAGCGGTCAATTATTTTTGCTCGTAATGTCATGTTGTAACCAGACACGAGAATTAAACATTCACGCTTGGGGAGATGATAGCAGTTTTGAGATTTGCCTTGTTTATCTAAATAGGTGCCCCCAAATTTGGGGAGACCTCCTTCAGTGTATAATTCTTCAAGTATTTTTTTAATATCACGCATGACATGGTCATGTCTTTTACCGCATAACTCTGCAATTTCACGACTAGACATGGTTGGAACAGTTGTGTTTTGAAAATTGTTTTCAGATATTGTAATAAAGTTTCGCATCATCACCCCCTTAATTAAGAAAAACACAAGTTTTGGTATAATATTATGCCATAGTTTCTATGACGCTCTGCTTTAGCGATTTTCCTTGCTGCGTGAATTTTGAAGTAATGATTATCGGTTTTATATGTTTCTATTTCAGAGTTTGGACAAATCTTCTGTCTGTTCCATTCTTGTTTTGTAAAAACAAAATCCATGCCTTCTTTTAGATCAAGCTTTTCAACACAATCATTAAACCAAGTGGAAAAATCTTGTTTCAAATGTAAGTGCCTATGCATTACATGGGCATTGACCATTTGGACATAACCGATTTTGTTGTCTACCTCGTTTTCAGGCGTGAGATATCCTTCACTATGAATATGAGTATCATGTGTGGTCATAAGTTTACTCTAATCAATTATTGATGGGAAAAGAGGGCGCATTTAAAAGCGCCCTTAAGAATTTTTAAAGCACATCACATGGACGCAAGCGGTGTTGCTGTTCATAAGAACCATACATTGCGTCATCATATTCGCGCTGTTTTATATCGTCTAAAAAAAAACCGTATGCTGCGCTATGTTCAATAAATTCGTGAGGTATTTTTCCATTAAAACACTGTTCTTCACGTTCTCTAAGATAAAGTTCTGCAATATCTTCAGAGATATCTTCGCAACTTTTCTCAGAAGGATTCACACGAAAGATTTGTACGGTATCATCTGCTTCATCAACAATCTCTAAAACTTGGTTTTCATCAAGTGGACCTGACTCTCCAATGTGTTGATTATCACCGTAGACAACTAATAAAATTTCATTGGAATTAATAAGAATTGGCTTATCCATAATTTCTCCTCCCTAACGCCTCTTGGCAATTGTTTGTTTGCGGTTTGTATAATTACTTATATAACTATAATTATAAAATAGCAAGCAAAAAATTATAAAAAGTTATATTTTTTATAAAAATTATTATAATATCTTGCTGAATAAGAGGAGAGGATAATTAGCGATAATTCCGAATCATCTTGCTGTAAGAACTTATTGGCAAAATAGCAAATATCTCTCCAACCCACACAATTTTAACATTCTTAATGGGTAAGGCATTCCAAGAAAGCAGATCTATTTCACCATTCATGCCCCTGCTAATCTGCTTTATATATCTTTTATTATCATGTGTTAAAATAACGGCTTCTTTGCCAAAAAAGGATTCTATAGTTTTAATTTGGCGCCGTCTTACGATAACCATATCTCCATCTTTATAAGCTGGAAGCATAGAGTCTCCTTTAACTTCAAAAGCAACCATATCATCAGGTAAAGCAAAAGGAATTTCTACTTGTTCAAGACCATCTTCAGGGATTTGTTCAAAGCTTGGATCTATCTGTGTTCCTGCTCCAATATAGCCCATAAGAGGAACAAAAGTTGTTAAGTGATTATCCCCTTTTAGTTCTTTATATAATTCTAAAATGGCATCTCGATTAGAGCCGCGTGGATCAGAATCTTTTAACCACTTAGACACTGAAGCTTGTGTTACGTTTAGCCGTTTGGCTACATCTTCTTGCGTTAAGTTAAACTCGGTCAAAATCTTTTTTAATGTGCTTATGATATTAGATTTATTACTCATACTTTTGCTTACCTTATTTTTTTATCGTTGATAAAGATAAATTTCCTTGACTTTATATAACTATAATTATATGAATAAAATAAGACGAAGCTGTAATTGGAGCTTGTAAATGGATCAACGAGAAAACTTTAAGAATTTGACTAAGTCAATACGGGGCAAATTTAATTGGACACAATCAGAAATGGCAAAAATGCTTGGTGTAACTCAAGCAGCTGTTTGCAAGTGGGAAAAAAGAGGATCTATCTCCGTAATAAATTATTTAAAGCTGCAAAAATTGAAAGATAGTTCTAGCTCTATGTCTGCTTTTATTGCTGCTCCTACAGACAATAACGAGCACCAGCAACACCATTCACACTCTTAAATAGGCAAAAGAAAAGATCAAATTATAGATTACGCGTCATCATGGAGCACATACTAACTAATACGTTACAGCTTAAGGGGGGATAATCATGGTTTTTAAAGCACATAAGAATGATATTGGAAAACCACGTGTTGATCTTATTCCACCACTTACGTTGCTTGATATTGGTCGTGTTTTGGAGTTTGGAGTAAACAAATACGGTGCGAGCAACTGGCGTCATGGCATGAATTGGAACCGTTTGTATGGAGCTGCTTTACGTCATTTATTAGCATGGTTCAGTGGAGAAGATAAGGACCTTGAAAGCGGATTACCACACTTAGCGCATGCAGCTTACTGTCTTCTTTTCTTAATGGAATGCGAAACACAACAGATTGGTTGTGATAACCGTCCAAAAGAAAGGCGGAAGTATCATGACCACTAACACACACACCATTCTTTGTCTTGATCTAGGCACCAAGACTGACTGGGCGATATGTTCCAAAGGACACGTGCCTAAAGACGACAACAAAGCAGATGCTTTAGCAATTTTATATTTAATAAAAGAAGGGGATGCGCATGTCTAATGGTATGCCATGGATAAGATTCCATTTGTATGACTGGATAAGTGGCACAAATGGAATGACATCTGAACAACGGGGGGTTTATATAACCCTTCTCGTTTGCATGTATGAAAAAAAAGAACCACTAAAAACAGATTTTCAAACGCTTGCACGCGTTTGTCATTGTTCGCAGAAAAAATTTGCAGCTATTGTCGAATATCTCATAAGGAATAATAAACTTGTTGAGACAGATAATGGTTTGTGGAATACGCGTGTTGAAGAAGAGCTGAACGATTTTGCTGATAAAAAAGAGCACATATCGCAAGTTCGTAGTGAGGCTGGTAAAAAAGGTGCACAAGCAAAAAATAATACAAAACAACATGTTAATAATTTTGCTGAAGCAAATGACAAGCAAAACGTTTTTTTTGCTGAAGCAAACGCTAAGCAAAATCAAGCTATAAAGAACCAGAATAAGAATATATATAAAAAAACTAAAACTATCGTTTTAGCAAAAAAAGAAATTGGTTCTGAAAATTTAGAAACAATCGATTTGGTTCAAGAGCCAACGGAGGTTGCTGCTGTTGACAGCCAATCAGAACAAATCGAAACGGGTGTAGACAACCAACCTCCCATTCACGAGCAAGAGAATGTTCCCCAAAAAGCGAAGCGGATTAGGACCAAAGATGGTTTTCGCTTACCTGAGGATTTTGAACCTAATTTGCAATACGCAATCGATAAAGGCTTAACGCATGATGAGGCGCTGTTAGAATTCGAAAGATTTAAACTTCATTGGAAAGATAACCCATGTCGAAATGCTAAAAAAAGTGATTGGCAAAAGGCTTGGTACAAGTGGGTTACACATCCCGAATATGGAATGCTAGCTAAGAAAAAAGCAAGATTAGAACAGGAGAAACAGTATGGAAAACAAACCAATTCCCAAACAGAACAACAGCGCGGGTGGAATTATCGCGTTGCACAGTACATGTCCGATATCAAAAATTCAGATAGTGCATACAAATTTCTCTTCGAGGATGACAACCGAACCACCATTCCTTTGGAAAGCGGGGCAAAAACCGTCGATTGCAGAAGCGGAGAGAGTTACTTCATTAGTCAATGATGCGTTGAAAAAGCTTGAAAAAAAAGCGAGCGAAGAGGAAATCCAAACGACGTATCTTGTCCTTTCAAGTGGTCTCAAAAGCCAATTAGGATCAGACGCAAAATCAACAGCGCTTGCGTATCTTTACGCTCTTGAAGGTGTGAGCAGCTGGGTATTGCAAACAGCAACAAAGAACGTTTTGAAAGGCAAAGCAGAGGGATTAAATGCAACCTTTATGCCCTCAACAGCAGATTTTTATCGTTATTGCGAAAAGCTTAAAAGCGATATTCGCTTTCGTGCAAATCGCCTTCTAAAGAACCTTGAAAAGCCTGAAAAGGGAACAAATCAAAAGGCGCCGATGCCATCAGAACGCATTGAAAAGCTTCAAAAAGAACTTGAAGAGATTTTAAAGGGCATTGAAGGATAAACAGCAAAGTAGTGAAATTTGCTGAACGTTTTGAGAATAGACATGCGTTTAAATTGACAGAAAGGCACCGTACAGAGCGATTTAAAGATTTTGTGATAAAAACCACATTGAAATTAAAAACGCTTCTGTACGGTATATTTTGAGGCAAATAGACACATTGGTAAAATTATGGACTAAAAGCATGAGGATTTTAAAACATTTGTTCTTAAAAAACCGTAAACAGCCAATGCAAAAAAAGTTTATCGCAACAGCTGTTGGTTATGTCCCTTGGGGGGATGGAGCGGCCGAGTATTTTTACAACCTCTACGAATATCCTGATGGCACAAGAGAGTGTGAAAAGTTTGATGGCGGACAGTATTATACCACACCAGAAAATGCGGATTTTAGTACCAAAGCGCAAGTGAAAGCGTGGGTTTATGGAGGTAATGTTCCGAAAAGCGTTCTCAATTACGAACCTCTCATAGATGAGATCAATAAAGAGATCAAAAAATTATCGAAAACCGCAGGAAATAAATATGTTTACAGATAAACAGCTAAGAGCCTTGTTTGGCATTATAACTTTTATATTTTTATGTTTTTTAGGAATTAAAAAAAATCTTGACTTTATTCAGAGTATTTTGACATTCGCATCTGTTTCTTTGGTAATAGTCACAACGGTTTTTGCAATTTTATGCAATTCCAATATCCCTTTTGAGTTGCAAAACAACCCAAAATACAAATGCGGAAATACAACGGGTTGGAAGATATTAACACGTGATTTACAACAGTATATGCATAGACTCTTAAAGCTAATAAGTTTAGCGCTTGTCGTTTTAATTTTCCCAAGTAGTTATAAAGAAACGGTTTCTTTATCTGTCATTTCTAATTACGTAGAGAATAAGCTTTCTTTTTCATTGGATAATGTACTTTGGTACTCAGATATTGCTCTTTGGTATTCCTTTTTAGTTTGTGTATTGTTTCTTATGTTACATACACGCAGTTTAATAAACATATCTATTTACACACTACAGTGCTCCATTAAAAAGCCATAGTAAAATTTCCTATTTTATACTTTTTTACAAAGACTTCATTCTTATGACCTTATAGACAGCAAGCTAGAAAAAGCGCTTGATATTCAATTAGGTAAGTATAAAAAAGAAAAAAATTGCAAAGGCATGTTGACATTGGAAAGGTGTGCTGTTAGAAAAGTATCAAGTGTGTAGAAACACTTAGCGTTAAGCGGATAGGTTACGAAACAGCCTCTCCCATGTCTTTAAAATACTGACTTTCTTTTATGCTTTAAGAGCGTATAATGATTTATGTCGGGTGTGGTTATGCCATACAATACCCTTTTTAGGGGAAAGCATACAGCGGACTTAACGCCGTGTTTCTAGCGCCCGACGCCCTTATAGGGTGTTAATAGAAACCTCATTACGTTAAGGATTACTAGCATGAACGCTATAGTTAAAAATCAAATGACCTCCATTATTGCTACTGTTGCAAATGACAACACCCCCTTTCAAAAGAAAGATCTTGCAAAAAAATTTAAATTAACAAATGAAATGAAAACAGTGAAAGATCTTTTAAGTGATCGAGTTCGAACCATTTATCGCATACGTGCATTAAGGGACTTTGGTAATGTAAAAGCGGATGACTTGGGTGGTTTTATAGAGCATGAGGGCAATTTAAGTCACGAAGGGGATTGCTGGGTTGGTGGTAATGGATGGGTTTATGATGATGCCTATATTTCTGATAATGCTCAGGTTTTTGGTAATGCTGATGTTTTTGGTAAAGCGCGCGTTTGTGACAATGCTCAGGTTTTTGAATATGGTAGTGTTTACGATAATGCCAAGGTTTATGATAATGCCAAGGTTTTTGGTTCTTCTTACGTTTACGAGAAAGCCCGCGTTTTTAATAATGCCGAGGTGTGTGATAAAGCAGTTATAAAGGGGAATGCCAAAGTTTGTGGTCAATGCTAGCATTTGTGACAATATCATAATCAATGGAAATGAAACGATTTTAGATCAAATTGCGTAAAAAAGCAGTGGTGTGGTGGCGCGGGGGGCGCCTGTTTTAAAATAGAAAAAAGAAAGCCATGTCATTTGCGTGATGTGGCTTTATGTTTATCAAAAGATAAAAAACATAATTTTATATGTTAAAAAACAATAATATCATTTTGAAATAATTGAAAAAATATGAAAATTATGCTAAGGTTTTGCTTGTATAAATTGCAAATCTAATGGGGCTACAAATATGCTAAATAAAGTGACGTTAATCGGGCGCCTTGGTGCTGATCCCGAAAGCAAAACAATGCCGTCTGGTGGTGAGGTGGTCAATTTTCGTATGGCAACTTCTGAGAGCTATACAGATAAAAATACCCATCAAAAAGTAGAGAAGACTGAATGGCATTCCGTGGTGGTTTTTAATCCACATTTGGCAAAAATTGCTCTTCAGTATCTCAACAAAGGTTCAAAGGTTTATGTAGAGGGCAAATTACAGACACGCAAATGGCAAGATAAAAATGGGAATGAACGTCACACAACAGAGATTGTCTTACCACAATTCAAAGGCGAGTTATATTTGCTTGATACTAAGAAAGAGCAATCTGCATCCTCTTCACCTATCACTGCTCAAAGTTATGCTGTTGCTTCAGGTGCTAGTGATTATGGTATATCTCTTAATGACAGCATGCCATTTTGATTGAAAAAATATAACAAAGAGAAACATGTGGGCTCCCACAGATTAGGGGATGTATGAAAAAGAAAGATGCTTGCATTTCACGGGTGAAAGTATGTCAAGATCCTGTTAATCAATTGGCAATTGAAATGCGTGCTAAACGCTTTGGTTTGACGATTGAAGAAGCTAAAAATCCGCTTGCTGGTACTTATGTTGGGCGGCTGTGTTTACAAGGCGTGCTTACTCAAGACCAGTATGATGCTGCGCAAAAATATCTTGAAGTGAAAAATGACTATTTGTGTGCAAAAGGTTTACCAAGCGCTGTTTATGATGAAATACCATCATCTTCTGATGACAAAGCAAGAGAAAAATGGGTCGAATTTGCAACAGAACAGTTTTCTAATATGCAAGAGGCGATAAAAGAAATACAACACCTCTATAGACAGTATAATCTTTATGCAGCAATACAATATATTATTGTAGAAGACCAAACATTACCATATCTTGTGAATTCATTGCGGGTCGCTCTTAATGCGCTTCGTAAATATTTTGACAGAAAAACTAAATGGTAAATGTTTATTATAATGTTTCAAAGGCAGTTGATTGCTCTTCTGATAGTTCGGCTATAAATACTGCGTGAGAAAAGCTAAATAATATATATACGAATAGCTCAAAGAATGCGATATAGAATACAATACCCATAGAGAGGTTTTCGCAAAACTGAATCCAGAGAAGCATTGTTTGTAGTAAAAATGAAACAGGTAGCGCTTGTATTCTATATTGGATTGGTGCCATACAGACTGTAAGGGGAAGAGTAAGCATTAAAATAATTGTCCCTAACAAATAAGAGGCAAAAGAGCGGGGGAAAAACGTAGCAATGATGTACCCTGTAGAAAACATAATTATAAAGGTAACCACTGCTGTAAAATAGGAGAGCCCCACTAGGCGCAAGAGTAGAAATAAGCCACGTTTAGCAAAACGAAAGTAATAATTTATTGTTTTTTCTCCGTTTTTTTTCTTAATCGCTTTATGTTCTCTAAATCTTTCTCGTTTCTCAATTATTTCGTTCCATTTGCTTTTATCCTTTGTAAAAGCATAATCTATAGTTTCTAACGTTGGCAGTATTATTGTTAATAGTATTTTTCCTACTAAATTTAGGAACTCTTTTAGAGTTTCAAGTATGCCCCCTAGAAATAATCCAATGCCGTAAATTACTAATATAATAATATCAATTAATATTGGGATTATTAAGATAAGGATTACAATTCCTATAATAAACCATATTTTCTCCCCCTTTTTATTAATTATTAATCATAGTATTGAATTTTTAATTGATTTTTTTCTCAACCAGATTCATTCTGTTTTTCCATTATCATGATCTGTTTCTGTTGTTGCCAAAGCTTTTATTATTATCTTGGACAATTCCTCATTAACTATTCCCTCTTCAACCGCTTGGAGTTCATTAATTCTTTGATCCTTCCAATCAGACGTTATCTGATAATTTTCAATTAAGCGATCATGTTCAAAATTTGCTATTATTCCTAGGTAATTTCTCCAAGCAAACAACAAAATTGCTACTAATAATAAAAAGTTTCTTGAAAATTCAAGATACCAAAGCACCCCGAGTACTACGACTAATAAAAGAGTACCTTGAAATTCTGTATTCCGACCATTCTCTGCTTCTTCCCACATGTCAGAGACTATAGCCCATAGTATGAGTATACCCACTATTACTATGACAATATCACGCATTATTCCCCCCACTTTTTGCTAATCAATAACTTTGTGCTCCCGTATAATTGATTCGTTTAGAGGATACAATTGTGAGTGGTTGGTTGTTAAAGACACTAGATTTAGGTAAAAAAATAAAAAATACACTATATCGTGATTTTTTTGTTGACAGGATATGAAAAATAGTGTTTTATGGCGCTGCTGTACTAGCGGAACTGTGTCTAGAATTACGGTAAAGGTATTACCTCTCTTATAAGTTTATATGAATGTTCAGAGCCCTGCTTTTGCGGGGTTTTTTATTGTCTTGTTTACAAAAAGAAACACACATGAAAACCACTGAGAAACCTGCAAAAAGAACGCCCCCAAAGGCAGGTCAAGGGCGGGTAAAAGGCGTGCCAAATAAAACGACACGCATTTTGAAAGAGGCAGTGCTTAAAGCAGCAGAGCGTGCTGGTAAGAAATATGGTGATGATGGTTTGATCTCTTACCTCGAAAAACAGGCACTGAAATGCCCAGCTGCTTATTTAGCGTTGCTTGGTAAGGTGTTGCCTTTACAGGTAACAGGTGAAGATGGGGGAGCCATTAAGATGATAACGCGTGTAGAAATTGCGCCTTTAGTGAATGACGACACGACAGATTAATATTGTTCCAAAGCTTATACCGATATTTACAGGGAATGCTTTGGTGCGTGCTGCTTGGGGAGGGAGAGGGTCTGGAAAGACAAGATCATTTGCCTTGATGGCTGCTTTAAAAGGCTATCAATTTGGTATGCAAGGGATATCAGGCACTATTCTTTGTGCACGGCAGTTTCAAAATTCTTTGGCAGAAAGTTCATTGGAGGAGATTAAGCGCGCCATTGAAGCGCATGACTTTTTAAAGGACTATTACAAGGTTGGGGAGTCTTCGATTAAGTCGATAGATGGTCGTATAGCCTTTCAGTTTTCTGGTCTTGACCGCAATATTGCAAGTATCAAATCCATGGGGCGAATTTTGCTTTGTTGGGTTGATGAAGCAGAGCCTGTTACAGAGACGGCTTGGCAAACGCTTATACCGACGTTGCGTGAAGAGGGAGAAGGATGGCGAGCAGAGTTATGGGTGACATGGAACCCATTGCGTGAGAATGCCCCCGTTGAGAAGCGGTTTCGTTTTTCCAACAATGAGGCAATCAAGCGTGTTGAGATCAATTGGTCAGACAATCCGAAGTTTCCGAAGATCTTGAATGAAGCGCGGTTGGATGATCTTAACAATCGACCAGAGAGCTATAAGCATATTTGGGAAGGGGATTATCTGAAAGCCGTTCAGGGTGCTTATTATCAAAAGGAAATGTTGACAGCTGAGCAGGAGGGGCGAATAGGACGTGTTGCGCGCGACCCTTTGATGCAAATGCGTGCTTTTTGGGACATTGGGGGAACAGGAGCCAAGGCGGATGCGACAGCAATATGGATAGCACAGTTTGTGGGGCGAGAAATTCGTGTTCTCGATTACTATGAAGCACAGGGGCAACCGCTCTCAGAGCATATAGGCTGGTTGCGTCAAAATGGCTATGAGAAGGCATTGATGGTTTTGCCTCATGACGGTGCGACGAGAGACCGTGTGCACAATGTGAGTTTTGAGAGTGCTTTAAATGATGCGGGTTTTGAAACGCAAGTGATCCCTAATCAGGGGGCAGGGGCTGTTAAGATGCGGATAGAGGCGGTGCGGCGTATTTTGCCGTCGGTTTGGTTCAATGAAGAGATGACGGTAGCGGGTCGTAAGGCACTGAATTGGTATCACGAGAAATGGGATGAGAAGCGCGGCATTGGTTTGGGTGCAGAGCATGATTGGTCGAGCCATGGGGCGGATGCCTTTGGTTTAATGTGCATTGTCTATGAAGCACCCCGTGTCAAACCCAAACAAGAGCGTTATTGCACTATGGAAAGAGAAGCGGCATCATGGATGGCATTCTAGATCAAGACTTTCAAAAAACGACAATCCTCGATGAATATGAACTCTATAAGCGTTTAAAGTCTTGGTACGCAGAAGATATTGAACATGTCAATGAATGGCGTGAACAGGCGCGTGAAGATTTTGATTTTTATAATGGTCGCCAATGGGCGGAAGAAGATCTTGCGGTTTTAAAAGAGCAACGCCGCCCTGTCATGACCTTTAATCGTATTGCACCCCTTGTGAATGCTATTGTTGGTGCAGAGCGTAATAACAAGCGCGAAGTGCAATTTCAACCACGGCAAGTAGGAGCGGCAATACCAAATGAATTGCTTACTGGAGCAGCAGAATGGTTTCGTGATGAGGCGGAGGCGGAATATGCCGATTCTGATGCTTTTCAGGATATGGTTATTTGCGGTATGGGCTGGACAGATACACGGCTTGATTATGAATCAAATCCTGAAGGAACCCCTGCTGTTCAACGTTTAGACCCACTGAAAATGGTTTGGGATGCCAATGCTGTAAGACCAAATCTCATTGACGCACAGCGTATGTGGTATGTTGATCGCAAATCCGTTGAGGATGCGAAAAGTCTTTTTCCTGATGTGGCTGTTGAAGATCTTAACGCCGATTGGGCTATCGATAGTACAACCGCTTCTGAGGATTCTCATGTGTCGCTTGATGCGTATCATGATGACTCCAATGCGACTTCTCTCTCAGAGCCGTGTTCTGGGAAACGCTATGTTACGCTGGTTGAATGCCGTTGGTTTGAATATGAGACCACTTACAAGGCGCCTGATCTTCAAACCGGTCAGATGCGCAACTATAGCAAACAGGAGTTTGAACAGCTTCAAAGGGTAATGCCACAGTTACAAGGTGCGCGTTTTAATAAAAAAGTGGTCAGGCGAGCCTTTCTGGGACGGCGCCTTTTAGCAAAGCCCGATAAGCCATTAGCACCTGATGAGCAGCTAGGTTGGGAATGTATCACGGGCACGCTGGATAAGCTTAAAAACCAGTTTTACGGGATTGTTCGCCCCGCAAAAGACCCACAAAAATGGTCGAATAAATATTTTAGCCAAGTTATGTATATCCTCAATAGCCAGTCTAAGGGCGGCTTGATGGCAGAACGAGACGCTTTCGATGATGATCGCCAAGCGTTAGAAAGCTGGGCGCGAACGGATACGATTACTTGGGTTAAAAATGGCGCGCTTACAGGAGGGAAAATTCAACCAAAGCCAAGTGCACAATTTCCCAATGGATTTTTCCAGCTGTTTAATGAATCGCGTGAGGCGATAACACATGTAACAGGATTATCGGCAGAATTTATTGGAACACGGGAGGTTAATCAAGCGAATGTTCTGGAAAATACACGCCGGCAATCAACGCTTAATTTGCTTGCAGGTTTATTTGATAATCTCAAGCTTTATCGGTGCAGACAAGGAAAAATTATTCTTTATCTCATCCAGAATTACCTCTCTGATGGGCGTTTGGTGCGCATTTCTGGACAAGAGAATGCGCAATATGTGCCGTTAACTCGTGAAGCTGTCACAACTCTTGAGTATGACATTATTGTTGATGATTCACCTACAAGCCCTAATGAAAAAGAAAAAACTTTTGCGGCAATTACGCAAATGTTGCCATTGCTTGGTGGTTTCTTAACACCGGATATGATTCCAGATCTTTTAAAGCTTTCGCCACTACCGGCAACATTGGTAGCAAGTTTAACGGCAAAAGCACAGCAGGCACAACAAGAACAACAGCAACAGCAGATGATGCAACAAAGTCAAGGGGCACAATTAACCCCTGAGCAACAAGCAAAGATTGCTGTTTTACAGCAGGAAGCACAGGCAAAGAGCACACTCTATCAACTTGATGCACAGCAGAAACAAGCAGCATTGCAGCAGAAAAATATCGAACTTTTCTTGAAGCAAGAACAAGCGCGGATGCAACTTGAGCTTGAACAGGCAAAAAATGAGATAGCGCAGCGCGATTTAGAACGCAAAGCCCTACAGGCACAGTTGGAACATTATCGAGTTTTGACAAAAAATATAATAGCACATTGAAGGGACAGAATATGGAAGAAGAGTTTACGCCTGAAGAACAAGCAATCTATGATGAACATTTTGCCAGTGATAATGCTGTTGAGTTGGTCGAGCCTGAGCAAGTTGAGGAAGTTTTTGAAGCAGAGGAAAGTTCTGAACAGCCAGCTGTAGAACCAGTTGGAGAGCAGCCAAGCTCTGATGCAATAGGATCTGATAAATTAGAGCAAGAGCGGCAAGCACGCCAAAAGGCAGAACAAAGCGCCATTGAAGCGCGTGAATTGGCTATTGAACTTGCGCAAAAATATGCCGCAATGCAGGAAGAAATCACGCGCCGCCGTGAGGAAAATATTCCTACCCTAGAAGACGATCCAAAAGCACATGTTGCATGGCTTAGTCATAAGGTACAAGAACAACAGAAATTGCTTGATGAGTTTTCTCATATGAGAGAGAGCCAAGAGCGCATGAGTCAAGAGGAATATGAACGCCAGCAGTTAGGTAATTATTTCGAGGAAGCCAAAGCGCAAGTACAAGATAAATATCCAGATTTAGACAGTATCACGGACTATCTCTATGAAAGAGCAGACAGTGTTCTACAAGCGCAAGCAAGCCTTTACCCACAATGGAAAGACCCTATGGCGCGGCAACAGCAAATTGGTGCTGAATTGCGCCAAATATGCCAGCAGTGCCAGAAAGCCGGTATAAACCCAATCGAAGTGCTGGTGCAAAAAGCAAAAGCTTTTGGCTATAGTGGCGCGCCAGTTAAGGACGAAGTGGGAGTCCTTCAAGAGCGTTCTCAAGCAGCGCGGACACTCACTGCGCGCGGCGGGCAAGTTCCAACAGGTGGGATGGATGTGAGAACGCTTTTTTCCATGCCGGAAGCCGAATTTGCAGCATGGGTTGAGAAAAATCCCGAAAAATTTGAACAAATTATGTGCAGAGCATGAAGATGTGCGCAATGGCGCGACAGAGAGAACCAAGTGATTGTTATCGTTTGGTTGTGCCGTAAGGCAGTTTTAAAAACCAAGAAAGGCATTGATTGAAATGGCAGTAACACAAGTAAAGCTCAATGACCCATTAGCCGTTGGCGTTTGGGCTAAGATGCTAAATACAGAGACCTCAAAAGCGTTGCCTATTGCACCGCTGATGGGGAAGAGCAAAAATAGCATTATCCAAGTGTTGGATGTGCTAGGGAAATCCGCTGGTGACTCCGTTACGAGCGGTTTACGAGTCCAACTTATGGGGGATGGCGTTAGCGAGGGACAAACGCTGGAAGGCAATGAAGAAGCACTCCAATTTATGAATGAAAAGGTGCACATCAACGAGCTTACTCATGCTGTGCGCATCAAATATGAAGGCTCTATTGATCAACAACGTGTTCCCTTTAATTTGCGTACCGAAGCAAAAGATGGGTTGGTTGATTGGTATGCAGACCGTTTAAGTCTGATGTTTTTCATTCAGGCAGCAGGCTATAGCGCACCATGGATGCATTTTGAAGGACGCACCATAACGCTTAAACCGGTGCATTATGGTTTTAACGCGCCATCAGAGCCAAGCAAATTGCGTATTATTCGCCCGAATAAGAAAAAGACTGATGAAGAGCTTACAAAAGAGGATGTTTTTACATTAGATCTTATAGATCAAGCTGTTGAACGCGCAAAACTTGCAAATCCACGTTTGCGTCCTGTTCGTGTTGATGGGAAATCGGCTTATGTGATGTATCTCCACCCAATACAGGTAACTCAATTGCGTACTAACACCAAGAGTGGTCAATGGTTAGACATTACCAAGGCAGCTTATGATGGCTCTGGAGCGAAGAACCCAATTTTTAATGGTTCTTTGGGGATGTATAACGGTGTCATTTTGCGTGAAGCAGAGCATGTCCCCAATGGTGTTAATTCAAAGACACAAGAGCCTGTGGCATCTGTTCGTCGTGCTGTTTTGCTCGGTGCACAAAGTATCATCATGGCTTATGGGCGTATTGGCAATGGTGCAACAGGAGGCAATGGGGAAAATAGTGCGACGCGTTATAAACTTGTTGAGGAATTGTTTGATTATCAACGTGAATTTGGTTTGGCTGCAAAGACCATTATCGGCATGAAAAAATCACGCTACACCTTGCCGCATTCTGATCAAGGGGGACAGGATTTTGGTACCATTGTCATCCCTTCTTTTGCAGAAGCGAGCTAACAATTTTAATTGTATTAAAGGATTACAATTATGGCAGAAAAATCGCTAATTACACAGGAACCTGTTGAAACCGTTGAGACCGTTGGTATTATGACAGATGAGGGTTTGCCACCTATTTTGCAAGGACGCAATAACTCTACGCAGCAGGTTAGTTTTTTACGGGCGCGTGTTAAATGTACAGACCAAGGGTTGATAACGAAAATTGGTATTCTACCCCGAGGGGCTTTTATCAAAAGCATTAAATTTTATGCCATGACGGATTTTGAAGGTGTAACAGCTACATTTGGAAAAGAGCCTCATGGTGATGATTATGGAAAAAATAAACTTTCGCAATCTAGCGATGGCAATGTGTACATACCCATGGAGGAACGAGATGTCCCACTAGAAGCTGAAAATACAATTTATATGACACGAGACAAGCAAAGCACCAAAGGTGATGTTGAGGTGATTGTTGAGTTTTACACCAATCGTTAAAGGCAAGGGGGCGTTTGTTTCTTGCGTCCCCTTCCCACACAGGATGCCCCAAGACATTTGGAAGAGGGTGATATGACAATAGTAATACAGACAGGTGGTCCGATTGGAGAAAAAGAGACCATTGTTCCTTGGGATAAAAATTTTATCCAGATGTTAAACGATATTCAGGATGAAATAGATGATCAAACCAATGAGTATGTTGATCAAGTGCAAAGAGCGATATTTTCGGCTATTCGCTTTTGTGAACGATTGCCTTTTTATTTCAATGAAAGCCGTGAAATTGTTTTCACCACTCTAAAGGGCAAAAGCCGTTATGGCGCAGAGACACATCCCTCTATGACAGGGGCTGTTCGAATTGTTGATGCTTATATTTATGAGGACAATCACAGCAAATCAAGACTTTTGCATGGGGACGCGCTCTTCATTGAGAGCCTTGAGGATGACTCTCACCATAGCATGCCTACGCGCTATGCCTATTTTGAACAAAAGTTTGTCTTGTATCCAACACCAGATCGAGTTTATTCCATCAGGCTTATTCTCGATCCTATAAGAATAAAAGACATTGAGAGCGCACAAGACGCGTCCATATGGTTTTGTGAAGCCTATGAATTGATCAAAACCCGCGCAAAATATGAACTCTATACGAATATTATTAAAGAACCACAGATGGCAGCGGCAGCTTTTGCCATGTTTCAAGAACAGTTAGACGCATTGAGAATTGAGACTTCGCGGCGCAAAAATCTGTTCAAAATTCAACACACGGATTTCTGATGACTTTTATTCCTATTGCTGAATATAGACCGGACACCGCATTTATTAATAGTGGTTATTCTCATGAGATAGTAAACGTTTTGCCGGCACCAAATTCGTATATTCCGTTTCCCATGGTGGCGCCAGTCTCAGATCTTTTTCCGGATGTGATTTTGGGGGTCTATGCGGTGCGCTCGTTGAGTGGTGTGCGCATCATTGTGGGCGCACCAACAAAGCTTTATGAATATGACAACAGCACGCGCGGCTGGAAAGACATTAGCAAGCCTCACACACAATATCACGCCAATGAGACCGCGCTTTGGTCTTTTGCTTCCTTTGGTGATCATATTATTGCTGTTAATAGCAATGATCCACCACAAATGCTTTCGTTGAAAACAGATGAAAAGTTTTGTGATTTGAGTGGTAATCCGCCGCGTGCTGGACTTGTGCGTGTGTGGGGTGATTTTGTTTGCCTGATGCAACTAACAGATAAGCCAAACCGTGTGCAGTGGTCAGGTTTGAATGATGCAACACATTGGACGGTTGGGGAGAAAAGTTGTGATTATCAAGATTTTCCTGATGGTGAATATGTTCAAGGGTCTACGGAATCAACCAATCCACTTATTTTTATGCGCTCCGCCATTTATCATGCAACTTTTGTACCAGGCTCTAAAATTATCTTCAGTTTTGCAAAAATAAAAGACAAAATAGGGGCGAAAAGCAGTACAGCAATTGCAAGCCGTGGAGACTGTACTTTCTTTGCATCTGATGATGGTTTTTATCAAATCAACAGTGGTGGTGAAATGCTCCCTATAGGCTTTGGAAAAGTCGATAAAACTGTTTTTACGCTTTACAATAACTTTGCCATTGATGAGATGAAAGCCTGTATTGATCCGGTCTATTCTCGTGTTTATTTTTCTATCAATGATAACACCGAAGGGATGCATATTTATGTTTATGATTGGCTCTTACAAATATGGAGTGTCATTAAGGGGCAAAACCTTCTCTTATTTCCCCTTTTTGCAGCCGGTTATACATTAGAAGGCTTAGACGAAGTACAAGAGAGCTTGAAAGATTTACCAGCTTCTCTTGATAGTAAAATGTGGCAAAATGGTGCGCCTGTTTTGGGAGCCTTTACGCCAGACAACACATTTGGATTTTTTGCAGGTCCTCCGATGGAAGCAGTTATTGCTTCACAAATTGTGGGGGATACGGGTAGGCAAATCAACCTGATGAGTGAGGCTTTTGTTCAAGCGGATACAACAAATGGTTTTTTGAGTGTTGGGGCGGCATTTATCATTGATAACAAGAACCAATTAAATTGGGCTAAAGAGCGTTATGCCGGCTATAATAATGGGATGTATAATATCCGCTCACGGGCGCGTTATCACGCTTTGCGTCTGAGAATACCAGAAGGCACGCCATGGACACATATAACAGGCTTTGATGTGACGCTCAAACCCGCGGGCATAAGATGAGTTTTAAGATCTATAATACAGAAAAATGGAGCGCTGAACAAATGGCGCCCTATTTTGAGAATGTCATAAAATCGATAGCTTATTTTAATCAAAAATTCCCTGATGATTATAATACAGAGACCATTTTAAACGATATTTTAAAGGGAGAAAAAGTTCTTTGGATTATCGTTGATACGCATGAAAACTTTATGGCGCATGTCACAACACAGTTACAAGAACTCGTCACTGGAGCATTAAGGGCGGTTATTGTCACACTTGGTGGAAAGGGAGGAGCGCCCTTAACAAAGCTTATCACTCAGATTGAAGCTTATTACAAGGAAAAAGGGGCAAAAGAGCTTGTCATCATAGGCAGGCGAGGGTGGGAAAAATCTCTTAAATCGCATGGATATCTCGTTAACCTTTTAGAATATAGAAAGCAGCTTTAACATGGGAAAAAGTTCTAAACCAATCCAGAATACCCAAAATACGACGCAAACAAATGCACCCCCTGAATGGGCAAAAGGTATTTTTGAACACGCCGCTAAGGACGCCATGACTTTTTATAACCAAGGCAGCGGAAAAGCCGTTTATGATGGACAGCGTGTTGCAGATTTAAGTGATCAGACAAAGAATGCCATTAATGGGCTTACCAATAATACGCATAACTATGATAACAACACTTTAAATGGATTAGCCACAGGGCAAAATGCAACAAGCCAAAACTTAAAGAACATGGCTTCAGGTCAACAAGTAGGCAATAACCCTTATTTTAATGAAGCACTTCAAAACACATTAAATAAAGCAACAGACACGATTAACAGTTCACTTTCGGGGGCGGGGCGTTATGGTTCTGGGGCGCATACTGGGGTTTTGGCTGATGAATTGGGGGGCATAGCAACACAAGCTTTATCACAGCAATATAACCAAGATGTCAACAACATGATGAATGCCAATGGTCTCATTGACCAAGCAAACCAAAATCAGTTGGCTGGCGCCAATAACTTCTTTCAAGGTCAAGGTCAGGCAAATCTTAATGCGTTGACGGGAGGGAGTGTGCTTGATGCCAATCATCAACGGCAATTAGATGAAGAGCGGCAAAAATGGGAGCAGCAGAACAATCTTGATTGGGACCAGTTAAGTAAGTTGCTCGCAGCTGGTGGGGCTGTTGCTGGAAATTATGGAACACGAACAGGACAAATGACGACATTGACTCCACAGCCAAAACCTAATCCGTGGGAGATTGTTGGAAATGTTGGAACTATCCTTGGTACTTTTGCTGGGCTTAGCGACATCAGAGCGAAAGAAAATATCGTGCAAGTGGGGCGGCGAAATGGACACAAACTCTATGAGTATAATTACAAGGGCTATCCAGAGCGCTATCGCGGGGTGATGGCACAAGATGTTTTGAAGTCAAAACCTGAAGCTGTTTTCTTGCATAAGGCGACAGGCTTTTTGCATGTGGATTATGGCAAGCTTGGCTTTGAGATGGAAAGGGTGCGGTGATGGAACAAGAAAACACAAATTCTCTTTTAAAGTTGTTTGATCCAAAATTTTTGCGTCCCTTGATATATCAGGGTATGTATCAATTGCCAAAGCATTTGTTCGAACAGCTTTCTACGCCTCCAAGCACGCCGTTGGAAGGGCGATACAAGCCAAGTTTTTTAGAACGCGCTGCTTTTAGCACAGACCCTTTTGATGCGAACAATGGGGATAATACTCCACAAAAATTGAGTCCTACAGAGCTTATTAGTGGTTCTCAAACAGGAGGAGGAGAAGTTGGGAAAAAAACGCCAGCAGAATTGATTATGTCTACGGATGATTTAAAGCGCCAAATGCTTCCATTGCCGGATGTTTCAAAGGATACTGTTAAGATACAAGAGGCGCCAGAGCAACAAAAGCATGACTTCTCGCAGGGAGGCGTTGCATCAATGGTTTCTCAATCTCCACTTTTTACGAACATTGGTAAAAGGAGTGAGGATGAAGCACAACGACAGCAAAAAAATGCGGTAGATTACACTACTGAACTCAACAACAGATCTATGGCAGAAAATCCGCAGGGGAGCAGCCCTGTCAATAAAGAAAAACTTTCTCATACGCCTATTCCAGAAGAAGAACATTTAAAAGCAAATGCTAAGCCCGAACAGGCAACGGATTATGTAAACGCAGTTGGAAATTTTATCCATAAAGATGCAGACCCAAGCAGCTTATGGGAGCGTTTTAGAAAA
Organism: Bartonella sp. DB5-6; assembly: GCF_000278115.1. Lineage (GTDB taxonomy): Bacteria > Pseudomonadota > Alphaproteobacteria > Rhizobiales > Rhizobiaceae > Bartonella > Bartonella refiksaydamii. The sequence continues at coordinate 62,682 of NZ_JH725116.1, forward strand.
TCAGAATTTTCCGAGCATTTAATGGATTTTTTTGCGGGGCTTGCATCAGGAAAAACACCGCAAGAAAGTTTTTCAAATGCGGCGCTTGTTATGCGGCAGGGCAATAATGTACGAGCTCAAAATAGACCAATTTTTGAGTTTTTACGCTCTAAAGGATATAGTGATAAAGACGCACAAGCCCTTGTGCAATATCCAGATCTTGCCATGAAAGTTATAGGCAACACGTTAAGCCCTCAAGAAGGCTATAGAACATTGACAGCAGAAGAAAAGGCAGAGCAGGGATTGCCTGAGGATATGACTTTCCAAGTCTCAACAAGCACAGGGAAAATTATACCTGTCCAAGGAGGACAGCGTTCCACTGCTTCTGGATTTGGGAGTAATGCGGGGGGCACAGTGTCAAAGCCTGAATCAGGTTATATGTATGTTAAGGACGAAAATGCACTTGGTGGCATACGTGCGGTGCCAATTGCAGGCAGTGGTGCAGAATATAAATTAATTCAAGAACAGAAGGAGGAGGAGCGTAAAAACCAACAAACACAAATGCGAATTTTGGAAACAGCAGACAGGTCAAATCGTATACTCTCGGCATCTAAAGAATTGCTAAAAACTGTTGAGGAGAACCCGCATGTTGTTGGTTTTACGGGTTCTATAGGGTCGTTCCTTCCTAATTCTAAGGCAAACGATTTCGGACACATGCTCGATTCATTGAAGGCGAGTATCGGGCTTGATGCCTTGAGAAAAGCAAAAGCATTTTCACCAAATGGCGCATCTGGCTTTGGGAACTTGTCTAATATGGAATTGCAAGCATTGCAAAACTCTGTAGCGGCGCTGTATCAAGATCTTTCCGCAGAGCAAATGAAGAAATCTTTAAAAACAGTTATTGACACTTTCAACAAATCCAATGCAGCAACGCGCGCAATTCTTTTTGGTGGTGCAGAAGCAACAAGCGAGCTCGTTCGAGCTGCCTATGGGGAAGATGCTTATAAAGGGAATAAGGGAAATCATGCACAGTCAAATGATCCACTAGAAAAACAGATAGAAGCATTGCCGGAAGGCATGCTGTTCGTTGATAGTGACGGGCGTATTAAGGAGAAACAAACCAATGGCTGAAGTAATTCCTCCCCTTATTAATCGTAAAAACACAAGAGTCATTGGGCATATAAGTGACTATACACCAGAACAGCTTCAAGAACTTTTCGCGAAAAATAAGGAAAAGCTAAGAGGTTCCATTACAGGAAATAATGGTGCAACAGAAGAAGATGGTCCACATCCAAGTGTTGCTGGTGCTTTTGGATGGGGGGCTCTTCATGGGTTAACTATGGGCTATGATGATGAAGCAGCAGGGTTGACATCAGCACTTTGGGAGGGGTTGTGGAATGGAACAGATAAGGCAGTCAAAAAATATAATGAAGTGACAAAACGATGGCGTGATTATCAAAGAGCGGCGAACCGAGATCATTTTTATGCATCTCTTGCGGGGAATTTAACGGGGGCAGCGGCACCCATAATAGCTTCTGCCTTCTTTCCACCCGCAGCAGGAGCTACTGCTGCTGCGCGTTCCGCTCTTGGGGCTGATGTGCTTTTGGGAAGTAGAGCAGGTGCCACAGGAGTACGAATAACGAGTAAAGCTTTAGCTGCAGGAGAAAGGGCGGTGCAATCTGCTTTAGCAGAAGGTGCAGAACGGACAGCGGCAAAAGCAGCAGGTGAAGCCGCAATGAAAGCAGTAGCAAGTAAAGAGGCGGCAAAGTTTAGCTTGGGGCGTGCAGCAAAAACTGGAGCCATTTATGGTGGGATAGCAGGCAGTGGTGAGGGGGAAGGGCTTGCAGATACTCTAGTGTCTGCTGGGCTTGGTGCAGGGCTAGGCGTTGCAACACCATTTGTTGCCAGTGGTGTATCAAAAGCAACATCTTTTGCGACAAGATCACTTAAAAAAACGCCTGCTATTGTGAAAAAAACACCTGAGGCTCTCAAAAACACAGTTGGAAAATTGTTTGGTAAAACTGAACCAATAACACAAGGTGTAGAAAAAGAGGCATTTCAGATAAGCGATAGAGCGCTTAGGGATGTAAGCCAAACTTTAGGGGATGAAGGTGTTGATAAGCTTGAAAGGGCATTAAAACAGCGTGGTCCTGATTCAATGATTATTGATCTTCATGATGGGCTTGCTACAAGAGCTTTTAAGGCAGCAAAAAAAGACCATGATATATATTCGCTCATAAGTAATCGTTTGAACGAAAGGCAAGGTGCAAGTGCACTGCGGGTAAAGGATGCGTTGACAGATGTGATGGGTCCAAAAGTAGATACGCTTAATTTAAAGCAAGAGATTATCAAACAAGCACAGAAAAAGGCTGAACCATTTTATGAGAGGGCGAAAGCTTCTCCTATTTCTAATGCTGTCAGTAAAGATTTATCGCGGTTGCAAGAAACTCCTGCCTTCCAAAAAGCCTATAAAAAAGCAATTGCGCAAATGACAAATGAAGCGGATGCAACAGTTATAGGGAGCAATGGATATCCAAAACTGAATATGCGGATTTTACATAAGATGAAAGAGGTTTTGGATGATCAAATTAAATCTGCACGTATCAAAGGAAAATGGGGATATGCTCGAGATTTGACTGATTTCAAACAACGCATTCTGGACGTTTTGGATACATCATCTCCAGATTATGCTAAAGCACGGAAAATTTATTATGACGAGCGTACTATTGGTGATGCCTTAGAGCAAGGAGAGCAAGCGCTGAAGAAGAGCGTTAATCTCGACACAATCAACAGTCAACTTTCGGGTTTTGGGTTGATGGAAAAAGATGCGTTTCAAAAAGGTGTACGGTCGCAACTAGAGGATGCGGCAGGCAATGCACAGAATTTTGACCACAATCTTTTGAGTTTGTTTGACACGCAAAATGGTCAAGAAAAATTACAGCGTATTTTTGGTGAGGATAAAGCCAAGCAACTTATGAAAGTGTTGCGACCAGAAGTGGAAAGAACAAAGCTTTTTGCACGAATGCCAAACCATATGGGTGAAGTGGAAGAGAGGGGGGCACAACAGACTATGGGTATAGGAAAGATTGCTTTCATCAAGGCAGTTGTAAAAAATTTCTTAGGGAAATTTGGACGCAAACTCTCAAGCGTCCATAAAGATACTGAAAGAGATATTGCAGCGCTTATAACAGCGCGGGAAAAAGGAGATTTTGGGTTAGCAAGAGAAAAAGCTGTTGAATTAATTAAGAAGTTTCATGAAGCAGAAAAGAAACGCTTAATAACCAAAGAAGACCACACAAAATTCTTCAATTTTCTTGGCATTCTTTTGAATAGCAGTGCTGATAGAACGGTTATAAACTAATGATCAATTTTCATCCCAATGTGAAGCGTGCTATCTCACAGGCAGCACAAAAATATGGTTTGCCGGAAAGCTTTCTTGAACGTGTCGCCATGATAGAAAGTAACGGTAATCCAAATGCAAGAAATAAGAACAGCAGTGCAGGGGGGCTGTATCAATTTTTAGATTCAACAGCAAAGCAATATCAACTCAATAACAAGTTTGATCCCTTTCAAGCAACCGATGCTATGGCACGGTTAACGAAAGATAATACGCGTTATTTAGCTACAGCATTAGGCAGAGCGCCGTCAGAAGCAGAACTTTATCTTGCACACCAACAAGGACCAGCAGGGGCAGTAAAGCTTATCAAAAATCCACATATTCCAGCAAGCCAGCTTTTAGGGCGTCAAGCAGTCGTCCTTAACGGAGGTCATAGTGAAGCTACAGCGGGGGATTTTACGAATCATATTTATAGGCTTTACAACAAAACGGGAGATACTTCGAATGGTATGACACCACAAAGCCAAAGCAATGGGCAAGCAGCACCAAACGAGGTCGGTCCTTTTCATGGGTTTGAGAGGCTTCAAAAGACACTTCAAGGTAATCAAGTGGGTCAAGGTGATCAAGGGGGCAGCCAATTGATGGCATATGACACGCCATTCCCAAACAGAATGATGGCACCTGAAAGCAGAAACAATTTAACAGAACAGGCTATGGAAACGACACCATTGCAAGCACAAGGCATTGATGCAGGTGCTCTTAAAAAGGGTTTTTCCGGTTTGCTTCATTTAATGAGAGAGAATGGAGAAAGGCAAAAACAGCAGGCACAGATGGTACAGCAACAAATGTTACAGCAACCAATCATGGCGGGTTTCTCACAATCGACTAGGCGCCCGACAGATTTAACACCTCTGATTGATCCCTCTAGGCGGCAATCTGTCGGTTCCTATAGGCGGCAAAAAGAAGAGCAATTGCGCGAAGAGTTATTAAGAAGAACGGGGGCTTATCATGTCTGATATTTATGACTGGTCACTCACAGCTGATCAAAATGCCAATTCAGATAGTATGATCAATTGGGCAGAAGGGCAGCCGCCTAGTTCTGTCAATGATAGTGCGCGAGTCATGATGCAGCGTATACGTGAATATCTTGCCGATAATGGCGGTTCTCTTGACTCAAAGTTTATTGTGAATGGAAAGGAACAAACAACATCAATCCTGTTAACGACGGTTTCGTCAATAGCGAAATATAAAAACGATATCATTATCCGTTTTAAGGCGCGTGGTATGAATATTGGCACGACAACAATAAACATGAATAATATAGGAGCAAAGCCACTCTATAAAGCCACCAGCACGGGGATAGTACCATTGACAGGCGGTGAGTTACAAACAGGGGGCATTTATGAAATAGTCTATAATGATGGCGCATCAACAAAAGGTCTTGAGGGCTGGTATCTTTTAAATCCTACCCCCATTCCACCACCAAAGGTCGAAACCTTTCCTTGCGGTTTTATTGCGACCTTTGCTATGCAAGAAGTGCCAAACGGTTGGCTTTTATGTGATGGCGCTACTTATGAACGCAAGGATTATCCGCAATTATTCAAGGCGATAGGGGATAAATGGGGAAAAAACAGCGATACAACCTTTAAAGTTCCAGACTTTAGAGGAATGTTTTTGCGTGGCTTTGACAATGGTCGCGGTTTAGACAGAAATAGAAAATTTGCTGATATACAGCAAGATTGCCTTAAATCGCACACACATGTTGCCACCATTGAAAAAGCGGGGGAGCATACCCACAACTTTCGCTATCAAATATTTGGATGGCCAGCGAATAGAGTTGGTCGAAGGAATCCATATTATGATCCTGATTACACCACAGGAGTAACGGAGCCTGCTGGGGCACACACGCATAAGGTAACCATATCTTCAACAGGTGAAACAGAAACACGCCCTGTTAATATAACGGTTGTTTATGCTATAAAATCATAAGGTTTTCAGATGATCAATAATCCGTCTGCTATTGATGATATTGCGGACGCGGAGCAAATCCGCGTCCTTTTTTATGCAAGCAATAGAATGGTTCATGCGCCATTGAATAAGGTGCTTAATCTTGTCAAAAGCGACATACAGCATGATCTTTTAAGCGCTTTTGCAGAATATAAAGAAGCGACAGATAAACGCATAGAGACCATGCAAAAACTTATTGATGAATTACAGTCTCTCATCCCCAAAAATCTCAAAAACAGACTTATTAAGGAATGAACCGCGATGCCATTACCCTATCATACGCATATATTTAAGCTTGAACCAGCAACAAAGAAAGAAGTCAAAGAAGGTGTTTTAGATAGTAAGGCTCTTGCACCTGTTTCAGTGGGGAGTGCAGCAGCTTATGAGGTAGAATATTTTGCAACTGCTGCTCAAGGGAAAAAGGCTGATGATGCTGCTGCAAAGAGAGATATTGGAGCTCTTGCTTACAAAGATAAGGTCACAATCCACGATATTGAAGCAAGTGGTGAAGCGCATGAGAATGCGATTTTATCAGGTGCTGGCTGGGTAAAAATATCGCCTTTAGGGATTGGCGATATGAAGGCTGCTATATATGACCCCGACAATGTGGGGTCAAATGCATTTTCTATGGAAAATATGCACGAGGGTCCTACCAAAAAGATTTTAACCACAGAAGAAAGATCAAAGCTACGATGGTTGAGTGCTACCCAACCAACAATAGAAAAGTGGCATAAGGGAAGTGAAGGTGTTTATTATCCCATATCTCCGGTAGATCTCAAAAATACCATTAGTTATTTTGTAGGCTCAAAGTCTTTTGGTATGTCAAAATCAGTCTATGATCCAGATAAAATAGAAAAAGATGCCTTTGATATGGAGAATATGAAAGAGGGGAACACGCATCTTATTTTAACCCCTCAAGAACGTGCACAGATTGCAAAAATTGATAAAATTGAAGATGTGGCACAACACGCACAGGAAAGCGCACAACAAGGGCTTTATGCAGCAAGTGAGGCAAAGAGTATTGGGAGTGCTGCATTAAATACAGCGAAAGATGCGCAAGATCACGCTGTAGATGCGAAAAATACCGCTGAGTCCGCACAAAAAACAGGAGACAGGGCACAAGCTGTGGCAAGTGTCGCACAAGAAACAGCGGATAGTGTACAGAAAAAAGTTGATCTCATTCAACCTCTTGCAAAACAAGACTGGATTGATGGCACAAAAACAGTTGATGCCCTTATCTCACCAGCCAAACTGATGGCTTCAATCAAAGCAAATAGTAGCAATAGCAGCGGCGGTGGCAACAATGGTGGCGGGGTAAGCAAACCTGTTGAAATTCTGATGACGGAAAGTGGAGATATTCCACTGCCTGCTGGTATTACTTCTGACACCGATATCGAAGTATGGGCTTGGGGTGGTGGAGGTGGTGGCGTTAAGGATGGCGGCGGCGGAGGAGGTCAATGCGTGCATGTTAAAATGAAAGGTTCTGATTTAGATAAATTAAAAACAGCTTACATTGGTCGTGGTGGTAAAGGCAACGACAGTAACATTTTATGCAATGGTGGTAGAACAATGATCAAAGGGCTTGTTACAGCAGAAGGAGGATATTCCGTCTCCATGGCTCTCGTTAACTTTGGAGGGAAAGGCGGTGATGGAGGAGGAAACAGAGGGGGCAGCAGTGGGGAGAGTTTTATTTTTTCTGGTGGGAATGGTGGAGGAAGTGGAAGTGACGGCAAGAGAGCTGGTACCGGTGGAAGTTCTTTTCTTGGCGGCGGCGGTGGAGGTGGTGGTCAATGCAAGGGTTCTATCATGGGGCAGGGTGGTGAGAGTTACAAAGGTGGTAACGGTGGTAGAGGTGGTAAAGAATGTGGTGGTGGCGGCGGGGGATATTTTGATGGGAAATCCGGAGGCGACAAAATTGGCGGCGATGGTGGAGATGGTGCAGTACTCATAAAGGTATATTTATAAGGTGAATTGAATAATGGCACGGAAAATAAATAAAAATTGTCTTGCTTGTTTAAAAAGATGGGAAGGTTTGCGCTTACAAGCTTATCAAGATGCTTCTGGTGTTTTGACCATTGGCTATGGACATACAGGAAAAGCTGGTAAGCCGGCAGTTGTTGAGGGTATGGTGATTACAGAAAAAAAAGCTGAAACCATGCTTTTAGCAGATTTGCAGCAATATGAGGGAGCGGTAGAAAAAGCGGTTTGTGTGAATTTAAGTGACGAGCAGTTTGGTGCTCTTGTTTCCTTTTGTTATAATGTAGGTATTTCAGCTTTCCAAAATTCTACGTTGCTTAAAAGACTCAACAAAGGTGATTATGAAGCGATACCTGCCGAATTACAAAAATGGACCAAAGCGGGAGGGAAACGTTTACAAGGTCTTGTCCACCGGCGTGCAGCAGAAGCAGGATTATGGGCAAAAGGTGCTTTTGTTTCCTCCAACTACCAAACGGTAGAAACAAAGGATTCAACAGGTCTTTTCAAAGCAGAAGCATTGGCACCCATTATTGGGTCTTTCTCAGGTCTTGGTGGTTTTTTAGCTGGCAATGGTCCTATCCAATGGGCATTAGCCGCTATTATGGTTTTGGCAGCAGGTGCTGGTATTTTCTTTGTTGCTAAACGCTTTCAGGAGCACTGTTTATGATGTTCTGGATGAAAAGAAATCTTATGCTAACAGGTGCGGTTTTATCCGCTTTTTTTATTGCCTTAGCTAGAGCCTTTACCCTTGGAAAAAAGGTTGAACAGCAAAAGCAAACAGAAAATGCTTTAAAAGCAGCAACAGCACGGCTTGAGGTAGAAAATGAAATTAACAAAAAAAGCGATGCTGATGTGCGTGCTGCTCTCTCTGATTGGTTGCGCGACAAATAAATATAGCTCTTCTTGTGTTGGTTGGTTGCCCATTTATGTAAGCCGGAAAGATCTTATTGTTATCAGTTCGAACTTAGCAAGAGAGATCTTGAAGCATAACAAGCAGGGTGAGTACTTGTGTGGGTGGCAACATGTCCAGAAAAAAAACTGAAAAACACATAGAGCTTTCGGACACAGAAAAAGAGATGCTTCAGGAAATGATCATCACCTACCAAAGCGTTAAAATGATGTCTCGCTTGATGAAGTGGGGTGCATTTTTTCTTTTTTTGTTGATCCTTGATTTTGCACGCCTCATGGATGCGCTAGATAATATCTGCGCCCATTTAAAGCAATGGTTCTCAAAAAATTAGCCCTACCCATACCTCTCCTTAAAATATGAAAGCCTATGTTTAATATACCTAGCACAATTAGATTCTTAAAGACTGTTCAGAATGATGATGTGATCTTAACACAAGATCCACTCTTAACTTCAGAAAAGAATCTCCAATGGCAAAAAATCTTTAATGATTTGCTCGTGAGTGGATACATGAATGGTAAAAAGAGAAAGAATAAAAAAGCAAATCTCGATATTAGTTTTCAGAAAGATATTATTGACTTCACTGATATTGATGCAGTTGAACAGCGTATAGAATCAATCAATTATTACTTATCAGATTGTTTACTCAAGGACGACTTTGATTACTGTTACATCAGGAGATGTTCCACTCCTAGTCATTTTAATGATTTTTATTTTGGAGCAAAAGCAGATGGTAGTTGTTTTCTTTTGCACAAAGCAAGCGAGAAATACTGTAATATTTTTTATTCTAAAGTTGTGAAAAGGAGTTATGTTTAGATGCTAACACCATTTGGTAAAACCTTACGCAAACTCCGCATTGATCATTCAGAACGCCTTTTAGATATGGCTAAAAAATTAGATATATCTGTAGCATTTTTATCTTCTGTCGAGATTGGCAAAAAGTCTGTTCCTGTAGGGCTGGAGGAAAAGATCATAGAGTTTTACGCTTTAGACCAAAAGATGGCATGTCTCTTAAGAAGAGAGGCTGATGTTTGCCGCAAGAGTTTTACAATAAAGCCTTCTAATCCGTTGAGTCGTGAAATTGTTGGCATGTTTGTTAGAAATTTACATAATCTTTCACAACAAGATTTAGCAGAATTCAAAAAATTATTAGAGAAAGTTAGCAAACAAGCATGCACTTTGTAGAAGCATGTTCGAGAATCCTATTCCCGAACCTTTATTTACGAATCCCGCACCTTGAAAAAACACACATAAAATCAACAAGTTATAGCACAACAAAAATGCTGTGGCGGAGGGGGTGGGATTCGAACCCACGGTACAGTCTCCTGCACGCCGGTTTTCAAGACCGGTGCCTTAAACCGCTCGGCCACCCCTCCAAATTAAGTATGTCTTTTTGCAAAGTTCTTGCAAAAGGTCAATCATTTAAATGTTTTTTTTACGTTTTTAATAAAATTTCTTGAATCTCCAATGCAATCATTTTCTAAGGTATAGTTTTTAAAAAATGTACAATTTCATTTTAGTCTGACGAATCTTTCCGACAGGAATACAAAATCTGGAAGCTTTTAGTATTTATGCTGTCAAAGCAGCCGTGGTTTTTGATATGACAGGTGATCAAATTGGTAAACGCTTTGCCAAATTGGCTAGCAACCCAGAATTATTAGGACATGTTTTAGAGCTTGTGAAAGATCCAAAAGTCTTTAAAGGTGCTGTAGAGCGAGAGGCGGACAAACAAGCAATGGGTTCCATCGGTCCTCCATCAGGCAGTTTGAACTTTTGCAAAATCGTATCGTAGCTTTGAACATTACCATTGGTAAAATACTGTTGCCCCTTGTAAACAATTTGATGGAAAGTATTGGGAATTTTACCAATGAGCTTATGGCATGGAACAATGCCCATCCAACTTTAATAAGTGCTATTATTAAAACCATTGCCGTGCTGATGACTTTTAATATTACTTTGCGTATGTTGTGCATTATCCTCTTTGCTAGTTTCTGCCTTGGTCGACTTCAATTGATAGGCTCTTTTATCAAGCTTGGTGGTGTTAGTCGTGGTCTTAGGCAATTTGGTGAGGGTTAGCAGTTTCAGAGCGTTCGCTGGGAATAATGGCGACAAGACTTGCTGGGAGTGCACTGAGTCTCCTCCGACCGATGACTTTACTTGTGGTTACTTTGCGAGGAGGGGGTATAGTCTCAAGTACTGCATTCGCTACCTCTTTTTCTTGGATAGGGATAAAGTAATTGGGGCTAGGTATTACCTCTGTTGTTGGTGCTGTTTTAAAGCCCGATAGAGGCTCTAATTGACGCTCCAGCTTTTGTATACCAGATGGGATCGAGTGTATTGCGTATATCTGTTTTTGTAATCTCTGAAACGGGTAGACAGCCTAATTTTGGTAAAATATGCAGTTTTAAAGGTAAAACCAATTTCCATCTTTAGCATCATTCTTTAGTTTGGCTTTCTGACTTTCAGAAGTGTCTAGAGCAATGTCTTTTAAATAATGGAGATTACGCATTTCCTCACGCTTTTGTTTATTGCGTTCTTTAATGGGGGCATGACCTTCACGTAAAGCAGAACGCTATTGGTTTGCACATTCACGGGCTTTTTTAAAGAAACATCTCTCAATACTTCCAAACTCATTCCGCGACGGGGACTTGTGAAGGGTATAACGATAAAGCCATTGAGCTCCACCATCTTTATGCTTATGGAGGAGCAAGCCGGCACCATCATTTTTACTCCTTTTTTATACAATTTTACCCACACGCCAGCCACGCTTGTAACATGCAAGAAAGTGATTTTGATTGATTTAACATACACAGATTTGAAATGAGAGAATCTTACGATATTCGGAGTCTCATTCAAGTTGAATAACTCTAAATTATATTTACAAATCAATATATTATACAGAGTATTTGAGTAGATATTTATCTCCAGTCAGGCACTGGTGAAAATACGCGCTCGGCATATGGTGTTCCTATTACGACGAACCGTCTACAGACAAATCACGTATCAGATATGTTGCGTGTTAAGAAGGCTTTGCTAAATAATACAGAATTTACTTCTGCGATGTATGGAAGCAATGAAGGTGGTGGGATTCAAGGCAAAAAGGCACCTTCTCCTAAACATTCCGGAGGTCATAAGACCACGGAGAACAGACGAATGATCTCGCATATAGGGTGTGAAGATGGTTGCGGTTATGTTTGGCAATTTGTAAGAGATGTTTGTTTTATGCAAACAGTAACTGGAACCTCACCAAATGTAAAATTTAAACAAGATATGTATGCATTGCTAGGTGGTGGAGACTGGTCAGATAGTAGGAATATCAATTCGCATCTGCGTGCAGTCATTATACGTAATGCCATTTATGAAGCAGCTAGCGCCCGAGGATGTAGCCGTGCGCGTCGTTTTGTTTAGAGGAGGAGGAGATGAGAGAGTATCCAGAGCATTTGAATACAAAGCAAGATTATCTGAACATGTTTGAATTTGACAAGGCTGAGACAGTAAAACGGCTAGAGCAGCTATTGGAAACGCGTTTTTACTGGGTTGCGATAAAGGAACTTGGTGAAGGGGAAGAAGGCATTGAAGATGAGAGGCATAAGATTGATATGGTAACAGAAATGCCGATTGGTTTAGAGGGAGTTTTTTTAGAAAAGCGCATACAATATGAATTACAGGAAAGCGAATATGCGCCGATCTTTGCTCTTGGCTTTAGTGTTGAAGAGGTGGAGCAATTGATCAAAGAAAATAGGGAATAAAATCGTTATAAGCATAAACAACAATATCTTTTGGAGTGCCTCACCTTGTGTGGGGCTTTTTTTATGGAGAAGCAGATGAGAAGAATATCATCAGAAGGGCTTACACTTATCAAACAATGGGAAGGTTTACGGTTGAATGCCTATCAAGATATAGCATGCGTGTGGACCATTGGTTATGGACACACGAGCAAAGCTGGTAAACCGCTTGTCAAAAAAGGGATGTGTATTACACAACAGCAAGCAGAAGAAATTCTTTGTGAGGATTTAAAGCAATAGACAATATCTTCTCACATCTCAAAAAGTGGATAATCAAAAGTTAGTGCACTAAAAATCTTTTCTTTAAAATATGATGACACAAGAATTTACACAAACACTGTTTGCGTGGATGGGTGGTAAACACTATCTGCTTGAGACAGCCGTTGAGAAAGCTGTAACAGTTTCGCTAACGGATGAACAGTTCGCGGCATTAGTATCGTTTTGCTATAATGTAGGGATTAAAGCCTTTTGTCACTCGACGTTGTTGAAAAAACTGAATAAGGGAGATTATGAGGCTGTTCCAACAGAACTACAGAAATGGAATAAGGTAGGTGGAAAACCTCTTCAAGGGCTTGCAAACCGTAGAGCAGCGGAAGCAGGGTTATGGGCGAAAGGAAGTTATGTTTCTTCTAATTATCAAAGAGTAGAAACGAAAGCAGCAACAGGACTTCTCAAAATAGAAGCGCTTGCACCAATTATAGGCTCTTGTTCAGGTCTTGGAGGTTTGTTGGCAGGCAATGGTCCTATCCAATGGGCATTAGCAGGAATAATGGTTTTAGCGGCATGTACAGGCATAGTGTTTGTAGCCAAGCGATTTAGGGAGCAACGCTTGTGATTTTTTGGTTTAAGAAATATTTTCTTATGTTTACAGCGGCTTTAGCCGTTTTTTTTATGGCTTTAGCGAAAGCCTTTCACCTTGGCAAGAAAAGCGAATGGCATAAGCAAACAGAAAATGCGTTAAAGACAGCTATGACACGGCTTGAGGTTGAAAATGAAGTTAATCAGAAAAGTGATGTTGATGTGCGTACTGAACTTTCTTGTTGGGTGCGCAGCAAATAGGTCTGTTTCTTGTGTTGGCTGGTTGCCAATTTATCTGGATAATCAGGACGTTGAGGTCATCAGCTCTAACCTTGCAAGAGATATTTTAAAGCATAACAAGCAGGGAGCACATTTATGTGGTTGGAAAGATGGTCAAGAAACGAAGCAGCAAAGATAAAGATCTTACAGAAACAGAACAACAGCTGCTTCACGAGATGATAGAGACCTATCAAGGCTTAAAGATGATGTCACGCATCATGAAATGGTTAGCATTATGTTATCTTTGAAAAAGGTCAGCGTGAATTCCTGTACGGACAAGATGTAATTTGTCTTTTTCAATTCTATAAATCAGCAGCCAATTTGGTTCGATATGACTATCACGGCAACCAGCTCAAGAGCCTTTTAAGGGGTGGTCGCAATAATATTTCGATAATGGTTTTTCTTCAATCAATAGGCTCAATAGTGTACGCAGTTTATTCATATTTTTACCGTGTTTTTCTACTTTGCGTACGTCACTCTCTGAATTGTACTGAACGAATAGGCGTCAGCATATCAGATACCCAAGTCTTTAAATAGCGCGTCTGCGTTTGCGAATGTTTTACCTTTTCCCTCGTCTAGTTCTTTTATGGCTTTGCGTGTGGTGCTATTGGGTACTTTGACATCGAAAGGTAAGCAGCCTTCTTCAGCTACACGCGAAAATGTCATGCGGATGAGATCTGAAGCACTTAAACCCATACGCTCTAGGGTGATCATTGCTTGTTTTTTCATTTCAGTGGGGATACGGGCGCGAACGATAGAGTCAGCTTTCATGGTAAATTCTTCATTCATTAACCTTTATTATGAGGTAGCTACATTGTAGCTCTAAGTTAACTTTTTATAACTAAAAACACTTTGGACTTCTGGTTTTGCTAAAAAAATACCCCGAAAAGAACTCTTGATTCGTAATAATTGAGGAAAATCATAAAAAGATTTGTTAGAATCAGAAGAAATATTTCTTCTCTAACAGGACTTTTTTGATGCTTACATCCTTTGGTAAAATTTTACGGAAACTTCGCATTGATCACTCCGAACGTCTCTTAGATATGGCTAAGAAATTAGACATATCTGTATCATTTCTATCTTCTGTAGAAATTGGCAAAAGATCTGTTCCTGTAGGACTGGAGGAAAAGATCATAGAGCTCTATGGTTTAGATAAAGCTATGGCTTCTCTCTTAAAAAAAGCAGCCTATTCTTGTCGAAAAAGCATCATAATAAAGCCTTCTACTCCGTTGCAACGTGAAACTGCTGTTGCGTTTATGAGACTTTTAGATGGCTTACATCAAGAAGCGTTAGCAGACTTCAAAGAAACATTAGAAACATTGTGCGAAGCGTGCTTTATAGAGAAATGTTAGAAAATCCTATTCCCTCACTTTTATTTACACATCCCGAACCTTAAAAAAACATATGGAAAATCAATAAGTTATCTATGATAGAAAAGAATGTGGCTCCCCGGGCCGGATTCGAACCAGCGACCAACCGGTTAACAGCCGGTTGCTCTACCACTGAGCTACCGGGGAACGGTGCCCAATCATTCAACTGCAAGGGCTATAGCAAAGCAATACTGATTTGCAAAGGATAAAATTACTTTTTTTAAAAAAAAATGTCATATAATTGGAAAAGAAGAGGAAAAAAGCAGAGAAAATTTTCTATACCTTGACGTATGTGCTGCCTTCCCTTATTGACAGTTTCATGTTTGTCGATGAGGCCTCGTGGCAGAATGGTTACGCAGAGGACTGCAAATCCTTGTATCCCGGTTCGATTCCGGGCGAGGCCTCCAGCTGTGCCTAAATAAAGTGACCTTTAGGGATAATATGTGCAAATAAACTGCTTTCCTTTATGGTAAGAGATTTTATCGTGAGAAATGGTGCGGTTAGAATCTAATTGTTGACTGTAGCGTACTTTTTTGTAACACCCACAGTATAAAGATTTTAAGCCCTCATTATCGTTGTTTTGTTGTGGTTCGTGTTGTATGTAGGAGAAGATGGTCGTTATGGTCGCAGATTTTGCAGAGCTTCGTCGCAAAATGGTTGACAATCAAATTCGTACAGTAGATGTGACGGATTTACCAGTTCTTGAAGCTTTTTTAACGGTACCGCGTGAAGATTTCGTACCAGAAGATATAAAAGCTTTGAGTTATCTTGATAGTGATATTATTGTATGTCCTGCGCAAAATGGGTTACCTGCGTGCTACTTAATGCGACCTGCTTCTCTTGCAAAATTACTACAGCTTGCAGCTGTAAGATCATCAGATGTTGTTTTAGATATTGGTGCAAATAGTGGTTATTGTGCGGCATTGCTTTCAAAGCTTGCACGGACTGTGATTGCATTGGAAAATAATAAAGCTCTTTCGGAACGAGCAGCTGAGACTTTAGAATGTAATAAGTGTGGTAATGTAATTGTGATTCATGGCTATTTGGAGCAGGGATATGCCGTTGAGGGGCCTTATGATCTAATTTTTATCGAGGGTTCAGTTGATTTTATTCCGGAGGGTATCTTTGAGCAAATGAAAGATGATGGACGCCTTATTGTGGTTGAAGGACATGGTAATTCCGGTGTTGCACAAATCTATGTAAAGCAAGATGGAGTTATTGCGGCGCGTCGTGCTTTTAATCTCGCTGTAAAGCCTCTTGCTAATTTTTTAAAAACACCTGATTTTATATTTTAATGTTTGTTTTGTTTGTGAATAAAGATAAGTTGTATGATTAATTTAGGATGTGTTATTGTGTTGAAAATAAACAAGAAATTTCAAGCGTGTTTGTTGCTGGTTTCGAGTGTTTTTATATCAGGTTCGGTTGATGCTGAAACACTGATGGGTGCTTTTGCTAAAGCGTATGTACACAATGCTAAGTTAAATAGTGAGCGGGCAGCTCTACGCATCTCAAGTGATGATGTGATTATTGCACGTTCGGGGTTATTGCCGCAAATTGAGGGGATTGGAAGTTATGGGCGGAATAAGTCTATGACCGGTCCTTATATCACTTCTGGGTCTATAGGAATAAAATTAAATCAAAGATTATTTGATGGTTTTATTACGCAAAACATGTTTTCTTCAGCTCAGGTTAAGCTGCAGGCACAGCGTGAATATCTTCGTAATACTGAACAAAATACCTTTCTCGATACTGTAACAGCGTATACTAATGTATATCAAGCACGTCGTATTGCTGATCTTCGCAGAGAAAATTTGGCTGCTCTTGAAGAGCAAGTTCGTTCTAATAAAGCGAAATTTGATGTGGGAGAGGGAGGGCGCGTTGATCTCTCCCAAGCACAAGCTGCGCGTTCTGTGGCTGTTTCAGAACTGAGTCTTGCACATGCTGATGTAAAATCAGCAGAGGCAGTTTATAGACAAATTATTGGTGCTGATCCTGAAAAATTAACATATCCACCAGTGGCAAAAAATTTACCGGTTAATCTTGATGCTGCTTACCAAATGAGCGTTGCATCGCATCCAGCAATTCTTTATGCAAAATATTTGGTTAATGCTAGCCTTTACAATGTAAAGGCAAAAGAAGGGGCCTTGCTTCCTAAAGTTGATTTTTCTGCAACAGCGTCTTATAATCGGATTTACAATGGTTCTGGGGAGGATGGAGTTTCTAAATCAGTAGGATTGTCGTTAAGTGTTCCAATTTTTGAAGGGGGGCGTACATCTGCTCAGATTCGCCAGTCCAAGGAACAACTTGGACAGGCTCATCTTCAACTTGATCTTGCTCACAGTAATATAAGACAGTCTCTTACGTCTGCTTGGTTTCAGTTAAAGAGCGCACGTGCGTCTGTTGTTGCTTATCGCGAGAGTGTACGTGCTGCTGAAATTGCTCTTAAAGGTCGTCTTCAAGAGAATCGTGTGGGACAGGCGACGACATTGGATGTTTTAAATTCTCGAACTCTGTTGATTAATGCTCAAATTGCGCTTGCTACTGCAGAACGTAATGCGGTTGTTGCGAGTTATAGTGTTCAATCTTCCATTGGTAAATTAACTGCAGGTCATTTAGGTTTAAAAACAATTAAATATATCCGATAATACTTGAAAGAGGCTCTTAATCTGCAAATACTTTTAGTTTTCAGAAGATTGGAAAGGCCGTAGTTGATCACATTAGAACAAGATAGCGATTGGATGTTGTTTTATAATAAATGAGGAAAGTTGTGTATAGCGTCCTCTTCGTGACAATTATGTTTGAAAATATAATAGCATGTTTGAAAATATAAAAGAAGGCATGTTGATCTTATGATTCTTTTCCTTACACTGAAAGTATGATTCTGTTTGTTATTGCGTCTTTGAGAGGTTTTAAAGTATGGTACAGAGTTCAAGCGTATTACGTGAGCCAAGTATGGATGAAATTTTGACATCTATTCGTGAAATAATCGAAGAAAATGCAGTTCAACCTAATCACCTTTTAAATGAAGATGTTGCAGCCAATGCGTCTGCAGATCGTTTGCCGGTAGCACCGGAAGATGTTTATGATACGACTTTATCGGTTGATGATGCAATGAAAGCTTTGGCCGATCGTATTGGTCTTTCTTCTGAAAATCAGGATTTTTCTTTAACGCAGGAGAAAGAGAATAGGGTAGAAGGAAATAATACGGTTGGTGTGGATATGCAAAAGATAAAGCTTTCTTCTGAAGAACAGCGTTCTGTTCATAAAACAAAAGAATATAGTGATGAGGCTGGTGTATCACACTTGGAAAACGTGGTTGCTGGTCATGTGGAGTTGTCCGAATATTGTATTTCTTCTGCGGAGAAGATTGCAAAGGATGTCTTGCGCCCAGCTATAGCAGAATGGTTACAGTCTAAATTGCCTGTTTTGCTTGAGAATATTCTACATGAAGAGATTGTTAAGGCAATTAAAAAGTCGTCTTAACGCTTCGTTATTTTTTCATTTTATTTTATAAGGATTTTGTTTGCAGTTTTGCAAGCTTAATATGAGTAGGTGAGGATTGCAAAGGATATGATCGGATTTTAGATCATATGTTGCATTTTTCAGCGGCGTTATGGATGGGTGGAATGCTAGAAAAAAACTGTGATGCTGCTTCCATAGAGCAACGGGTTGCAAAGAGGTGGGAGGCTCGTGGTGCTTTTAAAGCAGGGGCGGGTTCAAAAAGTGATGCAGAATCTTTTTGCGTTATGCTTCCGCCCCCCAATGTTACGGGTTCACTTCATATGGGGCACGCACTCAATACGACAATTCAAGATATTGTAGTTAGATTTCAACGTATGCGTGGTAAGAATGTGTTATGGCAGCCTGGCATGGATCATGCGGGGATTGCTACGCAGATGGTTGTCGAGCGTCAACTTGCCGAGCGTCAAGAGCCTACACGTCAAGAAATGGGTAGAGAAAAATTTGTTGAGTGTATTTGGGAATGGCGTCACAAAACTGGGGGTGTTATTGCAAACCAGCTGCGTCGCCTTGGTGTTTCGTGTGATTGGTCGCGTGAGCGATTTACAATGGATGAAGGTTTGTCTCAAGCGGTTCGTGAAGTTTTTGTCACACTTTATAAACAAGGGTTGATATATAGGGATAAGCGTTTGGTTAATTGGGATCCTAAATTGTTAACGGCTATTTCGGATCTTGAAGTTGAGCAAAAAGAAGTCAAAGGCCATTTGTGGCACTTTAGATATCCACTTGAAGGTAAAGTTTTTAATCCAAATGATGCTACAACTTTTATAACAGTGGCGACAACACGGCCAGAAACAATGCTTGGTGATACGGGAATTGCGGTTAATCCTGAAGATGAACGTTATAAAAATCTTATAGGTCAAAATGCTATTTTGCCGCTTGTTGGTCGTAGGTTATTGATTGTTGGTGATGCTTATGCAGATCCTGATGAAGGAAGTGGTGCTGTAAAAATTACACCAGCACATGATTTTAATGATTTTGAAGTAGGGCAACGCAACAATCTACGTTTGATCAATATTTTTACAAAAAAAGCGGAGATTTTTCTACGTGAGAATGAAGCATTTTTTGATGGTTTAATCTTATCAGGTGAATTAGAAATATTGGTAAAAAATCTCGATCAATCTGATCGTTTTGTTGCACGCGATAAGATAGTTTTTTTGATGGAAGAGGGAGGATATTTAGCAGCTGTGGATGATCATCCACACACTGTTCCTCATGGAGATCGCAGTGGAGTACCTATTGAACCATTCTTGACAGATCAATGGTATGTTCACGCTGCAGAATTAGCTAAGCCAGCGATAGAAGCTGTTCATCAAGGAAAAACACAATTTGTTCCCGATAGTTGGAAGAAAACTTATTTCAATTGGATGCAAAATATTCAACCTTGGTGTATTTCGCGCCAATTATGGTGGGGGCATCAGATACCGGCTTGGTATGGTCCTGATGGTACGGTTTTTGTTGAAAAAAGTGAAGAAGAAGCTTTAGATTCAGCTCTCTCTCATTATGGTGAAATGGTTGAATTAACCCGTGATCAAGATGTTTTAGACACGTGGTTTTCATCAGCTCTTTGGCCTTTTTCAACGCTAGGTTGGCCCAATAAAACGACTGAATTAGCTACCTTTTATCCAACATCTCTATCGGTTACGGGGTTTGATATTATCTTTTTCTGGGTTGCGCGTATGATGATGATGGGGCTTCATTTTATGGGTGAGGTTCCTTTCCCAACGGTTTATGTGCACGCTCTCGTTCGAGATCAGAAGGGGGCAAAAATGTCAAAGTCGAAGGGGAATATTATTGATCCATTAGAGCTCATTGATCAATATAGTGCAGATGCATTGCGTTTTACTTTGGCTATTATGGCGGCACAGGGGCGTGATGTAAAACTTGATCCTTCCCGTGTTGCAGGTTATCGTAATTTTGCTACAAAATTATGGAATGCTACCCGATTTGCACAGATGAACGGTGTTAAGCATAACCCGACTTTTAGGCCAGAAAAAGTAAAACTTGCGCTTAATCGTTGGATTTTAACAGAGTTATCTAAAACTATATCTCTAGTGACTACTGGTATTGAAAATTATAAGTTTAACGAGTCTGCTAGTACTCTTTATCGCTTCATTTGGAACATACTCTGTGATTGGTATTTGGAGCTTCTCAAACCTGTTTTTCAAGGTTCAAATGAGGATGCTAAAAGTGAAGCTCAAGCTTGTACTGCTTGGGTTTTAGATGAGGTTTATAAACTTCTTCATCCTTTTATGCCTCATATAACGGAGGAGTTGTGGTCTCTTACAGAAACGCCAAACATGAAACGTGAGGATATGCTCGCATTGATACAATGGCCAGAGGGAGAGTTTGTAGATGAAGAGGCTGCTGCCGATATTAATTGGCTTATTGATGTTGTTTGTGAGATTCGGTCTGTTCGTTTTGAAATGAATATTCCAGCAGGGGCACTCGCACCCCTTGTTATTGTAGAGGCAGGGGATTTAACGCGAGAGCGTGTGCAGCGTTATGATACTCTTCTTAAAAAGTTAGCGCGTATTGAGATAATACATTTTTCTGATAAAGTTCCAGCTGTTTCAGCACAAATGATTTTTGGAGAGGCAATTTTTTGTTTACCATTGGGGCAATTGATTGATCTGGAAGCTGAACGTGCTCGTTTGATAAAAGACATGAGTAAAATTGAGCAAGATATTGAAAAAATATCAGTTAAATTAAACAATCAAAAGTTTATAGAAAATGCAAGATCGGAAATTATTGAGGTTGAACGTAACAGAATCGTAGAATTGCGTGCTAGGCAAAAGAAAATATCTATTGCTTTAGCGAGATTGGTGTAATAGGGCTTTCTATTCCAAAACTTCTTTTTACTATATGCACCTTCCTATTGGATAGGATAATAAGAATATTAAAATAATCAAGAGCTATAACTCAAAAGAGATCTGATATAAAATACAGAATGATGCTGTGTGATTAAAAATCAGTTAGTTATCTATAAAAGTCAAAGTTTTTTTGTTAGATATTTGGAGAGATTTTCTTTTGTTTGTTTTTCTGCTAGAATATGAGGCATTCGCAGTAATTTGTTTATCTTACTAAGAAGGGTTCAAATCCATACAAAGAATTTGTGATAGATGTAATGATTAAAACGAAGATGAGGGGAGAAGGTTTGGATGGGAAACGGGCTTAAAATATGGAGAAAGGTCTCGATTATTGTTACTTTAGGAGGAGTTCTTTTACTTTCTTGTGTACTAGATGCAAATAGTGAGCAGAAAGCTATTGGTAATTCGTTTTATTTTTTGAAACGTGGTATGTCTGCTTATAAAAATGGGCAAATAAATCAGGCAATTTCAGCGTTACGTTGTGCAGCTGATATGGGAAGTATCGGTGCGTATTGGAAGCTTGGTTATATCTATGCAGAGGGTGATGGTGTCCCTGAAGATGATTATAAGGCGTACAATTTTTTTGCGTATATTGTTGAAAAAGGTGCTGCTCTTGGTTCAGAGGATGAAAGCTATATTTCTGATGCATTGGTCAAACTTGCAGGTTATATAAAAAAAGGTATCCCTCACTCACCGGTGAAACCTAATCCTTCTTATGCTGTTCGTCTTTATATGCAGGCTGCGGTGAATTATGGAAATCCTAAAGCTCAGTACCATTTAGGAAAAATGTTTTTAAAGGGAGAGGGAAGAGAAAAAAACCTTGTACAGGCGGCACGATGGTTCCAGCTTTCTGCAAGAAAAGGAAATCCTCCTGCTCAAGCGATGCTTGGGAATATGCTGCTTCAGGCAGGAAAAGTTGTTCGCGGCACAGCATTGCTAACTGTAGCTTATGAAAAGGCGAGTATAAAAGATCGAGATTGGATTCGTCCTATGCAAGAGCACGCTTTTGCCATTTGTGATGAATTTGAAAAGCGTATAGCAATGTCGCTGGTTGGTGACATTTTAAAAAGCAACAATTTTTGAACATTTTATTGCAATATTTAGCGACCTCTCCGACACTAAATCCTTATCTCTTATGTTTGGTCTTACAACAGATGTGGTTGATAGTTAATGGCTAAGGATTTTAGATAAAAAATCCTGCGTACGAGGCGTTCTGGCTTGTGGATCAGAAAAAAACTCTTTAGAAGAGCAGTCTTCGAGGATTTTTCCTTGATCCATGAAAATAACACGTTCAGAAACTTTTTGCGCAAATCCCATTTCATGCGTTACACAAATCATCGTCATACCCTCTTCAGCTAAGCTAATCATAACATCGAGTACTTCACCTACCA
Organism: Bartonella sp. DB5-6; assembly: GCF_000278115.1. Taxonomy (GTDB): domain Bacteria; phylum Pseudomonadota; class Alphaproteobacteria; order Rhizobiales; family Rhizobiaceae; genus Bartonella; species Bartonella refiksaydamii. Next base: position 84,901 of record NZ_JH725116.1, read on the forward strand.
TTTCAGGATCTAGAGCAGATGTCGGTTCATCAAAAAGCATTACGAGTGGATCCATAGTTAAGGCGCGAGCAATAGCAACACGTTGTTGTTGACCTCCAGAAAGTTGACCAGGGTATTTATTTTTATGTTCAATGAGTCCAACGCGTTCAAGATATAATAAACCGCGTTCAAGTGCTTCTTTTTTGGTGCGCTTTAGGACTTTGATTTGTGCAATTGTCAAATTTTCTGTGACAGATAAATGTGGGAAAAGCTCGAAGTGCTGAAATACCATTCCTACATGGCTGCGCAATTTAGGCAAATTTGTTTTTTTTGAATGAACTGGTGTTCCGTTAATCCAAATTTCTCCTTTTTGAAAAGGGACAAGGGCGTTAATAGTTTTAATAAAGGTTGATTTTCCTGATCCTGATGGACCACAAACCACAACAACTTCCCCTTTATTAATATTGGCTGTACAGTTTTTAAGAACATTAATTTCGCCATACCAATTGGAAACATTTTTTATTTCGATCATATGATTAGACATTTTTTTTCCTGTTAGCGAATAATGGATATTTTTTTCTGTAGATACAAAACTATTTGCGATAGTGTAAAACAGATAACAAAATAAAAAATGGCTGCCAAGACATAAGCTTCTTGTTTTACACCAAAATTGTTAGCAACAATATCAAAACCATTCAAAAGACTATTCCCACTAATTGCATAAACAAGCGTTGTGTCCTGAAAGAGGATGATAACTTGTGTTAAAAAGATTGGAAGCATATCTCTAAAAGCTTGAGGTAGAATTACAACATACATATTTTGCAAATATGTCATTCCAAGAGCTTGCCCTGCCTGTTTTTGTCCTTGCGAAATGGAATTTATGCCGGCACGCATAATCTCGGCAAAATAAGCGGTTTCAAATGCGGTAAAGGTAATGAGTGCTGATTTATTTGCACCGATTGATGTTCCAGTTAGCAAAGGTAAAAGCACGAAAAACCATAAGATAACCATAACAAGCGGTATTGAACGCATGGCAGTTATATAAATTACTGCAAGCCAAGAGAGTAGTTTTATAGAAGAAAGCCGCATCATTGCTAAGAGTGTACCGAAAATAAGTCCAAATACAGTGGCAAAAAGGGTGAGAAAAATGCTAAAGAGCAAACCTGATAAAATGTAAGAACAAAATACATCAAAAGTAAAAAATGAAAAATCAAAATCTGAAAAATTGAAAGGAGTAGAAAATCCAAACTGAGAGGTTATAAAATTTATCATATTTAGTGTTCCTCTGTTTGAAAATTAGGAACTTTGAGCATTTGCTCAATTATTGTCATAATAATAAATACGAATAAGGCTATAAAGATATAAAGAATCGTAACTATGAGATAGTTTTCATAAACGTGACTTACTTCTTCGATTGTTTGGTATTGGAATTGCATCAGTTCATTTATTGAAACGGCGAATGCTATAGATGAATTTTTCACGATACCCATTGCTTCTGAAGTAAGTGGTGGCATGATTGTACGCATAGCACGCGGTAATATGATATAACGATAAATTTGGTAGGTCGTAAATCCCATTGCCATAGCTGCGTGGCGCTGCCCAGAAGGAATCGCTTCAATGCCTGAGCGGACCTGTTCTGCTATGCGGGCGGATGTAAAGAACCCCAAGGCACATGTTATTAAGAGAATGGGTGAAAAGTTCATCGCTGGTGGATAAATTTTAGGCACAACAAAATACCATAAAAATACTTGTACAAGCAAAGGAATGTTACGCATGATCTCCACCCATATACTTCCAATAGCACGTAATACGCAGCGGATCATGGAAGTATTCGGTAGAGTGCGCATTGTCCCTATAATGACACCCAAAAGCACCGCTAAGATTAGTGAAGAGATCGATAATATAACTGTATTCTTTAAGCCATCAAGCAGTGTATCTAAGTAGGTATGACTTACACCAGGAGTTCCAAGACATCCAGCTACGAGTGTTTGGTCAAGATCATCTGTACAAAGGAAAGAAAAGTCCATAAATTTTAATATTTCCTAAATTTAGTCATCTGCAAAACAAAATAATAAATCAGCAATATTTTTACATATGCTGAATTTATTAAGAAATAAACTAAAACATAACCACACTCAATTTTCTAAACAATGTGGTTATTCTTTTTTAAACTCTACAAATTATTCTCTGTATAATCTTCCCGAGGTTTATTATTTGGATGTTCCCAAGCATATTTTGTTGAATTTGACAAGGGAAGGTTGACAATAGTGCTTGCAGGCGGGGTTGGTTTCATAAACCATTTGCCATAGAGCTTTTCAAGTGATTCGTCTTTGATTTGACGCAAGATGCTATCGTTGATTGCTTGTTCGAAGTTTTTGTCATTTAATCTGAGCATACAGGCGATAGGTTCGACTGAAAGTACAGTATCAAGAATGATATAATCAGATGGATTTTTTGATTTAGCAATATGTCCAGCAAGAATTGAGGCATCCATGACAAAAGCGTCTGCCTTACCAGATTCTAATAATAAAAAACTATCTCCGTGATCTCTTCCCTTTAAAACTTTAAACTGAATGTTTTTTGCACGTTTATTTTTGCGGATCAGTTGAACAGATGTTGTACCGGTAGTGGTTGCGACTTTTTTCCCATTTAAATCATCAAGAGATTTAATGTTAGAATTTTTCTTTACGGCAATTCGAACTTCTTCGACATAAGTAGTATAAGCAAAAGCGGCTTCTTTACTACGGGCAACATTATTTGTTGTTGAGCCACATTCAAAATCATAGGTACTATTTTTCAAGAGAGGAATTCTATTTTGTGATGTGATAGGGAGATAATGAATTTTGATTGGCTTACCAATTTTTTTTGAAATATCGTCAATAATACGCTCTGCCATTTCTGTGTGGAAACCGACATATTTGTCATTGCCGAGGGCATAGGCTAGACCTGATGATTCACGTACACCCAGCGTAATCTCTCCTGTTTTTTTTATTTTTTCAAGGGTATCATTTCCAGCATGTGCGACACTTGTGAGCCCAATGGCAGTTGCTGCAATAAACATTAACAGTGATTTTCTCATTGATGTCCTCCATTCATTTAAAATTCTTAGTAATTGATTTTATTGTTTAAGGTATATTGTTTGCATGGTGTAACACATTTATTATTTTAGATGGGATATTTTTTATCACAATAAAATCGGGTGTTGTACTCTAATTAACTGAGATTAAGGTGGATCCAAACGGGGACATGGTCTGATGGTTTTTGATATCCCCTTACTTCTTTTTGGCTATAAGCGCAAATAAGTTGATCAATAGCTTCTGGTGATAAGAGCAAATGATCAATACGAATCCCGTTATTTTTGAGCCATGCAGAGGCTTGAAAATCCCAGAAACTGAATGAGGAGGTATCTGTTACATTACGAATAGCATCATAAAAACCTAAATGAACAATGCGTTGGAATGCTTGTCTTGTTTGTGGAGTAAATAAAGCGTCATTACTCCATTCTTGAGGATTTTTTGCGTCCAATGGAGTAGGAATGACGTTATAATCACCAGCTAGGATAAGGGGTTCTTCATAAGCAAGCAATTTTTTTGCATGTGCATACAATCTTTCCATCCATTCCATTTTATAAGGGTATTTTTCACTTTTTATAGGGTTTCCATTTGGCAGATAGAGAGATGCAATACGAACAACGCCTTTATTTGTTGAATAAACGGCTTCAATGTAACGTGTTTGTTCATCATTATCATTGCCAGGTAATCGACGGATCACTTCATCAGGTGTTTTTTTAGAAAGAATCGCAACACCATTAAAACTTTTTTGTCCGTGCGTTTCTATGTGATAACCTAGTCTTTCAACTGCATCGCGTGGAAAATTCTCATCGGTACTTTTAATTTCTTGTAAACAGACGATATCCGGCTGATTGTGTTGTAGCCATTGATATAATGTTTCATGTCGTGCTTTTATTCCGGCAATATTCCACGTTACTATTTTCATTATGCTTGTCTTAAATTGTGTGCAATTTATTAAATTGCTACGTTAAAATGTTTCATAAATAAATACCTTTGATATCTTTATGATATGTTATGTCTCTTTAAAATTATTGTATAGAAGATATTACTATGGTAATGTAGTTTATCAAGAACTCTTGTAGAAATTCGATTAAAGCATTGAAAGTTGATTATTTTTCATTTTTAAAAAACTTTCTGATGTTTAGTCCTTGACGAATGTATGTGTTCTCGCTATTAAGGGTTCTACGGACATGTAAGAGTGATACCTGTTTTTGTATTCAGAGGATTATTCAAGCAGGTTTATTTTAAAAGTTAAAAGCAAATGTCAGTGCAAAAGGCCATTGCCTTCTCTGCTTATGATCGGGTGAGCTGTTTATAGCCGGCATGCCCGATTTTGTGTGTAAGTTTAGTATTTACTTCGAGTTCTGTCGGAGTATTAAAAATAGAATAAAGCCCAAGTGGGCAAGACGAACGTAGATCAAATAAAGAGGAAGGTTACATGCCTACCGTAAACCAGTTGATTCGCAAGCCGCGTGTAGCGCCAGTTAAGCGCAATAAGGTCCCTGCTCTTCAGTCGAATCCACAGAAGCGTGGGGTTTGTACTCGTGTCTATACAACGACACCGAAGAAGCCAAATTCTGCACTTCGTAAAGTTGCTAAGGTCCGTTTGACAAATGGATTTGAGGTGATTGGTTATATTCCTGGAGAGGGGCATAATCTTCAAGAGCACTCTGTTGTTATGATTCGGGGTGGTCGTGTAAAAGATTTGCCAGGGGTTCGTTATCACATTATTCGTGGTTTGCTTGATACTCAGGGTGTCAAGAATCGTAAACAGCGTCGTTCTAAGTATGGCGCAAAGCGTCCAAAATAATATTGAGAGACAAAGCCAATGTCCCGTCGCCATAGAGCAGAGAAGCGTGAAATTAATCCAGATCCTAAATTTGGTGATTTGGTTGTTACAAAATTTATGAATGCCATTATGTTTGATGGTAAAAAGTCAGTTGCTGAGCGTATTGTCTATGGTGCGCTTGAAGCTGTGGAAAAGAAAATTAAGGCAGATCCAGTGGTCCTGTTTCATCAAGCGTTGGAAAATGTTGCTCCTCATGTTGAGGTCCGTTCGCGTCGTGTTGGTGGTGCTACTTATCAAGTTCCGATTGATGTTCGTCCTGATAGACGTCAGGCTCTTGCTATACGTTGGTTGATTTCGGCGGCACGTGGACGAAATGAGACGACAATGATTGATCGTCTTTCTGGTGAGTTGATGGATGCGGCAAATAATCGTGGTTCTGCGGTCAAGAAGCGTGAGGATGTTCATCGTATGGCTGAGGCTAATCGTGCATTCTCTCACTATCGTTGGTAGACGTGTTAAAAATTTAAGGCAAGTGCAATGGCTCGCGAATATAAAATTGAAGATTATCGTAATTTTGGTATTATGGCGCATATTGATGCTGGTAAGACCACTATGACTGAGCGTATTTTATTTTATACCGGCAAAAATCATAAAATCGGTGAAACCCACGATGGCGCTTCTACAATGGATTGGATGGAGCAGGAGCAGGAGCGCGGTATTACGATTACGTCTGCTGCAACGACAACGTTTTGGGAAGGGCGTGATGGTCGGAAGCGGCGCTTCAATATCATTGATACGCCAGGGCACGTTGATTTTACGATTGAAGTTGAGCGCTCTTTACGTGTTCTTGATGGTGCAATAGCGTTGTTGGATGCAAATGCTGGTGTGGAGCCTCAGACAGAAACTGTTTGGAGGCAGGCTGAGAAATATCGTGTGCCACGCATGGTCTTCGTTAATAAAATGGATAAAATAGGTGCTGATTTTTATCGTAGTGTAGAAATGGTTGGTTCGCGGTTGGGGGCTAAGGCGCTTGTTTTACAATTGCCAATTGGTGCTGAAAATGATTTCGAGGGTGTCGTTGATCTTGTCGAGATGAAGGCGTTGAAGTGGGATGGTTCTATCGGTTCGTCTGCTGTAGTGGGGGATATACCTTCTGATTTGAAGGAGGCGGCGGAGGAATATCGCGAAAAGCTGATTGAGATGGCGGTTGAAGTTGATGAGGCTGCGACCGAGGCTTATTTGGAAGGTGTTATGCCAACCAATGAACAGCTCGTTGCTCTTATTCGTAAAGGGACAATAGAGGTTCAGTTCCATCCGGTTCTTTGCGGTACGGCTTTTAAGAATAAAGGTGTTCAGCCGCTTTTGGATGCTGTTGTGTCTTATCTTCCTTCTCCGATTGATGTCCCTGCAATTAATGGTGTTGATGTGAAGACCGAGTCTGAAGCAACACGTGAATCTTCAGATGATGCTCCGCTTTCTATGCTTGCTTTTAAAATTATGAATGATCCTTTTGTTGGATCATTAACTTTTTGTCGTATTTATTCTGGTAAGGTTCAAAAAGGTGTTTCCCTCGAAAATACTGTTAAGAGAAAAAGAGAGCGCTTGGGACGTATGCTTCAAATGCATTCAAATTCTCGTGAGGACATTGAGGAGGCGTTTGCTGGTGATATTGTTGCTCTCGCGGGGCTGAAAGAGACGACAACCGGTGATACTCTTTGTGATCCTTTAAAGCCTATTATTTTGGAGCGGATGGATTTCCCAGAGCCTGTTATTGAAATTGCAATTGAGCCAAAAACGAAAGCAGATCAAGAAAAAATGGGTATAGCGCTTAATCGTTTGGCTGCTGAGGATCCTTCATTCCGTGTAAAGTCTGATGAGGAATCAGGGCAAACTATTATAGCTGGAATGGGTGAGCTGCATCTTGATATTATTGTTGATCGTATGAGGCGTGAGTTTAAGGTTGAGGCAAATATTGGGCAGCCCCAGGTTGCTTATCGTGAATCGATTACCAAAACGGCAGAAATTGATTATACACATAAGAAACAATCTGGTGGTGCAGGACAGTTTGCTCGTGTAAAAATTGTTTTTGAACCTCATGATGGTGATGATTTTATTTTTGAGTCAAAAGTTGTTGGGGGTGCTGTTCCCAAAGAATATATTCCTGGTGTTCAAAAAGGAATTGAGAGCGTTATGGGGTCTGGACCTCTTGCAGGCTTCCCTATGCTTGGTGTAAAAGCTACTTTAATTGATGGAGGTTATCACGACGTTGATTCTTCTGTTTTAGCTTTTGAAATTGCAGCTCGTGCAGCTTTTCGTGATGGGGCAAAGAAGGCTGGTGCGCAGCTTCTTGAGCCGATCATGAAGGTAGAAGTTGTAACTCCGGAAGATTATGTTGGTGATGTTATTGGTGATTTGAATTCTCGTCGTGGTCAGATTTCGGGAACTGAAGCGCGTGGTATTGCTACAGTTGTGAATGCGATGGTTCCTTTGGCAAATATGTTTGGTTATGTGAATACTCTTCGTTCGATGAGTCAGGGACGTGCACAGTATACAATGCAGTTTGATCATTACGAGCCTGTCCCTTCGGCTGTTGCTTTGGAGATTCAAAAGAAATACGCGTGATTTTTGGTTGTGTAATTAATTTTTAACTTAGTCCTTGATTTGGACGGAAAATGGAGAGCTCAAATGGCAAAGAGCAAATTTGAACGTACGAAGCCGCATGTTAACATTGGAACGATTGGTCACGTTGATCATGGGAAGACCTCGTTAACAGCAGCAATTACGAAATATTTTGGTGAATTTAAAGCGTATGACCAAATTGATGCGGCACCAGAAGAGCGTGCACGTGGAATTACCATTTCTACGGCGCATGTTGAATATGAAACAGAGAAACGACACTATGCGCATGTTGATTGCCCTGGTCATGCAGATTATGTAAAAAATATGATCACGGGAGCGGCACAGATGGATGGAGCAATTTTGGTTGTTTCTGCTGCTGATGGTCCGATGCCTCAAACGCGTGAACATATTTTGCTCGCACGTCAGGTTGGTGTCCCAGCGATTGTTGTTTTTCTCAATAAGGTTGATCAGGTTGATGATGCTGAACTTTTGGAGCTTGTTGAGCTTGAAGTACGTGAGCTTTTGTCAAAATATGATTTTCCAGGGGATGATATACCAGTCGTTAAAGGTTCAGCGCTGGCAGCTCTTGAAGATAAAGATAAAAGCATTGGTGAAGATGCGGTTCGTCTTCTGATGAGTGAAGTTGATAATTATATACCAACACCTGAGCGTCCAGTTGATCAGCCATTTTTGATGCCGATTGAAGATGTTTTTTCGATTTCGGGACGTGGTACGGTTGTTACTGGTCGTGTTGAGCGTGGTGTCATTAAAGTTGGTGAGGAAATTGAGATTATAGGTATTCGTCCGACATCTAAGACGACGGTTACAGGTGTTGAAATGTTCCGCAAGCTTTTAGATCAAGGACAAGCTGGTGACAATATTGGCGCATTGCTTCGCGGGGTTGATCGTGAAGGGATTGAGCGTGGACAAGTTCTGGCGAAGCCTGGTTCAGTTACGCCTCATACGCGCTTTAAAGCAGAAGCTTATATTTTGACGAAAGATGAAGGTGGACGTCATACTCCATTTTTCACGAATTATCGTCCTCAATTTTATTTCCGTACAACGGATGTTACGGGGATTGTTACGCTTCCAGAAGGAACAGAGATGGTTATGCCTGGTGATAATGTTGCGATGGATGTTTCTTTGATTGTTCCAATTGCCATGGAAGAGAAGCTTCGTTTTGCTATTCGTGAAGGTGGTCGTACTGTCGGTGCAGGAATCGTTTCTAAGATCATTGAATAAATAATAGTTACTAAGGGTGTCTTTAATTGTTAAAGGCGCGTTATGTGGCAAGGAAATAAAAGAGCATGAACAGTCAGAATATCCGCATTCGCTTGAAAGCGTTTGACCACAGAATTCTTGATGCGTCGACGCGTGAAATTGTGTCGACCGCTAAACGTACTGGTGCAAATGTCCGTGGTCCTATTCCGCTTCCAACGCGAATTGAGAAGTTTACGGTCAATCGCGGGCCGCACATCGATAAGAAGAGTCGTGAGCAGTTTGAAATGCGTACACATAAGCGTCTTCTTGATATTGTTGATCCAACACCACAAACAGTGGATGCGCTTATGAAGCTCGATCTTTCTGCTGGTGTGGATGTAGAGATTAAGCTCTGAGGTTTGAGGACAGAAGGAACAGACCCGATGCGTTCAGGTGTAATAGCACAGAAGCTGGGCATGACCCGTATTTATAATGAAGCTGGTGAGCATGTGCCGGTAACAGTACTTCGTTTAGAGAATTGTCAAGTTGTTGCTCAGCGTACAGTTGAAAAGAATGGTTATACTGCTGTTCAGTTAGGTGTAGGCTTTGCTAAGGTTAAGAATACATCGCAAGCTCTTCGTGGGCATTTTGCTAAGGCTTCTGTTGAGCCAAAAGCTAAAATAGCAGAATTTCGTGTGAGTCCCGATAATCTCCTTGATATCGGTACTGAAATTACAGTAGAACATTTTGTTCCAGGGCAAAAAGTCGATGTAACAGGTACGAGTATCGGTAAAGGTTTTGCTGGTGTTATGAAACGGCATAATTTTGGTGGACATCGTGCTTCTCATGGTAATTCTATCACACACCGTGCTCATGGTTCAACAGGACAGTGTCAAGATCCAGGTAAAGTTTTTAAAGGTAAAAAAATGGCTGGTCATATGGGGCAGGTCCGTGTAACAACACAGAATATTGAGGTTGTTTCCACAGATGTTGAACGTGGTTTAATTTTGGTGCGTGGTGCTGTTTCTGGTTCCAAAGGCTCTTGGATTTTAGTGCGAGATGCCGTAAAGAGACCTCTTCCTGATAATGCGCCGAAGCCTGCGGGTATTCGTCGTTTTGTTAATGAGAAGACGGAAGTGGTTGCTCCGGCAATGGAAATCTCTGAAGTTGAGGGAGCCGAATAATGGATCTTGTAATTAAAACGCTTGATGGTAATGAGACTGGTAAGTTGAAAGTTTCTGAAGCTGTCTTTGGTCTTATTCCGCGTAAGGATATTTTACAACGTGTTGTTCGTTGGCAACTTGCACGTCATCAGCAGGGAACCCACCAGTCACAGGGACGCTCTGATGTGTCTCGAACAGGGGCAAAGATGTTTAAACAAAAAGGAACTGGACGTGCACGGCACTCTTCTGCTCGTGCTCCGCAGTTTCGGGGTGGTGGTAAGGCACATGGTCCGGTGGCCCGTAGTCATGCGCATGATCTTCCTAAGAAAGTTCGTGCACTTGGATTGCGACTTGCGTTATCAGCAAAATTAAAGGCAAAGGATTTGATTGTTGTTGAGGCGCTGAGCGTTAAGGATGCTAAAACTAAAATGCTTGTTTCTCATTTTTCGAAGCTTGGGTTTGATAATGCTCTTTTGATTGGTGGTAAAGAGATTGATATTAATTTTTCTCGTGCAGCATCTAATATCCCTAATATTGATATTCTACCAATTCAAGGAATTAATGTTTATGATATTTTGCGTCGCAGCAAACTTGTTTTGTCAAAAGAAGCTGTAGAGTTTCTTGAGGAGCGTTTTAGATGACAGATCTTCGCCATTATGATGTAATTGTTAGTCCGGTTATTACTGAAAAGTCGACTATGATTTCTGAATATAATCAAGTTGCTTTTGATGTCGCGCCGAAAGCGACGAAGCCCGAAATTAAGGCTGCTGTTGAGGCGCTTTTTAGCGTTAAAGTTAAAGCAGTTAACACGATAATCCGTAAAGGTAAAGTGAAGCGTTTTAAAGGCATTGTTGGTCGGCAGAATAATGTTAAGAAAGCGATCGTAACGTTGGCTAGTGGGCAGTCTATCGACGTTTCGACAGGTCTTTAAAGAGGTTCGGAGATAAAGAATAATGGCACTTAAGCACTTTAATCCAACTACACCTGGGCAACGTCAGCTTGTTATTGTAGATCGTTCTTGTCTTTATAAGGGTAGGTCTATAAAAACTCTGACTGAGGGCTTGTCATCAAAAGGTGGGCGTAATAATCGTGGTCGCGTTACTGCTCGTTTTCAGGGTGGTGGTCATAAACGCAGTTATCGATTTGTTGACTTTAAGCGTCTTAAACGTAATGTTTCTGCAAAAGTTGAGCGTCTAGAATATGATCCAAATCGTACTGCTTTTATTGCATTAATTCGTTATGAGGATGGACAGTTGAGTTATATTCTCGCACCACAGCGTCTTGGTGTGGGTGATGCTATTATAGCTGGTTCTAATGTTGATGTTAAGCCAGGTAATGCTATGCCGCTTGGTAATATGCCGGTGGGTACAATTATTCATAATGTTGAAATGAAACCTGGAAAGGGTGGACAGATTGCGCGTTCAGCTGGCACTTATGCGCAGTTGGTTGGACGAGATCAAGGAATGGCTATTCTTCGTCTTAATTCTGGAGAGCAACGTTTGGTGTCTGGTAGCTGTTTTGCAACTGTTGGTGCTGTTTCAAATCCGGATCATGGGAATATTAATGATGGTAAGGCAGGGCGATCACGTTGGCGTGGTAAGCGTCCACATGTTCGTGGTGTTGCTATGAATCCTGTTGATCATCCACATGGTGGTGGTGAGGGGCGTACATCAGGGGGGCGTCATCCAGTGTCTCCTTGGGGTAAGCCTACGAAAGGTAAGCGTACGCGCTCCAATAAAGCCACTGATAAGTTTATTATGCGTACGCGTCATCAGCGCAAGAAATGAGAAAGGTAGTCTGAAGTGGTTCGTTCAGTTTGGAAGGGTCCGTTTGTCGACGGCTATCTTCTTGGAAAAGCAGAGAAGGTACGTGCAAGTGGGCGTAATGAAGTTATTAAAATATGGAGTCGTCGCTCTACTATTTTACCACAATTTGTTGGTTTAACTTTTGGTGTTTACAACGGAAATAAGCATATTCCTGTTTCTGTTTCTGAAGAGATGGTTGGACATAAGTTTGGTGAGTTTTCTCCCACTCGGACTTATTATGGGCATGGTGCAGACAAGAAAGCGAAGAGGAAGTAGTAATGGGAAAAGCTAAGATTCCGCGCCAGCTTAAGGACAATGAGGCGAAAGCTGTCACACGGACAATTCGTGTTAGTCCGCAGAAACTTAATTTGGTTGCTGCGATGATTCGTGGTAAAAGAGTGAATATGGCGTTAGCTGATTTGACGTTTTCACATAAACGTATTGCTGGGACTGTGAAAAAAACTCTTGAATCAGCGATTGCAAATGCAGAAAATAACCACGATCTTGATATCGATTCGCTTGTTGTTGCAGAAGCTTATGTTGGTAAGTCGATAGTGATGAAGCGTTTCCATGTTCGCGGTCGTGGACGTGCTAGTCGGATTGAGCGTCCGTTTTCGCATCTTACTATTATTGTTCGTGAAGTTACCGAAAAAGTGGAGGCCGCATAATGGGTCAGAAGATCAATCCAATAGGACTTCGTCTCGGAGTTAACCGGACTTGGGATTCCCGTTGGTATGCTGATAGTGGTGAATATGGGCGTCTTCTTCATGAGGATTTAAGGATTCGTTTATATGTTCTTGAAGAGCTGAAGCAAGCAGCTATTTCTAAGGTTGTTATTGAACGTCCTCATAAGAAATGTCGTGTAACGATTCATTCGGCGCGTCCTGGTTTAATTATTGGTAAAAAGGGAGCTGATATCGAAAAGCTTCGTCGTAAGCTTTCGGAGATGACAAGTGCTGAGACTTCACTGAATATTGTGGAAATTCGTAAACCGGAAATTGATGCTACTATTATAGCGCAATCGATTGCTCAGCAATTAGAACGTCGTGTTGCTTTTCGGCGTGCAATGAAGCGTGCGGTTCAATCAGCTATGCGTCTTGGAGCGGAAGGAATTCGTATAAATTGTTCTGGTCGTCTTGGTGGGGCGGAAATTGCTCGTATGGAGTGGTATCGTGAAGGTCGTGTTCCGCTTCATACCTTGCGTTCTGATGTTGATTACGGTACAGCAGAGGCTAAGACCGCTTATGGTATTTGTGGTGTTAAGGTTTGGGTTTTTAAGGGTGAAATTCTTGAGCATGATCCGATGGCTTCAGAGCGTCGTGCTACAGAGGCTGATCATTCTGGTTCCTCATCGAATCGTCGCCGCGAAAATGCTTAGTTTTTGTGATTGAACTAGAATTTGGAGTAGAGAGCAATGTTGCAGCCAAAGCGCACAAAGTTCCGTAAACAGTTCAAGGGCCGTATTCACGGTGTTTCGAAGGGTGGTACGGATTTGAATTTCGGTGCTTACGGTTTGAAGGCTGTTGAGCCAGAGCGGGTTACTGCCCGCCAAATTGAAGCGGCACGTCGTGCGATTACACGTTATATGAAACGTTCTGGTCGCGTGTGGATTCGTATTTTTCCGGATCTTCCGGTTACATCTAAGCCGACTGAAGTTCGTATGGGTAAGGGTAAGGGAAGTGTAGATTATTGGGCGACTCGTGTTGCACCTGGACGTGTCATGTTTGAGCTTGATGGGGTTCCTGAAGATGTAGCACGTGAAGCACTAAGATTGGGTGCTGCTAAGTTGCCTATAAAGACACGTTTCATCCAGCGTATTGCTGAATAAAGAGGTTAAGCGATGAGAGCCACAAAATTACGGGCGCAAACGCTCGACCAGATGAAAGATGAGTTGGCTAAGTTAAAGAAAGAGCAATTTAATTTGCGCTTTCAAAGAGCAACAGGCCAATTGGAAAAGACTGCACGTGTTAGGCAAGTTCGTCGTGACATTGCGCGTGTTAAAACTTTTCTTCGCCAGAAGATAAACGAAAGTAAGGCTTAAGGAAATAAGTGATGCCTAAACGCATTTTGCAAGGTGTTGTCGTTAGTGATAAGAACGATAAGACTGTTGTTGTTAAAGTGGAGCGTCGTTATTCTCATCCACTTCTCAAAAAGACTGTTCGGCAGTCTAAAAAGTATAAAGCGCATGATGAGAGTAACCAGTTCAAAGTTGGTGATCAGGTTTCTATTCAGGAATCTAGACCAATTTCGAAAGATAAGCGTTGGACTGTCGTTAAAGGCAGTGTAGCGTAGTTAATTAATTTGTTGTTTTGAAATTTAACAGTGGTTTTATTTCCGTTGGTAGATTTAGGGATGATTTTTTGTCGTTATTTGGCAGGCAAATCTGGATGTGTTAAGAGACATAACCGGGTATAACTATTAAGAGAAGGTGGCCAGTCATGATTCAGATGCAAACAAACCTCGACGTTGCCGATAATTCTGGTGCCCGTCGTGTCATGTGCATCAAGGTGTTAGGCGGTTCAAAGCGAAAATATGCTTCGGTCGGTGACATTATTGTTGTTTCGGTCAAGGATGCTATTCCTCGTGGTCGTGTTAAAAAGGGTGATGTGATGAAAGCTGTAGTAGTTCGTACTGCTAAGGATATTCGTCGCGCAGATGGTAGTGTTATTCGTTTTGATAGCAATGCTGCCGTTTTAGTGGATAATAAGAAAGAGCCGATCGGTACACGTATCTTCGGACCAGTTCCCCGCGAGCTTCGTGGTCGGAATCATATGAAGATCATCTCGCTCGCTCCTGAAGTGTTGTAAGGAGTGGGTGGTATGCAAAAAATTCGAAAAGGCGATAAAGTTGTAGTTTTATCCGGTAAAGATAAGGGGTGTAGTGGTGAAGTAATTAAGGTGAATCCGAAGGAGAGCAAAGCTTTTGTTCGTGGGGTTAATATGATTAAACGTCATCAACGCCAAACGCAAAAGCAAGAGGCTGGAATCATTTCTAAGGAAGCTCCGATTCATCTATCTAATTTGGCGATTGCTGATCCTAAAGATGGTAAGCCTACGCGTGTAGGTTTTCGTGTGAATGCAGATGGTGGTAAGGTTCGTTTTGCCAAGCGTTCGGGAGAGTTGATTAATGGCTGAGGAAAAACAAACGCCGCGCATGAAGGTGCATTATTTTGAAGTTGTTCGTAAAGCTCTTCAAGAGAAGTTTAATTATAAGAATGCAATGCAAATTCCGCGGGTTGATAAGATTGTGATTAATATGGGGGTTGGTGAAGCAACTGCCGATTCTAAGAAACCATCTGTTGCTGCTGAGGATTTAGGGTTAATAACAGGTCAGAAAGCTGTTGTAACCCGCGCGCGTAATTCTATTGCGACCTTTAAGGTTCGTGAAGGAATGCCGCTTGGGGCTAAAGTTACGTTGCGTAAAGATCGTATGTTTGAGTTTTTGGATCGTCTTGTTACGGTTGCGCTTCCGCGGGTTCGTGACTTTCGTGGTTTGAATTCCAAAAGTTTTGATGGTCGTGGCAATTTTGCTATGGGTATTAAAGAGCACATTGTGTTTCCAGAAATCAATTATGACAAAGTTGATCAAATTTGGGGCATGGATATTATCGTTTGTACGACAGCAAAAACGGATGATGAGGCGCGTGAATTGTTGCGTGCTTTTAATTTTCCTTTTCGTTCGTAACGGCAAATGTAGCGAGGTAAGATTATGGCTAAAGTAAGTGCCGTTGAGAAAAATAAGCGTCGTGAGGTGATGGTAAAGCGTTATGCCGCGCGTCGTGCCCGCTTGAAAGCGGTAGTTATGGATCAGAAGGTTTCTCTTGAGGAGCGCTTTAAAGCGTCTGTTCAATTGGCAGGGTTACCACGCAATTCTGCAAAAGTTCGGGTTCGTAATCGCTGTGAGGTTTCAGGGCGTCCTCGGGCTTATTATCGTAAATTGAAAATGTCTCGGATTGCATTGCGTGAACTTGGTTCTGTAGGGCATATTCCTGGCATCGTTAAGTCTAGTTGGTGAGAGGAGATTACTCAATGTCTATGTCGGATCCTCTTGGTGATATGTTAACGCGTATTCGTAATGCGCTTGGTCGTAAAAAAGGAAAAGTGGTTACGCCTGCTTCTAAGCTTCGTGCTCGCGTTCTTGATGTTCTTCAGTCTGAAGGTTATATTCGCGGATATAATCAAGTTGATTGTGGTGATGGAAAATCTGAAATTGAAATCGAGTTAAAATATTTTGAAGGGTTAGCTGCTATTCGTGAGATTTCACGTGTTTCGAAGCCTGGTCGTCGTGTATATGTTTCTGCTAAGTCACTTCCTCAAGTGGCAAATGGTCTTGGTATTTCTATTTTATCAACTCCTAAGGGAGTTATGGCAGATCATGAGGCACGTGAGCAGAATGTTGGTGGAGAGCTCCTTTGTCGTGTTTTCTAAGTTATGTAAAGAAAACAGAAAAAAGTAGGTTAGAATAATGTCTCGTATTGGAAAAAAGCCCATCTCAATTCCTTCTGAGGTTACTGCAACGGTTGAAGGTCAACTGGTTAAAGCCAAAGGTCCGAAAGGTGAGTTGAGTTACGTTGTTAATGATGAAGTTTTGGTAAAACTTGAGGAAAATTTTATATCAGTTTCACCACGAGATCAGTCAAAAGATGCACGCTCAAAATGGGGGATGTCGCGTTCAATGATTGAAAATATTTTTTGTGGTGTGAAAGATGGCTTTGAAAAAAGATTGGAAATTAACGGAGTTGGTTATCGTGCTGCTTTGCAGGGCAAAGATGTTCAGCTGTCGTTAGGTTTTTCGCACGATGTGATTTATAAAGTGCCATCGGGTGTTACTATAACAGTTCCCAAACCTACAGAAATTGTTATTTCTGGAATTGATAAGCAGCGAGTTGGACAAGTTGCAGCAGAAATTCGCGAATATCGTAGGCCTGAGCCTTACAAAGGTAAGGGCGTTAAGCATGCAGATGAGCGTATCTTTCGTAAAGAAGGTAAAAAGAAATAAGGATTTTGTATTATGGTTTCATCTAAGAACATTATCCAGCGTCGCGCACGACGTGTTCGTCGTAGAATCAAGATGTTTTCTAGTAATCGTCCGCGGCTTAGTGTTTATCGTTCAAATCAGAACATCTATGCTCAAATTATTGATGATTTGCGGGGGTATACGCTTGTTTCAGCATCTACCCTTGAAGGTGATTTAAAGAAATCTTTAAAAAGTGGTGCTAATAAAGAGGCAGCTTTTGCTGTTGGTAAGTTAATTGCTGAGCGTGCAAAACAGGCTGGTGTTAATGAGGTGGTTTTTGATCGTGGAGCATACGTGTACCATGGTAGAGTAAAGGCTTTGGCTGAGGCTGCTCGTGAAGGTGGTTTGAGCTTCTAAAGTATTTTATTTAGAAATTTTAGTTAGGGGATTTTAGGGTGTTTCGTGTGAGTTCCTTTGGTTTGATGATGGAACTTTTTTAGCGTGCTTCCGGAAAAGAAGAAGGAATGAGGAATGGCACATAAAGAACGTGGTGAGCGAGATGAGCGTGATAGTGAATTTGTCGATAGACTTGTTCATATCAATCGTGTTGCTAAAGTTGTGAAAGGTGGGCGGCGTTTTGGTTTTGCGGCTCTTGTTGTTGTTGGGGATCAAAAAGGGCGTGTGGGCTTTGGTCATGGTAAGGCGCGTGAAGTGCCAGAAGCGGTTCGTAAGGCTACAGAAGCTGCAAAGCGTGCAATGATTTATGTTCCGCTTCGGTCTGGACGTACATTGCATCATGATCTTGAAGGTCGTCATGGGGCTGGTCGTGTTTTATTGCGTTCTGCCTCAGCTGGTACAGGTATTATTGCTGGTGGGCCGATGCGCGCTATTTTTGAAACTCTTGGTATGCAGGATGTTGTGGCAAAATCATTAGGATCGTCAAATCCGTATAACATGGTGCGTGCAACATTTGATGCCTTAATGCATCAAATGCATCCTAGAGATATTGCGGCTCAACGCGGTATAAAATATTCAACTTTGCAGGCACGTCGTAAGCATTTAGTTGATGTGGAAGGCTAGTTTCTGAGATTATCAGAAAAGGAATTAGGAAATGGTTCAAAAAAAATCTCAGAGTAGCAAAACTGTAACGGTAGAACAAATTGGTAGCCCAATTCGGAATTCGCGGATTCAGCGTGCAACTTTGAAGGGGCTCGGGTTGAATAAAATGCGGCGGCGGCGTGTTTTAGAGGATACGCTTTGTGTGCGGGGTATGATTGCTAAGGTTCGGCATCTTGTTCACGTTATAGATAAAGATTAACGGTTGCGGGAGTATAGAATATGAAACTCAATGAGCTGCGCGATTGTGAAGGTGCAACGAAAGATCGTAAACGTGTTGGGCGTGGTATTGGTTCTGGTACCGGTAAAACTGCTGGTCGTGGTGTAAAGGGGCAGAATTCACGTTCTGGTGTTTCGCTTAATGGTTTTGAAGGTGGGCAAATGCCTATCTATCGTCGTTTACCAAAGCGTGGATTTAAAAATTTTTTTGCTAAGAACTATAACGAAGTTTCGCTGAGGCGTATTCAATTAGCAGTTGATGCGGGTAAGTTGAATGTTGAAAAACCTGTTGATATTGTTGCACTGAAAGAGGCTGGTATTATTCGTCGTATGAGGGATGGTGTACGTATTCTTGCTGATGGTGAATTGAAAGTAAAGATTATAGTTCATGTTTCTGGTGTTTCTGATGCTGCTCGTATTAAGATTGAAAAAGCTGGTGGTCAGGTTATTCTTCCTGAGACTGTTCGGTGAGCTTATTTTAACATGAATGATATCCTGAGCAGTTTTTTATGCTTCGTTTGAGGATGTTTTTATGGAGAATTATTTAAGTTTTGTATTTATTTATGTATGACGACAGGGATTTCTGGAGTTATACTCTTGTGATTTAAAGAACTAAAGTGGAGATTGGAGAGGTTTTATGGCGTCAGCGGCAGAGCAGTTTGCTTCCAATATAAACTTTGGAACTTTTTCACGTGCAACCGAATTGAAAAAACGTATTTGGTTTACCTTAGCTGCGCTTCTTGTTTATCGTTTTGGTACTTATATATCTCTTCCTGGTATTAATATTGATTCTTTGCGTCAAACATTTGAACATCATGCTTCTGGTGTTTTGGGGTTGTTTAATATGTTTGCTGGAGGAGCTGTTGGGCGTATGGCAATTTTTGCACTGGGAATTATGCCTTATATATCGGCATCAATTATTGTGCAATTGCTAACTTCAGTTATCCCTTCGTTAGAAACTCTTAAAAAAGAGGGTGAATTAGGTCGTAAGATTATTAATCAGTATACACGCTACGTAACAGTAGTTTTAGCAATTCTGCAAGCGTTTGGTATTGCGGTTGCGCTTGAAACAGGTATAGGGACAGGGCTTCAAATTGTTGTGGAGCCTGGGTTTATGTTCCGTATTTCTTCTGTTATTACACTTGTTGGTGGAACGATGTTTTTAATGTGGCTTGGCGAGCAAATTACATCACGTGGTGTTGGTAATGGGGTTTCTCTTATTATTTTTACAGGTATTGTAGCTAATCTCCCTTCTACTTTTGCTCAACTTTTGACTGCTCATAGTCAGGCTGATTTATCAACTTTTTTGTTAATAGGGATCGTTCTTATTGCGGTTTCTGTTATAGGAATTATTGTTTTTGTAGAGCGTGCACAACGTCGGATTCTTATTCAGTATCCGAAACGTCAAGTTGGTAATCAGATGTTTCAAGGAGACATGTCGCATCTCCCTTTAAAACTGAATACTGCTGGCGTTATTCCACCAATTTTTGCTTCATCTTTGCTGTTATTGCCTGCAACTATTAATAATTTTTCTGATAAAATGCCGCAATGGGTTCAGGCTATTTCTTATTCTCTTGGTCATGGACAGCCACTTTACATGATTGTCTATGCTATTTTAATGGCCTTTTTTTGCTTTTTTTATACAGCTATTGTGTTTAATCCAAGTGATACGGCGGATCAGTTGAAAAAGCATTCTGGTTTTATTCCAGGAATTCGCCCTGGTGAACGTACAGCTGAGTATATTGATTATGTTTTGACGCGCATTACTGTTGTGGGAGCGGTTTATATTATTTTGGTTTGTTTATTACCTGAGTTTATGATATCTGCACTACAGGTTCCTTTTTATCTTGGGGGGACGTCTTTGTTGATTGTCGTTACTGTTACGCTTGATACAGTTGCTCAAATCCAAGGGCATCTTGTTGCTCACCAATATGAAGGATTGATTAAAAAGTCAAAACTTCGTGGAGGTAGAAGGAATCGATGAGAGTTGTTCTTTTAGGACCTCCTGGAGCTGGAAAAGGCACACAAGCTAAAATGTTGACTGAGGAGTATAATATCCCTCAGTTATCGACGGGTGATATGTTACGTGAAGTTATTGCCAAAGAAACGGAAGTTGGCAAAAAAGCTAAAGCTGTTATGAGTTCTGGTGCTTTAGTTCCTGATAGTATTGTTAATCAAATTGTATCAGAACGAATTGACGCAAGTGATTGTATAAATGGTTTTGTCTTGGATGGGTATCCGCGGACTGTGGGGCAGGCAGAAGCATTGCAGCAGATTTTGCAGTCGAAAAATATGCAGCTTGATGCTGTTATCGAACTAAGTGTTGATGAAGATGCGTTGATTGAAAGAATGAAGAAACGTGTTGAGGAAACAATAGCTACTGGTGGGCACGTTCGTTTAGATGATAATCCTGTTGCCTTTGCGAAGCGATTAGTAGAATATCGTGAAAAAACAGCTCCCTTATCAAAATTTTATTCAGAGAAGGGATTATTAAAGGTGATTGATGGAATGATTGGTATTAGTGAGATATCAGATGTAATTAAAAAGTCTTTTCAATAAGATTTTTTTTAGAAATAGATGAAAAGTGTTGACTTTTTCGGTGAAATCTATCAGAAAAAGCCTCAGTTTATTTCAGTAAAGTAATTGGATTCGGGGTGTATTTGTGCCGAGTCTTTTTTCTGTAAGGTACATCAAGTATTTTATGGTTAATTATCAACATAACCAAGGAGAGTAGGCGTGGCTCGTATTGCTGGCGTCAATATCCCGACAAATAAGCGTGTAATTATTGCGCTTCAGTATATTCACGGGATTGGACCGAAATTTGCTCAAGAAATTACTAAGAAGGTTGGCATTCCCATAGGGTGTCGTGTCCATGAGCTTTCGGATGCAGAGGTGTTGCAAATTCGTGAGGCGATAGATCAAGGCTATCAAGTTGAGGGAGATCTTCGCCGTGAGGTTGCGATGAATGTTAAGCGTTTAATGGATCTTGGTTGTTATCGTGGTTTGCGTCACCGCCGTTCTTTGCCTGTTCGTGGACAACGTACGCATACAAATGCACGTACGCGTAAGGGGCCTGCTAAGGCAATCGCTGGAAAGAAGAAATAATATTCTTTATTTTTATAGAGTTTTATTTTTTAGATATTCTGTTTTTTGTTAATTTTTTTAACAAGAATAAAGAGGGTGGAGCTGCTGGTGTTACGGCAGTGAAGAGATCGTTGAAAGGAAAACTATGGCCAAGGAAGCCACACGGGTTCGTCGTCGCGAGCGCAAAAATATATCATCAGGTGTTGTGCATATCAATTCAACATTTAACAATACAATGATTACCATTGCTGATGCTCAGGGAAACACAATTGCGTGGTCGTCTGCTGGTGCTCAGGGATTTAAAGGATCGCGTAAGTCTACGCCTTTTGCGGCTCAGGTTGCTGCTGAAGATTGTGCTAGAAAAGCGCAGGAGCATGGTATGCGTTCTTTGGAAGTTGAGGTTTGTGGTCCTGGATCAGGTCGTGAGTCTGCTTTGCGTGCTTTGCAATCTGTTGGTTTTGTCATTACTTCCATTCGTGATGTAACGCCAATTCCTCATAATGGATGCCGCCCCCGAAAAAGACGGCGTGTTTAATTGGTGTTGTTTTTTCGTTGTCAGAGGTTTCTCTGATGTTCACATTGTCCGTTGTGATTGAATGGTAGCGGAACTAAAGAACGGGAATAAAAATATGATCCAGAAAAACTGGCAGGAACTGATTAAACCTAATAAGGTTGAGTTTTTCGCACATGATAATCCAAACGTTTTGAGTGTGATTGCGGAGCCTCTTGAACGTGGTTTTGGTTTAACGTTAGGGAATGCACTTCGTCGTGTATTATTGTCTTCTCTTCGTGGTGCTGCGGTTACTGCTGTGCAAATTGATGGTGTGTTGCACGAATTTTCATCAATTCCAGGTGTGCGTGAGGATGTTACAGATATTATTTTAAATATCAAAGAAATCGCACTTCGTATGGAAGAAGAGGGGCCTAAACGCCTTGTTCTTTGTAAAGAGGGTCCTAGTGTTGTAAGGGCTGGGGATATAAGTACTGTTGGGGATATGGTAATCCTGAATCCAGAGCACGTTATTTGTACTCTTGATGAAGGTTCTGAGATTCGTATGGAATTTATTGTTAATACAGGAAAAGGTTATGTTCCATCTGATCGTAATTATGTCGATGATGCGCCAATAGGTCTTATTCCAGTTGATAGTCTTTATTCACCAATTCGTAAAGTCTCCTATAAAGTAGAAAATACACGCGAAGGTCAAGTGTTGGATTATGATAAATTGACACTCACGATTGAAACAAATGGTGCTGTTAATGGAGAGGATGCTGTTGCTTTTGCTGCACGTATTCTTCAGGATCAATTATCATTATTTGTCAACTTTGAGGAGCCACAGAAAGAAATTGTTGAAGAGTCTGATTCAGAGCTTGCTTTTAATCCTGCGTTGCTCAAAAAAGTGGATGAGCTAGAACTTTCAGTTCGTTCTGCAAATTGTCTTAAAAATGATAATATTGTCTATATTGGTGATCTTATTCAGAAAACGGAATCTGAAATGCTTCGGACACCAAATTTTGGGCGAAAGTCGTTAAATGAAATTAAGGAAGTTTTGGCATGTATGGGGCTGCATCTTGGTATGGAAATTCCTGCATGGCCTCCTGAGAACATCGATGATCTTGCTAAACGCTATGAAGATCAGTATTAAAGTTAGAATTTAAGGAGAAGGCTCATGCGCCATAGTAACTCAGGTCGCAAATTGAACCGAACTGCTAGTCACCGTAAGGCGATGTTTGCAAATATGGCGGTTTCGCTGATAGAGCATGAACAAATTGTGACGACGCTTCCAAAGGCTAAGGAAATTCGTCCTATCGTTGAAAAGTTAGTTACTCTTGGTAAACGTGGGGGATTGCATGCGCGTCGACAAGCGGTTTCTGCACTTCGTGATGCAGGGAAAGTTGCAAAATTATTTGATACGCTTGCTCCGCGTTATGCATCGCGAAACGGTGGATACTTGCGTATTATGAAAGCGGGGTTTCGTACAGGTGATAATGCTCCCATGGCTGTTATAGAATTTGTTGATCGAGATATCGATGCGAAAGGTGCTGTAGATCGTGCGCGTGCAGAAGATGCTGTAAATGAAAAAGCGTCGTCTTAATATTTTTTTCGTTGTGTTTGAGAAAGCCGCCTCTTAGGGCGGTTTTTTTGTTAGCATTACAGAGTAGACTTTATTCAAGTGATAAAAGTAAAAATGAGGATATAAAATATTGAATTATTTGTTTTTTATAATATTTATTGTTCAAATAGGTTGTTTTTATTCTCAAGTATAAATATTAATGGGGATCTTTAATTTATGGGAGAAGAGAGGTGGCTGTCCTCTTAAAGAGTAGATTAGTTTATAAGGAGTGAATAATGAAGAATTCTCTTTTTGTTGGGCTTTTTTTTGTGATTATAGCGCAAATGTCATTTTCTTGCGCATTTGCCAAAATTCCGCAAACACAGTCAGAAATTACTCTTTCATTTGCTCCTTTAGTTAAAAAATCTATTCCATCTGTTGTAAATATTTATGCAGCTCGGCAAATTAGAGCGCGTTCACCTTTTGAAGGTGATCCATTTTTTGAGCAGTTTTTTGGTCGTTTTCAAAATAATCTGCCTGTACGTAAGCAATCTTCATTAGGATCTGGGGTGATTGTTGATGCACGTGGTTTGATCGTTACGAATTATCATGTCATTAAGGATGCAAACGAAATTAAAGTTGCTCTCTCTGATGGACGAGAATTTGAGAGTAAGGTTATGCTAAAAGATGAAGCAACGGATATTGCCGTGCTTGAAATTGATGCAAAAGGTGCGCAGTTTCCTGTTCTTCTTTTAGGAGATTCCGATGAGGTTGAAGTTGGTGATCTTGTTTTAGCAATTGGTAATCCTTTTGGTGTTGGTCAAACCGTTACAAGTGGTATTGTGTCAGCGCAAGCACGTACACGTGTTGGTATTTCTGATTTTGACTTTTTTATTCAGACAGATGCTGCTATTAATCCAGGGAATTCTGGTGGGGCTTTGATTGATATGAAAGGGCAATTAATCGGGATTAATACAGCTATTTATTCGCGTTCGGGTGGTTCTGTAGGGATTGGTTTTGCTATTCCGGCGAATCTTGTGAAGGTAATGCTTGATACCGTTAAGCATGGTGGAAAGTATTTTGTACCACCTTATATTGGTGCATCTTTTCAAAATGTTACGCCTGATATTGCAGGTGGTTTAGGTTTAGAGCGTCCCTATGGTGCTCTTATCATTGAAATTAGCAAAGATAGTCCTGCTGAAAAAGCTGGTTTGAAAGTAGGCGATGTTATTTTAAGTATGCAAGGGGTACGAATTGATAGCCCAGATAGTCTTGGATATCGTTTAATGACAGCAAGCATGGGGCAGAACCTTCCTTTAGAATATTTACGAAATGGCGAAACTTTCAAAACAGAAATAATCGTTTTATCAATACCGGAATCTGAATTCTTAAAATCTGAAAAAATTATTGGTGAAGGTCCTCTTTCTGGTGCTGAAGTATTGGATTTAACACCGCAAAATAGTCGACGTTTTCATCTTCCAGCATCTGCAAAAGGTGTTGTGATTACCAATCTTGACGAAATGAGCAATGCTGCTGGAATTTTTCGTCCAGGAGATATTTTGCGTGTTGTTAATGGCTACAAAATTCAAACAGTTAGTCAGTTGAAAAAGATTCTTGTGCAAGGTCGTCCGCGTATTTGGCAATTGGAATATGAACGTGATGGTATGTATATTCGCCAATTTATTCGCTGAGGTTTTTTTGAATAAAGATTTTTTTACTTCGTCGCTTGATTTCCAAGTTAATAAAAATCGGCCGCTTGCTGAGAGAATGCGTCCTCGCTCTTTTTGTGATGTAATAGGACAAGATCATTTAGTTGGGGAGGAGGGATTGCTTTCACGCATGATAGCAGCTGGTTCATTTGGTTCGATGATTTTCTGGGGACCACCAGGGACAGGAAAAACAACAGTTGCGCGCTTGTTAGCGCTTGAAACAAATTTCTCTTTTGAGCAAGTTTCTGCTATTTTTACTGGAGTTGCTGAACTTAAAAAGATTTTTGAAAGTGCTCGAACTCGTTTTATGTCTGGGCGGAGAACGGTTTTGTTTGTCGATGAAATTCATAGATTTAATCGTGCTCAGCAGGATAGTTTTCTTCCCGTTATGGAAGACGGTACGGTCATTCTTATCGGCGCAACAACAGAAAATCCCTCATTTGAACTTAATGCTGCTCTTCTTTCTCGTGCACGTGTTTTGACGTTTCTTCCCCATAACAATGAAAGTTTGAGTAAACTTTTGAAACGTGTAGAAGAAGTGGAAGGAAAACTTCTTCCCTTGGACGATGATGCCAGAAATGTTTTGATAAGGATGTCTGATGGTGATGCGCGGGCAGCGTTAACATTGGCTGAGGAAGTTTGGTGTGCTGCTCGACAAGGAGAGATATTTGATGCTGTTGCTTTGCAAAAAATCATTCAGCGTCGTGCTCCAATTTATGATAAAGGACAAGAGGGGCACTATAATCTCGTTTCAGCGTTACATAAATCAGTTCGTGGGTCTGATCCTGATGCTGCTCTTTATTATTTGGCGCGTATGTTTGATGCGGGGGAAGATCCTCTCTATATTGGGCGAAGATTGGTTCGTATGGCTGTTGAAGATATTGGTTTGGCAGATCCTCAAGCTCTTGTCATTTGTAATGCGGCAAAAGATGCTTATGATTATTTAGGATCACCTGAGGGAGAATTGGCTTTAGCACAAGCATGTCTTTATGTTGCAACTGCGCCAAAATCAAATGCGACATATCTCGCGTATAAGGCAGCTATGCATTGTGCACGCAAAAATGGTTCTTTACCTCCTCCTAGGCACATTTTGAATGCACCTACGAAGTTTATGAAGGAAGAAGGGTATGGGCATGGTTATCGTTATGACCATGATGAACCAGATGCTTTTTCTGGACAGGAATATTTTCCTGAAAAACTTGGGCGCCAGAGCTATTATCAACCACGAGAACGTGGTTTTGAGCGAGAAATTATGAAGCGTCTTGAGTGGTGGGAAAAATTGCGCAAAAAACGAGCCAATTAAAAATGAAACTTTGATTAGGACAGGATTTTTATGGATCTTAAACTTATTTTACACAGTTATGTGACTATAATTGCATTAATAGACTAGGATATGTCTTAAACGCTTATTATTTTTCATAGAGTGAAAAATTTTTCTTTTCACATAAGAATTTATATACCCTTAAAACCCAAATTCAATAAATATTTGTCTAGCTATAATTCGTGTGTTGCTTTGTATTTGTGGTTTCAGTTGTATGCGATGTATTGTGGTTTTGATTGATGAGGAATTTTGGGGTTATCAATAGTTGGAGATTAGCTTAAGAGATATGATCTCTTAAGCGTTTGAGAAGTAACATAAAGGCTGTATATAAAGTACCATGTTAAATTTAAATTGTTTCTTTTCTGGAGGAGGGATATAAATGTGCCAAGTTTCTTTTCTTAGCATGGAGGTTTTTTATCATAAAATAAGGAATATCAAATCTTTCTATTATGATAATGATCTGTTGTCGACACAATGGGAGGTTAAAAATGGAAATAGTCTGTGAAAATTGAAACTCAAGACTTTAGTTAAGTTAAAATAACAGTGTACACTGGGTGTTTAGTTGTTATGAATCTGTCAAGGATATAATCGTGGATAAAACAAAAGCTCTCGATGCTGCTCTCTCACAAATTGAACGTTCTTTTGGTAAAGGCTCAATTATGCGTCTTGGGCAAAAAGAGCAGGTTGTTGAAATTGAAACAATTCCAACGGGCTCATTATCCTTGGATATTGCTTTGGGTGTTGGTGGATTACCGAAGGGGCGTATTGTTGAGATTTATGGACCAGAAAGTTCTGGAAAAACAACATTAGCTCTTCATGCTATTGCTGAGGCACAAAAAATTGGTGGGATTTGTGCTTTTATTGATGCGGAGCATGCTCTTGATCCTATTTATGCGCGTAAGCTTGGTGTTGATTTAGAAAATTTGTTTATTTCTCAACCCGATACTGGCGAACAAGCATTGGAAATTACAGAAACGTTGGTTCGTTCTGGTGCTGTTGATGTACTCGTTGTTGATTCCGTAGCGGCTTTGACACCACGGGCGGAAATTGATGGTGAAATGGGTGATGCTTTACCTGGGCTGCAAGCTCGGTTAATGAGTAAAGCATTGCGAAAACTAACAGCAGCAATTTTTCGTTCTAACTGTATGGTTATCTTTATTAATCAAATTCGCATGAAAATTGGCGTCATGTTTGGTTCTCCTGAAACGACAACAGGCGGAAACGCTTTAAAGTTTTATGCTTCTGTTCGTTTAGATATTCGTCGTATTGGATCTATTAAAGATCGGGATATGATCGTTGGTAATCAGACACGTGTTAAAGTCGTCAAAAATAAATTGGCTCCTCCGTTTAAGCAAGTTGAATTTGATATTATTTATGGTGAAGGCATTTCCAAAGTAGGTGAGTTAATTGATTTGGGCGTCAAAGTTGGTGTTGTGGAAAAATCTGGTGCATGGTTTTCTTATAATTCTCAGCGTTTAGGGCAGGGACGAGAAAATGCAAAGCAGTTTTTACGTGATCACGCGGAAATAGCTACAGAAATCGAGACAGCTTTGCGGCAAAATGCTGGTTTAATTGCGATTGAATTGTTAGAAAATGTAGGGGCAGAAAATATAGAAAACGATGAAGAAATTTGATGGAATGCTTATCTGAATATGCGGACGTCATTTATTTTTTTATTTGTTAGTGTTTTAAAATATTGAGACCGCTTTTCTAAATTTCTTTGAACAAAAAACCACTCTTTGATTAAATTAACTCTACGTATAGAAAAGAGGATATTTAATGGAGGGGAATTTTGCTTATATGGTTTTGCGCTGTACTCTACAGGTGACGATATGAATAGTGTTAATAGTATACGGTCAACTTTCCTAGATTATTTTCATCTCAATGGGCATAAAATTCTTTCTTCTAGCCCTCTTGTTCCGCGTAATGATCCTACACTCATGTTTACAAATGCAGGAATGGTGCAGTTTAAAAATGTTTTTACTGGACTTGAACAGCGTTCTTATAAGCAGGTGGCAACGGCGCAAAAATGTGTGCGTGCCGGTGGAAAGCATAATGATCTTGATAATGTTGGCTATACGGCACGCCATCATACATTTTTTGAAATGTTAGGTAATTTTTCTTTTGGTGACTATTTTAAAGAAGAAGCCATTTTTTTATCATGGAATCTTTTAACAAAAGAATTTTGTCTTCCAAAAGAGAAGTTGTTGGTGACAGTTTATCAAAGTGATGATGTAGCTGCTGAGTTATGGCGTAAAATTTCAGGTCTTCCTGATGAAAAAATTGTTCGTATTGCGACGTCTGATAATTTTTGGGCGATGGGAGATACGGGGCCTTGTGGTCCTTGTTCAGAGATTTTTTATGACCATGGCGATGGAATTTTTGGAGGACCGCCTGGAAGTGCGGATGAAGATGGTGATCGCTTTATTGAAATTTGGAATCTTGTCTTCATGCAGTATGAGCAGGTTGCTAAGGAAGAGCGTGTTGAGTTGCCTCATCCTTCTATTGACACGGGCATGGGGTTAGAGCGTATTGCAGCTGTTTTACAGGGTGTTCATGATAATTATGATATTGATCTTTTTCGTGCATTAATTGGTGCATCCCAAGAAATAACAGGGATTGAGGCAACGGGTAATTTTGTTGCGAGCCATCGCGTGATTGCTGATCATCTTCGTTCATGTGCATTTTTGATTGCTGATGGTGTTCTTCCCTCCAATGAAGGACGGGGGTATGTTTTACGTCGTATTATGCGTCGTGCTATGCGTCATGCGCATCTCCTTGGTACTAAAGAACCTTTAATGTGGCGACTTTTGCCTGCTTTAATTCATGAAATGGGACAAGCTTATCCTGAATTAGTGCGTGCTGAATCTTTGATTGCAGAAACTTTAAAGTTAGAAGAAACGCGTTTTCGTAAAACGCTTGAACGGGGATTGGAGTTGTTGAATGAAGCAAGTACTGCTCTTAAAGAAGGAGATTATTTGAATGGTGAAGTTGCTTTCAAGCTTTATGATACCTATGGTTTTCCGCTTGATTTGACGCAAGATGCACTTCGAAGTCGCGGAATATCTGTTAACGTTGACGTTTTTAATAAGGCGATGGAACGTCAAAAAGAGAAAGCACGTGCCAATTGGTCTGGTTCTGGAGAGGCCGTTACGGAAAAGATCTGGTTTTCTATTCGTGAAAAAGTGGGGGGCACAGAATTTTTAGGTTATGAAACCGAAACAGCTAAAGGTATTCTTACAGCTATTGTGTATGACGGAACAATAGTTGATCATATTTCTTTAGGGCAGAAAGCTATTCTTGTTGTGAATCAGACACCTTTTTATGGTGAATCTGGTGGGCAGATTGGTGATAGCGGTATCATTTCTCATGAAAGTTTTGTTTTTGAGGTGCATGATACTCAGAGAAAAGGTGATGGTGTTTTTATCCATATTGGAGAAGTGAAGTCTGGTCAGGCAAAAACGTCTGATTGTTTAGAATTAACCGTTGATATTGTTCGTCGTAAGAAAATTCGTGCAAATCATTCTGCTACCCATTTATTACACGAAGCTTTACGCCAAACATTGGGATCCCATGTTGCACAGAAGGGCTCTCTTGTATTGCCAGATCGGTTACGTTTTGATTTTTCTCATCCAAAACCTGTTTCTTCAGAAGAACTGAAAAAGATAGCAGATTTAGCGAACGATATTGTTTTGCAAAATAGTGAGGTAAAAACTCGCCTTATGCTCGTTGATGATGCAATTTCTGAAGGGGCAATGGCGTTATTTGGTGAAAGATATGGTGATGAAGTTCGCGTTGTTTCCATGGGAAACCAGCTTGAGCAGGGAGAGTTAAAGAGGAATTGGTCAATTGAGCTTTGTGGTGGCACACATGTGAAGAGAACAGGGGATATCGGTTTGATCCATATAGTTTCTGAAAGTTCTGTAGCTGCTGGAGTTCGTCGTATCGAAGCTTTAACAGGTACAGCCGCACGCCTCCATCTGAACCGCCAAGATGAGCGAATTCATGAAATTGCTGACCTTTTAAAAATTTCTCCGACTGATGTGGAAGAACGTGTCCGTATTTTACTTGATGATCGTCGTAAATTTGAAAAAGAGTTAAATGATGCACGCAAGAAAATTGCTCTGGACAGTGGAGGCATGAAGAGTGGTCAAGAAGATGTTACCATCATCAATGGCATTTCTTTTATGGGACGTGTTGTTGGAAACATTTTACCGCGGGATCTCAAAGCATTAGTGGATTCTGGAAAGAAGCAAATTGGATCTGGTGTTGTCACTTTCATCAGTGTTTCAGAGGATGGTAAGGGGAGTGTTGTTGTTGGTATTACAGGTGATTTAATTCATAGATTGAATGCTGTTGATCTCGTTCGTGTTGTTTCAGGTATCCTTGGAGGTAAAGGTGGTGGTGGTCGTCCTGATATGGCGCAGGCTGGTGGACCTGATGGGAATAAGGCTGGTGAGGCACTTGCGGCATTAAAAGCTTTTCTTGAGGGATAATTTTTTGTTGGTTATTTGTGTTGCTTCGCTTCGAGATTTTTTAAAGAGAGTAAAGTTTGTAATTTAGATAGGATCTTTCTTAAAGAGAGAGTGCTCATTCTATGATGCAATGGTTTCATGCAATGGGAATACGTTTTTATCTTTTCCTATCACTGGTTGCTCGATTGTTAAACCGCTGGCTTGTAATAGTTTATAGAAGCGCCCACCTTTATTGATCAGCTCTTGAAAGCTTCCTTTTTCAATTAAATGACCATGTTCTAGAAAAAGCACAACATCAGCATTGCGTATTGTTGAAAGGCGATGTGCTATAATAAAAATGGTGCGGTTGTGACTTATGCAATCAAGAGCATCTTTAACGTGTGCTTCCGTTTCAACATCAAGGGCACTTGTTGCTTCATCTAGAATAAGGATGGGGGCATTTTTTAAAACAGCACGTGCAATTGCTAAACGTTGTCTTTCTCCACCTGACAATTGAGACCCCCGTTCGCCGACCATTGTGTCATAACGATCGGTTTTTGTTAGGATAAAATCATGGGCAGCTGCTATTTTGGCCGCTTCATAAAGTTCCTCATCCGTTGCGGTTGCCCGTCCTACCGAGATGTTGTCGTGAATAGTTCGATTAAAAAGTCCAGAGTCTTGAAATACTGTTGCTAAAGATTTGCGTAAAGATTCGCGATTAACAGAGCGTATATTTATTCCGTCAATGGAGATATGTCCAAATGTAGGATCGTACATACGCTGCAGCAAATTGATTAATGTTGTCTTGCCAGCACCTGTTGGTCCTACAATTGCAACAGTTTGTCCTGCTTTAACCTCAAAGGAGATGTCAAAAACACCTTGAGAAGAATTTGGGAATTTATAGGTAACGTGATGAAATTCTATGGCACCTTTAACATTTTGAAGGGAAGGTAGATTTTCAGGTTCATTGATATGAAAGGTTGAGTCTTCCATTGCAAAGAATTCTTGTAGTTTTGCTTGTGAGGATACGGTTAAATTAATAAAACTGCTCATTTGATCCAGACGGCTAATCATTAATTGCGCAAATCCGACGAAGGCGACTACCTCACCTACACGTAATTGGCTTTTTGCTACAAAAAAAGCTCCAAGCAGAAGAACACAAACTATTGAAATAGTTGAGGCCATTCGGTTTAAGCCACTTGCAAGAGCCCACCAATTGAGAACAGGATTTTGTGCTTTAAGAAGATTGTTTGTATGCTGATGTAATGTGGAAGTTTCTTCTTTTACTCGGTTGTAGCTTTGTACAATGGAAACGTTAGAGATTGAATCACTTACATGTTTAAAAAGATTATGATGGTAGCTTTCTACAGCGGCTTGTCCGTCTTTTGTTTTTTGCATTACTAAACGTGCAATCAGTACATAAATGATGGCGAGTACAACCAAGACTGTTGAAAGACGCCAATTCATGTTAAAAGCTATGGGGATAAGAATGAATAAAGCGACAAGAGTTGAGAGATGTTGACGCATAAAATCAAGCCATATGGTTGACATAGAATCTACGGCGCGCAAGAGTGTGTGGAGAGAGTTAGAAGTTCCTCGTTGTTGATGCCATATTAAAGGCATAGCAATGATACGCTCAAAGGATTCCGCTAAAACAGTTATGCGACGTCTATGTGCTAAGCGATCCGCACTGCGAGCTACAAGGACGTAAGCAATAATATGTGAAAGTCCAAAACATACCCAAATGGTGATGGTTAAAACAATACCTGATTTTTCTGCGATAGCGTCAATGACGCGTCCAAATAAAATAGGTTCTGCAATGGTGATAATAGCCAATATAATATTTGCTGAACAGATTAAAAGAGATGTATTTTTTTCTCTGTTTAGGTAGGTAAGAACACGTGCATAGGTTTTGAATAAGGACACAGGGCATTATCTCCAATAGTTATCATAAGTATAAAGGTTACAGTTCTGATAATCACTAAGTTTTGAGTTAATAAAATTTTATCAGTAAGAAAATGCAATTTTAGATACTGATTGTAATATGGTGTGATAAAACCAATTCTATAGGGTATGGATTTTTGTGTTTAAGGCATAAAAAGGGCCAAGAAAATTGTCTGGTAAGGAAAGGGTTATGGTAGGCGTCGAAATAAAACAGGTCGAAGTAGATGAAAATGGAATGCGCTTGGATCGCTGGTTTAAAGTGCATTATCCAAGAGTTGGATTTGGATATTTACAAAAGTTGCTTCGTTCTGGACAGATACGAGTTGATGGTGGACGTGTTAAAACGGATACGCGTCTTCTCATGGGACAGGCTGTGCGTGTTCCACCTTTCCCTGTTGATGATAAGGAAAGCTTTCCTATAACGGATAAAACACTTCGTGGACAGGATGATGAAACTGTTTTGAAAAAAATGCTCCTCTATGAAGATCCAAAGGTTTTTGTTTTTAATAAGCCTGCGGGGTTAGCTGTACAAGGTGGCTCTGGCTTGACGCGCCACGTGGATAGCATGCTTGAGGCATGGCGCAATAAGAAAGGCGAAAAACCACGTTTGGTTCACCGCCTTGATCGTGAAACATCTGGCGTCCTCATCGTTGCGCGATCTAGGAGTGCTGCGCAGGCATTGACGGCTGCTTTTAGAGAGCGGGAAACGAAAAAGACTTATTGGGCATTGGTTCGGGGAGTACCTAAAAAAAAGCAGGATAAGATTTCAACATGGATGGTTAAGGATATCACTGCGCAAGGTGATAAAATGCGTGTTTGTGAACATGGAGAGCCAGATTCTAACCATGCGGTTTCTTACTATCGCGTTTTAGATACTAGGGGGAGGGCTCTTTCGTGGCTTGAAATGGAACCCTATACAGGGAGAACACATCAGCTACGTGTGCATGCCGCCCATATGGATCATCCTATCATTGGTGATTCAAAATATTTTTTTTCTGATAGTAATTGGGCATTACTGGGAGGAATTCAAAACCGTCTTCACCTTCATGCGCGCCGTATTCGTATCCCTCATCCTTCAGGAGGGGTGTTGGATATTGTAGCACCCTTACCACCCCATATGGTACAAAGTTTTAATCTTTTGGCTTTTGATGAGCATGATGGTGAGACAGAATAGGTAGAATCGAATAAGGATTTTTGTCGTTTTTTCTTTTTGATTTGTGCAATTTTGTAGATTTGATAAAGCGTTACAGAGATCATTTGTTATGGGGAGAGCCTTAATAAGTGATCATTGTTCAAGAATTGTATTTTTAGTGATAAATCTGGCACATATCATTTACAATTTTTTCTACAGTTTCTTTATCCTATTATGCCCAAAAAATATTGTTGTTTAAGGGGATATAAGGCATGTAAATTTCATACACCAAGTGTATTTTATTGTAGGATATATTGACGAATAATGTCAATTGGTGTGCCTCCACAGCTACTAGCAACGTAGGATGATGACCAAGAGGTATTATTCCGTAACTTTCTTTGAGTGATAAGCATTTTTTCGGCTTTAGCGTTCTGCTAAAAACATCTTTTAAATCTGTTGACGACTGTAGATATTGCTAATTTAGGTGGGTATATAATTTGATCAATATAATAAGCCAACGGAAATAAATGCTTCCTCGAAAGAGGAAAGCATAGCTCCAATTTTTATATTTTTTGTTAAGGACGAATTATACTTTAAATTTGCATTCATATATTATTTAAAATACTAATTTGAAGTATTATAATCAATGAAAGCTCGATTCATTGTGGTTGATTCTATTCTACATATTTTAGTAATTTAGTCACATAATTGAAAGAATAGAGATCGTGCAACCTGAAAATAATGTTTTTATCTATACACTTGACCCTGCGGATACTAATTGTGAAGCTGCGGCTCAATAGTGGTTTGACAATCATAGTTTAAATATCTCTCCTGCTGATTCAAAATCGCATATTATCTTATACGCAACTCTTGAAGAAGCCTTTAATGAACTTGCTCAGAAAAAAGATGGTTATCTCCTGAGTGGTGCTGCTTACCCCGATTTGCATACACTTATATTCACACGTTTAGGTGATATGCAATTATTTGATAGCTTTATCAGGCCTACTCATCCTATGGTCTTAGCTAAACGCAATAACTCTGATGAAATTAAAACTGTAGCTACTCATCCTGCCCCACAATCTCTGGTGGCACATCAATATGACAAAATATTTGCCAACAGCAATGCTGACGCAGCGGTTCTTTGTAAAGCTGAAAGAGCAGATGCTTGTATCACGACGTTGGTTGCTGCAAAGCGCTACGAGCTGAATATTGTCAAAAAATTTGGGCAAGTGCCAATGGCCTTCTTGCTCCACTCACTAAAGTCAGCTCATCATGAAGCAATCTGAAACACTTCTTTCTATTGTTAACCTGGTTGACAAACTTCGTGTACGCCAAGAACTAGATGGTAGTATTAAATAACCAATTTCAGCAGATGGTGATATGATCAATGAATTGATCACTCTGTTGAACCGTCATGCAGATATTATTGACGGATTATCTCCGGAGCTTTTAGCTACCACTTCTGATGATTTTAATCAGTGGATGCTCAGCGGTTTAAATACTCCCCCAAAACTTGATAACACTTTGGCTGCATTCAAAGCGCCATTACCAGATTCTCCTCTATTTTTTTTAGCTCCAATGCGTGCTACGAATGGGCCTGATCCAGAAGGATTTCGGCTAGAATTAGTTACAGGCTACCGTCATGAAACACCCTATCTTGCAGAGGACTCAGAATATACAAAGAATTATGTATTACCGTTTCAATGTATAAAAATGGGAATAACGTCAAGGGGATTTTTAGAAGGAAATTGTCTTGTTCTATTCCCAGAATCTGTGGCTACTGCTAAGAAAATTGATAAGCAAGCATTTGCTTTGTTTTTTTTCAGCAAATTCTTTGATATTTACAATGAGCAGACAATCGTAGAAGCTGAACGTTTACTCGGTCGAGATAGTAAATTCCTATTTGGCCAATTGAGTAGTCGTAGCTTATCTAAAGATGACGTTTATGATGTTCGTTGTTTGTGGGGCTATTATCATGACTATGCACACCATACTGGACCGCGGCCATTAGATAAGAATCTGTATATAAAATTAAATTGGTTTGCAGGTCTTCTAGAAGAAATTAAAGTGGACTTAATTACAGTGCGTATTATGCTACAAAATCGTCCAAAGTTTTGGAAAGAAATATCTGAGTTTGTCCTATTAGAACGCATATTTCGTTATCCAAAAGGTTCTGACCGGCATATGACGTTTGATGCTGGTACAGGTATCTTACTTTTTGAAATATTGATGCGTAACAAAGCATTGATTGAAACAGGGCGAGCTTATCTTCAATTTGATTTGGAGCGTCTTAAAGAAGTAATACCATTGATAATCGTAGATATAGAAGCATTTGAAGCATTGGATGATGACGCTTATTTAGCAGGTGCTAAAGATTATATCCAAAATAACCTTGGGAAGCCGAAAACTCCAAAGTCACGATTTGATTTTTCAACATCATATTATGCACGGCGAGTGATTGGAGGATTAAATCATTGAGTTTTTTAAAAGGACGGTTATTATTCTTTACTTTTACTATTCTAGTGTTGTTTTCCATAAGTTGGTTATTATCTAAGAATTTGGTTAACAGTATACCGGTAATGCATGCAGTTGGACTTAGGTTATGTGCTACTGCTGCAGCTTTATGGTTGATCGTAGTATTTCGTGAGAAAGCCGTTTTAAGATCATTACCATTGCTTGCAATGATGCCTTCTTTTTTAATTCTATCAGTATTAGGATTCTCGCTGTATTTTGTATGCAGCTTTGGCGAATACAGTACAAATAAAATCAAATAATTATGCTTAATGTAAGGGATTGGGCGGTTATTGATTCTATTACGTTTTTTTGCTCCTATCCCTAACTTTTTTGGAGCTTTTTTATCGATTCAAGAGCAAGTTTTTTACGATCTGCACTCTTTGTATAAAGAGATGCCATGTTGTCGTCTGTCCATCCAAAAAGTGCTTTCAATTGTGAAACTGTTGCACCGGAATTAGCGGCGCGTGTTGCTGCTAATTTTCTCAAACCATGTGCTGATTTTTTTATACCCGCTTCATTGCATGCTTTGTAAAATAAAACCCCGAAGCTTTCTTTGGGTATTTTGTTTCCACGTCTACCACAAATGAATGTTTCATTTCCAATAGGACCAATTTTAAGGGTTTCGGCTAGTTCAGGCAAAATTGGTAGAAAAACATCTGTTTGGAATTTACTTTTCTCTGTCTTAAGATGAATGATATTATCTTTCACATCTTTCCAACCAATTCGTACGGCATCACCACGACGCAAACCCGTGTAAAGAAGAACATCAATCCAGACACGTTCATGGGTTCCTAGAGCCCATTTTTGATAATATTTCTCAACATCTTCTTCTGTCCAAACAGGAAATCCCTCTTTATTTTTAAGTGGAGGTTTTTTAACGCCTAAAGTTGGATTACTTTCCAAAAGTCCTTGATCAATCGCCCAATTAAAAAGACCATTAAGTGCCTTCAGAAAATTCCTAGCCATTGCTGGTGTTTCTTTACGCCTCTCAACACCGGCTATGATATGTTTTTTCTCGATTGCTTGATATGGAATATTTCCTATTGCATCGCACACCTTTATAAGAATGAGTTGATTTTGTTTCTTTGTAGCTTTAGCAAGGTTATGCCAATTGGAGCTGTTAAAGTATTGTTTAAGTAGCCATGCAAATGACCCTTCAACAAGTTTACCAGTTTTTGATTTAGGAAGTATAAGCCCTTGTAACTCGGCAAGTGCGCTTTTGTAGTTATCAACAAACTCTTGCGTTCCATAGGTGCCGCGTATTCTAATACGTGGTCCATGACCAATACGTACATACCATATAATTTTACCATGGCGTGTGACTTCTTTGACAAGATGAGGGGGGCGTGGTTTAGGCATGGTATTTTACATCTTAGAGAGTGCGGTTTCGTAATATTCATTCTTTGACAAATCTAAAAGTTTGTCTGGGTGGTTAACTGAATTTGGTATTGGGATATCGGATTTAAGATAGATAAGCAGTTCACCGGTAGGTTTGATTTCTACGAGTTCACATCCTTGTTTTTTAGCTTCTCTTAAAGCGCGTGCAATGGCTGATTGCGTTATAGTAGCAGGGCGTGGCGCCATGTTTTTTCTCCTTACATTTAGATGCAATTCACGTGTGGCGTGAATCACGCATTACTTAAAAGTTGTTATGAAAGGGCGGGGGTGCTGGGAGGAGAGAGCACCCCCATATGTAAAAAGTTTGTAAGTTTATTTTTTAGATGTGTTCAATTTCATATTTCCAATCAGGCAATTGAGTAAGAGCTAATGCGAGTTGTCCTCTATGGCACATGCATACATTGGCTTCAAAACAGGTGATTGCAACACGCTTTTTATTTAAAAAAATTTGATATAATTTATTTATTGCACAAGAATTATTCTTGAGAGTTGTATTTTGATAATCTTCAAAAAGGCGGTCATAATCTTTTTGTGTTTTCAAATTTCTTCGTTTTTCAGAAGCAATTCCAAGTTCAGGCATATGCATATATTCAATATCAATGTTGCTTACAGCTTGCTCTAATTGTCTTTTTGAAAATCCGCGTTTTCTACTTATTGGATTTTTACGAACATCACATAAAGTTTTGATATTGTTTTCTATGAGACTCTTAAGATAATTCTCAAGGGACCTACCTTCATAGCCAATGGTAAAAAAACAAAATTCCTCATCTTTAGCAGGCTGTATGATAATATGTTTGATGTTACACACGTTTAATTTCCTTAGTAAATGGGTGGGGGTGCTCGTAGATATGCGTGGAACAAAACACCCCCATAAGGTTAAGCAGCTTTTGTCAAGATTTGCTTCATGTCTTGATCTATTTCTGCTAAAAAGGCTTCAACAGTTTTATTAATCTGTTCAATTTGTTTCTCATCACGGTGAACACGCTTGACTTTCATGCGCAAATTAAATGATGCTCCCGCAAAACGTGAGTCATAGCTTACAAAATCACACCACTTTCGTCCTGTACAAGCCATTTGGAATTGCATTTGTGCGTGATATTCAGGCTTGATTTCGTCACTTATACAAAAGCGCATATGGTTTACTGATCTCGGGCATTTGACTTCGATTAATCCATCTTCTCCAATAAGACCATCAGGGCTAGCCCCCGCCATTTCTATTGTGGGGTGTTGGATAAACCCGCATTTTGTTATATCGGCATCATAAATGAATGCATATTCTTTCAAGGCATCATCCTCATGTTCAACGCCCCAACGCATATCTTCAGTTTCATAATAGGGGCTTATTTCCCTTGTTAAACGTTCTGTTATGAGTTTGATTTTGTAGTCCTCATATTTGCTTGTAGGCAATCCTTTTGTAGTTTTACTGAGTATGTTGTAAATGTTTGATGCGGTGACTTTACCCAAGCGCGCTTGAAACCATTCTGCTGTTCTTTGTTCCATCTCACACCGCCGTTTGTTGTTGTGTTGGTGCCATTTGCTTGTTTTGTTTATCTTTCAAAAGATGCAAAACGGTTTGTGCGCTCTGATCAGAGATATCATCAAGCTTTTCAACGTTTGCATAAGAAAGTATCTTTGCTTCTTCTGTTTGCGTTTGTACTATAAGTCTTCTGATTTCATTGATCTGGCGCGGCAAAGCAGGTTTAGTCGGCATATTTCCATCTGTATCGTCTTCTTTGCTTGCTACATTAAGAAGCATGCCTAACAGGTATCTTCGTGCGTAGGTAAGTGTAGAACCAACGGATTGTATGCTATTTTTAGAGCCTGTACCGTCAATGGGAAATGTTCCTTGTGTTGAGATTTCCTTGCCTGAAGGATGAGACAGTGTCATTTCTATGGTAATGTTTTTTTCTGTTTGATGCTTAATATGAGAAAACAAAGCAAAGTTGTGTTTTGCAAGTGTGTCCTTTACAGCATCAATATACTGATCAAGCGTAGCGTATTTGCTGTTTGTATGGTTATTCTTAGCAGTTTTTTCAATCTTTTGATATTCCGTTTGCATAGCGGAAAGATCAGAGACAAAGCTTTGATAGTTTTGCCGTTCTATTTCTTTTTCTCTTAAAGCAAGAAGACGCTCTAAGCGGTCCATGTCGACGTCATTTTCTAAGGCTCTGTTTAAAATGCGTTCCATAGCAGTTTGTTCGACGGCTAAGTGGTGTGTTTCTTCAACTTCTGTTAGGTTAGTGTTTTGTTCACTCATCTTGATTTCCTCCATTTGCGCACAATTCACCCGTGGCGTGAATCACGCTTGTGTTTAAAAGTTGTTTATGCGGTTAGAAACGGCTTATGTAGCTTGGATAGATTGTTGAATATTCACTTTTGGAGATGATTGAAGTTTCTCCACGAATTTCAAAATTACCAGAAATATCTATATTATCGAAAACATATACTTTATCTTGAATTCTAATATCTCCAGAAATGTGTGCATTTTCACATATAACGGCTTTTCCAAAAACACGAGCATTATCATAAACAAGACCATAAACATGTGCATTGTCATAAATTTGTGCATTGCCGAAGATTTGCGCATTGTATTCAACACCAGCATTACCACAAACCTTGGCACTATCATAAACCTTGGCATTATCTCTAATTATTGATTTTTCGAATATCTGTGCATTACCAAAAACCTTAGCGTTATCACAAACCGCGGCATCATGCCAAACCCAACAGTCACCCTCATGACTTAAGTTGTCTTCTTTTGCTATAAAACCGCCTAGGTCACCTTTTTTAATATTTCTAAAGTCTCGTAATGCACGAATGCGGTGAAGAGTTTTGCCATAAACCTCCGTTGTTTCATCAGTAAGTTCGTATTTTTTCATCTGGTCTTTTCTCCAGTTGAGATGACCTTATCTCCGCCAATCCATTCGTCCGAACATACATCTGCATTACCGTAAATTTTTACATTACCGTAAATGTGCGCATCATCGGAAACTTGTGCATTACCGTAAACTTGTGCCTTATCGTAAACGCGTGCACTACCGTAAACTTGTGCTTCTGCGTAAATTTGTGCATTATCAAAAATTTCAGGTTCACCGCAAATATATGCATCACCGTAAACTTCTGCATGACCGTAAATACGTGGTTCATTGAAAACTTCTGCATGTCCATAAATATGAGAATTACCGTAAACCTCGGCATAACCGTAAACTTGTGCATTTTCGTAAACCTTAGCATCATCATAAACACAAGCATAACCGCCAATCCAGCAATTACCATGATGCGATAGGTTGTCTTCTTTTTCGATATAGCCTCCTAAATCACCTTTTTTTACTTTTCCAAAATCTCTTAATGCACGAATGCGGTGGAGAGTTTTGCCATAAACCTCTGTTGTTTCATCAGTAAGTTCGTATTTTTTCATTTGGTTTTTTCTCCAGTTGAGATGGCGGTATAGCCGCCAACGTGTGCACCAAGACGAACTACCGCATCCCCGTAAACTTTTGCATCACCATACACTTCTGCATTGTCATAAATTCCAGCATCACCGTAAATCCTTGCATTATCGTGCACAAGTACATAACCACCAACCAAAGCATTGTCATAAATCTCTGCATCATCATAAATCGAGGCATTGCCATAAATCCGTGCATTACCATAAACCTTAGCATTATGATAAATCCAACAGGAGTCTTCATGAGATAAATTGCCTTCACGCTCTATATAACCGCCTAGGTCACCTTTCTCGACATCAGAAAAGTCTCTCAGTGCACGAATGCGGTGAAGAGTTTTGCCATCAACTTCGGTTGTTTCATCAGTAAGTTCGTATTTCTTTTCCATGATTTTACTCCTTTAAGTTAGACTCTGCCTTTGTCGTTCTTGCAAAAGAACGGCATTGCATTGTGTGGTCAATTTTTTGAAAAGAACGGCGCGCTTTTAGAAACGCCCTGTATAGTGAGGGTAGTTTGGAATAACGTCCCAAAGGGTTAAACGGTGCTGTTGTTCATAGGTACCAAACATTTCATCTTCATATCGCTGCTGTTCGATTTCTTCTAAAAAAAAACTGTATGCTGCGCTGTGTTCAATAAATTCGTGAGGTATTTTTCCATTTAAACACTGTTCTTCATGTTCTCTAAGGTAGAACTCCGCAATATCTTCAGAGATATCTTCACAACGATGAGTCGTTGGTTCGACGCGCAAGATTTGGACAGCATTCTCGGTTTGGTCGATAAATTTGATAATGTCCTTTTCTTCGTAGAAAGGACCAGATTTTGCAATGTTGTCTATCTCATCATTGCACATCACTAAGAGAATTTCATCAGATTTTATAAACACTGGTTTATTCACAACTGCCTCCATTACCAAAATTTATAAATATCATTTTGTTACAAACGTCTCTTGACAGGCGTTTTTTTTTGAGGTTATGGCATGGTGATAATTGTATTTTATGCACAAGTCAATTAAAATTTTGCATAAAATGCAAAAAATTTTCTTAAAAAATGTAATTAATTTATACTCTATCCACAATTTAGGAGG
The DNA here is from genome assembly GCF_000278115.1 of Bartonella sp. DB5-6. GTDB lineage: Bacteria > Pseudomonadota > Alphaproteobacteria > Rhizobiales > Rhizobiaceae > Bartonella > Bartonella refiksaydamii. The sequence continues at coordinate 126,955 of NZ_JH725116.1, forward strand.
TGTTATGAGTAATATAGATAAAAAAATAGCTTCTATTTTTTCGTTATTTAATGAAAAAGAACAATCAGTTGTTGCTTATTTTGTTTTTAATTTTTTTAGTAATTCAAGAAAATCAAGTACGGCTTCTTTATCGGCTGGTTCAAGAGAGGCACACATTTTCATGAAATCTAAATCCACTTCTTTATAAAAACTAGGTGGAGGCTCATTAAAAAATTCAGAGATTTTTACTAATTCATCTATGGTTATATCGCGGGTTTTCCCATTTTGATAGGTATTAAGCATGCGATTCACTGCTGACGGGTGTAACTCTAGATGTGAAGCTAATAATGTTTGTGCACCGTGTCCACGTTCTTTAAGCCGCTCTTTAATCCATAGCTTAATTTGGGACTGAATATCTTGTTTCATGATTCATATAATCCTTAAAAATATACTTTTATGCAAAAAATGCTAAAAAGGCACAATTGTGTTGACTTGTGCATAAAATGCAATTATCTATTGCGCTGTTATGGAGATAGATATGCCTTCGAGATTAATCATAAAATATTTAGGTGGTTACAAAACGGTAGCAACCATAGTTAAAAGGGATGTATCATCTGTTTGCAGATGGCGTAATTCGATACCAGCAAAACACCAGCAAAAAATTTTAAATTATGCACGTGACCATGGCATAGATTTGCGTCCTGATGATTTCTTTTATCCTGAACGCTTGCAGAGATTAATGCAAGAGCAACACCCCCCAATTACGAAGATTTTCAAGAGCTGCGGCGTTGATAGCGCGGGTGAGACTTTGCGCTCTTAAGGAGATGATGATGGCTGTAGAAAAGAAATATGAGTTCACACGCCAAGGAGTAACGCTTTATCCTGATAAGAATAATTCACATGGTATTGTAATGCTTCGTCGCATACGGGCACTGAGAGACTTTGGAAACGTTAAAAAAGGTGATTTTGGTGGTTTTATAGAACATGAAGGTAACCTATCACATGAAGGGGATTGTTGGGTAGATGATTCGGATAATTCCTTTAGCCGTGGATATGTTTTTGGCAATGCTAGGATTTTTGGAGATGCACGTGTTGGTGGCAGGGCTCGTGTTTTTGGAAATGCGGAAGTATACGGTTGTGCAGAAGTTTCTAATTTTGCGTATGTTTATGATCATGCAAAGATTTACGGTAATAGCAAGGTTTATCATTCTCGCGTTTACGGTGAAGCACAAATTTATGAGAATGCTTTTGTTAGAGGTCAAGCAGAAGTTTATGGGAATTCTCGCATTTTTGGGAATGCTGAAATTTATACAAAAGCACGTGTGTACGGTCAAGCTAAGGTTTTTGGTAATGCCGAAGTTTTCAATCAATCTAAAGTTTATGACAATGCGTTAGTTCACGGGCATGCCAAGATTAGAGAGAATGCCAAGATTTACGGCAATGCCGATGTTTGTGACTATGAAGATTTTCGCGATAACGACGAAGTTTACATGCGTAAACACGTTTCATATAGCACAAACGAAGCACATAAGGATGATGCTGGTAAGGCGCGTGTTGAACTAATCCCACCGTTGGCACTGATTGAAATCGGTAAAGTTTTAGAGTTTGGGGCAAAGAAGTACGGAGCAAACAATTGGCGTAATGGCATGCACTGGAGCAGGTTTCACGGTGCTGCTTTACGTCATTTATTAGCATGGTTTGGTGGAGAGCATAAGGATGCTGAGAGTGATTTGTCACACTTGGCACATGCGGCTTGTTGCATTCTTTTTTTAATGGAATGCGAAGCACAACAGATTGGTCATGATGACCGCCTTCATAAAAATTAAAGGAGATAAAGATGAGTTTAAATGAAATTTTATGGATAGTGACGTTTTCAGTTTTGCTTTTAGGAGGGGTCATATTTCGTTTTGCCTTGCATTATCGTGACCAAGTTAAAGCACTTAAAGAGCAGGTTAATAATCTTAAGAAAGAAATGAGAGAGAATGAGTTGAGGTATTTAAAGGAAAGCAAGCAGACAATTGATGAATGTGATGCGGATCTTAAAGAACGTGACAAGATAATTGAAGAACTAAAACAAGAGCTTGAAGAACGCGACGAGGAAATGAAACAACTGAAACAAAAGACTGAAGAGCATGAAAAGGCGTTCAGAAATGTAAGTGAAGTTGTAATGACACTTGAAGCAGATGTGCAATCACGTGATGCGGAAATTCAAAGACTAACACAAGAGCTTAAACAGCGTGATGAAGCAGTAAAAGCGCCGTCTCATAAAAATAAGAAGAGTAAGAAGAAGGGTAAGTGAGGTGTGGATAAGATGACAGTTAAAAAGAAGTATGAATCTACTGATGAAACAATCGAAGTTAATGGAGTTACGCTTCACCGTATACGTGCTTTAAGAAATTTTAGAGATGTGTACGCAGGTGACTTAGGTGGCTTTATTGAAAATGAAAGCAATTTAAGTCATGAGGGAGACTGTTGGGTTGGGGACGATGCAAAGGTTTATGGTAGTGCTAGGGTTTACGGTCGAGCCAAGGTTTTTGGTAATGCCAACGTTTATGATAACGCTCATGTTTATGGCAATGCCATTGTTTATTTTGATGCTAAAGTTTTTGATAATGCACATGTATACGGTACAGCAATAATTTGTGGAAATGCCCGTGTGTGTGGTAATGCATGGATTGATACAGGTTATATTAGTGGTTGTGATTTAGTTAATAGTAGTAAAAAGAAATACGAACTTACAGACGATACAGTTGATCTCGGTCCTTTCAAGTTACACCGAATACGAGCATTGAGAAGCTTTGGCAAAGTAAAGAAAGGTGATTTAGGTGGCTGGGTAGAGAGTGAAGAGAACCTCAGTCACGAAGGTAATTGTTGGATTAGTGGTTTGGGGGCTGTTTTTGGTGGCGGCAGATTACGTGGTGATCACCTAGTTCCAAACTTTAATTACATTTCCAATACGACTTATAAATTGTCTATGTTAACACCACAACAATACATGGCATCTCTACCTTGGCACCGTAGAATATGGGAGCGACTCCGTTATTATTGGGAGTGCGGAATATGGCTTTAGCTATTAGAATTATTCATGAAGAGCTTTCTTTTAAATAGTTTATCAAACCACGTTTTGTTTTGCTGGTTTGTCCACCGGAAAAAACCAAGACAAAACTTGGTTTCAAGCGCTGCTTCTGGATCATTACATGAGGTGTGTTCAACTACGATGGTTATAGGTTTTCTTAAACATGGTTTTTGTGGGTGTATGGTAAACCAAAGAGTCAATTTACTTTTGGCTTTTATACTAAAAAGATCAAAAAATCCCAAATGGTTAGGATCTAATTTTGGGTCTATTAAATCAATATACTTATCGCTTTTTAAAGCGATTTTCTTTGCATTTTTACGTTTTTTAGAATCTGAGATACCTTCGGTAGGATCTGGGTAGAGTGCTTCAGTAAATATAAATGGGTGTTTTTTAGGTATTTTGATGTGATTTATTTTGATTATTTGGTTTGTAGGATTGTAAATGGCTAATTCCAATTCAACTTCAAGGTCACTAGGATGCTCTGGAGACAGATGTTCATAAACTGTACGTACAGTACAGTTTTGCAACTTTTGTCCTAAACATTTTTCTTTTTGTTCTTTGTAGCTTTTATACAAAACAAAAAGTAGAGAGAACGTACTAATGATTAAAGAAATACATTCATATGTTGTTGGTGTATCTTCCATATTTTTCTCAGCCCGCTTTTGGAAAAAGACAATCCTATAAAACACATTTTGTATGGAGAGGCGCGGTGAATAACACGATTCTTTGTTTTGATCTAGGTACGAAGACGGGGTGGGCGATACGTGGTGCAAGTGGTGACATATTCAGTGGTACCGTGAATTTTCAACCAAGTCGTTTTGAAAGCGGTGGGATGCGTTACTTGCGCTTTAAGAGATGGCTATCAGAAATAAAGCAGACAGCAGATGGAATTGATGCGGTGTATTTTGAAGAGGTGCACCGGCATATTGGTACAGATGCTGCGCATGTGTACGGTGGTTTATTAGGTCACTTAACGGCTTGGTGTGAACAGCATCAGATACCGTATGAGGGTATACCGGTTTGTACGATTAAGAAAGTGACGACAGGCAAGGGGAATGCGTCGAAAGAAGAGATGATTAAGGCGGTGCGTGCAAAAGGGCACAATCCAAAAGATGACAACGAAGCAGATGCTTTAGCAATTTTATATTTAGTTAAAGAAAGGGAATTGGGGTATGTCCAGTAAATTACCGTGGACGAGACTTAATACAGACCAGTGGCTATTTAAACTCTCTGATTTACCGCCTATGGAAGTCAATGTTTATGTGAAGTTGCGGATAAGAATGTTACACACGCGTGAACCTCTTTTGAATGATTCACGAATATTATCTCATTTTACTTGTTGTTCAGTAAAAAGATTTCAAAAGGCATTAGAGTATTTATTTAGATCTGGACACATCATTTGTTTAGAAGATGGTCGTTTGTGGAGTTCAGATGTTGAGGAAGAACTCAATAACTCAAACGAAAATTTAAATAAATTTTCAGAGAGAGCACAGAAGGCAGCGCAAGCAAAATGGGCAAAACATCATAAAGCAAAAACAATTAGTGATGATCAAGATGCTAAGCATGATGCTAAAGCAATGCTTAAGGATGCTAAGCATGATGCTAACGGTATGCTTAAGAATGCTAAGCATAATGCTAAGCATGACGCTAGCAATGCACAAGCAATGCTTAATTATGCCATTAACAATAACAATAACATATATAATAAAAAAACTAATACTATCGTATTAGCAAAAAAAGAAATTGGTTCTGAAAATTTAGAAACAATCGATTTGGTTCAAGAGCCAACGGAGGTTCATGATCTCGAGAGCCAATCAGATCAAATCGCAACCTCATCAGAAAACCAACCTCCCATTCACGAGCAAGAGAGCGTTCCAGAAAAAGCAAAGCGGGTTAGAAATGACTGGGGCTGTCGTATCCCTGATGATTTCGAACCCGATTACGCTTTTGCCATTGCAGAGGGGTTGCCTCCAGAGCGTGTGAAAGTCGAAATCGCAAAGTTTCGAGATTTTTGGAAAGCTAAAGCAGGTAAGGATGCACGCAAAACGGATTGGAAAGCAACGTGGAGAAACTGGGTGCGAAAGGCTATCGAGGATTTAGAGAAAGGAAAAAATTATGGAAAACAAACCAATTCCCAAACAGGACAACAGCGCGGGTGGAATTATCGAGTTGCACAGCACATGTCCGATATCAAAAATTCAGATAGTGTTTACAAATTTTTATTCGAGGATGGAGAAAGAACCACCATTCCTTTGGAAAATGGGTCAAAAGCCCTCGATTGTAGAAGTGGAGAGAGTTACTTCATTAGTCAATGATGCGTTGAAAAAGCTTGAAAAAAAAGCGAGCGAAGAGGAAATCCAAACGACGTATCTTGTCCTTTCAAGTGGTCTCAAAAGCCAATTGGGATCAGACGCAAAATCAACAGCGCTTGCGTATCTTTACGCTCTTGAAGGTGTGAGCAGCTGGGTATTGCAAACAGCAACAAAGAACGTTTTGAAAGGCAAAGCAGAGGGATTAAATCCAACATTTATGCCCTCAACAGCAGATTTTTATCGTTATTGCGAAAAGCTTGAAAGCGATATTCGCTTTCGTGCAAATCGCCTTCTAAAGAACCTTGAAAAGCCTGAAAAAGGAACAAATCAAAAGGCACCGATGCCATCAGAACGCATTGAAAAGCTTCAAAAAGAACTTGAAGAGATTTTAAAGGGCATTGAAGGATAAACAGCAAAGTAGTGAAATTTGCTGAACGTTTTGAGAATAGATATGCGTTTAAATTGACAGAAAGACACCGTACAGAGCGATTTAAAGATTTTATGATAAAAACTACATTGAAATTAAAAACGCTTCTGTACGGTCCATTTTGAGGCAAATAGACACATTGGTAAAATTATGGACTAAAAGCATGAGGATTTTAAAACATTTGTTCTTAAAAAACCGTAAACAGCCAATGCAAAAAAAGTTTATCGCAACAGCTGTTGGCTATGTCCCATGGGGGGACGGAGCGGCAGAGTATTTTTACAACCTCTACGAATATCCTGATGGCACAAGAGAGTGTGAAAAGTTTGATGGCGGACAGTATTATACCACACCAGAAAATGCGGATTTTAGTACCAAAGCGCAAGTGAAAGCGTGGGTTTATGGAGGTAATGTTCCGAAAAGCGTTCTCAATTACGAACCTCTCATAGATGAGATCAATAAAGAGATCAAAAAATTATCGAAAACCACAGGAAATAAATATGTTTACAGATAAACAACTAAGAGCCTTGTTTGGCATTATAACTTTTATATTTTTATGTTTTTTAGGAATTAAAAAAAATCTTGACTTTATTCAGAGTATTTTGACATTCGCATCTGTTTCTTTGGTAATAGTCACAACGGTTTTTGCAATTTTATGCAATTCCAATATCCCTTTTGAGTTGCAAAACAACCCAAAATACAAATGCGGAAATACAACAGGTTGGAAGATATTAACACGTGATTTACAACAGTATATGCATAGACTTTTAAAGCTAATAAGTTTAGCGCTTGTCGTTTTAATTTTCCCAAGTAGTTATAAAGAAACTGTTTCTTTGTCTGTCGTTTCTAATTACGTGGAATACAAGCTTTCTTTTCCATTAGATACTGTACTTTGGTACTCAGATATTGCTCTTTGGTATTCTTTTTTAGTTTGTGTATTGTTTCTTATGTTACATACACGCAGTTTAATAAATATATCTATTTACACACTACAGTGCTCAGTTAAAAAGCCATAGTAAAATTTCCTATTTTATACTTTTTTACAAAGACTTCATTCTTATGACCTTATAGACAGCAAGCTAGAAAAAGCGCTTAATATTCAATTAGGTAAGCATCAAAATGAAAAAATATGAAAAAATAAAAAATACGTATTGACATTAAAAGAAGGTTCGTTTAGAAGGACGTCAAGTGTGTAGAAACACTTACGAATAGCGGATAGGTTACGAAACAGCCTCTCCCATGCCTTTAAGAAACTGACTTTCTTTTATGCTATTATTGGCATATAACGATTTTGTCGGGCGTAGTATGTTATACAATACCCTTTTTAGGGGAAAGCATACAGCGGACTATTCGCCGTGTTTCTAGCGCCCGACGCCCTTATAGGGTGTCAATAGAAACCTTTTTTACGAATAGGATTACTAGCATGAATGCTACAGTAAAAAATCAAAAAACATCTCCAAAATATGAACTTACTAATGAAAACTGCGTTGTTAACGGTGTGACTTTACACCGCATTAGAGCTATTAGAGATTTTGCTGATGTAAAAGCTGGGGACCTCGGGGGCTTTATTGAAAATGAAAGCAACCTTTCTCATGATGGCAATTGCTGGGTGTATGATGATGCTATGGTTATTCAAGCAAGCGTTTCCGAAAATGCCAAAATACGCAATAAAGCCTGCGTTGTGAATTGGGCTAGGGTTTATGGTAATGCCGTGATTAGTGATAAGGCATGGGTTTTGAATGATAAGGCACATGTTTATGACAATGCAGTCATTAATGGCAATGCAAAAATTGGAGGCTATGTTTTTGGCAATGCTGTTGTGAGTGATAATGCCGTTATTACAGAGGGGGCTCTTATTTACGATAATGCCCGTGTTTATGAAAATGCGTATGTGAGTGGGCTTGTGTTTAATGATGCCCATGTCTATGGGAAATCACGCCTTGCTGCGTGGTCAAAAGCTTATGGAAATGCTCATGTTTTTGATAACGCTATAGTTTATGATGGTAGCAATATTTATGACAATGCCAAGGTTTCTGGCTCGGCGCGTGTTGGTCCCTGTGCAAAAATTCACGATAATGCTCATGTGAGTGGCAAGGCACAAATTTGCCAATTTACAACGATTTATGGCAATGCTGTGCTTAAAGAAAATAAGAAATTTTCTGAAGATGTCTGTGGTGATGATAAAGCAGCGTAAATAAAATAACGGCGCGGGGGGCTGCTTTATAGCAAAAAAACCGCATCAAAATGAATTGATACGGCTTTTATGATCAAAAAAATAGCGATCTAAATAAACGATTAAAATGATCAATCGAAATTAAAAGAACATCTCTTTATTGCACAAAACGTATCAAAATGCAAGCTGTTAAATAAAGTAAAAATGGGATTCATTCTTTAGATTCAGTGTGTTATAATAAATTTCGTTTGTAATTACACACCATAATGTGTTATACCACCATCAGTTGTGAGTTCATTTTGTTCTAAGTACTATTTTCCATTAAAGGACAGAAAGCAAATGCTTAATAAAGTGATCTTAATTGGTCATTTAGGTACCAATCCAGAAAGAAAAACTATGACCTCTGGTGGTGAGGTGGTTAATTTTCGAATGGCAACTACTGAGAGCTATACAGACAAGGCAACCAATAAGAAAGTAGACAAAACAGAATGGCATTCCATTGTGGTGTTTAATCCACACCTTGCAAAAATAGCTCTCCAGTATCTCAATAAGGGCAGCAAAGTTTATATCGAGGGGCGACTACAAACTCGTAAATGGCAAGATAAAAACGGTGTTGAACGGTATGTAACAGAAGTCATATTGCCTCAGTACAAAGGCGAGTTAAAGCTTTTAGATGGCAAAAATAATGATAATCAAGAGCAGTCATCCCCTTATGACAGAAGCTTTCAGAGACCTCTTGATATGCCTACAAACGCTTTAAATGATGAGATTCCTTTTTGAGGTGGTGTGAAAATGAGTGATGTAAAATTAGAGGCAGGACGTAAATCTTATCATGCTATTACAGAGCAACAGAGACAGATATTAGAGAGTCATGATGTATGTAGGCGCGATTTTAATCTTATTATAGGTATCATATTGGGGGTGGCGTCATCTATCTTTATTATGACACCACTTAGTGGTGGAGATTGGAAAAACTGGACAGCCATAATTGTAGCTTTCATTTTATTCATATGGCTATGTGTTTTGAATGAAAAAGTGCGTTCAGTGTCAGATAAAATTTGGCAAGATATTAAACAGGAATCTGGGGACATAAGTGAAAAAAAACAAAAAGAGGGGACGCCCTAAAATAGCAGGGCAGGTAAGAGAGCCAAATGGTCGTATAACACGTGCAAAAGCACCGCGTGAAGCCGTTGATAAATTGGCAATAGAAATACGTGCAAAGCGCTTCGGTTTAACGCTACAGGAGGCAAAAAATCCACTTTCTGGTACTTACATAGGGCGGCTTTGTTTGCAAGGCGTACTTACACAAGAGCAATATGACGCCTCGCAACAGTATTTACAGATAAGAAACGACTATTTGTGTGCAAAAGGCTTGCCAAGTGCTGTTTATGATGAAATGCCCTCATCAGCAGATGATAAGGCAAGAGATAAGTGGGTAGAATTTGCAACAGAACAGTTTTCTAATATGCAAGAGGCACTAAAAGAAGCCCAGTGTCTTTATAGACAGTACAATCTTTATGCAGCGCTACAGTACCTCGTTATAGAAGATCAAATGCTACCACATCTTGTGAATTCACTGCGGGTTGCTCTTGATGCGCTTCAAAAGCATTTTGATCGTAAATGACAATCTCTATTACGGTTTCATTATATAGTATATCCATTCTATGGTGTTGCAACGTTTCTTTAGTAATTCAATCGTTTCATAATAACCGTTTCTCACATTATATACTAGATCAGTAATTTGTTCTTCTAAGTCAAATTCAGGGTCCTTCGTAGTTTTAAGAAATTCTTTCGCATAATAAATCATTGGATTTTTGCTGTTATTTGATTCGTTATATGCCCACATAAAATACATTGGCTTCCAAAGATATTTCCTGCGTAAATGATCTATCACATTGGGTAGAGCCATGGGTAGATCCATATGTGACATCAATATATTATAATCACCCCGCAATAAATTCACATAGCGTCCGCAATAAATAACCCATAGATGACGTTTCAATATAAGATCAGTTTCGGTGTATCCATGTCTGTGTGCATATTCTTTTGCTTCGAGTATCTTTTCAGAATGCGTAGAGCCAATATATGATTCACTCGCGTATTTGTTGTAAAGTTTATTATACTTCTCTTTAGTATCTACACTTGTAAACATACGCGTCAATTTGTCTATAAATCCAAATGACGCTGATGCAGGTAGCGCTGATATAGAAAAGAAAGCTATAAATGTTATGATGCGTGTTATGGATAATGATTTCATCGTTTTGAATCCCTAATTATTATAAGCGCTGTTTAACCGATTCCTTTTGAATGTATCAATATGTGTTATTTTTATGTTGACAAAGTGTAGCAAATCGTATTTAATGACATTGCTGTACTTGGTCGTATTGTATCTAGACGAGAGGCAGTGCAGTTTGAAATCCCCGCAAATGCGGGGTTTTTTATTATCTGGAGGGCGTATTTTATGACATCACAAAATACAGAACAGGCTCCACAACCCATTAAAAAGCGTATACCCCCAAAGGCAGGTCAAGGGCGGGTTAAAGGCGTTCCCAATAAAATGACGCGCATTTTAAAAGAAGCAGTGGTTAAGGCTGCTGAGAATGCTGGGAATAAAATTGGCAATGATGGTTTGATTTCCTATTTGGAAAAGCAGGCTATGGAATGTCCAGCGGCTTATTTAGCGTTGCTTGGTAAGGTGTTGCCTTTACAGGTAACAGGTGAAGATGGGGGAGCCGTTAAGGTGATAACGCGTGTAGAAATCGCGCCTTTGGTCAATGACGACACGACAGATTAATATTGTTCCAAAGCTTATACCGATTTTTACAGGTAAGGCTTTGGTACGAGCGGCTTGGGGAGGGAGAGGTTCTGGGAAGACAAGATCATTTGCCTTGATGGCTGCTTTAAAAGGCTATCAATTTGGCATGGGAGGAATATCAGGCACTATTCTTTGTGCACGGCAGTTTCAGAATTCTCTAGCAGAAAGTTCATTGGAGGAGATTAAACGCGCCATTGAAGCGCATGACTTTTTAAAGGACTATTACAAGGTTGGGGAGTCCTCGATTAAGTCGAGAGATGGTCGTATAGCCTTTCAGTTTTCTGGTCTTGACCGCAATATTGCAAGTATCAAGTCTATGGGGCGTATTTTGCTTTGTTGGGTTGATGAGGCAGAGCCCGTTACAGAGACAGCTTGGCAAACGCTTATACCGACGTTGCGTGAAGAGGGAGAGGGATGGCACGCAGAGTTATGGGTCACATGGAACCCATTGCGAGAAAATGCCCCCGTTGAGAAGCGGTTTCGCTTTTCAGACAATAAGGCAATTAAGCGTGTTGAGATCAATTGGTCAGACAATCCGAAGTTTCCAAAGATCTTGAATGAAGCGCGTCTTGATGACCTTAGAAACCGCCCTGAGACCTATAAGCATATTTGGGAGGGGGCTTATCTTACAGCGGTTCAAGGCGCTTACTATCAAAAGGAAATGTTGGCAGCCGAGCAAGAGGGGCGGATAGGGCGTGTTGCTCGTGATCCTTTAATGCAGATACGCGCCTTTTGGGATATTGGGGGAACAGGAGCCAAGGCAGATGCAACAGCGATATGGATAGCACAGTTTGTGGGGCGAGAAATCAGGGTGCTTAATTATTACGAAGCACAGGGACAACCGTTATCAGAACATGTAGGCTGGTTGCGTCAAAATGGCTATGAGAAGGCGTTGATGGTTCTCCCCCATGATGGTGCGACCAGAGACCGTGTGCACAATGTGAGTTTTGAAAGCGCTCTTAAACAGGCAGGCTTTCAAACAAAAGTTATCCCTAATCAGGGAGCAGGGGCTGTTAAGATACGTATAGAAACAGTCCGCCGTGTTTTGCCTTCTGTTTGGTTTAATGAGAAGACGACGGTAGCAGGACGCAAGGCACTGAACTGGTATCACGAGAAATGGGATGAGAAGCGTAATATTGGCTTGGGAGCAGAGCATGATTGGTCCAGTCATGGGGCAGATGCCTTTGGATTGATGTGCATTTCATACAAACCACCAAAAGAAATACAAAAGCGACCAGCTTATAGCGGCAGAACGGAATATGAGAGTACCTCATGGATGGCAGAATGATGCATGATGATGAACATTTAGAGAAAGACAGCAAAGTCTCTGATCTTTCTCATGAAGGTTTGTTTCGCAAGCTTGTCAGTTGGTACAAAGAAGATGTGGAGCATGTGAACAAATGGCGTGAACATGCACGGGAGGATTTTGGTTTTTACAATGGTGATCAATGGAATGAAGAAGATTTATCGGCGTTAAAAAAGCAACGCCGCCCCGTTATGACCTTTAATCGTATTGCCCCATTGGTCAATGCTGTTGTGGGGTCAGAGCGCAATAACAAGCGCGAAGTGCAGTTTATTCCACGTCAAGTAGGTAAGGCATTGCCAAGTGAATTGCTTACCGGTGCAGCGGAATGGTTTAGAGATACAGCGCATGCAGAATACGCTGATAGTGATGCGTTTCAGGATGCTGTCATTTGTGGCATGGGCTGGACTGATACCCGCCTTGATTATGAAAACAGCCTCGATGGTGAACCGGTAATTACCCGTTTAGACCCGTTAAAGATGGTTTGGGATAGTGCAGCGGTGCAACCGAACTTAACCGATGCACAACGTTTGTGGTATGTGGACCGCAAGCCTTTGGAAGTAGCCAAGCAGATGTTTCCCAAAGCCCATTGGAGTGAACTGAGTGCGGATTGGGCAATGGATGGGAGCTCTCATGGAGGTATTCACCACAATGATCTTGATTATTACAGTGATGAGGGGAGCATTGATGTTGAAAATGGTCGTCGGATGGTCACGCTTGTTGAATGCCGTTGGTTTGAAAGCGAGAGGTATTACAAAGCGCCCGATTTAAGCACTGGAGAACTTCGTGATTATAGCGAGGAAGAATTTAAGCAGCTACAGTGCATGATGCCGGATATCCAAGGGGCGGCTTTTAATAAAAAGGTTATTAAGCGCGCTTTTTTAGGCAGGAAGGTTTTGCTATGCCCCGATCAACCCATGGTTCCAGCTGGTCAATTGGGTTGGGAGTGTATAACGGGATATTTTGACAAGATAGAACGGCAATTTTATGGGGTTGTACGTCCGACAAAAGACCCGCAACGGTGGGCGAATAAATATTTTAGTCAAGTTATGTATATCCTCAATAGCCAATCCAAAGGGGGGCTTATTGTCGAGGAAGGGGCGTTTAAGGACATCGGGCAGGCTATGCAAGATTGGGCACGGGCTGATGCGTTGCTGGTTGCTGAAGATGGCGCTCTTGCACAAGGAAAGATCCAACCCAAACCCGTAGCAGAATTTCCAACGGGGTTTTTCCAGCTGTTTAATGAAGCTAAGGAAGCAATTAATCAGGTGACGGGTTTATCGCCAGAATTCATTGGCACAAGAGAAGTGACACAAGCGGGTATTTTGGAGGCACAACGACGCCAATCCAGTTTAAATCTGCTTGCTTGTCTGTTTGATGATTTACGTTTGTATCGCAAAAGGCAAGGTAAGATTATTTTGCACTTGATACAGAATTACTTGTCCGATGGGCGTTTGGTACGGATATCTGGTGAAGAGAATGCGCAATATATTCCATTGACGCGTGAAGGAGTAACGAGTGTCGAGTATGATATTGTGGTTGATGATGCGCCAACCAGCCCGAATGAGAAAGAGCGCACCTTCGGTATCATCACACAGCTTTTACCGTTACTCCAAAATGCTATTACGCCGGATATTATGCTTGATCTACTTCGTTATTCACCATTACCAGCGTCGTTACTCAATCGTGTCAGTGAGAAGTTCCAACAGCAACAAATGGTACAACAACAGCAGATGGACCCTGAGCAGGAAATAAAGTTGCAGGAAAAACAACAAGATTTAGAGACGAAAGCACAGATGCATCAGATGGATTTGCAACAAAAGCAGATTGATCTGTTTGTGCATCAAGAGAGAGCAAAAACAGAAGCGGAACTGATGCAACAACGCTATGAGATTGAACGGCAGAAGCTTCTCAATGATCAGGCACACAATCAGATCATGCGAGAGCGAATAGCATTACACAGAGGTATGCATAGTTGAGAGAGGTGAAAGAATGAATGCAGAAATGAATGAAGCTATGAATAAAGATTATAGAGTTGGGGCACCGGTCTTGGATGATGAGAGCTCTTTTGATGGCGGCGGTGACAGTGAAACCGTTACCAGTGATGATGTAAGTTCTCAAGAGCCGGTCTCACAGCCTGTTCATGAGGTTTCGGAGATATCTACGGTAGAGGAGCAGCGTGCAGAAGAACAAGCCTGCCAAGCGCGTGAAGCCCTTATGAAGTTTTATGACCAGAAATCTCAGGAATCTTATGTTGACGGTGATGACACACCGCTTGACTTGGAGAAAGACCCAAAAGGTTATATTCTGCGGATGGACAAGAAGCTTCAAGAACAAGGTGCGTTTATTAAAGCACAACAGGAAGCACAAAGGCAGGCTTTTGAACAACAACAGCACGATGCGCATTTGAACCAGTTTTTAGAAAATTCTGTTACAGCGGTTAAAAAGAAGTACAGTGATTTTGATGCAGCGGCGGATTATCTTTATGAGACGCGTGCTAAGCAGTTAGCAGCTTGGTCAACGGTTTATCCTGAGTATGCGCAAAAGAGTACGATAGATGCGATTATAGGCAATGAATTACGTACGATTGTAGCTACATGTGCACAAAAGGGTATTAATCCAGCAGACGAGCTTTATGGGATAGCAAAAAATCTTGGTTATCAAAACCAAGTGGAACAAGCCAATAATCAGGTAGCAGAGCTTCAAAGTCGTCAGAATTCTGCGCGGACTTTGACGGCATCTGGTGGAGGGGTGAGTGTTGGACCAACCACTTTAGCAAGCATTGATAGGATGTCAGAAGAAGAATTTGACGCTTGGATATCCATTCCGAGAAATAAAGAAATATTCCGGCAATTACATGGTGCAGGTAACGGGTATTAAGTGCGCTTTTTTATAGAAACTAGCCTGTTTTATGCAGGTTGATAGTCCGGCTTTTAAGCCGGTTTTTTTTTACAGCAAAGAAAGGTTAAATCAATGGCATTAACAACAGTTAGAGCAGATGATCCTCATGCGATAAGCACGTGGTCAAAATTATTAAATACAGAAGTTTCAAAGGCGATACCTATTGCCCCTCTTATAGGCAGGGGGTCGAACAGTATTATTCAACTTAAAACTGAAACACAGAAGGGCAGAGGAGATTGTGTTACATTTAGCTTGCGTGCACAGCTTTTGGGACGGGGTGTCACCTCAGGACAGACGCTTGAAGGGAATGAAGAGGCATTACAATTCCTTCATGACAGATTGTATATTGACGAGCTTTCGCATGCAGTTCGTGTAGAAAATGAAGGTAGTATAGCGCAGCAACGTACAACATTTGATTTGCGTGACGAAGCAAAAGATGGCTTGGTTGATTGGTATGCAGATCGCCTAAGCTTGATGTTTTTCATTCAAGCTTGTGGATATACAGCAAGGACAATCTCTTTTGAAGATCGGATGATAGATATCGAGAATGTGCATTATGGATTTAATGAACCTCTGGCACCAAGCAGTAAGCGAATTATCCGTCCAGATAGTAAAACCAAGGATGAAGAGCTAAGTGAAGCCCCAAAACACAGCTTTAGTTTGAAGCTTATTGACGAAGCTGTAAAAATGGCCAAACTTGCTAATCCCAAAATTCGACCAGTGCGTGTGAATGGGGAGAGTGTTTATGTTCTTTATTTGCATCCAACACAAGTGATGCAATTGCGTACCAATACAGAAACGGGTCAGTGGCTTGATATTCAGAAAGCTGCTTACACAGGCTCTCGTGCGAAAAACCCAATCTTTGATGGTTCTTTAGGCATGTATAATGGTGTGATTTTACGTGAATCTGAACATGTCACCCATGGGGTTAAATCCACCGATCATACAGCGAAAAAAAGTGTGCGTCGCGCTGTTTTGCTTGGTGCACAGAGTATCGTTATGGCTTTTGGGAATAATCGCAATGTCAATCGCTATAAATTGGTGGAAGAGCATTTCGACTATCAACGTTACTATGGTTTGTCTGCGAAAACACTGATTGGCATGAAGAAAACCCGTTTCAAATTTCCAAATAGCTCTCAAGCAGCCCAAGATTTTGGAACGATTGTCATTCCCACTTACAGTGGTGAACCTGATAATTAATCATATGGAGGAAACAAGACATGGCAGATCAATTACCACCTCCATTACAGGGAAGAACTCTTCATACCCAACAGGTGAGTTTCTTACGTTTGAATATCTCGCATAAAGATAAACATCTTACGGAGAAAATAGGAATTTTGCCTCGAGGTGCTTTGATCACTTCGATGAAGGCTTTTGTCAAGACCGCGTTTTCTGAGGCAAAATTAAAGATAGGTAGCACCTATGGCGGCAATGAGTTTGGTGAAAAGGATATCAAAACCCAAGGCACACAGGACTTTACGCCAACAGATCAAAAGTTTTTTGTTGCAGCTGATAAGGAAGTTACCCTTTATGCAACACGGGATAAAACAACTGCGGCTGGTGAGTGTGTTGTGGTTGTGCAATTCGTGACTAATCGTTGAGGGGATAAGATATGGCAGATTATTTACCACAGCCCTTGCAAGGGAGAAATCTTCATACCCAGCAGGTAAGCTTTTTGCGGCTTAATTTTAGCCATGAAGTTAAAGAGCAAGTGATGAAAATAGGCACTTTACCTTGTGGAGCCCTGATTACCTCGATTAAGGTTTTTGTCAAAACGGTTTTTACAGATGCCAAGTTACAGATTGGCAGCACTGCTGGAGGAAAAGAGTTTGGTGAACCTGATATTAAACAACAAGGTGTTCAAACGGTCACGATAAACAATCAAAAAGAGTTTGTACCTTCTGATAAAGAGGTCACTCTCTATGCGAAAGTAACGAAATCGGTTCAATCCGGTGAAGCAACGGTGGTTGTTGAGTTTGTGACTAATCACTGAAATTGGGGGAGATATGTATTAACTCCCTCTCAGTTTATGAAGTAGAAGACTGTACAGAGAGTTGCAAATTAAGGGCAGATAAGACAGCGACTAAAGTAGAAAGTTTAGGGTCACCTGTTTTGCTTAAAGAGCGGTATAATCCACTGCGTTCGCGATTGGTTTCTTTTGCTAAGGCACTCATATTTTGAGCTCGCGCAACTATACCAAGGGCATCCGCTATATGAGCAGCATCACCTGTTTTGAAGGCTTCATTGAGAAATATTTGTTGTTCCTCAGTGGTTTCAAGATATTCTTCTGGTTTAAATGGTGTAGTTTTCATCACTGTACTCCTCTTTTAACTTTAACGCTTGTTCAATATCTCTTTTCTGCGTTGATTTATCTCCACCGCATAACAAAAGGATAAAATCAGAGCCTCTTTGGGTAAAATAAATTCTGTAACCAGCCCCATAGTGGATACGTAATTCACCAATGCCATTAAAAAACTTCGCATCACCTAAAAGACCTTGTCTTAACCGTACAACACGTTGAAGAATAATAGCTTTAACGCTTTTATCTTTAAGTTTCTTAAGCCAAGTATCAAATTCTATCGTTTTATGAATGGTTACCATCAGTGCACTATACTACACAAAATATATAATATCAATAGTAATAATTTTTACTGAAAGGTATTTTGATGACACGTCATTATATTCGGGTTAAGACCGGAGGACCAATACCTGTAAAGCGAGATGTTTATCGTCATAAGAGAACACTTTCGCACCTTGTGTCGGTCATTCAAGATGAGATTGATGACATAGCGGATGAGTATGTTCATCAAATCCAAGAAAGTATTTTTGCAGCCATTCGTTTTTGTGAACGGGAGACCTTTTACTTTAACGAAAGCCGTTATGTGGTGTTTGAGACACGGGCGGGACAAGGTGTTTATGATGCAAGCACTACCAGCCATATCGAAAGTGCTGTTAAAATCAAAAACGTTTATCTGAGTTCTGATCAACATCACAAGCTTGCATTGGAGTGTAAGGACCATGTTTCTTTAGAGCCTTTGTTATCATCAGAGCAGCAAGGAACGCCGGTTTGTTACAGTTATTTTGATAGGCAATTACATCTTTATCCCACACCGGATAGAGCCTATCAGATTCAACTCATTCTCTCACCTATGCGTTTATCAGAGATAGAGAGTGTCGATGAGGAGCATCCATGGTTTGTCCATGCCTTTGATCTGATCAAAGCGCGTGCAAAGTATGAATTGTATAAGAATATCTTGAAAGAACCAGATTCTGCCGCGGCGGCTTACAATGACTTTAACGAACAGTTGCGAGAATTGCGTGCAGAGACGTCTCAACGTCATAACGTGACCAGAATAATTCCAACGGATTTCTAAGATGGTTTATTTTCCCATTGCTGATTACAGACCAGATGTTGCGGTTGTTAACAGCAACTTTACTGATAGGCTTGTGAATGTTTTACCGGCGGATGGTTTTTACATGCCCATGCCCAGTGCTACGGTAATTTCTGCTCCTTTGGGAGAGAAGCCATTGGGCATGATAGCGTTTAGGACAGGCAATAGTGTTAAGATAATCGTTGGAGGAGCGCAGAAGCTCTATAGTTATGATAGTCAAACGCGTGGTTGGCAAGACATTAGCCAAAGTGGTGTGACATATCAGGCGAATGAGGAAAACAAATGGTCGTTTGCGTTATTTGGTGAAAGCATTATTGCGGTGAACAGAAACGACAAACCACAGCTTTTCAAGGTTCGCAGTTCTCAACAGTTTGAAGATTTAGCAGGTAATCCGCCCAAAGCAGGTTTGGTAAAAGTTTGGGGTGATTTCGTTTGCCTGATGCAGCTAACAGATCATCCCAATCGTATCCATTGGTCAGGCTTGAATGATGCAAGCCATTGGACGGTTGGTGGTAAAGA
Organism: Bartonella sp. DB5-6; assembly: GCF_000278115.1. Classification (GTDB taxonomy): domain Bacteria; phylum Pseudomonadota; class Alphaproteobacteria; order Rhizobiales; family Rhizobiaceae; genus Bartonella; species Bartonella refiksaydamii. The sequence goes on from NZ_JH725116.1 coordinate 145,849, forward strand.
TTGTTATTATCATGACTTTCATGATGGTGAACATGTGCAGGGTGCGACAGAATCGAGCAATCCACTTGTTTTTCTACGTTCTGCTGTTTATGCCGGTTCTTTTACCTTAGGGTCTAAGGTTCCGTTTATTTTTCAAAAGATCCAAGACAAGCGTGGGGCAAGAAGTTCTGGAGCTATTGCTTGTCGTGGTAGTGATGCCTTTTTTGCCGGTGATGGTGGTTTTTATCAGATGAGCACTGATGGTCAACTTTTACCGATAGGTTTTGAAAAGGTTGACCGAACGGTATTCTCGACGTTTGATAAGCTTGCCCTTGATGAGATGCAAGGGGTGATAGACCCTGTTTATAATCGCGTTTATTGGTCTTTGAAGAGTGGCAATAGCAAACAAACCACCTTTGTTTATGATTGGGGTTTGCAGAAATGGTCGACCCTTCAAGGAGAACTTTTTACGTTCTTTCCAGTATTCACGGCAGGCTATACATTGGAACAATTAGATGAGATTTCCACAAGTCTTGAGAGCTTACCGGCTTCTCTTGACAGTTCTATTTGGCAAAGTGGAGCACCTATGCTTGGTGCTTTTGATAAGAAAAACAGACTTGTTGTGTTTACAGGAGCGCCGATGGAGGCGATTGTTGTTTCGCAAGAGATGGGTGCGCCTGATGGGAGTTTTAGTTTTTTCACCAAGATGTTTGCAGAGGTTGATACGCAAGAAGGACTTTTAAGCATAGGAGAGCGGAGAGTTTGTAGTAATAACACACCGATTACATGGCACAAGGAGAGGATATGTTCCTTTGTGACGGGTGTTTATCATGTTCGTTCACGCAATCGCTATCACCGCTTTAAATTGCGGATTCCTGAAGGTGTTACGTGGAAACACATCACGGGCTTTAATGTGGATTTACGGTCACTAGGCAGAGGCTAATGGCAAAGATAGTTCTCACGACTTCTTGGGATAAGGAGCGCATAGCTCCTTATCTTGAAGAGATAGTTGCAGCTTTTCGTCGTTATAGTGAACGTTTCAAGCACGAACTTACTTTGCAAGAACTCCTTGAAGAGATTTGCAATGGCAAGAAGCAGTTATGGTTGGTGCTTGATGACGATGATGCGTTTTTAGCAGCGGTTACGACCCAACTTCAATATACGGCATTAGGAAAGAAGCGTGCGCTTGTTTGTGGTTGTAGCGGTAAGGGCGGGTTAGAGCTTGTTGATCACCTAAGCGTTATAGAGGATTGGGCATATGAGAATGGTGCTTTTGAGATGGAGATCTTGGGACGTTTAGGGTGGAAACCGGCACTGAAGAAGCAAGGTTATGGAATAGATATGGTATATTATAGAAAGGGATTAGAAGATGGGGGAAAAACGCCCAACTGAAACCAAACAACATCAGGTACAAACCACAGCACCTCCTTCTTGGGTGGATAACCTCTTTAGACAGGGAGGTGCACATGCATTTGGTCTTTATAACTCAGGGGCAGGTGGTAATGTTTACGGTGGACCGCGTGTAGCACCGTTAAGTGCTCCAACCACCCAAGCGATTGGAGGTATTGGGAGTGTACCATTGCACTATCAAAACCGTTCTCTGTTGAATTTAATCAACAATCCAACGGCATCTGCGAACAATCTTGGGCGTATAGCTTCTGGTGGTATGATGGGAAGGAATTCGTATTTTGGTCAGGCGCTTCAAGATGGATTGGATGATGTAGAAAATAGAATTAACAGATATTTCTCAGGTATAGGTCGCTATGGAACTCCTGATCATAAAGATGAATTGCGGAAGGGGAGTGGCTCTGTATATGCGCGTGCTATGGCTGATCAATATAATCAAGATTTGCAGCACATGATGCAAGCCAATGCGATGATTGATCAAACCAATCAGAACCAATTGGGAGCGGCGAATAATTTCTTACATGGATACAGTAATGCCTATACCAATGCCATGCAAGGGGGAGGTGTGCTTGATGCTTACAACCAAAGACTTGTTGATGCCAATCGTGAACGTTGGCTGGAGCAAGACAATAGCGGTTGGAATAGACTGAACATGTTGATGAATGCCGCGCATGGCTTTGCAGGCAATTACGGCTCAACGACGAATAATAATACAGCCTCTATGATGCAAGGCAACGACCCTTGGAAGAATTTTGCGACAGTAGCAGGTCTTGCGACAAGTTTTATGGGTGTTCCTGATATTTCTAAGCCTTTTGGCGCATTTTTAGGCAAAAAATTTGGTGTATAGGAAAGAAAGAAATGGAAAAAAGTTCTTGGTTCGATAACATTTCGCGTTTTTTTATTCCTCCTGATCAAGGTGAACATCCTTTAGTTAGAATGTCTAGAATAGGAGCAGATGGTTTAATACAACATAGTGCACATCTTCCACCTACAGTACAACGTGCTAGAAGAACATGGTCTACAGTTCAAGAAGAAAGAGAACGCCAAAAGCGTGAAGAGATCTATGGTCGTAAGCTCTTAGGGATGGTTATTCCGAAAATTGGTGAGAGACCGATTGATAAAATGAATCTGTTACAGCAATTGATACAGCAGCATCAAGGTCCTGTTGTTCCTAGTGCAATTTCTATTGATAAATCATTTGATACGGGTTCTCTTTCTTCTCTTAACGTAGGTTCTATTATTCCTGATGGAATCTATCATGAGAAGAAAGAGCCCTATATGGTTCCTGAAGCGCAAATACCACTTGGTGTAGGTGATCATCCATCACTCCCTAATGCACAGGAGATTAAACAACTTACGCCTATAGTAGAGGCAGCTTCAACACCACAGCCACAACCTTCTCCAGCAGATACTCGAACTGGTTTTGAAAAGTTTGTCCAGTCTGATTTTTATAAAAAGCTTCAAGATCTTTTTGCAGGTATGTCGGCAGCACCGTCAGGCGGTTCTGGGTGGGATGCGCTTGCAAGTGGTGTTAAGCAACTTAATGCAGGCGATAAACAAAGAGGGCAGATTAACCAAACTGTCGAGTATCTAAAGTCCAAAGGCTATAGTGAAGAAGAAGCGCGGTTCATGGCTGGGAATAAAGATGCGTTGAATGCTTTTCTATTACAAAAAGTGAATGGCGGTTATGACACTAAATCTAAAGAAGAATTGGACCGCCTACGAGAAACGATAGAGCTTAAAAATAGAGAAACTATCAGTAATAATACACTCCATGACATTGAACGTTTTATGAACTATATAGAAGAAAATGGTGAATGGGCTACAGGTAATGCGGCTAGTATACAAGCTCAGTTGGGTGTTCCTCAACACCGTGATATGAGTTCACTGCTTGATTCCATTAAAAATCGTATAGGTATTGATCGTTTAGAAACGATGAGACAGTATTCGCGTAATGGCGCCTCAGGTTTTGGAAATCTCACAGAAAGAGAGCTTGATATCTTAAAGAGCTATTTAGGAGAGATAAAGTACAACTTGGGTCATAAAGAGCTCTTGTTTAGATTGAAAAAAATCCATGAAATTTTGGGTAAGATGAAATCAGACGTATTGTCTTTGCTAGAAAACGGTCACGTTGCATTAACGAAAGAGAATGTTGATAAGGTTACCTCACAGCCGCATTTTAATGCTCCACAGCAAGGACATAGTGCAAATGCGCCTGTAGTAAAAAGTGCAGAAGAAATTGAAGCCTTACCGAAAGGGGCAGATTTTATTGTTATTGATGCCGATGGTAAAAGAATGACTATAAGAAAATAGGTTATGTTTCATGTCTGAACTTAAGAATTATGATAAGTCACTTCTTCCTGAATGGGCTAGAAAGTATAAGGTTATTGGTATTGCTGAAGATGTTCAAAAGGAAACAGATTATCCTGAACTTAAGGATTATGATAAATCACGTCTCCCTGAGTGGGCTAGGAAATATAAAGTGATTGGTATTGCTGAGGATATTCCTAATACTCAAGAAACATCTAATGATTTTTCATTTGATGATAAAGATCTTACGTGGTTGGATGCGGTTATGAGACATAGCGCATCTGGTGCAACGGCAGGTTATTTTGACGAAATGAAAGCAGTACGTGAAGCAGGTGTGAGGGATTATTGGAGCGGCGATAAAAAGGCAGAAGAGGTTTATAACAGAAGAGTAGCCAAAGAACGCGCTTACCAAAAAGCCTTGGAAGAGAAACATCCATGGTTATCTTCTGGTGCTTATATTGCTGGTTCGATTTTACCAACATTAGCATCATTTGGTATTCCAGCATTAAATTTTTTGCGAGCAGGCTCGACTTTAGGAAGTTTGGGCAGGGGAGCTCTTGTTGGGGCAGGCTCTGGAGCTTTACATGGTTCTGGTGCAGGAGAAGGTTACAATGATACGGTAAATTCGGCATTAGCTGGTGGTGCTGGTGGAGCAATTTTGACACCAGCTGCTAGTTTAGCAGGTGCGGGGGTTTCTAAGTTAGGTGGTTTACTTGTAAATGCTTTAAAATCGCCTCCACTTGTAAGGAATTATTTTAATCCCGCTCATAAAGAGGTTTCCAATAAGGCTTTGCGAGAAGTTGCCAAGCAACTTTACGATAATAAACCCCAAAAAATTACCGAACGTCTTAGCTCAGAACCTCAGGAAGTATTTTTGACAGATATTAATGAAAAACTACGACAGACTTTGTGGAATGCGTCTAAAACAAATGAAGATGTTTATCATCTCTTGAAACAAGCGCATGAGAAAAGATTAGGCGGTTCTGTTCAACGTCTTGATGATATGATGGAGCAGACAATTGTTCCATACCAGCATAGGGATACTTTAAGCAGGACGCTTAAAGAGCAAGGGGAAGAAGCACATGGTTCTCTCTATGCACAAGCCTATCGTACTCCAATAGAAAAAAGATATTATCCAGCTCTTAATAGGCTTTTTAAACAAGAAGGATTTCAAGACGCTCTTAAGCACGCTGTCAAAAAGTTAGAAAGAGACCCCCGCACAGCAATACCTCAACGATTCTATGCAAAAGAGTTTAGCCATATCAATTATAAACCTACAATGGAGTTACTAGATCGAAGCAAGAAATCCCTTGATGTTTTAATCAGAATGAATCGAAAGCTTGGTGATGAAGAAGGGGCTTCTACATATCAAATTTTGAAGAACAATTTGGTAAAAATAACGGATAAAATTTCTCCTACTTATAAAGCAGCACGGGGTAGCGCAGCAAAATACAAAGGCTTTGCAGATAGCTTTGAAAAAGGTAGACAAGCTCTTGGAACAAAGCTTGAAAAGAGTTTTGAAAGGGATGCAGTTCAGGAAAATCTTTCTAAAGGGAACTGGACAAAACAAAATAATACCTATCAGATGGGTATGAGAGATGCATTAGATGATTTACTCAGAAAAAATGATGACCCTATTAATGAATTTTCTAAACTTTTAAAACAAAATCTTGCATCTGAGAATCTTAAAAGGATGATAGGACCGGAACGGTTTTCTACTTTTAAAAAGGCAGTAGATCAGGAGCAATTCTATTCTGATGCAGCAAAAGAGGGTTTTAGCAAATTTGAAGGCATTCCTAAGATTTCTCTTTTTGATGGAGTTCGTGTACCACATAGTATTCCTGATATACCAGCTCAAGGCTTAAAATTAGCACGAAACATATTTTTTCATCCAAATGCACCAGAGGCGGTACGAGCAAGACAAGAGCTAGAGCGCGGAATAGCGAAGTTAGCAACTTTTGGCGTTAAAGGAATGGAGCGCAATGAAATTGCCAAATTGATTCAAAGTGCTTTGAACTGGCATAAAGCCGGTGTGATAACTGATGAAGGCTTGAAGATTGTTTCTAGGGCTATAGCAAAAGGGTTAGGTCCTAGTGCTTCAATAGAGTATGCGAAATGACCCGTTATAGTCCTTCTGTCAATCAAGCGATACGGCAAACGGCAGCGCGTTATGGTTTGCCTGAGAGCTATTTATACCGTGTTGCGCAAGTGGAAAGTGGAGGCAATCCGAATGCGCGCAATCCGCGTTCTTCTGCTGGTGGTTTGTATCAATTTATCGATAGCACAGCAAAACAATATGGTTTGCAAGACCGTTTTGACCCCATGCAAGCGGCAGATGCCATGGGGCGGTTGACACTTGATAATCGCAATCATTTAAGCCGTCTGTTGGGGAGAGCGCCTAGTGAAGCAGAATTGTATTTAGCGCATCAACAAGGTGCAGGAGGAGCCGCCCGTCTTTTGCAAAACCCTCATGCCAATGCAGCGCAAATTGTTGGCAGCAATGCGGTAGGTTTGAATGGTGGGAATAATACCATGCGAGCCGGTGATTTTGTGCACCGTGTGTTGCAGGTGTACGGTGGGCAGCCTTATAGAGCAAGTCCTACAGCGCATGGTGGCATTAGAAATAGAGACAACTTGCTCGAGGTTTTAAGGGCATTATTAGCATCACAAGAAGAGGCATCAGAAGAAGCTGATGAGAGATCTGATGATAATCCTTTGATGAGGCAATTCATGCGTGCGTTTTACGGACCGTTTTATAAGATTTAGGATTCACAAGAGATGTCAACGATTTATGATTGGTCGCTTAGGGCGTCGGAGAACACGCGCGCCGATGATTTGGTTGATTGGTCAGAGGGGCAGCATCCTAGCAGTGTGAACAATAGCGCTCGTTTTATGATGCAAAGGATAAGAGAATATTTGTCAGATACGGGAGGCGTACTTGAAGGTAGTGTTACGGTTGATAGCGCACAACAAACGAGTGTGATAAGACTTCAAAGCCAATCGCAATTTTTAGAGTATAAGAATGGTATCGTTTTGCGCTTTATGGCTATGGGTAAGAATGTTGGCGCAACCACGATTGTCTTAAATACTTTAGATGGCAAGCCGGTTTATAAAGCAACGGAATTAGGGGTTGGTCCTTTATCAGGGGGCGAAATCCAACAGGGGTGCATTTATAGCTTGGTTTATAATGAAGATCATTGGCATCTCGTTAATCCGACCTCTATCCCTTTAGAAGTAGAAAGCATTCTTTATCCCACGGGTTTTATAGGAACGTTTGGAATGCGCGGGATTCCAAAGGATTGGCTACCTTGTGATGGGAAGGCTTATTTACGTCGTGATTATCGTGATTTATTTGAGACGATAGGCACGGTTTGGGGAGAGGGGGATGGCGTTACAACGTTTAATGTTCCAGATTTTCGAGGGATGTTTTTACGGGGTGTTGATGGAGGGCGCAATATTGATGAGGGGCGTTCTTTTGCAAGTGTGCAAACAGATTTAATCGAGTCGCACCAACATCAAGGACAGAGCCTTTCGATGTCTCATTTTACCAGCAACGAAAACTTTTGGGATGGGAATACGACGGATGTGTTGGGCTATCGTCTAGGCTTGTTTGGGGGGAGCTCTCTAGCGAATTTTATGGGCATAGAGCGTGAGAATTTAGGAGGCTACATTGTAAGTTCTCATACTCTTGATGAGAGCCAAGAGGTTGTTTTGGAGAGCACTGGTGAGGGCGAGACGCGTCCAGTAAATGTGAGTGTTCTGTTTGCGATTAAGACATGAGGTTTAAGATGTCAACGATTTATGATTGGTCTTTAAATGCCTCCTTGAATGCCTATTGTGATGATTTGATTGATTGGTCAAAAGGACAACGTCCTAGTAGCGTGAATAACAGCGCCCGTGTGATGATGCAGCGTGTGCGTGAATATTTATCCGATACGAGTGGTGTGATTGAAAGCACTTTTACGGTTGATGCTGAACAACAGACGACGTTGATAAGACTTCAAAGTAAATCGCAATTTTTAGAGTATAAGAATGGGATATCAATATATTTTAAAGCAAAGGGTAAGAATATTGGGGAAACCGCAATTGCCTTGAATGATTTGGCGGCTAAACCTGTTTACAAGGCGACGGAATTAGGCATCCGTGCATTATCGGGAGGTGAACTTCAAAGGGGGTGCATTTATAGCTTGGTTTATAGGGATCATGCTTGGCAAGTTTTAAATCCTACGCCTCTCTCTTTATCACAAGAGCCGGTTATTCCCGTTTATCCTACAGGGACGATAGGGATTTTTGGGATGCAAGTTTTGCCAGATGGCTGGTTACCCTGTGATGGGAAGGCTTATTTGCGCAGTGATTATCCTGCTCTTTATGATGCGATAGGGATCAGATGGGGTGGAGCTGATAGTTGGACGAAGTTTAATGTTCCCGATTTGCGTGGTGTTTTTTTACGAGGTGTTGATGATGATCGCGAGATAGACCGCTTTCGTTATCTTGGCACTTTACAAAATGACGCTATGAGAAAGCATGACCATGGTGGTCAGACATTTTCTATTTTGAATAGTGAAGGGGATTCGGAAAGCTGGTATGGGGATATCACTATCCTATGGGGTTACGAGCTTAATAAACAGCAAAGATTGAAACTTGCCGAACGTTTGGGTGTGAGGGCAGAAGATATACGCGTGCACCATAAGCTAGCCTTTCCCCATTCCCACCTTCACATGCGTGATGTTGCTTTGGCAAGTTCAGGTGCAAGTGAGACGCGTCCGATTAATATGAGTGTTGTGTTTGGAATCAAGACGTGAGGTTCATATGTCGACGATTTATGATTGGTCTTTAACGGCATCTGAAAATGGTGGTGCTGATGCTTTGATTAATTGGTCAGAGGGACAGCATCCTAACACGGTCAATAATAGCGCCCGTGTGATGATGCAAAGGATAAGTGAGTATTTATCGGATACGGGCGGCGTGCTTGAAGGGATTGTGACGGTTGATAATAACCAAAAGACGAGCGTGATAAGGCTTCTAAGCCAATCGGCATTTTTAGAGTATAAGAATGGCATATCGGTTTGTTTTAAAGCGAAGGGCAAGAATGTTGGGGCGACAACAATTGCTTTAAATAATTTAGCCGGTAAGCCCGTTTATAAGGCGACAGAAACCGGTTTATTAGCCTTACTGGGAGGAGAGATACAAGATGGCTGTCTTTATACCGTTATTTACGATGAAGATATAACCGGTTGGCAAGTTCTCAACCCGACAAGTGGCAAAGTTTCTTCCTTAAAACGCTTACCCTCCGGTCTGATAGGACCGTTTGCAATGGAGCGCTTGCCGGATGGTTGGTTGCCATGTGATGGGCGTGCTTATTCACGGTATGTTTATTGGGATTTATTTTGTGTCATAGGAACGACGTGGGGAGAAGGGGATGGCGTTGAGACGTTTAATGTTCCCGATTTTCGGGGGCTATTTTTACGGGGACTTGATAATGAACGCAATTTAGACCCTTGGCGTTCTTTTGCAAGTCAGCAAGGCTGTTCTTTAAAAGCGCATGAACATTTTATAGGTCCAGCGTCATCAGAAGGTCTTTCTTCTCGAAAAAAACGGGATGTTTCTTCTTCTGAAGCTCACTTGCAAAGGCGAAAGAGATTTGTAGACGAAGAGTGTGTAGGTTTGAGTGGGGATGCCTTGGAAAGGTGTAATCAAGAATTTGACCGAATAGTGGGCATTTCAGAGGTTCCATTTTGGTTTACAGAAAAAGACAAGCCGCCTCGCTTACCTTGGTTTATCAGGAGCCCCTTTGCTAATTTTTTATATTATTCAACGCCTATAACAGAAGGTCTGAATGACAGAGAGCATCATGAACATCACCTTATGGCAGAGAGGGTTGGTGGTGTTGAAACGCGCCCCGTTAATGTGAGTGTAATTTATGGGATCAAGACATGAGGAGTTGAAATGTCATTAAAACCGTTTGCGATATCAGAGATTAGCGACCCGTCTCAAGTACGGGTCGTTTTGTATTCGGGAGACCGTTTTGTGCATGCGCCGCTTCATGGGATTTTAGATTTGTTGAAGGCGTCTTTGAAGGCAGAGCTTTCTGGTTCATTTGAGGCTTTAGAAAGGCAATTAGAAAGGTTGAGGGATGATGTTGATGAATTGAAAGAGTGTTCATTTGATGAATTGCTCTGAACTGATGTGAGGATGAAAGAAATGTGGATACCAAATCACACACATGAATATTTACTACCTGTAGCAACAAAAGAAGAAATGCTAGAGGGGACTTCACAGGATGTTGTCGTTGTCCCAAAATTGTTAGGAACAGCGTCTCTTTATGCTTATGAAGCTTTTGCAACAGCAGAACAAGTTGTGCGTGCAAGACAAGAAGCAGAAAAAGCCATGGCGCGTGCGAATGGCGCGCAACAAACAGCAGATCAAGCGAAAACTATAGCAGACAATGTCAAGGAATTATCGGATGCAGCGACGACGACGATAGCGCAAGCAGCAGGCACAGCAGCGAGTGCAGTTACTGTAGCTTCTGAAGCCAAGACGACAGCTGAGACAGCTTTAGAGCAGGCAAAAACAGCATTAACAGCCTCCAATGCCGCCAAGACGACAGCAGAGGAATCGAAAGTTTCCTCAGAAGATGCCAAGAGGAAATCAGAAGCGGCAGAGAGTTTAGCGCAAGAAGCCAAGCGTATAGCGGAGAATGTTAAAGGTGCAGCCGATAGAGTGACGACAGCAGTCACGGATAGCACAAAAATAGTTACGCAAGTTGAAAGTACAGTAGCGACAGCTTTGACAGAGGCAAGAGAAGCGAAGGCAACGGCAGAGAGTGCCAAAACACTATCCGAACACTCTCAGAGTGCTGTTGATGATGCCAAGCGGGTGATGGGTGAAGTGAAGAGTGTTGCAGAAACAGCGCAACAGACAGCCAATGCTGCGAAGTCACTAGCAGATGAAATAAAGGGAATTGCTGAAGCATCCAAGAGAGCGTCAGAAACAGCGACAGCGAACAGTGGGCAAGCACTCACCACAGCAAAAGAAGCCACAAGCACAGCGGATGCAGCGTCTTCGGCAGCCAGTGATGCAAAAGAAACGGCGTCTAGAGCCCTATCGACAGTCAATAATCTTAAGCAATCGGTTGATCATGTCAAGAATACAGCTGAAGAAGCCAAAAGAATAGCAGAAGGAGCACAACAGAAGGCTTTAACAGTAGAAGCCATTGCTACACAAGCCAAGACTATGGCGCAAGAAGCAAAACAGGGGTTAGAGATAGCAACAGCGCAACAAGGTGCTACTGAAGCACTGTCTAAAGCCGCTGAAGCGAAGAAAATAGCAGATCAGGCAGCAACGTTAGCCAATGAAAGTAAAACGACAGCTGTTGAAGCAAAAGGTTTAGTGGAGGAAGTAAAACAATCGGTAGCGACAGCGACAAAAACAGCCGAAGATGCAAAAAATACAGCAAGGAAAGCGACTGTAGATATTATTTCTATCAAGGCAAAGGCTTTGATAGCAGAGAGCGTAGCTCACGAAGCCAAAGCAGCATCAGAAAGCGCTGTTAGGGGGATGAATACAGCGAAGACCACAGCAGAAGAAGCCAAGAGTACAGCAGATACAGCAACAGCGACGGCACGTCAGGCGCAACAAGATGCAACAGCAGCTACAAAAGCAGCTTCTGAAGCGAAAGCTGCGGTTGAACAGGCATTGGGTGTTGATAGGCAAGCGGTTCATGCTGTTGGTGAGACGGTCAAGAATATAGCCGACGAGGCAAAGGGTAAAGCGGAAGCAGCAGAGAGATTAGCACAAGAGGCAAAGAAGTCTGCTGAAGGGACACGGCAAAAGGCAGAAAGGTTAGAGACAGTAGCGGATGAAGCCAAGAAAACAGCGAAAGAAGCTAAAGATGCAGCAAGTTTTGCAAGACATGATGCAGAGCAAGCTCGGACAAAAGCACAAAGTGCGGAGAATATAGCCTATCAAGCTTCGAATAAAGCTGGTGATGCCAAGCAAGTAGCAGATGGCGCAAAGGTTAAAGCAAGTTTAGCAGAAATGGCGGGAGAAGAAGCCAAGAAAACAGCAAGCAAAGCGGAGTCACGAGCGTATGAAGCGAAGGATGAAGTCGGCAAAGCGAAAGAAGTAGCCAATAATGCGAAGCTTATAGCAGAATCTGCGCAACGTACAGCAGATGAGTCGAAAAAAACAGCAGGAAGCGCACGAACAGAAGCGAGCGAAGCGAAGGATGCGGTTCAAGCCATAAAAAATACAGCCTCCTCTGCGAAACATGATGCGGGACAGGCTCGGACAATAGCAGAAAGAGCAGAGAGAATAGCTTCTGAGGCAAGGAGTAAGGTTATAGATATCAATCAAGTGGTTGAGAATTTTAAAGCTCCCGTAAGCCTAGCACGGATGGGAGCGGATGAAGCCAAGAAAACAGCAGGAAAGGCAGAAAACATAGCTTATGGAGCGTCAAATAAAGCTTATGAAGCTAAGCAAGCCGCGGATGGAGCAGGGGTTAAAGCAAGCTTGGCTGAAAGGGCAGCAGAAGAAGCTAAGAAAATAGCGGGAATAGCACGAACAGAAGCGAGTGAAGCCAAACAAATGGCTCTTCAAGCAAAGAACGGTTTGGCTCCTGTCACACAAACAGCAAATGAGGCAAAAAGGACAGCAGAGGAAGCAAAAAAAGCGGCGAGTGCACAACAGAGCGGTAGCACTTCTAGTTTGCATAATTTACTTAAATCTTTAAACTTGAGTGTGATCTCAGTTACCACGCCGTTTCTTGTTGCGACAGGGAAAAAACAATTAACGTTGAAAAAAGGAACACATATTTCTTTAGCGCTAGCAAATGATATTTTGATTGCAAGTTACACGCAAGATAAAAATATCACAATTTCTCAATCTCTTACAGCGGGCAAGGATTATTATATCTATTTGGTGTCTACAGATGCCAATCAGACGAGATTTATAATATCGAACAACAGTACCTATCCAGCGGGATATACCGCGATGAATTCGCGAAAGATAGGAGGCTTTCATACGCTTTGTGCGGATGTTGGAACGATTGCTGATCATCCTTTGTCTGGCTATCAGGCAGGGGATATTTTGCCCAATTCTGTTTGGTGTTTGAACCACCGTCCGCATAGTTCGCCTGAAGGGATGGTTTACGACCCCTCACAGGATATTTGGGTGGATATTTATCTCCAGTCAGGCACTGGTGAAAATACGCGCTCGGCATATGGTGTTCCTATTACGACGAACCGTCTACAGACAAATCACGTATCAGATATGTTGCGTGTTAAGAAGGCTTTGCTAAATAATACAGAATTTACTTCTGCGATGTATGGAAGCAATGAAGGTGGTGGGATTCAAGGCAAAAAGGCACCTTCTCCTAAACATTCAGGAGGTCATAAGACCACGGAGAATAGACGAATGATCTCGCATATAGGGTGTGAAGATGGTTGCGGTTATGTTTGGCAATTTGTAAGAGATGTTTGTTTTATGCAAACAGTAACTGGAACCTCACCAAATGTAAAATTTAAACAAGATATGTATGCATTGCTAGGTGGTGGAGACTGGTCAGATAGTAGGAATATCAATTCGCATCTGCGTGCAGTCATTATACGTAATGCCATTTATGAAGCAGCTAGCGCCCGTGGATGTAGCCGTGCGCGTCGTTTTGTTTAGAGGAGGAGGAGATGAGAGAGTATCCAGAGCATTTGAATACAAAGCAAGATTATCTGAACATGTTTGAATTTGACAAGGCTGAGACGGTAAAACGGCTAGAGCAGCTATTGGAAACGCGTTTTTACTGGGTTGCGATAAAGGAACTTGGTGAAGGGGAAGAAGGCATTGAAGATGAGAGGCATAAGATTGATATGGTAACAGAAATGCCGATTGGTTTAGAGGGAGTTTTTTTAGAAAAGCGCATACAATATGAATTACAGGAAAGCGAATATGCGCCGATCTTTGCTCTTGGCTTTAGTGTTGAAGAGGTGGAGCAATTGATCAAAGAAAATAGGGAATAAAATCGTTATAAGCATAAACAACAATATCTTTTGGAGTGCCTCACCTTGTGTGGGGCTTTTTTTATGGAGAAGCAGATGAGAAGAATATCATCAGAAGGACTTACACTTATCAAACAATGGGAAGGTTTACGGTTGAATGCCTATCAAGATATAGCATGCGTGTGGACCATTGGTTATGGACACACGAGCAAAGCTGGTAAACCGCTTGTCAAAAAAGGGATGTGTATTACACGACAGCAAGCAGAAGAAATTCTTTGTGAGGATTTAAAGCAATTTGAGACAGCCGTTGAGAAAGCTGTAACAGTTTCGCTAACGGATGAACAGTTCGCGGCATTAGTATCGTTTTGCTATAATGTAGGGATTAAAGCCTTTTGTCACTCGACGTTGTTGAAAAAACTGAATAAGGGAGATTATGAGGCTGTTCCAACAGAATTACAGAAATGGAATAAGGTAGGTGGAAAACCTCTTCAAGGGCTTGCAAACCGTAGAGCAGCGGAAGCAGGGTTATGGGCGAAAGGAAGTTATGTTTCTTCTAATTATCAAAGAGTAGAAACGAAAGCAGCAACAGGACTTCTCAAAATAGAAGCGCTTGCACCAATTATAGGCTCTTGTTCAGGTCTTGGAGGTTTGTTGGCGGGCAATGGTCCTATCCAATGGGCATTAGCAGGAATAATGGTTTTAGCGGCATGTACAGGCATAGTGTTTGTAGCCAAGCGATTTAGGGAGCAACGCTTGTGATTTTTTGGTTTAAGAAATATTTTCTCATGTTTACAGCGGCTTTAGCCGTTTTTTTTATGGCTTTAGCGAAAGCCTTTCACCTTGGCAAGAAAAGCGAACGGCATAAGCAAACAGAGAATGCGTTAAAGACAGCTATGACACGGCTTGAGGTTGAAAATGAAGTTAATCAGAAAAGTGATGTTGATGTGCGTACTGAACTTTCTTGTTGGGTGCGCGGCAAATAGGTCTGTTTCTTGTGGTGGCTGGTTGCCAATTTATCTGGATAATCAGGATGTTGCGGTCATCAGTTCTAACCTTGCAAGAGATATTTTAAAGCATAACAAGCAGGGAGCACATTTATGTGGTTGGAAAGATGGTCAAGAAACGAAGCAGCAAAGATAAAGATCTTACAGAAACAGAACAACAGCTGCTTCACGAGATGATAGAGACCTATCAAGGCTTAAAGATGATGTCACGCGTCATGAAATGGTTAGCATTCATTGTCTTTATGTTTATTATTGATTTCGCCCGCATTATGGACGCACTAGACAATATCTTCTCACATCTCAAAAAGTGGATAATCAAAAGTTAGTGCACTAAAAATCTTTTCTTTAAAATATGATGACACAAGAATTTACACAAACACTGTTTGCGTGGATGGGTGGTAAACACTATCTGCGTAAGAAAATTATACCGATTTTAAATAATATTAACCATGAAACCTATGTTGAACCATTTTTAGGTTCAGGTGTTATTTTCCTGAACAAACGACCAGCGAAATATTCAATCATTAATGATTTGAATGGAGAGATCACGAACCTGTTTCAATGTGTTCAAAATAACTTTGATGAATTAGCCAAACGGCTGGAGTGGTTAGTTTGTTCGAGACAGTTGTTTTTTGAATTTGCTTCTATTGAAGCAGAGAGCCTCTCCAAGGTTGAAAGAGCCGCACGTTTTTTGTTTCTCCAACGTTGTGTCATGTATGGGAAAAAAGAGTATGTCTCTTTTGGTTTTGGAAGAAAAAAAACTACGACTTTTAATCCCGATAAGCTTTTAGCAAGGATGCGGCGTGTAAGGCAAAAGCTTCTTGATACGACAATCTTAAATTTATCATGGGAACGGGTTGTCGAGCTTTTTGATGCACCAGACAGTTTATTTTACCTAGACCCGCCTTATCTTGTGAAGAAGAAGTGTTACAGCTCTGGGAATTTTGTTGAAGATGATTTTGTAAAGATGGCAAGCATTCTTAAAGATCTCCAAGGCAAATTTGTCTTGAGTCTGAATGATTGTGATGCGGTTCGAGAGATCTTTAGGGATTTTGACTTTTTAGAATTAGAGACCATTTGGACAGCAGGTACGGCAAAAAAAACGCCCCGAAAAGAACTCTTGATTCGCAATAATTGAGGAAAATCATAAAAAGATTTGTTAGAATCAGAAGAAATATTTCTTCTCTAATAGGACTTTTTAGATGCTTACATCCTTTGGTAAAATTTTACGCAAACTTCGCATTGATCACTCAGAACGTCTCTTAGATATGGCTAAGAAATTAGACATATCTGTAGCATTTTTATCTTCTGTAGAAATTGGCAAAAGATCTGTTCCTGTAGGACTGGAGGAAAAGATCATAGAGCTCTATGGTTTAGATAAAGCTATGGCTTCTCTCTTAAAAAAAGCAGCCTATTCTTGTCGAAAAAGCATCATAATAAAGCCTTCTACTCCGTTGCAACGCGAAACTGTTGTTGCGTTTATGAGACTTTTAGATGGCTTACATCAAGAAGCGTTAGCAGACTTCAAAGAAACATTAGAAACATTGTGCGAAGCGTGCTTTATAGAGAAATGTTAGAAAATCCTATTCCCCAACTTTTATCTATGTATCCCGAACCTTAAAAAAGATTATAAAGATCAATTGATTATATAGATCAAAATAAAGTTTGTTACTCAGCTTTGGCGCTTTAAAATCGCTCAAAGCTAGTGATTTAACTATGGTGCTCGCCACTATTCCAGGTATTACCTATATATTGGGTGCACTGACTCATGGCCTTGAGTTTTCATGGCTGAAGCTTGGCGGGGTGATAATTGTTAGTGTAGCAGCTGTAGCATTCAATATAAACAGTGTAGAGGATGGATATTATAGCTTGATAGGGATAGGTCTTGCTTTAATAGCAGCACTTTCTTACTCTATTTATGGCTTGTTGTCTAAACGTTATCTTAAAAATTTACCTTTGCTATCCGCACTGGCTTGGATTACTACAATTTCTGCAGCATCATTTATGCCATTATTCATTTTTGATTCTGCTCCACTATTACATCTTAAGTTAGAAGATATATTTAAGATATTGATTTTAGGAGCCTTTTTATCTGCACCAGGTTACGTATTGTACCAAAAAGTTTTAGCCGAAGGAGGCGTATTATACGCCAATACTATCGGTGTATTAGCTCCTTTTGCAGTAGTGGCATGTGAATGGATAATTGGTTCTAGAACTTCTCTAAGTGCTATCAAAATAATTGCTATGATTGTAGTTGTTATAGGGATGATACTCTTATTTATAGATGCATCAAAAGTATCTGGATGGCAACTGAAACACCGTTCCAAAAATTCTAAATTATAAGGAAAAAATAAAATGAAAAAATTGGCGTTAGTTTGACAGCGTAATGCAAAACTACCCTTTATATTTGAAGCTGCGAAAGCAGCTAACATCGAATTAGTAATGATTTATGATATCGCTGAAAATGCACCTATTCAACTACCTGCGGCAGTAACTTCAACTTAGTAGCTTCCTGTTTTTGATCATCCAGACTTAGCTCTAGACGCTTTTGCATCCGGAGTGAAAGAACGCAATATTGGTGGGGTTATGACTCTTTGCGAAGAAGCCATTATATGGACAGCTTTAGCTGCAAAAAAAATCAATACTCCCAGTATTGAGCCAGAAGTAGCGGCATTAACTCGGAACAAATATCTAATGCGTCAAGCTTTTGTTAAAGCAGGGCTTAGAACACCAAGATTTTTTTATATAGATAATCCAGAAGATTTATCACAAGCCCATACTTTGGGTTGGCCGCTAGTCATTAAACCCGTTTTTGGAGCTGGTAGTATAGGCGTAATGTTAGCTAAAAATTCTGAAGAATTTCCTGATCTCATCAAAGCGGTATGGAATATTCAGCATAAAGATATGGCACGTTTCAACTATGAAAATAAATCTGTAGGTTTAGTAGTAGAACAGTATTTACCAGGAAAAGAGTTTGTTGTGGAATGCTTTGTCGATACAGCAGGTGTACACGTTTTGGCCGTTGGAGACAAGGGACAACCTGAAAGACCATGGTTCGAAGAAACAATTTATCGTCAACGCCGTGATATAGACAATCCTTTAATTATTGCTTTATGTAAGGCAGCATGCTCTGGGGTTAAAGCTCTTGGTATAAATATGGGAGCTGCTCATGTAGAGCTACGCTTAGATGCCAATAACTTACCTTATGTAATTGAGATCGGCGCTCGTATAGGTGGGTCAGGTGTTTCCCATTTTATTGTGGAGCAAGGTACAGGGATTTCATTTGGAAAACTGTGCATGAATGCTGCTTTAGCTGAACAAAACTTAGAGCTTCCGGATGTACTCCCAGCTGAAAAAGTGGCTGCAAATTACATTATTCCTCTTCGTGGTCATGGACGGTTTTCTGGATTTTCAGGTTTAGATAAGGTTGTACAGCATCCACTAACTGCTAGAACTATCATTTTCTTTGAAATTGATCATATTTCACCACCTCCACCAGCATTCGGTGGATATCCTGGTTTTATTTTCTCTGTTCATGCCTCAAACGAAGAAGCTCGCGATTACCATAAATGGCTTGATGATACCTTAAGCATCATATGGAAAGACCACGTTTATCAATAGCTCAATAGAGATATTTTCCCTTGCCTTTAACTTTGATATAAGTCTCATCGATACAGACAGAGCCCAATGCGGTTTTCTAAAATTTCGCAAACACTGTGGGCAGTAATGGTGGAATGGAATTTTTTTTAAATTCAACACATCTAGTTTTTAGATTAAGTCCAATACTTTAAAAAAATTGTTCTGACAGTTGTTGCTGAATATAAACAAGGCGTTCACCATTGTCTTGTTTGTAAAATAGACATGAAATATAGTCTTAAATCAGATTGATGCTGGTAAGATTTTTCTTTTTTAGGGCAGGGACGGAGGCCAAGTTAAACCTCATTGAGAGGTATAGAATTTAGAAAAACCAGTTTTTTTTGAAAATATCAGAGGTAAATAATATGCGTGAAATTTTGAATCAGTTTGATATGCAATTGAATAAAAATAACCCTGTTCAAAAGACTCAAAATTTTTCATGTCAGTCGCTACTAAAACGATTTTATAAAGAAGTGAAAACTTTGTGTGAAGAAGAAGGTTTTTCTATATTGTTGGATGGATGTCCAGTTAAAACACCGGCAAGACGCCATTTTCTTGTACCTACAGAAGCATTTGCTACATTAGTGGCACAAGAGTTTGAAAGCCAAAAGCAAGTTATTGATCCAGCAAAAATGCCGGTTACGCGTTTGGTTAACACTGTTATTGATGGTATAGCTGATGATATGCAGGTTGTTTTTGAAGATCTATTACGTTTTGTTGCATGCGATATGATGTTTTATCGCGCACAAACACCAAAAGAGCTGGTGGAGCGACAACGTGAACAGTGGGATCCTTTATTGGATTGGGCAGAAGAAAAACTTGGTGCACGGTTTCAGGTGACAGAAGGTCTTATGCATGTTGAACAATCTCGGGAATCTATCCAAGCAGTGAGTAATTATTTACGTCAAGTTGAGTCTCCTTATACGCTTGCTGCGCTTCATACAATGACAACCTTAACAGGATCAGCTCTTATTGCTCTGGCTGTTACTGCGGGGAATTTTGATGCTGATCATGCTTGGGATACTGCTCATTTAGATGAAGATTGGTTGATGGAACAGTGGGGTGTTGATGAAGAAGCAGTGACACGTCGTGCTCATAAGAAAGCTGAGTTTAATGCTGCTGCTACAATTGTTACAACTTGTTTGTAAATTCAGTTTTTCTTCTGTTGTTTATGCTCGCGCTCTTTTCCAAATCATAGTATTTTCATAATTTTTTGCGGATTGATTTTAATCTTTTCAAGTCCAGGAAATGCTTCATTGCTTATATTTAAGATAGCTTCGTCATTACCGCGGATAAAATACCACTGCTTGTTGTAAAGAAGGGCAATAATTTCAGTCTGAATGCAACGCTTTCCAGCATTTGTTACAGTTACAAACTCTACAGGTATAACGAAATAGGGAATATCATTATCAAGTTTGCCTTCACGTTTTTGTTTTGGATCTATATGGATACTTTCAATTTTATAATTTTCTGCCAACTGCTCTATTTGCTTTTTCATGATTTGTTGGAACTGCGATTTACTGATATTTTTTTTGGCAGCTAGACTAGCGATGATTTGGGGAGGAATAGCATTTAAGATGGTATCTGTATCGGCATTTTGAATTGCTTCGCTGTAAGCAGATGTTGCTTTTTCAAGGGTTGTAAGTTCTTGATTGGTAATGGTATAGGCTTGAACTGCTGATATAATAAAAGCAATGCATAAAAGAATGGGAAAGAGGTAACGAATTCTCAGCATTGGAAACCTTGATAATCGATTTGAGTGGGTTCAACTAAACTTATAAATGAAAAGCACATTGGGAGAAAACTATCGGTGCCCTTTAAAAATAGGAATATCCACAAAAATGGAGGTTTTAACCTCCATTTTGAATCAAAAGGAATGACTTTTTATTCTTTAAACAGAATAGTACATATCAAATTCAACAGGATGAGGAGTTGTTTCGTAACGCAAAACTTCTTGCATTTTTACTTGAATAAAGGAATTAATTTGATCATCATCAAAAACGTCACCGGCTTTAAGAAAACCGCGATCTTTATCAAGTTCTTCAAGTGCTTCGCGTAGACTACTTGAGACTGTAGGGATTTCTTTGCACTCTTTTAAGGGGAGGTCGTAAAGATCTTTATCCATAGCGTGTCCAGGATGGATTTTATTTTTGATGCCATCAAGACCAGCCATTAAGAGTGCTGCAAACGCCAAATACGGATTTGCTGTTGGGTCTGGAAAACGAACTTCTACACGTTTTGAATTTGGTGAAGCACTCATAGGAATACGGCAAGATGCAGAACGGTTGCGTGCGGAGTAAGCAAGAAAGACAGGAGCTTCATAACCAGGAACCAAACGCTTATAGGAATTGGTAGAGGGATTGGTAAAGGCGTTGATTGCTTTTGCGTGCTTAATGATACCGCCGATAAAGAACAAGCAAGTCTCCGATAGTCCTGCATATTCATTTCCCGCAAATATTGGTTTTCCATCTTTCCAAATGGATATATGAACATGCATACCTGAGCCGTTGTCACCAAAAACTGGTTTTGGCATGAAAGTTGCTGTTTTCCCGTAGCTGTTTGCTATTTGATGCACGACATATTTAAAAATTTGCATCTTATCAGCTTCACGAACAAGAGTATCAAAGCGCATACCTAATTCATGCTGGCTTGCTGCTACTTCGTGATGATGTTTTTCAACTTGGACCCCCATATCTTTGAGTGCGGTGAGCATTTCAGAGCGCATATCTTGGCAGGAATCGATGGGGGGAACAGGAAGGTACCCTCCCTTCATGCGTGGGCGATGACCCAGATTGCCTATCTCATATTCCATATCGTTATTAGATGGAAGTTCACTTGAATCAAGCTTAAATCCCGTATTGTAAGGATCAGTTTTATAGCGCACATCATCAAAGATAAAAAATTCTGCTTCTGGACCTACATTGATTGTATCTCCTATTCCTAAAGATTTCATATAAACTTCAGCCCTCTTGGCAATAGAACGAGGATCTCTACGATAAAACTCTCCAGAAACAGGATCGAGCACGTCACAAAATATGACTAAAGTAGATTGAGCAAAGAAAGGATCAATATGAGCTGTTTCTGAATCTGGCATCAAAACCATGTCAGATTCATGAATCGTTTTCCATCCGGCAATTGAAGAACCATCAAACATAACACCATCGCTAAATGTATCTTCGCTAATTTCTGCGATATCCATTGTTACGTGATGCAACTTTCCTCGTGGATCGGTAAAACGTAAATCAACAAAACGGATTTCGTTGTCTGCAATCTGTCTGATAATATCTGATGCAGTTGTCATATTCAATTTCCTTATGTGGGATTGATGTAGATAAAAAAGGTGAAAAATTTTGTTGTTATTTATTAAAGAGCATCGATTCCAGATTCGTTAGTGCCGATACGAATGGCATCATCAATGGAAAAAACAAATATTTTTCCATCCCCAATATGTTTTGTTTGAGCTGCTTCACGTATTGTGTTAACGGCTTGTTCCAACTTTTCATCTGCAACAACAATTTCAATCTTTACTTTAGGTAGAAAATCAACAACATATTGAGCACCGCGATAAAGCTCTGTATGTTCTTTTTGACGACCAAAACCTTTTGCTTCTGTTACTGTTATGCCATCTAAGCCAATTTTTTGAAGCGCTTCTTTTACTTCATCAAGTTTGAAAGGTTTTATAATGGCTTCAATTTTTTTCATGCTGAAATTATCTCCAACGTTAATTTGTCTTTTTAGACTGCATCACATTATATTGGCAACCGTAAGATGTTCAACAGATACTTTGTACACAAAAAGTCAAAAATTATGTTACTAGATATTTGGGGGAGAAAGTCTTTCTTGTAGCATAAAAGGAGACGCTGTTATATTTTGATAAAAAATCTACAAGGTTGGTAAAGAATAACAATGACATAACTAAAGGACATTTTGCTTTCTTTTTTATTGTAGCACACTGATCTTATAAGAAGAATCGCTTAAGACTTGAAATTATATAAAGGTCGGCGTAGCAAAATTTTTTTCAAAAATTTTCCCGTATAGGAAGTGGGAACATTCACAATATCTTCAGGACGGCCAACAGCAACAATTTCACCACCACGATCTCCACCTTCTGGTCCTAAATCAATAATCCAGTCGGCTGTCTTTATAACATCAAGATTATGTTCAATGACGACGACTGTATTACCTTGTTCGACAAGTTCATGTAGCACTTCAAGTAGTTTAGAAATATCATGGAAATGCAGACCTGTTGTTGGTTCGTCCAAAATGTAGAGTGTACGACCTGTTGTTTTACGTGAAAGTTCTTTAGCAAGTTTTACACGTTGAGCTTCACCACCAGAAAGTGTTGTGGCTTGTTGTCCTATTTTGATATAGCCGAGACCAACTTTGATAAGGGTCTTCATTTTGTTGTGAATGGTAGGAATAGCTTGAAAAAATTCTTCAGCTTTTTCGATTGTCATATCCAAAATATCGGCTATGGATTGTCCTTTAAATTTTACTTCCAACGTTTCTCGATTATAGCGTTTTCCTTGGCAGACATCGCAAGTAACATAAACATCAGGTAAAAAGTGCATTTCAATTTTGATAACTCCATCACCTTGACATGCTTCGCAGCGTCCTCCTTTAACATTAAATGAAAAACGTCCTGCTTGATAACCACGGGCTTTTGACTCTGGAAGTTCGGCAAACCACTCACGGATCGGGGTAAATGCGCCAGTATAGGTTGCCGGATTAGAGCGTGGGGTGCGTCCAATAGGTGATTGGTTTATATCAATGACTTTATCGAGAAATTCTAATCCTTCAATTTTATCATAGATTGCGGGGCTGTGATGGCTTCCCATGATATGGCATGAAGCAGCTTTGAAAAGAGTTTCAATAAGAAATGTTGATTTTCCTCCTCCTGAAACGCCAGTTATGCACGTAAAGGTTCCAAGAGGGATATTCGCACTGATATTTTTGAGGTTATTTCCACGCGCTCCGATGACTTTAAGTGTTTTTGATTTCAATATTTTTCGTCGTTGAGCAGGTACTTTAACAGCTATTTTTCCTGAAAGGTATTGTCCTGTAAGAGAGGATGGATTTTCTATAATTTCTTGCGGTGTGCCTTGCGCTATTATTTCTCCACCATGAACACCAGCAGCAGGGCCCATATCAACCACATGGTCTGCAGTAAGAATGGCATCTTCATCATGTTCAACAACAATAACCGTGTTGCTAAGATCACGTAGATGGCGCAGCATTTTCAGGAGGCGTTCATTATCGCGTTGGTGTAAACCAATGGATGGTTCATCTAAAATATAAAGGACACCTGTAAGACCAGAACCAATTTGGGATGCTAATCGGATACGTTGACTTTCTCCACCTGAAAGAGTACCTGAACTCCGAGATAAGGTAAGATATTCAAGTCCTACATGATTTAAAAAAGTTAATCGTTCATGAATTTCTTTTAAAATGCGTGTCGCAATACTGTGTTGTTTTTCCGTTAGATATTGAGGAAGATTGGCGAACCAATCATTTGCTTTTAGGATAGAAAGTTCTGATATTTGCCCAATATGCATCCCATGGATTTTGACGGCTAGCGCCTCTGGTTTTAAACGATAACCATGACAAGCTGGGCAGGGAGAAGAAGACATATAACGTTCGATTTCTTCACGGGACAAAGTAGAATCGGTTTCTTTCCATCGCCGCTCCATATTCGGGATAATTCCTTCAAAGCGTCGAGTTGTTTTATGAAATTTTTGATCATTTTCATAAATAAAGGAGATTTCTTGTTTCTTTGCACCATAGAGAATAGCGCGTTGTGCTTCATCTGAGAGCGTGCACCATTTATCTGTGAGTTTAAATCCGTAAACTTTGCCTAATGCTTCTAAAGTTTGGCTATAGTAGGGTGAAGATGGTTCAGACCAAGGGGCAATTGCTCCTTCTTTTAAGGTAAGATCTTCATTTGGTACGATTCTCTTGGGGTCTACTGCCTTTTTAATGCCAAGCCCGTCGCAAAGAGGGCAAGCACCAAAAGGGCTATTAAATGAAAAGAGGCGTGGTTCAATCTCAGGGACAGAAAATCCAGAGATGGGACAGGAAAACTTTTCTGAAAAAATAAGCCGTTTGTGGGTTTCATTTTTTGATTTATGAGCAGATTCTTTCGTGGTTTCTTTTACTCCCAAAGGCTGATCCGCCATTTCAGCAATTGCAAGACCATTGGCTAGCTGTAAACAGGTTTCTATACTGTCCGCTAAGCGAGAGGAAATATCATTACCTACAACAATGCGGTCTACCACTACATCTATGTCATGTTTATACTTTTTATCAAGGGGAGGAATATCGGGGATTTCATAGAATTTTCCATTAACTTTAGCGCGCTGGAATCCTTTTTTTAAAAGTTCTGTTAGCTCTTTTTTATATTCTCCCTTTCGTCCTCGGACGAGAGGTGCCATAATGAAAATCCGTGTACCTTCTTGTAAGGTCATAATTTGATCAACCATTTGGCTTACGGTTTGGCTTTCAATAGGAAGTCCTGTAGCAGGGGAATGAGGAATACCAATACGTGCAAAGAGAAGGCGCATGTAATCGTGAATTTCAGTGATGGTTCCCACTGTTGAACGGGGGTTGTGGCTAGTCGTTTTTTGTTCAATGGAGATGGCTGGAGAAAGACCGTCTATTCGATCCACATCTGGTTTTTGCATCACTTCTAGAAATTGGCGTGCGTAGGCAGAAAGGCTTTCAACGTAGCGGCGTTGGCCTTCTGCGTAAATTGTATCAAAAGCTAAGGATGATTTACCTGATCCAGAAAGTCCCGTGATCACGATTAGTTTGTCACGAGGGAGATCGAGATCAATATTTTTAAGGTTATGCTCACGTGCACCGCGGATAGAGATGTATTTTTGATGAGTCATATTTCACCCTTGGCATATGTGACAAAAATTAAGCATCCAAAATAGAATAAAGCTGTTTGTTAGAATTATAACGTGTTTAATTGTTTTTACGAGGGAAAATAATGCAAGTTCTGTGGAAAGAAAAATGTAAAGAGCAGCTTTTTATTTACTGATGATGTAATAAACTATGCGTTGTTATCATTTTTTGTTATAATTACACGGTAGGGGCTTCTGAAAGGGGTAGAAAAGTCCATAGGATAGGTCAATTGGTAAATGTGAAAATGATAAGGTCAAGATGGTAACTGCTATACGGCGATGGTCGTTTTGCGAATTAAAATTTTGGAGTTTATGCGATGGCTGGTAGCCTTAATAAAGTTATTTTGATTGGTAATCTTGGTGCAGATCCTGAAATTCGCCGTTTGAACTCTGGTGATCAAGTAGCAAATTTACGTATTGCTACTTCAGAAAGTTGGCGAGATCGTAATACAAATGAGCGAAAAGAACGCACTGAGTGGCATAGTATCGTTATTTTTAATGAAAATCTTGTTAAAGTTGTAGAGCAATATTTAAAAAAAGGCAGCAAAATCTACATTGAAGGTCAGTTACAGACACGAAAATGGCAAGATCAAAATGGGAATGACCGTTATACAACAGAGGTTGTTTTGCAAAAATACCGTGGTGAATTACAAATGCTTGATGGGCGTGGAGCTGCTGGTGGGGAGCAAATGCAAGGAGTAAATCAGACGAGTGGCGGTTATACTAGTGGTGGTTTTGGTGATAGTGGATCAAATAAGAGAAATGCTTTTGATCAAAGCAATAGCCAATTGGGGGAAAGTTTTTCACATAAATTAGATGATGACGTACCTTTTTGAGAAACTTTAAAGTGTGGTATTAGCGTTGTTTTTTTGAATTGTTCCTTTCAGTTTTTTTAGTTTAGCAAAGTTAAGTTCTGTTTATTTTATTTGTGCTTTTTAATAAAATAAACAACATGTTGAGAGTTATTGTTAAATTTTTTCTGTCATGGCAGAGGAATTGGCATTTTGGTGCGTTTTTCGATATAAACAAAACGAAGTGATTCTTTATTGAAAGTCTTAAAGCAGTGACCGATCTTACTCCACACCCAGAACGTGATATACTGACTGGTATTGAGCCAATCAGCATTGTTGATGAAATGCAACGCTCTTATCTCGATTATGCGATGAGCGTGATTGTTTCACGTGCACTTCCGGATGTCCGTGATGGTCTTAAACCTGTTCATCGGCGTATTCTTCATGCCATGAATGAAATGGGGCTTTCTTTTAATAAGTCTTATCGTAAATCTGCCGGTGTTGTCGGTGAAGTTATGGGGAAGTTTCATCCCCATGGTGATGCCTCGATTTACGATGCTTTGGTGCGTATGGCACAGGACTTTTCTTTAAGAAATCCCCTGATTGACGGTCAAGGAAATTTTGGTTCTGTTGATGGTGATCCACCTGCGGCAATGCGTTATACAGAATGTCGTTTGGAAAAAGTTTCGCAAGAGCTTTTAGCTGATATTGATAAAGATACTGTTGATTTTCAGGATAATTACGATGGGCGTGAGCGTGAACCGGTTGTCTTACCAGCGCGTTTCCCTAATCTTTTGGTCAATGGGTCTGGTGGTATTGCTGTAGGAATGGCAACCAATATTCCTCCCCATAATCTTGGTGAAGTCGTTGATGGTTGTATCGCTTTGATTGATAATCCCGATATAACACTTGATAAAATAATTGAAATCATTCCTGGTCCTGATTTTCCCACTGGTGGTATTATCCTTGGTCATTCTGGTGTCCGTTCGGCTTATGAAACAGGGCGTGGCTCAATTATTATGCGTGCTAAGATTGATATTGAAGAAATTCGCAATGGTCGACAGGCAATTATTGTGAGTGAAATACCTTATCAAGTTAATAAAGCAACGATGATTGAAAAAATGGCCGAATTGGTGCGCGATAAGCGTATCGAGGGAATCTCTGATTTGCGTGACGAATCTGACCGTGATGGGTACCGCGTTGTTATTGAGCTTAAGAAAGATGTTGTTGCAGAAGTTATTTTGAACCAATTATATCGTTATACGCCATTGCAAACTTCCTTTGGTTGTAATATGGTTGCATTGAACGGGGGGAAACCTGAACAGATGACGTTGCTTGGTATGCTTCGTGCGTTTGTTTCTTTCCGAGAAGAGGTTGTAAGTCGGCGAACAAAATATCTTTTACGTAAAGCACGTGAGCGTGCACATGTTTTGGTTGGTCTTGCACTTGCAGTTGCTAATATTGATGAAATTATAGTGCTCATTCGTAAAGCTTCTGATCCTCAGACAGCGCGTGCACAATTAATGGAACGGCGCTGGCCCGCTGCTGATGTGGCGTCCTTGATTAAACTTATTGATGATCCTCGTCATATTATTCATGAGGATAGTACTTATAATTTATCTGAAGAACAGGCGCGTGCTATTTTGGAATTGCGCTTGCAAAGGTTAACGGCACTTGGGCGAGATGAAATTGCTGATGAATTGAATAAAATTGGAGTGGATATTGCCGATTATCTTCATATTTTGGCTTCACGTTCACGGATCATGGGTATTGTTAAAGATGAACTGAAAGTTCTTCGTGAAGAGTTTGCAACGCCCAGACGCACTGTATTTGGTTTTGGTAGCGCTGAGATGGATAGCGAAGATCTGATCGCACCAGAAGATATGGTGGTAACGGTTAGTCATAGTGGCTATATTAAGCGTGTTCCTCTCAATACATACCGTGCACAGCGTCGCGGTGGTAAAGGGCGTTCTGGTATGTCTACGAGGGATGAGGATTTTGTAACGCGATTGTTTATAGTTAATACGCATACGCCAGTTCTTTTCTTTTCGTCGCGTGGAATTGTTTACAAGGAAAAGGTTTGGCGTTTGCCTCTTGGTACGCCGCAGTCACGTGGGCGAGCTTTGATTAATTTGCTTCCCTTACAGCAAGGTGAGCGCATAACAACTATTATGCCTTTACCAGAAGATGAAGCGCGTTGGAGTGCATTGGATGTTATGTTTGCAACAACGCGTGGAACTGTACGTCGTAATAAATTATCAGATTTTGTTCAGGTTAATCGTAATGGTAAAATTGCAATGAAACTTGATGAAGAAGGAGATGAAATTCTTTCTGTTGAAACTTGTACAGAACATGATGATGTCGTTCTCACAACGGCGAATGGGCAATGTATTCGTTTTCCAGTGGTTGATGTTCGTGTTTTTGTAGGACGTAATTCGGTGGGGGTACGTGGTATCAATTTGGCTGAGGGTGATAAAGTCATTTCAATGACACTCTTAGAGCATGTTGAAGCCACGTCGGTTGAGCGTTCTGCTTACGTCAAACGTGTGATGAGTGAACGGCGTGCGGTTGGTGGTGATGCTGAAGATATTGCATCTTTTGATGAAGAAGACGCAGGAGCTGAAACAGAATTGACAGATGAGCGCTATGCAGAACTAAATACGCGTGAACAGATGCTTTTAACCGTGAGTGAATTTGGTTATGGAAAACGGTCTTCCTCATATGAGTTCCGGATTTCTGGTCGTGGTGGAAAAGGGATTCGTGGAACAGATCCAACTAAGACAGCTGAAATTGGCAAATTAGTGGCGGCTTTTCCAGTAAAGGCACAAGATCAAATTATGTTAGTGTCAGATGGGGGACAGCTTATTCGCGTGCCTGTTGATGGCATTCGTATAGCTGGTCGTTCGACTAAGGGGGTGACAATTTTCAATACAGCCGAAGGTGAAAGAGTTGTATCGGTTGAGCGTATTTCTGAGTCTGAAGATGATGATAGCCAATTAATTGATGAAGCTGGAGAACATTCTGGTACTATTGATGTAAACGAAGAGAAATAGTTCTAAAGGGCGACGTGAAATGATGAAAATTGCTCTTTATGCGGGTTCCTTCGATCCTCTTACAAATGGTCATTTTGATGTTTTGCGGGGCAGTCTCGTTTTGGCTGATAAAATTGTTGTGGCTATAGGTATACAGGCTAAAAAAACGCCACTTTTTAGTTTTGAAGAGCGTGTTGAGTTAATTACTCAGGTAGGGAAAGACTTATTAAATGTCGGTCCAGACCGGTTACAGGTTATTTCGTTTGATACTCTTTTAATTGATAAAGCTCGTGAAATTGGTGCGTCATTTCTTATTCGTGGGTTACGTGATGGCACTGACCTTGATTATGAGATGCAAATGGCAGGGATGAATGGTATCATGGCTCCTGAATTGCAAACTGTTTTTTTGCCAGCGAGTGTTTCTGGACGCGCAATAACTTCTACATTGGTACGCCAGATTGCTTCTATGGGAGGTGATGTGGCGCCCTTTGTGCCTGAAAATATTGCTAGAGCTTTGCGTTTAAAATTTCAATCTTCAGGAGAGAATGATCGTGTACCTTAGAATTCTTATTGTATTGACATCTATTTTTTGCTTTTTCTCATTGAGTGCTGTAGCTTGTGATTCTAATATTCTTGTTTTATCTCTCGAAAATGGTGATGTGGTTATTCGTCTTCGCCCTGATCTGGCACCAAAACATGTTGCACAGATTAAAAGATTAACGAAGGAAGGTGCTTACAACAATGTTGTATTTCATCGTGTTATTCCAGACTTTATGGCACAAACTGGTGATGTAAAATTTGGAAAAAAGGGCAGTGAGAATTTTGATCCTAAACGCGTTGGTACGGGTGGATCAAATTATCCCAATATATCAGCAGAGTTTTCAAAGCAGCCATTTAAGCGCGGTACAGTTGGGATGGCACGTGCACAAGATCCAAATTCCGCTAATTCTCAATTTTTCATTTGTTTTAGTGATGCTGCTTTTTTAAATGGTCAGTATACGGTTGTTGGAGAGGTTATAAAGGGAATGGATGTTGTTGATAAAATTAAAAAAGGCAGCACAAGTAATAATGGGGCTGTAACAAATCCTGATGTTATTAATGCTGCCACTTTGCAAGTTGATAGATGAGTCAGAGGAGTTTAGCCGTATGGTCGAGATTACAGATTTAGAAAATACCCTAATCCTTGAAACAACGAAGGGCAGGGTTGTTATTGAATTTTTTGCTGATTTAGCACCTAGCCATGTTGCACGTATTAAAGAGCTCGTGCGTGAAGGTGCTTATGATAATGTTATTTTTCATCGTGTTATTGATGGTTTTATGGCGCAAACGGGTGATGTGCAATTTGGAAAGAAGGACGATGAAAAATTCGATTTATCACGTGCCGGTATGGGTGGTTCAGAGAAGCCTAATTTAACAGCAGAGTTTTCAAATCTTTCTCATAAGCGTGGTACAGTTTCTATGGCACGCAGTCAGAATCCAAATTCTGCTAATTCACAGTTTTTTATTTGCTTTGCCGATTCTCCTTGGCTTGATCGTCAGTATTCCATATGGGGGCAGGTTGTTGAAGGTATGGAAAATATCGATAAAATTAAGCGTGGTGAGCCTGTTGTAGAGCCCGATGCAATTATTAAAGCTAAAGTTGCTGCTGATATAAAATAGTATAGTTATATTGAGTTCAATTGTAAGATCGCCAAGTGAAGGGATTCTCCTCTGATTGTTATTTTGATCCAATGAGGGATGATTAATGCAGATTGGATCTGTAAAAGGATTCTACAGCTATGCGCTCATTTTCAATATTAAGCTTTGTAACCTTATTTTTATACAAGTAGAATTTAGTAATTTCAATTGTTTAGTGTAACAGTTTGCATAAAGCATTGTTTATCTTGATGAAAAAATTATTCTGTTTTGTGTCTCTCAAAAGAAGATATGAGAAGACTTCTGATATAGGGAAGATATTAATAAGGATTCTATAAGGTTATCGTGAGCTATAATAGTATTTCATTTTTATTGATATTAATGGTGATGTATTTTTTCTGTCATGCTGTTATCAAAGTATATTTTAGATATTGAGGATAAGAATAAGTAGCTTTTTTCACGTGTAAAAAGGTGGTAAAGATATCCGCTACTGTTTTATATTTTATTGGAAAGTTACTAGACAGCTTTAGAAAACATTTGCACTCCCTATTATTTTTTATCTGTGAAAGTGATATGTATCCAAGGTCATTAGTGTATTTAAGGTTTTCTTTTATCGATGTCAAATTCGCTAGATGTGATTGGTAGTGAAAGTGTGTGGAAATAAGACTGTTTGTGTTGAAAAAACAATTTTGTAGTTATTTAAAGCTTTGGTTAACAAGTGTAGGCATCTCAAGATATTGTGTTCTCAGATATACTTAGTATTTTTATGAAAAGAGATTATCATTTTGGCTATGGTATCTCATAATAGAAAAACTTTATTTATCTCATTTAATTTTTTTATGCTAATTACAATATTTAGCGAATCGAAAATCAATCCGTAAAGTTTATGACGAATCTAGCAAGAAAGGTATAGCTTTTCTTTCTATAGCAATATGAGTTTATGGAATCGAAAAGACGAGAGTGATGATAAAGACGTTTCATTATAGAAAAATTGCTCAAGATGGTTATGCGCGTCGTGGTGAAATTATAACGGGTCGTGGGGGTATTCGTACACCTGCATTTATGCCTGTTGGGACGGCAGGAACCGTTAAAGCTATGTATATGGATCAGATACGTGCTCTTGGTGCAGACATCATTTTGGGCAATACCTATCATTTAATGTTGCGTCCGGGAGCTGAACGCGTTGCGCGTTTAGGAGGACTACATGAATTTTCACGCTGGTTTGGGCCTATTTTAACCGATTCTGGTGGATTTCAGGTTATGTCACTGGCAGGAATTCGTAAAATTACAGAACAAGGTGTGACTTTTCGCTCTTATATTAACGGAGCGTACTATGAAATGAGTCCAGAGCGTTCCATCGAAATTCAAGGGCTTCTTAATGCGGATATCCAGATGCAGCTGGATCAATGTATTGCATTACCTGCAAGTGAAAAAGAAATAGAAGCTGCTATGGAACTTTCTTTGCGGTGGGCACAGCGTTGTAAAACAGCTTTTGGTGATCAGCCAGATAAAGCACTGTTTGGTATTGTTCAAGGCGGTGATAATATGAAACTGCGTGAGCGTTCTACCCAAGCATTAAAAGAGATGGATTTGAAAGGTTATGCTATTGGAGGGCTTGCGGTTGGTGAACCGCAGAGTGTTATGACTGCTGTGTTAGATGCCACGTGCCCGATTTTGCCAGAGGATAAGCCACGTTATCTTATGGGAGTAGGAACACCTGATGATATTTTACAAAGTGTTGCTCGTGGTATTGATATGTTTGATTGTGTTATGCCGACTCGTGCAGGACGTCATGGTTTAGCTTTTACGCGCTTTGGTAGAATTAATTTGCGTAATGCACGTTATGCAGAGGATCCATATCCTCTTGATCCACAATCGCTTTGTCCTGCTACGTATGATTATAGTTGCGCTTATTTGCATCATTTGATCAAATCTGGTGAATCTCTTGGTGGTATGTTGTTGACTTGGAATAATCTCTTTTATTATCAGCAGCTTATGCAAGAAATTCGTGATGCTATTGAAGAAGGATGTTATGCTGATTTTTGTGCTAAAACGCGTTCTTTATGGATGCAAGGACGGTAAGATATTGACCATTGCTTAATTTAATTTTTGGTCAGGAGTTTCTGCTAAAAATAGAAGTGAGAAATATTTTTAAAAAGCATGAACATTGTACTGGCTTAAAAGATGAATACACAATTTAACGGTATATATTTTAACAGTAAAAAGAAACTGTACTCCGGTACGCGCTACCTGATCCGGAGATAAACAGTTTACTTCTGTTTCTTATGACTGTTTAGATCAACAATGTTAATGAGGGGTTAGCGAACTCTTAAAGAAGTATGAAAACTGCATTTTTATAGGGGGGCTTTGTGATTTTTTTTATTTGAGAATGAAGTTTTAACAAAAAGTATTTTTTAAGAGTGGATATGAGTGGTTCTGAAATAAATTCTAGAAAATGCAAACGGTTAATATTTTAAACTGCTAAGCTTATTTTTTCTGGGAACGACATTCTATCAACTTATAGTTCAATTTAAGTTACAGAATATTGCAACTGCCATGCAGTAAAAAACTAATTTTATTATGTTACTATGAAAAAGCGAAAGGCGTTTTTCTTTTCATTGTGGAAGGTGTTTTAATGCTTCATTGGAATTTTTTAGGCATAGATGCAAAAAGGTTCCTAGTTCATTTATGTCATATCACAGATATTTATGATTAAAGTGTCACTCTACAGAAATGATGACAATGAAGAATTCTCATAAAAAAAATATTTTTACATCAGGTATTAATTCTAGTACACGACGTTTTGCAATTTTAGCTCTTGCAGTGGGAAGTTTTTCTATTGGTACTGCAGAGTTTGTTGCAATGGGTTTACAGCCAGAGATGGCACGGAGTTCATCTATTGATATTCCTACAGCTGGTAAATATATTTCTGCTTATGCATTGGGAGTTGTGATTGGAGCACCTCTTTTAGCTGTTACAACAGCTAAATTATCACACAAAACTGTTCTGATCGGATTAATGTTTTTTTATGCGCTGGCAAATATTGCTAGTGCTCTTTTTTCTGATTTTAGCATATTAGTAGCGTTGCGGTTTATCAGTGGTCTACCACATGGTATCTATTTCGGACTTGCAACGATGGTTGCATCTTCAATGGTGAAAATGAATGAACGTTCCCAAGCTGTTGGCTATGTTATGCTTGGTTTAACAATTGCGACGGTTTTGGGAGCTCCAAGTGCAACTTGGATTGGTCAGCTTGTTGGTTGGCAGATTGCTTTTATTCTTGTAGGCGCTATTGCTTTATTATGTTGTTTGCTTATTTGGAAGTTTTTGCCTTCAGGTTTGAATATTTCAAAAACAAGCCCTCTACGCGAACTTGGCGCGTTAAAGCAAAAGCAGGTATGGTTTCTCTTGACAATGGTTGCGGTTGGAACATCAGGTTTATTTTCTGTTTTTACTTATATTAAGTCAACATTAATGCATATTTCTGGTGTTTCGCTTGATTGGGTGCCATTTATTATGCCGTTAGTTGGATTGGGAATGGTGGTAGGTAATCTTTTGGGTCCGAAATTTGCAGTTAAAGTTGGTATTTCACCGATGATATTTTTTTCTATGTTTTGGAGCGCATTTGTTTTTTTTCTCTTTTTCTTTTTATCCCATACTCCATTAACGGCAGCATTAGGATGCTTTCTTGTTGGTACTTCTTTTGCTACTATGCCGTGTATACAGACGAAAATCATGGATGTTTCTCTCCATGGACAGATTTTGGCAGGAGCATTAATGCAATCTGCTTTTAATATTGCCAACGCTCTTGGGGCAGAATCTGGAGCATTGGTTTTGAAGTTGGGGTATAGTTATGAATATACCGCTGTTCTTGGAGGTATTTTAACTTTCTGTGGATTATTGATTTTTTGCTTCTCATGGTATGTAGAAAAGTGTGCTTAACATTTTTTCGTTTGTTTAGTTATTTGATTGTCCTGTTGGGTTTTTAAATATGCTATAGGAAACACGTAGAGCAAATGGAATACCAAGACAAAATAAAAGACCGATGAGTGTCGCAAGAAGAGTTTTGGCTGCTAAAATCATTCCTACTATTCCTCCAGGATTAAAGAGTCCAGCTAAATTGGTGATTGTTCCTGCAAGTGTTGCGCTTAATGCGGCTGAAAACAGTTGTACTGAGGTAAGAGATTCGCTGGCGCGTAGAGCATCCTCATTGTTTGCACATTGCAAAATTCGTTTTAATAAATGCGGCCATGCTATGCCAGCGCTAATTCCAATAGCAAACAATGCTAAGCAAATGATAAAAATATGTTCAGATGTGGAATCTTTTGTGGGAATAAGCCATAAAAGACCGCTTATGCCGAAAAGGCTTAATATAGGAGAATATACAATAACGCTGCGAACTTTTTTTTCGGATACACCAGCACTGGATAAGGAACCGCATGTCCAACCCAAGCTCATAAGTGACGCTATATAACCGGCAATAAGTGGGGTTTGTCCATGAAGCTCTTGAAGAAAAAGTGGAAAATAAAGCTCTATACTGTAGACTACTATTGTCATAATGAGTATCAATGCATAAACAGGAAAAAATTCAGAGGAGAAGGAAAAAGCGTTGCGTGGTAACATAGGATGAAACGTAGATGATTCGATTTTTGCTAAAACAAAGAGAAGACTCAATCCGATAAATAGCCCACAGATTTTTTCAATTGTAGTATCCATAGCTCCTCCAGCAGAAATAATAAAAATCAATAAAATGACTGTGAAGAGTTGTGTAATGGGGAGTCGGGGTGTTAGAATAAGGTTTTCATTTTCTTTTGGTAAAGTTTTAAGGGCTATGAGTGAGAAAATTATTGCTAATACGCCAATGATCCAAAAGGATGCTCTCCATATGCCATAGTATACAGAAATGCCACCGATAGCTGGCCCTAATAGGGTTGATATTCCCCACATTCCAGAGATAATACTCAATGCATGCGACCAAATAGATGGGTTGAAAACAATACGTACCATAGAATAGGATAGGGATAGTAAGGAACCGCTTCCAAATCCTTGAACAAAGCGTCCTATCAAAAATAACGGCATAGCTGAAGCCATGCTGCACATAAAGGTCCCAACGGCAAAGATAAGTCCAGACATAACATAAGCATTGCGAGGACCTATTTTTCCTAATATTTTTGTTGCAAGCGAAGTACCAAGAAGTGATGCTGTAATAAAAACAGTCGCCACCCAAGAGTAATAAAACTCACCGCCAATATCGCTCATAAGAGAAGGCAAAATAGTAATAACAATGTAAACGTTGGTGGCATGCAACACAACGCCGCCTATAAACGTTAAAAAGCGGATAGCATTCTTATCCAATAAAAGCACAGACCAGCTTTGTTTTTCCACTGTTTTTGCTATTTAGTAAAATGGTCGACCTCTTTATATTTATAAGGCAGTTATTTGAATTTGCCAAGAGAAGATTCAAAGCTCTCCTTTCGCAGAGCTTTGGAATTTAAATTAAGTTACAACTTAGTTGCTCATTGCTTTTTTAAGATTTTCATCAATTTTATCAAGGAATCCTGTTGTAGAAAGCCATTTTTGTTGAGGTCCAATCAAAAGTGCAAGGTCTTTGGTCATAAAACCTTCTTCAACGGTTTCAATACAAACTTTTTCTAATGTTATAGCAAAGTTTTTTAATTTCTCATTGTTATCTAGTTTTGCACGATGCGCCAGTCCACGTGTCCATGCAAAAATGGAGGCAATAGAATTTGTTGATGTCTCTTCACCTCTTTGATGCTGACGGTAATGGCGTGTTACTGTACCATGTGCAGCTTCTGCTTCAACAATTTTACCATCTGGTGTCATGAGAACAGAAGTCATGAGACCAAGGGAACCAAAGCCTTGAGCAATAATATCAGATTGAACATCACCATCATAGTTTTTACATGCCCACACGTAGCCACCTGACCACTTAAGCGCAGAAGCAACCATATCATCAATTAAGCGATGTTCGTAATATAATTTACGATTTTCAAATTCAGCTTTAAATTCTGTGTCAAATATTTCTTGAAAAATGTCTTTAAAACGGCCATCATAAGCTTTCAGTATGGTGTTTTTTGTTGAAAGATAAACTGGGAGATTCCGTTGTAATCCGTAATTAAAAGATGCTTTGGCAAAGTCACGAATTGATTCATCAAGGTTATACATAGCCATGGCGATGCCTGAACTTGGGGCATCAAAAACGTCGTGTTCAATAATTTGATTGTTATTACCTACAAATTTAATACTTAATTTTCCTTTGCTAGGAAATTTGAAATCTGTTGCTTTGTATTGATCACCAAAAGCATGACGTCCAATAATAATTGGTTTTGTCCAGTTAGGAACGAGGCGTGGAACATTTTTGCAGATAATAGGTTCACGAAAAATGACTCCTCCCAAAATATTGCGAATTGTACCATTTGGTGATTTCCACATTTTTTTTAGATTAAATTCTTTAACCCGTGCTTCATCTGGCGTGATGGTTGCACATTTTATACCAACTCCATACTCTTTAATAGCATTGGCAGAATCGATAGTTATCTGATCATTTGTTATATCTCGATTTTCGACAGAAAGATCATAATATTTGAGATCAATATTGAGATAGGGATGAATTAATTTGTCTTTGATATATTTCCAGATGATACGGGTCATTTCATCCCCATCAATTTCAACAACGGGGTTTTCCACTTTGATCTTTATCATTAGAAGTCCTTTTTGTTTAAGTGATATTATTTTTTATAACACTTTCAAGTTTATTATGAAAAGTAAAAACAGGGATGATAGAGGAATATGCAAATAAGATATCGATGATATATTATGCCAACATATTTATTTATAATGATAATTCACTGTTTTATATATTGAATTAGAGACCCGAATATCCTAAGATTCTCTCATTTCAAATCTCTTTATGTTGCATTAATCAAAGCCATTTGCCTCCACGTTATAAGTGGGATTGGCGTGTGGATAAAAATTGTCAAGAAAGGAGTAAAATGCTTCTTATGAATCGTCTTAATGCAAGAGCTGTTGCAACATTGGGAGCTGGAAAATATAATGATGGTGCCGGCTTGCTTCTTCATAAGTGTAAAGACGGGGGGCTCAATGGATTTACGGTTATACCATTCATGAGCGCTGCTGTGAAATAGGTTTGGGTACCTTGAGAGATGTCTTTTTAAAACAAGCTCGTGAACTATGTAACCCAATATCGTTCTGTTGTACTGAAGGGCCGTGCCCCCATTAAAGAACGCAATAAACAAAAGCGTGAAGCAATGCGTAATCTCCATTATTTAAAAGACATTATTCTAGACATTTTTGAAAGTCGGAAAGCCGAACTCAAGAAAGATGGTAAAATGGATTCTGGTTTTCACCTTTACAATTTTATATTCTCCCCCAATTAGGCTGTCTGTCCGTTTCAAAAATAAATCAAACAGATATATGCAATGCTCTTATCCCCATCTGGCATACAAAAGCTAAGACGGCAGAAAAAGCACGCGCTCTCTTAGGCAAACAATTCCATAAAACACAAAACTTACTTGCAATGGATTGGAGAGAGGTTCCAACTTTTTATTAAACGCTTTGCCAAACAACAGCTATAACACAATTGGATTTGCGCCTACTTATTCTTACAGCTGTTCGTACATATCCTTTGCGTCATATTCATAAAGATCAAATTGATGAGGATATATGGATAATCTCTGCTGAAAATATAAAAGGAAGGAGTGACGTTACAACAGAATTTTGTGTGCCCTTATCAACAGAAGTGTTAGAAATTCTAAAACAAGCACGCCTGCTCTCTCACAATGATTTTTTTCTGTAACCGGTTATGGTTCTCTTGGTGAAAGTAATATGGCAAGGTATATGCAACAGACTGGATTAAACGCATACCTGCATGGGATTTTCTCTAGTTTACGCAATTGGTTAGCAGAAACAACCGATGCCCTTATGAGATTGCTAAAACAATTCTAAAATATACGGTAGGTGCTAAAGTAGAGCGTGCCTATCGTCGTACAGACTATCTAGAACAGCTCGTGTCCTTATTGTAGTTTGACAGTAGGTCTTGCACTAAGTGGGAAGAGGTGTGATTAGTTAGGAACAGGTGGTAATTCGTTGTTTTTATGCGTATGCTTTTTTACTATTAAATGCGCGTAAGTCCGGTATGGAACAAGCAGGGGAGGACTTGGCCAATTGGATTGTCGATGGCTTTATGGCACCCATCATAAAGTTGAGTGATTTTTTTAAATCTTTGCCAAGCCGCATCAGAGAATGGATTGGCAGCGTTGATTTATCCGACCTGTTTCATTTACCCAGTTGGCTTGGGGGCAAAACAGCCATTCAACCCATAGCACAATTTGCGGGTGCTGGTCATGCAAATCCATCTGGTCCAGAGCAAAGAGAGAAAGACCGCTCTCCCACCACCCACAATCAAAATGTCACAGTGCATATCAATGGTGCCCGTGATCCCGTTGCTACCGGTCGTGCGGTAAGTCACGCTTTGCAACGTGCACGCGCCAATGCCCTGCATGGGGGAACAGAATGAGAGCGGGGAGTGAATAATGGCAGAAACAGAATGAGGGGAGGGAGCCTATGAGAGATCCTTTGATGATGTTAGGTCCGCATCAATTTTATGTGGACTGGCTGAATTTCCAATCCTTTGAAGAAGAGTTTTCTGCCTCATGGGTTCCTATGGAGCGTTTTGGCAAGGCACCCAGTTTGCAATTTACCGGCTATGGCAATGACCCCAAAACCATTCATGGAGTGTTGTTTCCAGAAGAATTTGGTGATCGTATAGCTATTGATGCCATCACCAGAACTATTCGTGCCGCAAAGCCGGTTCAGATGCTGCGTTGGATCAATGATACGACCTATAGTGCCATTCTCCATGGCCCGGTGGTGATCACCAGCATCAGTCAAGATCACGACTTTATCGCCCGCTCTGGTCAATCCCAGCGCATTCGCTATTCCATCAGTCTTTTGCCTTTTTTTAATGGGGGAAAACCGCAAGGATATATGCAATGAAGATACCAGAAAAGCGCGTTGTTGTAGAGCTAGAGGATATGAGCTTAGACCTGATCTGCTTTCAACATGCCATGGCTGTGTTAAGGGAGCACATCCAAGTTGGAGCTGTAAGCGGCTACTTAGAATCTACCTTGGAAGCCAATCCAGAGATTGCTAAATATGGTGCTCTTTTGCCGCGGGGCTTAACCGTTCTCTTGCCTGAATTTGCACTTCACAATCCCCAAAGCATGGTGAAGCGGCTATGGGATTAATGCGCACACACCCTTTTATTGTGGTCAAAGTGGGAGACAAACCTGTTCATGAGGTTTTTTACCAGCGTCTTTTAACGGCAACCATCACAGATCATGCCGGCAATGAAGCTGATAGCTTTGAAGCAGAGTTTGACGATAGTGGCAATGATTTAGAGGTTCCGCAAAGCAACAGTGCACTGCAAGTGATCTTTGGCTATGAGAACAGCATCAGTGCTTCTATGGGGCGTTTTGTTGTCGAATCGGTGATCAGTTCCGGTGGCAGTGAGGGAGAGATATTGCGCCTTTGTGGCAAAAGTGCTTCGATGCGTAAAGAACTCAAAGAACAAACAAGCGAACATTTTGACCACAAAACTGTTGGCGAGATTGTTGAGACACTCGCCAAACGCCATGGCTATCAAGCAAAGATTAGTCCTCAGTTCACTCAACAAACTTTGCCTTATGTGATTCGTACAGATCAATCGGCTGTTGATTTTTTAACCCGCCTTGCTGACCGCATGCAGGCGCGTTTTTTAATCAAGGATAATAAGTTTTTATTTTTAAGCGGAGAGAATTTACCAGCCCTCGACATCCATAAACATGACTGTTCCAGCTGGGAATTTACCCTTGAGCCGCGCACGCAATATGGCAGCATTGAAGCTTTTTATTTTGACCGCTCCCAAGGGCAGCAATGCCAAGTAAAACACCAGACAGGTTTTAGCGGTCCCATGCACCGCTTGCGCAATTGCTACACCTGTGAGGAAGAAGCTCTGGCTGCTGCTGCCTCAGAATCAGACCGATTATGCCGTGCTGTAGGCAGTGGTTCTTTGTCCCTTGCGGGGCGTCCAGAAATCATGGCCGACCAACCTCTTTTATTGCAAGGGTTTCGCGGCGAAATCAATGGACCATGGAAAGCCGCAACCGTTACCCACCGCTATGACAAGCAAAGCGGTTACACAACAGAAATCACCCTCGAAGCTCCAAACAAGGGAAAGAAAAGCAACAAAGAATAGAAGTTGGTGGAAACAGATCACCAAAGGGGCAAGTTCAACCTTCGATTGGTTGTGAAGCACTCTTAGATTCAAAGTGTAAAGTTTGCACTTTTTAGGAGAAGAGAAAAATATGCATTAAAGGCTCTTTAAATACCCTTTGAAAGACCTTTGAAGACCCTTTGAGAACCCCTAAAAAAACTTTTGAAAAAAAATAAATTGGTACAAAACCTAGTGGCAAAATATACAAAACCTGCCGTCAAGCTACATACACAATAAGTTGTTGGCAAGATAAAATTGAATGGTGGGTGATGAGGGGATCGAACCCACGACCCGCTGATTAAGAGTCAGCTGCTCTACCGACTGAGCTAATCACCCATGTTTCTCAAAAGATAAGAATGAGCGGTTCTATAACGCTCTTAAGCAAGGATGTCTAGATGATTTTATTTTTTTGTGTGAAAATGGTAAAGTCCATAATTTAATTGGCTGTATGATTAAAAATATGATAGCCCTCTTGATCTTATATAAGAATAAACCCATTATAGTAGAATCTATAAATAAGTGTTCTGATCGTTATGTGGGACTATAGTTGGAGGATCGTCGAGCGTAATGCCCGAGAAAAATTCAGAAGGGCCTTCTTGTGGTTATAGGCAGTTTGGACCATCGTTCTGTTTTATAAATTTTATCGATAATCGTATGCATTTAGGGAATATTTTGCTGTTGTTTGCTTTGAGCGTAATCTTTTTGCGTTTAATGTTTTTAAACAATTGTGCGAATGAAAGCTCATGAATTTGTTTTGTCAATTGTGCGCTTTTAAATTTTTAAAGACATTTTTGAAGGGTGAACTATGATGGAGTGGATCACTGATCCCCATGCGTGGTTTGGTTTGATCACATTGGTTTTTCTAGAAATTGTTTTAGGCATAGATAACCTTGTCTTTATTGCAATTTTAGCCGAAAAGTTGCCGCTACACTTGCGGGATCGTGCGCGCATGATGGGGCTTACTTTAGCACTAGTTATGAGACTTTTCCTTCTTACGGTTATTGGATGGGTGATGAATCTCGATACGATAATTTTTTCATTCTCATCTTTTGCATTTAGTTGGCATAGCCTTATTTTAACTGGTGGTGGGGCTTTTTTGCTGGCAAAGGGAACGCTAGAATTACACGAGAGGTTGGAAGGGATACCGCATGAAAGAAAGACAGGCGTTGCTTATGCTGTTTTTTGGCAGGTAATTGTTCAAATCGTGGTGCTGGATGCCGTTTTTTCTTTAGATAGCATTATTACTGCAACAGGTATGATTGTGAAAGAGCAGGCAGTGGTTATGTATATTGCAGTCATTGCTGCT
Organism: Bartonella sp. DB5-6; assembly: GCF_000278115.1. GTDB lineage: Bacteria > Pseudomonadota > Alphaproteobacteria > Rhizobiales > Rhizobiaceae > Bartonella > Bartonella refiksaydamii. The sequence continues at coordinate 188,137 of NZ_JH725116.1, forward strand.
ATGGGTGTGATGATGTATGGATCTGGCGCTCTTATGCGTTTTATTAATCGTCATTCTACTATTGTAATTCTTTGTCTTGGCTTTTTGATGATGATTGGATTTACTCTCATTGTTGAAGGATTTGGCTTTCATATTCCAAAAGGGTATTTGTATGCTGCTATTGGTTTTTCTGTTCTTATTGAAGCTTTTAATCAAATTGGACGTCGTAATCGTGAAAAAATGATTACAACAAATGATCTACGTGGTCGAACAGCTGATGCTGTTTTGAGGCTCTTGGGAGGGGGAAACAAAGAGGGTAGTCTTGGTGAGACTGTAGATGTCATTGCTGAACAAGCGGCAGCTTCTGAGTTATTTCGACCGGAAGAAAAAGAGATGATTCGTGGTGTTCTTGATTTAGCTGATCGTCCTGTTCGCTCTATCATGTCGCCACGCAATGAGATTGAGTGGTTGGATTTAAATGGTGACGAGAATGAAATGCGTGAAGAATTGCAACAGGTTAAACATAGTCGCTTAATTCTTGCACGTGAAAAAGTGGACGAATTTGTTGGTGTTGCTTTGACAAAAGATCTTCTTTTGAATTTGGCTGAAGGAAAAAAGATCAATTGGAAAAAAGCTATGCGAGAACCACTTGTTGTTCATGAAAATACAAGCGTTTTACGATTGATGGAGCAATTACGTCATTCTTCTATTCAGCTTGCAATTATTGTAGATGAACATGGATCTTTTGAAGGGATTGCAACGCCAACTGATATTCTTGAAGCTATTGCAGGTGATTTTCCTGATGATGATGAAGAACCTATGATAGCAGAACAGCTTGAAAATGGAAGTCTTGTTGTTGAAGGATACGCTGATATCCGTCGTTTAAGTGGTTATCTTGGGCGTAATCTTGTTGATGAGGCAGACCGTTATACTACTCTGGCAGGGTTTATGCTTTGGCAGTTTGGTCATTTGCCGAATGAGGGGGAAAGCTTTGAAACTGACGGTCTATGCTTTAAAGTTATCGAAATGGACCGTCGAAATGTATCTAAAGTCCTTATCTCTCCCCTCGTGTAATCAAAAAAAGCTTATTATTTTAATAGGCAAGGCAATAAGAAAATGCTTTTTATTGTAGGAGAGTGGAGGATCTAGAGATTGTGTAGATCGATTGTGGTTTCGTTGTTTTTGGACAGTTTTTGGAGTGTAAAAGATGGATATGCAAAAGTTAAATTGTCTATTGGCGTTATGCTAAAAGAGGGATTTTATTGATAGGGCTCTCTAAAGGAAAATTGCAAATTCATATATTTTGATACAGTGGGGTTAGTACGGAAAGATGGCACTTTAATATTGAGTATAAAAAAGATAAATAAAGGATAATGGTTGCGTTAACTTACATATGAAGTCAAGCTTAATGAGGTTATTTCTGTTTACACGCATATAAAAAAGAGAAAGGCTTTTATCTTTTTTATTTATTCAGGTGGTGTTTTGGGAGATCGCTTCCAATATTGTTGCGCTTCAAAAATTGCTACAACAAATAACGAAATGATGAGCGGTATAATCAAATAAAGCATTCTAAATACAATAAGTGCTGCGATAACATCTGTTGGATTTATATTAGGCATACCTGTTATGAATAAGGCTTCAAGAACACCAATACCCCCTGCTGGAGCATTGGAAAGAAGAGTTATCGTAAAAGATGTTAGGAAAACACCGAGCACAGAAATAAAGTGAATATCTGTGTTGTGCGGAAGAACTGCGTATATAATCCCTGCTGCTGCTAAAAGTTCTAAAGGACTAATAAGGAGCTGTTGAATGACAATTTTTAATCGTGGGTAGGAAAGTTGAATTTTTTTGCTCAAGTGTAAGGGTTTTAATTGAAGCCAGCTGCCAAAAGTATAGAGTACTATACAGACAAGAAGAATTGCACCAATTGTTATTCCAAGCCATTCAGGAAGCTCATCATGAATGAGAGTGATAATTTGGGGTTGCAGAATCAAAACGATCCCAAAAAGTAAGATTGTGCCTATCACAAAAGTAAAAGAGCAAAAACCTACCAATATCGCGATTTCTGTTCCATTTAATCCTTTCATTTTATAGGCACGGTAGCGCACGACTGCACCAGAAAAAACTGAAGCACCAATATTGTGTGAAAGAGCATAGGTAGTAAACGAACATATCGCGATAAAAACCCAAGAAATCTTATGACCAAGATGCTGCAAAGCAATTCGATCATATCCAGCAAGAGCCGCATAAGCCAAGAAAGAGCACGAACAGGCTAACAGCCAGTGCTGTGCACTTAAATCGCTCAAGCGTTCCAAGACATCACTAAAAGAAATGGCAGAAAGCTTTATATAAAGAATGCGGATAGATATCAGCATTGCTAAGATACCAATAAATGGCCATATAAATTGCTTTATTTTCACGCTTCTATATCCATTTTATCTTTTCTATAAGTTTAATTCATAATTTTGCATATTTTTTACAGATCTCTGCCCTGTTAAATGTTCTACGACACCATTAGCAATTTCTTCACCATCAGTTACTACAATATCTGCGCCTAAATCAACGAGATAAGTTGTTTCTACATCGGATAGTGCATGCGTAATTATCTGAATATCTTTTTTCATACCACGTATATTCACTATACATTCTCCTACTTCAATGGTACTTTGCATTGTAATAACAACTTTATGTGCATTACTCATATTTGCTGCGTTCATTATTTCTGGTTGAATGATATTGCCACAAATTACCTCGAATCCATCTGCAATCGCTTGGTCAGCGAGGCGTTTTGATTCTTCTACTATTACTACAGGTTTACCTCTGTTTACCAAAGATAATGCAACATATTTACCAATATGACCGTAGCCAATAATTACGATATGGTTGTTTTTTAAGGTTATTGGTAAAAATTCATGGTCAGGATCTTGCAGATCAATATCAATGATTGTTTGTGTATCTTGTAAATTTTCAGGAAATTTTTCTAGATGTTTTTTAATTTTGTTGCAAGCCATGAAAACAAGGGGATTAAGCAAAATAGAAAGAATCGCTCCTCCAAGAATTAAATCATGGGCATCGTTGTTTAAAAGCCCCAAGCTTAAACTTAAACCTGCAAGAATAAAAGAAAACTCTCCGATTTGAGCAAGGCTTGCAGAAATAGTCAAAGCCGTTGCATTAGAATAGCGAAAAGCTTTAACGATGAAAAAGGCAACGACCGATTTTCCTAAGATAATAATGAATAATGTTGCTAAGAGGGGGAAAAAGTGAGTCAATAGTTTTCCTGGGTCAAATAACATACCCACAGAAACAAAAAAGAGAACAGAAAACGCGTCTCGTAGCGGTAAAGATTCTTCTGCTGCACGGTGGCTTAATTCTGATTCACTCATAACCATGCCTGCAAAAAAGGCACCAAGAGAAAGAGAAACACCAAATAAATGAGCTGCTCCGAAAGCTACTCCTAATGCAATAGCAAAGACACTTAGACGAAATAACTCACGTGATCCTGATTGCGCACTCATTTTTAGTAACCATGGGATAACACGCCGCCCAATAATGAGCATAAGTGCAATAAATACAATAACTTTCAGGATAGTAAGACCAAATATTCCCCAAATACTTAAGTCTAGCCATTGAACAAGAGGATCAAACGCTTCCTTTTTTGTATTGCTAAGGACGTTTGCTAATGATGGTATAAGGACAAGGATAAGGACCATCGCTAAATCTTCAATAATTAACCATCCTACAGCAATGCGTCCTTTTTCTGTTTCAATAAGATGGCGTTCTTGCAAAGCACGCAGCAGGATAACGGTACTTGCTATTGATAAAGCTAAACCAAAGACCAAACTACCGCTGAAGCCCCATCCCATGATTAGACCAAGGCACAAGCCTAGAAAAGTAGAAAATGCCATCTGTGCAATAGCCGCAGGGATAGCAATAGCTCTTACAGATAAAAGGTCTTTTAATGAAAAATGGAGCCCAACACCAAACATCAGCAAAATGACACCAATTTCAGCGAGTTGGTTGATAATAACGGAATCTATTCTAAAGCCACCTGTATTGGGTCCAACAATAACGCCGGCTAACAAGTATCCTACAAGTGGTGAGATACGCAAACGGCTAGCAATCATTCCTAAAAGAAATGCTAAACATAAACCTGAGACAATAGTTGTAATCAGCGGAGTATCATGGAGCATAGATTATTTACGACTTTTTATTAAAAATGAATGTGTTGAAATGATTGTAACTTTTTTATGAGAAGAAGGGGGTGGTTGTTATATAAATCGGTATAGCATTTTCATTTTAGTTTAATGTTTGTATGATTATTCCGTTCACGCCACCAATCTCCTAACAGGAGTAAAATAGGAGCGGCAATAAAGATCGAGGACGATGTTGCAATTATAATTCCAAAGACCATGGGCAATGCAAAGTTATGGACAGCACTTCCTCCCCATATAGCCATAGGCAACATAGCGAGAATTGTTGTCGCTGATGTAAAGAGACAGCGGACAAGAACTTGACTAATTGAGAAATCAATCAGTTCACGCAGTGGCATTTTTTTATAAAGGCGCATATTTTCGCGCATTCGGTCATAGACAACGACCTTATCATTTATGGAATAACCAACAATTGTTAAAAGAGCAGCGATGGCTGTTAAATTGAAATCAAATTGAAATAAAGCAAAAAAACCAATCATTTTGGTGGTATCTAAGATGAGCGTTACAATTGCTCCAACTGCAAAGAACCATTCGAAGCGCAACCATATATAGAGGGACATGGCAATTGCAGCGAGAATAACAGCAGTAAAAGCAGCGGTGGCAAGCTCGCCTGAAATTTTGGGACCAACAACCTCTATCTGATCGAATGTGACATCAGGATAGATGCTTTGTACAGCTGTCTTAACCTTATCAATGACGATACTTTGTTGCGCTTCGCTGCCACTTTGCTTCTGCATGCGAATGAGCACAGTATTTGCATTATCCATATTTTGTAGAGTAACTTCACCGATATCAAGGGTAGAAAGCCTTGAACGTAAAGTTGCTAAATCTGCTGGTGTTTTGGTGGTAACAGTCATTTGGCTTCCACCAATAAAATCAATTCCGAAATTCAAGCCAGGTTTAAAAAATAGAAAAACTGAAGCAAGTGATAAAACAATAGAGACGCCAATACCAATAAAGCGTGCTTTCATAAAGCGAAAAGTGGTATTGTGTGGGATAACATTAAAATTAGACTTAAGATGCAGCGTTTTAATTTTCCATTTACGGACAACCCAAATCATCATGATGCGTACAATTGTGATATTCGTGAACATGGAAATGATAATACCAAGTAACATTGTTACAGCAAAACCGCGAACAGGACCGGTGCCAAACCAAAATAGTAAAATAGTTGCAATAATTGCGGTAACATTGGCATCAACGATAGTTGCAAAAGCGTGTTTGAATCCACGATCTAAGGCAGCAAAGGCGCTGATACCTTTTCTACTTTCTTCACGGATACGTTCATTGATGAGAATATTGGCATCAACGGCGATACCGATACCTAAAATAATACCAGCAATACCGGGGAGTGTGAGTGTCGCACCGAGGAGACTTAGAGCAGCAAATGTTAAAATAGTGTGGAGCGCTAGTGCTATATTCGCAATGATACCCCAAAACCCATAGAGAAGAAAAATAAAAACCGTAACAAGAATAAAACCAATTATGCCGGTATAAAGCCCAATTTGGATGGCGTCAGCACCAAGATTTGGACCTACAGTTCTTTCTTCAATTACCGTTAATGGTGCAGGTAAAGAACCAGCGCGGAGGAGTGCAGCCAGAGTTGATGCTTCTTTGGGGGCAAAGTTTCCTGTAATTTGACCTTGTCCATTCGGAATGACGCTATTGATGGTAGGAGCCGTCAAAACTTTGTTATCAAGAACGATTGCAAAAGGGCGGTTAATATTTTGTCGTGTTATCTCAGCGAATATTTTTGCACCAGCGGAATTCATAGTGAATGAAATAATAGATCTTCCTGGTATTTGCGGATCAAAACCTGCGCGGGCATCTTTCAATACATTTCCATCTAAGGCGATTTGATTATAAATTGCATAGCGTTGTGTTTCATCAGTATATCCAGGAAGGATTGAAACACCTGCGGGTGGATTATTTATATCCACATCAGAGGGTACAAGATGAAAGGTCATCTTAGCAGTTGTTCCTAAAAGATCACGCAGCTGTTTTGGGTCTTGTAAGCCTGGCAGTTGAACCATAATACGATCGGTTCCTACTTTTTGGATGGCTGGCTCAGTAACACCAACTTGATCTATACGTCTACGGATGATTTCTAAGCTTTGTTCGATAGCATTGTTAATACGATCTTTCATACCAGCTTCAGTTAATATGATACGAATAGTTTCATTTTGAGCACTGATAGTGATATCATTGGCTGTAGCACCAAAGCTACTGTGTATGGGGGTTATCAATGTCTTCAAAGCTGAGAGTGCTTTGTCAATTTGTGATGGATCAGAAATAAGTGCAACAACGCCTCCTTCGATGATACGAACACTCGCTGTACGGATTTGTTTTTCACGTAGTATGTTACGCACATTTGCTAAAATTATGTGTAATTGATCGCGTTTTAATGTTTTACTATCGACTTCAAGTAGGAGAGAAGAGCCTCCTTGAAGGTCAAGCCCAAGTGTCACACGGGTGTTAGTTAAGAATTGTGAGTTTGTAACCTGTTCTTGCGAAAATAAATTGGGCAAAGCAACGTAAATGCTGCTTAGAAGGATAAGACAATAAAGAGTAATTAACCAACTGGGTGTACGCATGATATATTCCGCTAATAGGCAATCTAATAGTTATTAAAGTTAAAGGTAGAGTTTAAGATGATAGTTGCATAATTCAAGAAAGAGGGGAGGAGCGCGTTTATTTGAAAAATATTGTGTTTGAAGGTTTCCAAGTCGTATGCAAATAGCTAGAATAATCATTAAAAATAGCTTTAACGTTGGGGTGTTTTGAAAAGTACTGATAGGCAGAATAGGATCTGTGTGGGGTGTTCTAAGCTTTTTATTTCCCGTTGTTGCAACATTTAATTGAGGATGCTTGTTGTGTGGTTCAAGCGTATTTTTTTTAACTATATTACTTGCTTGTAGCTGTTTGAGCCAATAGGTGCGTGCTCCTAGATTATTTGTCAACAATACGCCAAAGCTGGACAGAAGAAGCCAAGTCGCAAAAGGGAGAAAATTTTCTTTTTTGCAATAAAAGCGCAAAAAAAGCATGCCCAAATCCCTTCTTTTTTAATCTTTATTGAGTCCATTACCATTAGTTCTTCTCTTACTTATCAGTATTATAGGATGAGGGAAAGCTTTTATAAGCTTATTCTATAAAAGTTGAAAAGATTTGCCTCATGTCATATTTTAAGAAGGGATAGGTCCCTCTTTATACATTTAAGGTAGATATGTTTGCATTTTTTAGAAAAAAATTACGCATACTTTTCTTTATTTGCGGAATTATTATTGTATTCAGCTCTTGTGCATGGGGAGATATTGGGCCGCAAGATGCAGTCATTGAACAACCAATAACTTCTCACTCAATTGATGAAATTATTCAACAACAACAGATTGTTATTAAGAATCTTGAACGTGATACGGAAACTTTAAAAAAAGATTTTGAAAATAAATTAGAAGATGAGGGTTCTTTGTCAGAATTGCGGTTGCGTGCACGAGATATCAGTAAACGTGCCATAGAAGAGGCATTTGTTTTGCGTACTCCTCTTGATGATATTAATACACTCCTTGATCAATTAACAGAGCTCCATGAAGAGCTAAAAAACTTGAAAAACTTAAGTAAGGAGCGATCTTACTTGATAGAGAAAAAAGCTAAGATTAATAGTATAGTGCTTCGTTTTGAAGCAATCTTTTTGACTGCAAATAGAATAGCCGAACTTTCTATTTCTCAATCTCGAGAGCTTTTTAAACGCACACTTACACACAGGCTTGAGTTTTCTCTCCCAATGATTAAACATCTCACCCAGAAAACAAAAGAGGCTTCATCTGATTTTCTTTTTCTGTTGAACTCTTGGTGGAACTTCTTGTTTTATTTCAAATTATTACAGCTATTTCTTTCTTTTTTGATTCCGCTTTTTATCGCTTTGGGACTTTCTTATTTTTCTCATAAGGTTCTTTCACATGTGCGCTGCCACTTTACCAAGAACAACGAGGAAGTATCTTATTTACAACGCTTATTGATCGCTTTTGTTTCTGTTCTCTTACCTTCGCTTGTGTGTTTTGTTTGCGTTTATCTTGTATTATTCTTATTTCGTGGGTTTAGTTTGGATCCAGGGAAACTCACAACAGTATTTGATATGGTAGGATGCCAAATTATATTAATCTTTTTGATAAATCGTTTAGCCGTTGTTCTTTTATCACCAAATAGGGCCCATGTGCATCTTCTCAATATTGCACCGTCGGCAGCACATCAATTGGTGATTTTACTTACTTCTTTAGGTGCAATTTTGGCATTTGATGCTGTTCTCGATAGTATTTATCAAATAGTTTCAGCCTCTCTTTCTTTGACAATTGCCAAAAGTTTCGTTTCTGTTTTTTTTGTCGCGATACTACTGTTTATTATTTCATTTGTGCCTTTGCGGTTTAGACGTGGGGATTCTCAAAGTGAAGAGAGAGAGCCGCATTTTTGGCCGCTTTATATACGTATTCCTCTCATTTTATTGGGATTATTGCTGATTGTGATGGATTTTTTAGGATATGTTGGTCTGGCGCGTTTTATTATGCAGCAAATTATAATCGGTGGAGCATTTTTGGTTTTAATGTATTTGGGGATAAAAAGCGCTCAAGCAATCGGAACTAAAGGACAATTTATGAAAACGAGCGTTGGTCATATTTTAATGCAATGGTTGCATTTAGAAGAGAAAACGATGAATCAATTGGGGATTGTTATTAGTATTTTCCTCAATTTTGTTGTTGTCGTATTTTGTGTAATGCCAATCGTTGCACAGTTTGGATTTTCGTACTCTGATTTCAGAACAGTGATGTGGCAGTTGATGACTGGTTTTCAAATTGGAAATGTGTCTATTTCTTTAATTTCTATTGTAACAGGAATTGTTGTTTTCTTCTTTTGTTTTTTTGGCATTCGTCAATTTATCGGTTGGCTGGATGGTACTGTATTGGCGCATAGTGAATTCGATTCTGGTGTGCGTAATTCTATCAAAACGGTTATAAATTATTGCGGTGTTGTCGTGTCAGCTTTGATAGGGCTGTCAATGGCAGGTTTAGATCTGAAAAATTTTGCGCTTATTGCTGGTGGGCTTTCGCTTGGTATAGGCTTTGGATTGCAAAATATTGTTCAAAACTTTGTTTCTGGTCTGATTATTTTGGTTGGAAGACCATTTAAACTAGGAGATTATGTAGAATCTGGATCAGTGGGTGGTATTGTAAAACGTATTAATGTGCGTGCAACGGAACTTGAAACATTTCAGCGCAAGACGATTATTATTCCTAATTCAAGTCTTATCAATAATAATGTCAGTAACTGGACTCGGCGTAGTAAAATGGGGCGTATTGATATCCCTGTTACTGTGTCCTCAAATCTTGCTCCAGATCGTGTTGTTGAAATTTTGTTAGAGATTGCTTCTGCAACAGAAGGGGTTTTAAAAAATCCTGCACCACAAGTGAGTTTTACGGCATTTGATAGTAAGAAATTTTCATTTAATTTGGCTATCTATGTGCCTAATATCACCGCGCCTTCTAAGGTGACTAATACTCTTCGCTTTGTATTATATAAGCGTTTTCTCGAGGAAGGAATTCTAGAATGCTAAAATGTTTTCACGTTTTTATGGTGGTCGCACTGTTGGATATTTGGGCTGTGACAGCTTTTGCAGCAACTGTGAAAAATACTGATTCAAAGAAACAATCTCTCATCATTGTTGAAGGGAGTATACCTTTAAATATTTCGTTGAATACTCATCAAACAGTTACAATTTGTATGAAGGGGTGTTTTATTACTTTTCCTAATAAAGACCGTTTTGCAATAATGGCAGAAGATCATATAGAAATCAACAAAGGTAGAGCCATTTTTAAATAAAATGGCTTCAGGTTTTTGTTATTCGGTAAAATATAAAGGGGAGAAAAGATATGATTTTAGTATGAGATTGCACATCGGGTAAGTGAGATAGACAGACTTTTTATGTGCAAAATTTGGAATATGTGTTTTCAGGATGCTGGTTTTTCAACATTTCTGAAAATAACTAATTAGAATAAAATCAGTTTTGTAGTTTTGATACGACAGTTTGAATGAGAAGAGTATAACAGTTTTATTTTTGAAAATAAAAGATCACAGCTATTTTAGCCAAATTTTATATTTATAAATATTGATAATGTATAAATATTAAAAAATTATTTGCTAATCTTCAATTTTTATGTGACTATATAAAAGTATATATTATTTTGCAGTGTAAAATTTTAAGCACTTTGTTTTTTTAATGTAATTTTTGATTATATTTGAATAATAGTAGTGGGGTATAATTTTATGAATACAAAATTTATAACAGCATCCGTTTTTATTTTTGTTTCAGCTTCTATGGTTCAGGCCGCAGATGTGGTTGTTTCTGAGCCGCCAGAACATGTTGCTTCGTCAGTTGTTGTTTCTCCACCTTTTTCTTGGGTAGGCTTTTATTTTGGAGGCCAAGTTGGTGGTTTTTCAAGTAAACTTTCTGCAACTACTCGTGATGGGGATATTCCTCTTTTTCCTGATGAAAGAAGTAAAAATAAAAAGTGGGTGCCATTTGAGAAGAAATATTTACCTGAACTCTCTGGTTTTGTAGGTGGCTTTTATTTAGGTGCCAATATGGATCTTGGCAATAATTTTATCTTGGGTATTGATACAGACATACTTCTTTCTGGTCGAAAAAATACAAAAACTACAGTTCACTATGATGATTCTGGTGAAGTTAGAGGTAAAAAACTCTCAGAGGAAGAAACGGATTCAGAGGAGGGAAGAGAAGATTCTCAATCAGCTATGAAAAATTACAGAGAAGCAGGAAGAATAGAAAAGAACAGCGTAACTTTTGGCCACAAATTAAAAGAGAAATGGGTTGGTGGCACACGGATGCGTATTGGTTTTGCTGCTGATCGTATTATGCCGTATATCTCTGGTGGTTTTGCTTATGGACAATTTCAAGATATTATGTCGACATCTATTACTGGAACAGAGCCCTTTAATGCTATATCAGATGATACAAAGATGATGATTGGTTATACTCTTGGTGGTGGTGTTGACTTTGCAATGGCAGATAATGTTATTTTGCGTGCGGAATACCGTTATTCAGATTTTGGTAAAAAGAAATTCAAAGACGAGATTGAGCTTAATTACAAGACAAATGATTTTCGTATTGGTGTAGCTTATAAATTTTAATTTTGCGCGCTTAAATTAGCTCTCAGGGGTTCTGTCTTTGATGGAACCTTTATTTGCTATTCTGTAAAATGTTATCTTTTGTGATGGAAAGGAAGTCCTTAATTTTCAATGTTTGTGGTCAAGTAGGGATGACTATGAGATTTCCATTTTTTTGAATGAAAGCTTTCAAGGTTATTGGCATTACTAAAATGCATGCTCAAAAAGAAGTTATGATTCGAAATCAAGATCGTTAAGTGCTGTTTGGTAGTGTATAATGGTGTAAAAAAGATAGTTTAGGTTTTTACATTCTAATAAACTGTTGGAAAATAATCGGGAATCCGTATACTGTGGTGCGGACGGCGGGCACCATTTGTGCACCAATTTTTTCTTCCCTTAGAACTCTCTACAATATCACCTGATAGCGCGGTTTATCTTTTTTCTATTTAATAACTAATTGTTTTTATTTTATTTTATTTATTAAATTGCCTTTTGTATATAATCTTGGTACCAGATGAAAGCGCTCCAAGCGCGATTCAAAAGGTGGTTTTTAAAAGGTGGTTCAAAAGGTGGTTCGAAGAATAAGAACACGTGATAGACTATCTGTCTTATCTGTAAAAAATCTATCTAAAGGCAAATATGCTGACGGAGCTGGTTTATGGCTTATCAAAACTGCACCAGATCAAGGACGATGGGTTTTTAGGTTTGACCTCAATAAAAGACGACGAGAAATGGGATTGGGCTCTTGTAGCAATGTATCTTTAAAAGAAGCACGGTTCAAGGCTTCAGCTTGTCGTGATCTTTTGGATCAAGGAATTGATCCAATTCACCAAAAACAAAAAGAAAATTTGCGTCGGGCAGGGGGTGGTATTTCTTTACGAGAAATTGTCTCAAGTGCTTTTGAAGCGAAAAAAAACGAATTGAAAAATGAAGGAAAAGCAGCAAGGTGGTTAACACCTCTTGAGTTACATGTTTTTCCTAAACTTGGTGATATGCCAATCACTGAACTGACGCAAGTTGATATAAAAGGATGCATTTCTCCCATTTGGAAGACAAAAAACGAAACAGCAAGTAAAGCTCTATCTCGCTTGAATATAGCTATAAAACATGCGGCGGCACTTGGTATAGATGTGGATATGCAATTGATACCAAAAGCAAAAGCTTTATTAGGAAAGTTTATTCAAAATACCCAAAATATTCCAGCAATGCCATGGAAAGAAGTGCCTAAGTTTTTTCAATCTTTAAATGATGAGCTTGTATCAAATCTAGCTTTAAAACTTCTTATTTTGACGGGTGTTCGTTCTACGCCAATTAGGCATATTCGGTCAGAAGAGATTTATGGATCAATATGGATTATTCCAAAAGAAAATATGAAGGGGATTGTTGGAAAGGTTTCTGATTTTCGTGTGCCGCTTACAGCTGAAGCGCTTGCTGTTATTGAAAAAGCAAAAAAAATAGAAAAAAATGGTTTTTTATTTTCAGGGAGTTCTGGAAAGCCTATATCTGATGTAACACTTTCTAAATTCATGAAAGACAAAGGTTTTAATTATAGACCTCATGGTTTTCGTTCAAGCTTACGTGATTGGATAGCAGAGACAACGTCAACACCATTTGAAATTGCAGAATTTGTTCTTGCGCATTCAGTTGGTAGTTCAGTGACGAAAGCTTATATGCGAACGGATTTTTTAGAGCAACGCCGTATCCTCTTAGGACAATGGGCGTCTTTTATATCAGGAAAGGCTTGATAATATGTCTATTGTCGAGTCAGGTATCTAAGAAACACTTAAGTGATTAGCGGATAGATTACGGTATAATCTCTCTTTCCCTGCCTCAAAAGTGGGGAGGGAGAAATCATTTTATTGGCAAATTCATCTTATCGAAAAATAATCGATGTCTTTTCTTGGCATTATCTACAAGCTTGTCAAATGAAATCACTTCTATATAAGCTTTATAATTCTCGTTATATCCAAAATACCCCATGTTATCACCTGTTATTCTTAAATTCGAGTTTTTGCAACATTTCCTTATACTATCAGTTAAATCACAGATAATATAACAATAACCAGGTATATCAAGAGAGTCTTTTATAGGACGACCATCGAATGTTTTTACTTTACCTTTTCTAATTTCGTCTAGATAATCAAACACTTGTTTAATCGGATCTGTTTTATCTCCCGATTGTGCATCATCTCTCATTGGACGTTTAATTTCTATTATAAAAAGAGATGCCAATTTCATAGGCTCTTCGTCTGATATTAAAATAGGATTGTCGTATATAGGGGTGTCGTATACATTTAAGGCACATATATCAGGTCTTTTATCTTCTGTAGAACCTGTAATAGGCATTGCTTTCAATGAGATGTCAGAAGCTAAATAATCATGAAAAACTAACTTTTCATCTATTAACCATAAATTACAATTATCCATAGAAATGTCATTGGAATCACACTTCATTGGCATTATGAGTTTGTGAATAACATTTTCTTTAGCGTAGCCTTTATCGCTTTTCTTTAAGGCTTTTTCTAGAAGATCTAAGATAACTTTTCTGTGGCATAAATAACCTATTAGATCAGAGCGATTAAGATCATTTACAGTTTCTACATATGCGCTAACTTTATTTAAGTATTCTTCATAATTTGCGTTTTGTTCAGCTTGCAAAATATCATGACCTTCTTTTAAAGCCTTTTCTTCTAATTTAGTAAGATGTTTATGAAGGAGAAGCTCTAAGCTTTGGTCAGAGCTTGAGGGAGAAGCTATGTAGTCATTTTCAGTTAAATGTTTTAGAACTGTACGGTAACGTGGTGCTTTTTCAGCTACGAATTTTTCAATTATCTTCTTACTGTTTTGAATGTTTTGCTTTAATTCTTTATCTAAGTATTTTTGAATACTAGGGACTACAGCTTTCCGTATTTTATCAAATGATATCTCTACCTTCTCTAGTAATCCTTCAGTATTTTCTTGAATATCAAAGCCTATTCTTTCAGCACGTACTCTTTCATCCAAAAAAGGAGAGCTTACGTAGCAAGAGTAGATAAATTCACCTATATCATCTTGCAGTTTTGCATGCATACCAAGAACGTTATGAGATAATATTTCTTTTGTGATAACTCTGTTGGCTGCACAAAAACATAAAGCCTGATTTTCTAAAGGTAAGGACCTAAATTTAATATGCATAATAGAAAAGTTATACTCTCCTATTTTTATTTCTTCATTAAAAACGGCCCCATGCATGCATTGTTCATATAGATCATTCAATAATATCTTTTCTGAGTCATCTTCAATAGTTATAGAAGGACAACTACCGGTTCTTGCAAAATACCAGAGACAATGTTCTAAGAGTGCTTTAGCGATAGACTGTAGTTTTTTAGGAATATGATTTTTATATTTTTGTTTTAGACCTGTTAACTCAACAACAGTTTCTCTCTTCGTACAATTATCTTGAAATTCGTGTAATGCTTTTATACCTTCAACAGCGTCGAATGAGAATTCACACCCTTTTAATCCTCTATCTGTTTCATAAATACTCCTGATTTTTATATTATCAAAAGCTTTAAGCCATAAAAGTCGTCCTATACCATGGCAACCTTTTTCTATTTTATGATCTGAGTCTAAAGTTTCAAATGATTTAAAATTATGATCATTAAAGCCTGTACCATTATCGATTACTTTAAAACCTATAATTTGTGTTTTGTTTCGTTTTTCAGTATCTTTTTCAAGTGGTAGTGAAGCTTGCTTCGATCTTATGACTGAAACTATAATGTAGCGTGAGGAAAAATCATTTCCTATTTCTTCAATGGAATGAATAGAATTTACAACTGCTTCAAAAAGAGGCAGTAGAGCATGATTTTCTGGTAAAGATGTATTTCTTACGCGGCCACTTAAATTTGTTCTCATTATCCACTCTAATCTATGAAAGACAATCAATTGTGTCGTTTTATAAAGATTTGACTTCCTCTTCATCCTTAAAGGATTAAAATTTCGAAGCTGTTCATATCAAATACAGTTTATTAGAAGCTTTAAATTCATGAAACAATTAATTCAAAGATTAATTCTTTGAAATCCACTGTTTTAAATGGAAGAAGACATTGTCTATCGTCTCCATGAGACGAGCAAAATTAAGAAATCATTTTCTAAAGAATTTCCCGCGTCTCAGGGTATGTTTAGAGTCGGATATTTGGTTTTTGTGTAAAAATATTTCCTACAGCATCTATAAGACGTGAAAAATCAAGCGCTAATAAGAGTATAATGAGTACAATCCATTTCGTATAACGTGACATCACTTTTACACTCTTATAGGTCATGATGATTTCTTGAAGTATTTCTTTTTCTGCTTCTGTGAGTTCTATATCGTCTTGTGTTTTTTTCTAGCCATGTTTCCACCCACACACGCGTTCACCCTGTTTATTGTGCTTTAAGATCTCTCTTGCTAAGTTGGAACTGATGGCATTCAGATCTTGCTGTTTTAAATAAATTGGCAACCAGCCAACACAAGAAGAAGCGTATTTATTTGTCGCGCAACCAGTCAGAGAGAGCAGCACGCACATCAGCATCACTTTTTTGATTAATTTCATTTTCCACCTCCAGCCGTGTTGTTGCTGCTTTTAAAGCTTTTTCTGTTTGCTTTTGCTGTTCTGCTTTTTTCCCAAGAGTAAAAGCTCTAGCTAATGCAATAAAAAAAGCGGCTAAAGCCGCAGCTGTTATCATCAGATTTCTTTTCATCCATAAGATCATAGGCGGTGCTCCTGAAAGCGTTTGGCAACAAAGAAAATACCCGCACATGCGGCTAAAACCATAATGGCGGCTAGTGCCCATTGGATGGGACCATTGCCTGCTAACAAGCCGCCAAGCCCTGAGAAAGAACCAATAATCGGTGCAAGGGCTTCTGCTTTGAAGACCCCCGTTGGTTCTTGCGTTTCGACTGTTTGATAATTGGAGGAAACATAAGCCCCTTTAGCCCATAAGCCTGCTTCTGCTGCACGCCGGTGTGCGAGACCTTCAAGACGCTTACCGCCTGCTTTGGTCCATTTTTGTAATTCGAAGGGGACTGCTTCATATTCACCACTATTAAGCTTCTTTAATAGTGTAGAGTTACAAAAGGCTCCTGTTCCTACATTATAACAAAAGGACACTAATGCTGCGAATTGTTCATTCGTTAATGAAACTGTAACAGCGCGTTCAACGACATTTTCAAATTGTTGCAAATCTTGGCAAAGAAGTTCTTCTGCTTGCTTTTCCGTGATTGTCATGCCTTTGTGAACAAAAGGTTTTCCAGCACTGTTTGTATGTCCATAACCGATTGTCCACACACCAATGGCATCTTTATAGGCATTCAAACGCAAGCCTTCCCATTGTTTTATGAGTGCTAGCCCTTCTGATGATATTTTTCGCATAAATTTCTCCATAAAAAAAATCCCCACATAAGGCGGGGATGCGTGAAAATCTAAAGTTGATATCTTTCCTGTCCGAAAGGACAGCTTATTAAAACCTGTGTAGCTTTTTTGTTGGAACAAAAAAATGTCTTTGACATTATCTATTATGTAGTATATAAGCTACAAATGTTTATTGTCAAAAAAACACTATATTTTACAGAGTGGCTAGATTCTTTAAAAGACAGACAAGCGCAAAAGAAAGTTGCTGCACGTATTTTTCGCCTTGAATATGGACTTCTAGGAGATGTGAAATATTTCCGTGGTATCGGTGAATTAAAAATAAATCATGGACCAGGCTATCGTGTTTATTTTTTTAAACAAGGAAAAGAGATTATTTTATTACTTAATGGCGGCGATAAATCTACTCAGCAGAAGGATATTGAAAAAGCCCTTCAATTAGTAAAGGAAATAAAAAATGGAAATTACTAAATTTGATGTAAGTGAATATTTTAACACGCCTGAAGACTTTCAAATCTTATTGCAGGATGCTTTAGAAACTAAAAATAGTGGCTATATTGCACATGTATTAGGTATTATTGCGCGTAAACAAGGAATGACAGCCGTTTCTCAAGAGACAGGTTTAAATCGCGAATCCCTCTATCGTTCTTTAAGTGACAAGGGTGACCCACGACTTTCCACTTTTCTCAGTGTTTTGAAGGCGTTAGATTTGCAAATCAGTTTAACACCTGCCAAAAATAATTGTAAGGAACAGACAGTTTTAGAAGAAGCATCTTGACCACCTCCCCACTTTTTAAATGGGAAGGGGAGTTGTGTTTTTAAAAGTTAAGCAGCTTTCACGACAGATCTTTCTAAGACCTGTTTTGCTTCTTTAATGAGGGCTTTATATTTTCTGTTTTCTTCGTCCACTCTAAAAGCCTCAATAAGACGAACATGTATAGGACCTAAAAGATACAAAATTTTTTCACCAGCGTTCATACCTTCCCAATAACTTGGTAAGTCAAAACGTTTATCTTCATAATCAGTAGATTGGTTTCTTAGTCTCTTTTCACACTCAATAAAGTAACGGCGTGCTTGCCTACCTTTCTCATTGCGTTCCACCATTGAGAGCTCTTTCGCCATGTCTAAAGTGAGGTGATATTCTTTGCTGATAACATTTTTACGTTTCCCAATTTTGGGAAGCGTTAAAATAAAATCTTTTCCTTCTTCAAATTCATACTGATTAATGCGGTTCGTAATCCAAGTAGCAAAACGTTTTCCTATTGCCAAAAACGTATGCAATTCACGCGCATTAACAGTTTGAACAGTTTGCTGATCAATGATTTGTTCCGATATTTCTATAAGAGTGTTCATAATGAACTCCTTGTAGTTTAATGGTTTTCTATTGACACTCCAGAAGAGTGCCGGGCGCTAGAAAACACGGCTACAAGTCCGTCGTTATGCTTTTCCTCAAAGGGTATTTTATGGCATAACCACACCCGACAACGCCATTATATGCGCGTAACATACAACGAGTCAAAGCCTTTACATGCGCGGAAAATTGATTATTTCGGTAATCAATCCGCTTG
This sequence comes from Bartonella sp. DB5-6, assembly GCF_000278115.1. Lineage (GTDB taxonomy): Bacteria > Pseudomonadota > Alphaproteobacteria > Rhizobiales > Rhizobiaceae > Bartonella > Bartonella refiksaydamii. Next base: position 206,452 of record NZ_JH725116.1, read on the forward strand.
TAGATTTTAAGGTGTTTTCTAGGCACCTGATTCGATTATTCATATTGTCGTCACATTGTCAAGCGGCTTTCGAGATTTTTACATTTTTGCTAATTTGACTTATATATCCTCTTCATCCATATGAATAACGCCATCGCCTTCGTTGTATGAGGCATCGGGTGGAGCGTTTGGATCAAGGGTATCATCTTTGTCTGGTGTTGTGTTTGCAACGTTTCCAGCCGCATCTTCTTGTGATGCATCAAAAAGTTCGCACTCTATTCACTCTATTTTTGTGGTGTAACCACCTGTTTTATCAAGTTTGTGTTTGACGCTTTTGATGCGCCATTCTGCTGGAATATAGGGGCGGAAAGGGGGCTCCTGAACAAGCTTTGCTTCTGCTTGCACAAAGGGATCACCACCAATATCACATGAGAAAGAAGATTTACCGCGTGATGACTTATTGCGATAAGCGGCAATGGCCGCAACAGCTTCTGCCTGATTGTGATAAGTGTATTTGAGTTCATGAAACGGCGGGTTACCAGATTTTACTTCTTTTTTTTCACCACTGCGTACATCGTAATAGGTTGCGATAACACCACCTTTTTTCTCTTTGTCTTCTTCTTTCTCAGGTGTTGTTTCTGCTTTTTCCGATTCAGATGGTGATGGTGCTCTGTCACTGTCATCCATATGGATAAAGTTTTCATCATCATCCATTTCTTCTGGTTCTCGTGCATTAGCTGCGGCTTTTTGGTCGTCCCCCACATCCGTTTCTAAGCCATTTGCCGCACCTGCTTCATCCCGTGCGCTGTATTTAAAATCCCAAGAGGTACAATGTTTTTCATGGATTACAACAATGGGGAGTGTTTCGCCGGTAATGGCTTTGCCTTCCCCCCGTTTGGCAAGTACAAGGTTGCCATCAACAGGCTTTGCCACCGCATCATATTCTCCTGCAAGACGTGTGGCAAAAGCCATATCGCTTTCAGCAGTTTGATCAATGTGACGCACAACAATTTTTGCAAGAGCAGGATCAACTTTGGGGGTATAGCCATTACGCTGCGCTATCTCTTGAACAATACTGCCAAGGGTTTGCTGGTGATAGGATTGGCTTTTAGGTGTTCGGTAGGATGTATTCATTGATGCGGCGCGCCCTGTAACGTTTAAGCTTTGTGGTGGGCTGCTCACAGAGATTTCATCAATCAAATAGGCTCCCATATCGCGGTTTTTGCCGCCTTCATAGCCAAGTGTTATGGAAATGACTGTTCCGATAAGAGGAATGTCTAAAAAGCCATTATCACTGTCACGTGCGCGGTCATCAAGTTCTATGGTGATACGGTCACTTTTGTCTTCTGCTTCATCGGTAATTTCAATCGACAAAACATAGTCCATGAGAGTTCTTGTAATGTCTTCTCCATTTGCCAAAACCGTGCAAAAAGGTTTCATTTCTTGCTGCCCCAAAGTCTGATTACTGGTGTAGCTTTAGGATAAGGCAAAGAAGGCAAAACAATTGTGATACCTGCTTTTAAAATGGGACCATAGTCTGCAAGCCCAAAATTCGCTGCATAGACGCGTTCAACAGCAAGTGCTTGTTGACCTTTGGCATAATATCTCCAGCAAATGGCATCCACCATATCGCCCTCTTTGGTTCTGTAAAGATCACTCATTGGTCTTCCCCATATTCTCTCAATTTTATCGTAAATTCTTGTTTTTTGGGGGTGCCGTTATGATGAAAAACGCTTTGTTTTTCCTCCACAGAAAGAATGACAAATTTGCCTAAAATCCTGCCTTGACCTGTTACAAGAATATGAGGTCCCTCATGTGCCATTTGCCGTAAATATTCGATCTGCCTGTGACCACCTTTAAAATCTGGATAAATCACACCAGTTAGAGAAAATTCCGCATTTGCAACAGCTGGCAATTGAAGAGCAGCTTTCCGCCCCAATCGCCCTTGCTCTACCCATGGAACGCCATAAGACATATCGAGTGTTTGATATGCTGCTGTTTCAATGGAAAAAATAAAAACACCCAAAGCTAACATCATGGTATTTAATCCGAAAGGCTAGAGGCTATGGCTAAACGTTGCTGTTTTGCATAGCGTTCAAGTGCTTGATTGACAGCGTCTCTGATTTCGTCCTTGAGACCATTTGGTACTGAAATATTGAGATTTGTAATGGTGACACGGGCGTCTACTTCAACGGGTTTATGAACCGTAATGGGCTTTGGAGCTTTAAAGGCAGCCACTTTTGCATTTGTAGCCTGCATTTGTCCTGTTTCAACGACACTTGTATTAAAACCACTCTTGTGTTTTTCAGGCGGGGTATTTGTAACCACTACTGTATCAACCATTCTTTTTGCCCG
>NZ_JH725116.1:211280-225770 GCF_000278115.1 Bartonella sp. DB5-6
TCTTTTTGCCCGAGCATTGGTTTCCTCGGTAAAGGTTTTAATCGTTTGGGTTGAAGTTTTGTTGATCGAGACATTAAAGCCTAACTTTTCTTTCATCCAATTAGGCATCCAGCTGGTTAATTTGCTTATCATGCCGCTAAACCATTCAGACAGGGCTTGCCACTGGCTTTTGATGCCGTCCCATAAGCTACCAATGAGATTGGCACCAGCTTCCATTAAATCAACGCCAAGCAACCATTTAATGAGTTCATTGATTCCTTTTGCTATCCAAGAGAGTGGTGAAAAGTTTTTAAAGAGTGTATAGAGGTTACTGAAAACGTTACAACATAAGCTGTAAAAAGAATTCCACAAGTTGCTTATGAAGCTTACTACCGTATCCCAATGTTTGTAGAGGAGATATCCAGCAGCAATAAGGGCAGCAATGCCAGCCATTATCCAGCCGATAGGAGTGGTCATGATTGCATAGCCAAGCGTGACAAATGCTGCTCCAGCAGCCGCTAATGCGGCAATGAGTGGACCAAAAATAAACGAACCAAGTGCCACAAGACCCACCTTAAAGAGGGTTATTTCCCCAATCAATGGTTCCATCCAGCGGAACCAGCTTTTAATTCTTTCTGTGAGATCACTAATGCCTCTTCTCAAATCAGAAGTAGGATTAAACAAATCCTTCAAGACTTTTTTTAAGATTTTTGCCCATCCAGCAACGGTTGTTTGAATGAGGTTGCGGTTTTCATCAATCAATTTTGAAAAAGCGTCAATCATATCATTGATGACGGGCATAAAACGCGCCCCAATAAAACTGGTAATGCCCCCTATTTTTTTCTTAAAGGCACCAAGCTTATCACTTAAATCTGCTGCATAACGTGCAACATCAGCACCTATCAGCCATTTTCCTTTCCTTGCCTTTGCAAAGAGTTCTTTGATGGGCGCCATGCCTTGCGCAAGCATGGCTGCCATTTCCTTGCCATCACCACCAAAAAGCAGAGCAGCAATATGCTGTCTTTGTGCTTGATTTTTCATCTTACTCATCTTGTCGGTAATTTCTTCCAACAAGACAGAATTTGATTTCAGTTTTCCCGAGGCGTTTTTGACAGAAATACCAAGCGCTTCAAAGCCCATAATGCCTCTTTTTTGCCCAGCAAAAGCTTGCGCAGAACGTCTATTTAAAGTTGCTAAGGATTGTTGAAAGAGTTCGGCAGAATATCCTGAATTATCCGCTGCATCGCCCCATAATTGAAGTGATGCAACACTCATGCCTAAATGCCGTGAGGCATGGTGAAGACTATCTCCTAAATGCATGGTTTTCATGGTGACAGCGGTTAAGCTTGCTACAAGACCACCACCAGCAAGCCCTAAAACACCGGTAAAAACTGAAGCACGACTTGCTGCTGTGCCAAGGGCACCTTGAACGCCATGAAGGCTTGCCGTCATATTTTTTACCGCAGCAGAAAAGCGCGGAATACTCAAGCTATGCGACAATTTCTGAAAACGCTCTTGTACACGTTTGAGAGGTGCGGTGAGTTTATCTTCAAGAGACAATTTTACCTTTGCATCGGCAACATTGGTTGTTTTACTCATTTTGTCTTATATCTTTCTGCTGCTTGTTTTCGCCAGAATATTAACTCTTGCGGTTCCATTTCCATCATCTCTGAAAGGGACCAATGAAAAACAATGGCAATATCGGCTATGAGTTTTGCGGCGGTTTCCCAGTCGAGGTGTCCCGCCGCTTGATAAAAGACTCCAAAATCTCCCCAATACTTGACAAATCATCAATATCGAGTTCACCAACAGCCTCATGGGGCCATTCCGAAAGGCGCGAAACCATAGCGATTGTTTGTTCTATGCCTTCTTTTTTGTCGATTGCTTGCACATCTTTTGTTTTGGGACGCCGTAAGGTAATTGTCGTGTGCTCTTTTCCTTCAAAAATAACGGGTAACAGTAATTTATGTGTAATGCTTGTTTGTACTGTCATTCTTATATTCCTAAAAAGTTTTTATGTTCTGCTAATTGATTAACGCCATTGAATTTCCTCACCAAGCTGAGGACATCTATCTCAACAATTTCCATATCTTTCTGGACATATTTGAAATACTGCAATGTGAAGGTCGCTGTGGATGTTGCTTTGCCCCCCGGTTGCCATTCTGCCATTTCAAAGCCTTTGCAAAGCCCTCTCATGGTAATGATAACACCTTCTGCCGGTGTGCCTTGGGCTTGCATTGAACTTCTCAATGAGATGTCAACATCAGAGCGTCCCAACAGGGACATCAACTCTGGAGAGCAATCAGAAATGGTCATGGTGAGGATGAGAGTTTCAAGTCCAAGATCAACCTCAATGGCACTATCCATGCCACCGCCGCGATAATTTTCAACAACCAAACTCAAATTTGGTAGTGTCACGCTTTCACATTTTGCTTGATAGGGAATGCCGTCGACAAAAATGTTAAAATATTTCAAAACTCTTGGTAAAACGGGTATGGTCATTAAAAGATCTCCTCTAAGTAATCATTCACAATGCGTGAACGGAAAGTGATGTGTTCTGCTGGTGTTGTTGGGGTGAATTCCACATTGAAATAGACTCTGCCGCTTTCAATAGCGCTTGCTGTGTTAAGCTCTAGATCTGGTGTACAGCGCCCACCAAGAATGGCACCTTGCGCTTTTAGATCACGCAGATAGGCATTGACGCTTTCACTCACGTCATTCATGTAAGTTTTTTTGATATTGCGGTCGACAGCCCATAGATGCCCACGTAAAATGGCGTCATTGATCATATCCGCGGTTCTCACTACCGATAAGAAAGCAAATTTTGTATCACTTGAAAGGGTGCGATTGCCCCAAAGACGATAGCCGTTTTCGCGAATGATGGTTGTGATATTTTGCTCGTTGAGAAGGTTGGCACGGCTTGATCTATCACCAATGGAAAAATCAATTGGGCGTGCAATACCAACAATGCCATTAATCACTTTATTTGAAGGAGAATGCCAAAAACCGTTGGCGAAATCAGTTTTAGCAATGACACCGGCAACCGCTGCACTTGCCGGCTGTTCTACGATTTTTCCATCATGATTCACCTTTACAAACGGATCAACTAGAATGGCGCGCTTTGAATCAAAATCCTTTGCTGTGCTAAGTGCTGCTTCATCTGTTGTGTTTGGTGCATCAAGCACCACAATAGCACGCAGACGCTCTGCAATGCCAATGAGTTCTGCCGCTACAGGATTAGAGGTTGCACTAATTTCAGCTTTTGCTGTTGCACCAGTGCCATCCCCTTCAATCGTTACATTTGGGGCGGTTTGATACTCAAAGCCAGTGTCCTTAATGACAAGTGAGGTTACTTTTCCATCTTTCAGGATTGCTTCTGCTTCTCCACCGCCTTCGATTTTAACGCTTGCTTGGGCATAACCACTACCTTGGTTTATCACATCAATCTTGCTAAGACTGATAGGGCGTTTATGGGTAAAGCTTGGCGCAATAAGAATACGTGGTGTTTGTCCCACAACAGATTGTGCTCCAATCAACGCATGGACACCTTCATAAGCGCCATTTGCGTTCACACCGCCTAGAACATTGGTCAATGTTGCGCTTTCATTGTCACCTTCTTGCACCCGCACGACGACGACAATGGCGCCCACTTGTTTGAAAATCAGGTCAAGAGCATTGGGCAATGTGCCTTGACGCTTGCCTGTTTTATCCAGTTTAGCTGCTTGTGAAAGTGAACCTGAGACCAAAACGGGTGTGTTAAGAGGAAAGGCTTGTTCATCGGCATCGGGTGCTGTGCCAACAATCCCGATAACTGCCGATTGAACTGCGCGAAGGGGGCGTGTGCCGTCGTCAACCTCGACAACTTCAACACCGTGTAGAAAACCTGTTGCCATACTTTATGCTCCTTTAAACTATTGGCTAATGAGATGAATGGGAAAAATGAGAGGTAAAGAGCTGTGTTTTTCAAAGCTCGTCATCCAAAAATGTAAAAATCTCGAAAGTCGCTTGACATTATTATTACAATGTATATTTTTGAATCAGGTGCCTAGAAAACACCTTAAATCGATAGCGGATAGATTGCCGAAACAATCTTTTTTCCGCACATTAAAGGCTTTGACTCATTGTATGTTACACGCATATAATGATCCCGTCGGGTGTGGTTACGCTATACAATACCCTTTATGGGAAAAGCGTGATGACGGACTATCGACCGTGTTTTCTAGCGCCCGGCACTCTTTATTGAGTGTCAATAGAAAACCTCTAATCGATAGGAGTTCACATAAACACTCTTATAGAAATTAAAGAAAGCACTACTAATAATGCTACCACTCAGACTATGTCTAGCCGTGAGATTGCAGAATTGTGTAAAAAGCAGCACGCACATATTATGCGTGACATCAAGAAGATGCTTGAAGAACTTAACGGCTCCAAATCTGGATTGGTTGATTTTATCGGTACTTACGTTGATGCAAAAGGTGAAAGTCGCCCTTGTTATAATCTCCCCAAGCGTGAATGTTTAATTCTCGTGTCTGGTTACAGCACTGCTTTACGTGCAAAAATCATTGACCGTTGGCAAGAATTGGAAAAGCAAGTAGCAATATCACAAATTGACTACTCAAGTCCTCAAGCAATGATTGGCTTTTTGACACATCTACAAAGTCAAATTGAGCAAAAGGATAACACCATTGCCGAATTAACTCCGAAAGCAAAAGCACTTGAGGGCTTAAAACGTTCTGATGGTTTGTTTGGTTTAATTGAAGCGGCAAAGATGTTAGAGGTACGACCAAAGGATTTAACCGATTATTTGCGTAAACATGATTGGGTTTATCGCCGTGCTCCAAGTGGTCCATTGTTACCTTATCAGGATAAAATCAAGAGAGGTCTTATGGATTGTCCTGCTATCACTATTCAAAGACCGGATGGAACAGATAAGGTGCTGCCTTCAACAAAAATTACATCTAGAGGATTGGCATGTTTGAGAGAACAAATCTTTGGAGGTGTGCAATGAATAGCAGTGTCGACTTCTTATGCGATTTGTGGATGGCTTTGTATCAGTTTTTTGAGCGTGATGATGTTGATGATAAGGCTTTTAATACTCTTATTGAGACCATGGATGCGATAGAAAAAGCTTTGATTTTAAAGCTTCAAGATGAATCACCAAATGCACTCAGGATTCTGGCAATGATTACAAATTTTGGGTCTTTAAAACCTCCTCCGGTTATGGAGCCTTTGTTGAAAGCTTACGAGCCAAGTTTGGAGAGCCCTGTTGCAAAAATAGCTTAGACGTAAAACATGATTTTATCTCCTCGTCTTTTAGGCGGGGAGGTATGCAATTTCTTTCTTAACGGCTATGTTCCATTTGCATATCTACTTTTTTACTAGCTTCTAGCGTTGGAATAGAAGAAACATCTATATCCCGCAAGGCATGCCATGTATCATAATTGGCTTGAAGTTGTAGCCATAAGGCGGGTCCATTACCCAAAAGTTTGCCAATGCGAGCCGCTGTTACAGCTGTAACAGGACGTTCTCCTTTAAGGATGCCGTGCAAGTGCTGGCGTGATATTTGAAGAATCCGAGCAATTTCAGTTTTGCTTGTATCTAAATGCTCTAAAGATTCTGCTAAAATTTCTCCTGGATGAGAGGGACAGCGGTTAGGATTACGTGTGGTCATGGATAGTCTCCTTTACAATTGATTTTAAAATCTTCAATGGTATTGCTCTAGATCAACATGGTAAACGTGTCCGTCTTTAAATTCAAAAGTGATACACCAAGGACCATTGATATGGACTGTGTAGCGATTCGGAGTAAAGCCTTTAAGCATATGAAAATTATAACCTGGTACATTGATATCACTAACTTGAGAAGCCGCGTCAAGGGTATCAAGACGGCGAATAATACGCTGTTGAAGTCTGCTATCAATCTTACTTTTTCCTGTTTCCCAGAGAGATTGTAGGTCTTTATTTTTAAATGTTTTGATCATAACAAATTCAACAACTTTATTTTAAGTAAGGTGTAATGTATTAAGTGACATCCGTCAACAAAAATGTTACAATTTAATATTGTTAATGAAATACTGTAGAACTAAAAGAATTTAAGAAATGAATATCAAACCAATTTGTACAGAGAGAGATTACCAAGAATCCTTAGAGATTGTGTCTGCAATGTTTGATAATCAACCTAAAGAGAATACTCCAGAATTTGATAAAATGAAAACTCTTGTTTTGTTAATTGAAGCTTATGAAACAGAGATTTATCCTGTTTAAGCTTTCTCTTTCGGTTCTTTTATGGGCTCTACGGGTGCGTCTGTTTCTGCCATTTCAGTAGATGAGAGCTGTTTTGTGTTTTCGTCCACCTCGGGGGGAGAAAACACTCCGTCCTTATAAGTCCAGCCAATTTGTGCGTTACTTGAGAAAATTGCCTCACCCTCAAAGGTGTGAACATAATCTTCTGAGGCTATGATAATATTTGTTACCACACCATTTTCAACAACTGCATATTCCATAAAAACCTCCTAGATAAAAAATCTCAACAAAATTGCCCCATCGCCGCCGTTACCGCCACAATTAATTCCACCATCATTCCCATTGGAATATCCGCCGCCGCCGCCGCCGCCTTCACCACTACCTTTACAGCCGTGACCACCATGCCCACCTTTTTCACTTTCACCACCATAACCACCTGCTCCATTATAAGCACCAGCACCGCCGCCACCGCCACCTCCAAAAACAGAGCTTCCACCGTGGCCACTTCCGCCATCTCCACCGCCGCCGCCAGAAAAAATATAACCCCCCAAGCCGTTAAAACCACGGGAGCTACTATCGCCACCGCGACTTCCTCTGAAAGAAGCCGTGCCGCCAGCACCGTCAGCACCCCCACCGCCTCCGGCTCCACCAAACGCAGTCATAATATTTCCAATCATTGTTTTTCCACCTGCGTACCCATATTTACTATTACTGCCACCACGACCACCACGACCGATTTGCACTGTCGTTGATTTTTTAAGCTCGGAGACTTTTGTTTTCACGCACACACTTTGAGCACCACCTCCGCCACCGCCGCCAAAATTATTTGGCTTGATGTTATTTGTGATTCTAGCTCCATCTCCACCACCTCCACCACCACCCCATGCCCATATTTCTACATTTGTGTCATCGCTAACACCTTCAGGAAAGGGTATAGGTCCGCTTTCTGTCATAAGAATTTCGACAGGTTTTTTGACTAATGAAGCTATTAATTTATCTACTTGTGACTTGGTATAAACAGCTTCACCATCAACTTTAAGCGGTCCTTTCAAGGTGGTTCCACTTGTGCTTAGATTGGTGACCACTCTATCGTTATGGATGAGATTCAATGATGCGTTGCCCAATAGTTCCAAATCACCACTCATAGTAACTTTGCTGGTAAATTTGTTGTAATTTTGCCATTCATTGGCTTGTTTTAAGCGTCCATAGCTTGTGAGATCTTGAGTAATCTTGGCTCTAAATTCATCCAAGCCAACAATATCTTCGCTCTTATGTTGGTGTGTGCCTAACAGGGAAATAGCACTGCCAAAGGTAAAATTATTATTGCTTGATTTATAGAGAACATAATTGTTAGCCGCGTCCTTAGCGCCCTCGATATCGCTTAAATCAGCAAATGAGAAGGTTTTATCGGCTGCCATCTTGGACTTAAGGGCTGCTTCAAGATCTGTGACATCACTTATGCTATGCGTGTGTTTTGAAGGCGCTTTTTCGTCTAGCTTTTCCTCAACATCCATTATGGCTTGATCAATTTTGGTCAAGTTTTCCCGCAAGATTGGGAATTCAGAACTGATAAAACGACCTTCTTTAGGTAATTCCATGTCGAGTTTTTTAGTTTTGGTCATCTCTGTTTTCCCATCACAATATGCCGGCACCAAAATCACACACCATTGACCGCGCTGCTGGTCCACCGGTAAGTGTGAGTTTTAAGCGCGCTTGTTTGGCTGTCTTATTGCTGCTGGTGAATTTTTGCTCTATCCAAAGCGGCTCGGATAACTGTTCTGTTTCGTCGAGTTTCAAAGGGACAAAAGCACCATCATCCAGCTGCATCTCGAGTGAAAAAGTTGCACCACCCAGTAAAAAGCTTTTGATATAGCTCGTCAACCTTGCCTTTTCCCCAAAGGCAAAAGCACGCGTAATGTAGGTTGCTGTTTTATGGATTTTTCCCGCAATCAATTGAACAGGCGCAAACAAGACGGGTGAGAGTTTCTCTGTCCCTTTGAGAATGGCGCGGAGCTTGACCTTTTCATTGATATATTCGGTAAGGCTTAGCAATTGAAAGGGCAGCAGTTGATAAATTGTCCCATTGTTTCTTTCAATTTCAAAGATGACAGAGCAATCGCTTGAAGGTAATTCAATGGCTGCGCGTATTTGTAAATCAGAACAGTCAACAAGATCAAATGTGCCAAGATCAATGGTTTTTTCTGTTTGTGTATAACGTGCGGCTAGCACTCGAAAGGCAAGAGCCTCATCTTGATGGGCTGTCCAGCTTTGTGCATTGACAGAAGAAAAGCGTGGACCGGTTACATAAGGATGACTTGAGACAACTCTCTGGTGTTCTGCATCAAAATCTCCAAGCTTTGCCAAGGAGACGGAATGATTACTATCATCTGTCTTGAGTACAAAAGCTGTTAAGCGGTCATTGGGGACAAGGAGTGGTATATCGTAGCGTGCCTCTGCCCATCCTGCCTTTGCGCCCTTCATGGAATAAAAGCTTTGTGCTTGAATATCAGCTGTTGGATAACCGTTTTCGGTTGTCACCAAATCAATCACCAGATCATGGTTTTGATTACCGATTTTGCAAAGATGAAAGTCAATACCTGTGATTTGCCGTGTTTCATCAGGAGTAAAGACCTGCGCTTGTGGGTCAAATTGTGTCCAGATACGCACCGTTGTGGTGTGTCGCATAACTTTCACATCAATCACACCTTGACCGGTAAAAAGCCCCGTTGCAATGGTTCCACCTTTGCCGCGTGCCACAACATTCTTTGTGCCAGCGGTGATGTTTTGTGGAATCTTAAAAGTGCCCTCAAGAGTGCCATTGGTGTTAGCAATAAGCTTTGTTTTTGGCAAAACATTCACACCATCAAAGGTAAGACTTTCCAAGATTTCCCCCTTGCCAAAGCCTTCAATTTTAAAGTGAAGAGTAATTTGCCTTAAAAAATTGATTTGTTTTTGAGTCTCATTGATGAGATTATCATGCACTTCTGTGTTACGGATAGTTCTCCCACGGTTCCATCCCATATTCAGTTGATTGGTGACACTCGAGAGCCAATCGGTGCGCTGTTCATGCCAAAAATCTGTCGCGGGGGTGAGTTTTACTGTACCAGGCAGCGGTGCAAAATTTTGATAGGGGTTGATTTTTTCGCAAGCCGTTGTCAATTCTTGCGCAATGATCACTTCATTTGTCCAGTCAAGGGTGACAGGCGCTTTTAAAGGAGCAGTGTAAAATGTTGGGTCAATGGCAAGCTGCAAAATACCACTGCCAACAGCCCCCGTTTGTTGAAAGCCTTCATCTCTGTAAGAGTCATCTAGAAAAGGGTCTGCAAACATGCCTTTTTTGGCGACAGGTTCTTTAGAGTCAACATTGCTTTTAATGCGCTCTAACTGCATCAACCGGTCAAGGGAGAGTACCCGTTGAAAATAGCGCCACATCTCATCATAGGGGGCAACACGCGTTCCGTCATTGACCACAAGAGGAGTATCAAGCCAATTGTTGGTGATGGTTGCAAGGGACAACACATCATCAGGGACAGTTGGAGCCATGGGTTGGTCTGCTGCAATGCCTTTGATATAAACCACATTGCCCCCTGTATTCAGTCCTATACGGTCAATACGCGGTAATTTGTAAGTGTAACTTACAATAATATCACCACCTTGCGCTCCACCTGAGACGGTAATTTCCTGTGCTGTTACTTTATCGGCGGTAACTTGCGCACGATAGCGATAAGTCACCTTATAGGTACTTCCCACTAAAGGCTCGTCTCCTACAAGTGCCCAATCAATGGTGTCTCCTGTTTTTTTAAAATCTGTGCCTTCTTTAAATTCCTTGCTTCCTTGAACGACTTTAATAAAAGAAGTGATGCTCTTATCAGGAACACCATCACGCCCAGCGGCAACGGCACCACGGGTGACGTTAACGGTTTTTTCTTTTGTCAACAAAAGAGACTGAATATCGGCAATGGGAGCGTAATAGGTTTTAAAGGTAAAGCTCGTTTTCCCTTTTTGAGGTGAAAAAATATGCGTTTCTTCGGGAGTGGCATGAATGGTGGCACTCGGATTAAAATCAGTCAAGAAGGTGATGGTGTTAGCAGGAGCAGAGTGAATGTCAGATTGAGAGCTTGTTTCCCCTGTTTGAGGAGCAAAGATATGGGTTTCGCTTGGAACAACATTTGTCGAAAAATCTTCTGGTTCTTCATGGCGTAAAGCAGCAAGGCGTTTGCGTTTAAAACCATTGATATTGGCTTCTCCTTCTTGAATGCTAAACACTTGGCAGCCGTTGTTTTGTCCTAAAGCGCTTACACGGCATCCGCTCACGATATAATGCCCATGGGCACGGTCATAAGTAGCAATAGCTTGCATGGCCGGTTCAAGTAATGAGGGTGATTTTTGATCAATCAAAACACCATCTTGCAAAATGTAAACCGGAAAGAAAGTCCCTTGCTGCGCATCCTCTTTCAGTGCCCAAACAAGCTGTGCTGTTTCTCGTGCGGCACCAGGCTCTCCTTCTGCCAAGGTGCCAGGGACTTGCCCCAACAGCTCTGGATCATCCTCATATGTCACCCATTTTTTTTGCAGCTTCACACCAATTTCCAAGCGCCCAATCATGGAAACATTCTCTAAGACGGCATTTGAAACTGGAAAGATATCACCGGCAATATAAATCTTGCCGTCTGTTAACGTGACAGTTTGCGTGTCTTTGTTGACAAAAGCATCAGCCCGTTCAACGCGGTCTCCTTCTTGTGCCACAAGGCGCCCCAAACGGTTATGGCGTCCCCTTATGATGGTTTGAACCTCGTTGAGTTCACCACTTTGAATAAAGGGTCGTTGTCCATAAAAGACAACGCTTTGTTGTTCCTCTTTGCCGCGAGATCTGTCAATTGCAAAGGGCAAACCACTTTCATGCTTCATGTTAAAACCTCAATAAAATCTTGAATTGTTCGCGAACATCGGCACGCAAAGGAATATTAATGGGCGTTTTGAGTATCTCCACACCACCATTCAGTTCATCAGGCTCACACCAAAGCTTGCCAAAGGGGATATCTTGTTTGGGAGAAGCATGAACGAGAACAGAAACAAATGCTGCTTGTTTGCCATCAACGTCGCGAAAGTCTGTGCGTGCTGCCACAAGAAGCGCCGTGCCCATCGGGGAGGGCTGGAATCTGCCACCACAATGGCTATAAACACCATTCAAAGCCTGTTCTACCGGCGCTACAGCATAGCATCTGCGATACCCAATCACGCCATCTTGGGTGTCTCTTAACACGAGATAAAGTGTGCGGCTGCGAAACCACTCTGCCATCAGCATATCGCGTTCATGTTTTTTGACCGAACACCACGGAAAGTTTGCCATGTCCCATGGGTAATCGATCTGATCGAAGCTTAATTCCTCATCCCCACCATCCATCCAATTGCCAATCAGTATGCCTTCTTCTCTTGTGAGAACGCGCTCTATCTCTGTTGTGCGTCCAAAGGAAAACAAAGTATTCCCAGCTATGAGGCTTACACCGCTCTCATACTCCAGCAGACTGTCATCAAGGCGTGACATATTGCATTCAACAGCTTGCACATCATAACCCATGACACCACGGCGAAAATCAGAGCGCAAACTTTTGGAAAGGTCGGTAATTGCTTCAATGGCTTCAAGGCTTTTCCGTTCAGGCAATTGATCAAAGTAGAGTTGAAAGGAGTTCCACCAAACACGCCCCGTCCATGCGGGTTGAAAGCGTGCTGTAACCCCCAGCCATGCAAGCCCCATCTCAATGGCAGCAAGGGAGCCACGTATCCTCTGCCAGGCAAGACCTTGATCAATGAGATCATAAAGATTGGGAACATAAGGTGTAAGCTCTCCAAGTCCATATTCTTCAATCAACCATGGTAAGAAACGGGGAGGGCGTGTGATCAGTTTAGAGCGTGAAATCCCCAAAACAGAACCGTCAACATCTTGATGAAAATCGCAAGCATCGGCAAGGCGCTTTTCAAATTCTGTTGCGTTTGTGGGGAGTAGGGAGCCAACCATTAGCGCGCACGCCCTTTGAAGTTTAAGGTGATTTTTCCAATAGCTAAAACTTCTTCATCACAAACCGCACTGTCTCTGGTTGGTGCAACGGCAATCACTTTCTGAACACCGGGGATCATCAGTTTCGAAATCCACCACGATAAGCTTAATTCACGACCAATGGCTTGTTCTTGTCTCCATGCTGCTCTTAAATTTGCTTCCATTGTCGTGAGAATTTTTAACGATGTTTCCGGTAACAGCCAAACATCTGCTTCTAAATCCACCACTTTTTTGACAGCAGCGTGCACAATGATTGTATCATTGGTCATGATGATATTCTTTTTGTTAAGAGCTTGTGAGACTGTTTGTAAGAGATCTTCGGATGCTGTTCCTTCTTCATTATTGCCAAAAAGAGCAACATAGATGGTTGGGTCTTTGCCTTTTCGATAAATAATTGCATCCTTAACACGACTATCTGCTGTTAAGGCTATAAGCTTGTAATAGGGCTCTGTCCCGCTACCTTTGCCACCACGGGCATGAAGTTTTATGCGTTCACGATACCTCTCGTCACTTTCACCATCCATGCGGGCAAGACCATGCCAATTTCCCAAAGCATCAAGAGATTCACCAGTTGCAAAATCAAGAATGTTGTTGCGTGCCGCTTCGTTAATACGCTGTCTTAAAAGCAACTCTCGATAGCTAAAAGCTTCAATGACTTTTACGGCTGGATCACTTTCGAGAATAGTATATTCAGGCAAAAGTTCTTTTAAATGGGCAAGAGCAGCAGCGCGTATTTCCTCAAAAGAAATTTCTGTGATGATTTCTGGTTTTGCAAGCATTCCATTCATTTTATTAGTAATCCTTCCATGGTGATGGGCTTGCCTGATGGCAAATAAATGCCTTCAAAGGATAAGGAAACTTTTCCAGCCTCAACCATTTTAAAATCAATTTTTTTCAATTTAAAACGCGGTTCCCACTTGTCTAACGCCTCAGCAACAGCAGCATAAAGAGCAACAGCAAAAGCATTATTCACTGGTGCATCAATCAGTTCTGCAACACGTGAACCATAATCACGCCGCATTACACGCGAACCAATCCGCGTTGACAAAATATCAAGGATTGATTGGCGCAAATGATCAATGCCGGTCAATGACTTTCCTGTTGTACGGTTCATTCCACTGTTCAATTGGGACCTCCTGTCATAGAGCCACCAGGGAAAACACCACCATGAACATGGCTGTTTCCAATATTGGTGCCGTTATGCTTTAACCCACCTGAATGAATGGAAACATCATCACCGGAGTGAAGAGAGAGACTATCATTCGAATTCAGTGAAACGCCACCACCAGCCTTCAAAGAGATGCCGCCTTTTGCGTTTAAATTTATATCGCTTTCTGAAACAATCTTTATGCCATCTGGTGCGATAAGCTCTAGCTTACCACCATCACCTTTTAGTGACACGCCATCCGCAATCGTGAGGATAAACTTTCCGCCCGATTTGATAGTGAGTGCATAGCTGTTTTGTTCATCATCATATTCAAGGCTGGTTCCATCAGGATAAAGTGTCTTATGAATATTGCCTTTATCGGCTGCTTGATTAGCATCTGTATGAAGTGAACCAATAATCACCCCTTGTGATAGATCTCCGGACGACGAGACAACAATCACTTGCTCTCCAATATCACGCCCTTCATAGGAGCATGTTTTACCGGCGCGGGCTTGTGTGTCTGGAATCCAGTCACTAACAAGATTGCCACTTTTTACCCGATAGCGTGCGTTTTTATGGTCGACATGGCTAATCTTACCTACCACAACCATATTTGCTACACGTCTTTTTAAATCTGTAATTTCTTTATCGCGCCGCTCTAACATGTCCACCTTCAATTTTATGGTATTTGTCCTCGTTTCCTACGCCTGTTTCTGGTTCAAAACTTAAGAAAGGTTCAACGAGTCTTGCTGTTACACTGCCTTCTTCATTAGGGGAGGGGATATTCGTCACATAAGTGACCTCAAAGGTTAAAATTGCACCATGGAGCGCTAGTGCGCCATTATCGCCAAAGGCAAAAGCAATATTTTGTAGGTGGCATGTCTCAACCGTGTTGTTAAGATTAGGATTAGCATAAAAAATCTCCTCAACTTCCCATGCTAGTTGGTCAACAAAACGTGCACCGTTTTCTCGTGTGTCGTAGCACTCAACATCCACTGTTAAAACACGCTGCCTTACCCCATAATCATATCCATCTTTAATCGTTTCACTTTGCGTTGAGATATTAA
>NZ_JH725117.1:7500-18085 GCF_000278115.1 Bartonella sp. DB5-6
ACGACTATGATTGAAGAGAAGAAAAATTATTGCTGTATAAAAAGGATTTGAATTGTCTGTAATAAAAGAATCAAATTCTTGTCGAAACACACTAAGCTATGCTAGCCTTCTCTATTTAATATTTCAAGAAGTACTCTAAAAACCCATGTGGGATAGCGAACAACAGAAAAACGATCCTGGGCAAGACCCTGCTCTTGTAGTCAAACGCTTACTGCCAGCGCACCGACAAGTTTCTGTCCGTTGGCTCACAGGAACAGTTCTCACAGGAATCACTTCCTGCATTCTTATGGGCATTGCTCTTTTTGCTGCTCTAGATGAACAGCAACGACTGGTAACACCTCCACAATGGTTTACACCAGAAAACCTCTCACAAGCACAAGATCCTAATGCCAATGGATATAAAGGTGATCGTATTTCTCCCACGCATGCACGGCAAAGCTTTGACAGTAAGCGCCAATTTGAATTATCAATTGTGCAAAAAAAAGGGGATGAAAAAGTCATTCAGACACAAAAATTCGAATGGATTCGCATGGCTTTAGCCGAAGATCGCCCTCAGCGATACACCTATCCTAAATTTGATTCTTTAAGCATTTTTGCCAGTGATTCGAAAAATTCAACTGTTCAACTACAAGATTCCGGACACATTTATGGAGCAAAAGTGGAAACAAAAATAATCTTACGCAACCGTGATTTTATAATTGATCAAGAAAACTTTGATGGCGCAGATACCCTGACAGACGATGAAGTGCAACAAGAATTAAAAAAATCTGGATTTTCTTTGGAAAAAACCAACGAACTCCTTTCAATTCTTACCCTTATCGACCCTTTAAAATTAGATGACTTGTCCTCGCCATCCCAATTTACAGATACCCCTGAAGTCCGTATTGTTCAAGAGAATGTAACCGTTTCTCCTCAAAATCACCGAATTGATCTCACAAAAAACTATGCTGAAGATATTATTCCCATTCATAAAAAACAAAAGATAGCCGATGCTTTCAAAGAAACAAACTACACAAAAGAGCAAATTGAACAGGTTGTAACCAATTTGGTGAAGTTTAATCATTCGGATATACTTAAAGAGGGAAGTCTTTTACGCATTGGTATCATTACACAGGCTGGAGAAGAAGATCATCTCGTGCGAGCAAGCATTTATCAAGGGCTGTATCATGTTCTCACCATTGCTCTGAATGACAAAGGGCAATTTGTTGAAAGTACAGAACCCCAAATGTCCCGTGTGCTTAAAACAGCTTTTCAGAATGGTATTCCACACTCTTATGTCAGTGCAGCACAGTTACCCACAGCTTACGACGCGCTCTATAATGCTCTGCTCAGCCATAATATGTCACAATCTCTCTCTCAACGTCTCATTCATTTGCTCGCCACCAACATTGATATGAAAGGTCGGATAACACCAACGGATCAGCTCGAAATATTTTATACCTTGCCACAACAAAACGATAAAGAAACCCAAAATGGCAAAAAGAATCAGAAAACAAAAAGACCATCCACCAATGTAGATCCTGAAATTCGTTATATCAGCGCTACTTTCGGCAATACAACGTATAAATATTACCGTTATCAATCAAAAGACGGAAGCATCGATTACTATGATTCAGAAGGAAAAAGCTCTAAACCTTTCTTGCTCCGCAAACCTACTCCAAATGGCATTTTTGGTTCTCCCTTTGGACCACGCAGACATCCTATTTTAGGCTATGTTCGCATGCATACGGGTGTTGATTGGGTTGCACCAAAAGGCTCCCCCATTATTGCTGTAGGAGACGGTATTGTCACGAGAATTGGCGTAACAGGCGGCTATGGAAACCATACAGAAATTCAACACAGCAATGGATATATCAGCAGTTATTCACACCAGAGCCGTTATGCACCAGACATAAAACTAGGCGCAAAAGTCCGTCAAGGACAAATTATTGGCTATGTCGGAACCACAGGAATGGCAACAGGTCCGCATTGTCATTTTGAAATCATTGTTAATGGTGTAAAAGTTGACCCTATGCGTATCCGTATACCTGACAGTAAGGCTTTATCCAATCAGGACCTCCAAGCATTTATACACGAAAAAAACAACATTGATTCTTTGTTAAACAGCCCTACAACACCATCAGAGAGCGCTTCTTAAGATCACACTAAAACTCTTTCAAAGTGCATTAAGAATCAAAATACACGCCTCCTCTCCGTATTTTTGCGAAAAGAAACGCACCCCTTCACTTTTGCTCCGATTTAACTGCAAACGATTTAACTGCAAACCAAGTAAAAAAGATACCGTACATAGAGAATGGCCAATGCGATGGCTAACATTCTGCAATGCTATTTCAACACATTGACGTTTTTTCTCGGAGTAATTGCGCGCTCTTTCCAATTCTTGTGTTCATTCTTTCTTTCACGTTTGCTTCAAAGGTGGCATTTTCACTCTGAAACAGACATATAAAGATAAAACGCTTGACAAAAAAATAATGAGAGAACGAAAACATTTGATAAATAGCATAAAAAATTATGTAATCAAAAACTCTTCCAAATATATTAACAAAAATTCTGCATATAAAAATAATATACTTATCCAACAGATAAAAAACTTCAATTAAAAACACAAATTTTGAAAATTATTTGTCTAAAAAATATTTTATAATATATCCGTATAATATTATATTTTTTAGTGTAATAATTGGAGAAGTAAAATTATGGTATATAAATATACAATAATAACTATTGTTACTTTAGCAATTTTTAACTATACAACTTTTGTTTGTGGAGCAACAAAAGGAGATATTACACAACAAAAAGGCATTAACTCTCGTGATGATACAAAAATATCTTCGGACATAAGAAAAAAAACTTCTATAAAAAACTATACCGCTATCATCATGGCTGATCCGCAAGCATGGTATTTGGGTTACGGTGGCCCTAACTCGAAAGCAAAAAGAGCACGCTGGATCAGTAAAAATGAGAAAATTGCAAAAGCAATAAAATCACATAAAGCGGCTTTTCATATCGTTAATGGTGACTTAACCGAATTTGGGCGTAAAAAAACTTATGACGATTATGCAAACATATACAAAAAACTTGGCTCTCCTGTTTATGAAGGCCTCGGTAATCATGATTATGCCAACAATGTTGGCAATTGTACGATTCCTGAAGAAATGAATTCTTCAAGTGATGCGTGTGCTATAAGCGCCATCTCTAGAATGTTGAGAGAAATGAAGGAGTATAGTGATAAGCTCCCCCATTTCAATCAAGATATCACGGAAAATTTGACTGGCACCTCTAACACATCTGTTCACTTTATAGAAGGAAGTTTCGGTTACTCATGGGATTATGGAAATATTCACTACGTACAACTTCACAATTATCCAACTTATACAGTCAATTTAAAACAAAATGATATAAATATCCATGTTAAGAGCTCTTTGGATTGGCTAAAAAAAGATTTAGCTGCGGCTGACGCCAGAGGGAAAATAACAATTATGAACTTCCACGATGCGCGTCCATTTTACCGTGATGGCTATTCACGTTTTCTTAAACCCGAACATGCCCAAGATCTATCAGCATTTAAATCGATCATTACCTCTCATAATGTCAAAGCAATCTTTGCTGGACACACCCATTATCAGAGCTATTGTCGCGCACAAAATGACAAAGTCTTTGGCAATATTCCTGTGTACACAGCGGGAGCACTGTTTAGAGGAGACTATTACCTCATCAATGTACAGGGGAAAGATATACATGTTAAAGCCTATAATGGAAGAACAGGTAAACCCACTTTGATTAAAGATTTGGGCATGATAGGCACCAACACGAAATTCTTCGAAAGCTGTAGCAATTTATAAGGATATTACCCTCATTTCTATACTGACAAACAAATGGAGATTTTAAGATCCCATTTTACGAAGGAAATGGCACTTCCTTTGAATTATTCGTTTGCAATTTTGGCAAAGGGATTGTGTCTTTTGTTCCACCAAAAGCAGAAGTTTCAAAAAGTGGTTTTTCACCAAACTGCATACAAAGCTGTTCAACAACCAAACGGCCAAGACCTGCTTTTTGCTTTAAAGTTTGGCTTTTCATACCTACACCATCATCTTCTACAATGAACATTAAGTGTCCTTCTGGATCGGAGCCGAATGACAAACTCTTCAAAAGCAACCCTGTATACAGAGCTTAGACATTCTACAAAAGAGACTATTATCTCATAGAAATGGCAAGGGGAAGTATAGACGTTAAAGCTTATCGCATTCTCTCAAGCTTTACAAAAAATTCATGATTGATGTTGAAATCTACCATTGATTAACGACTGTTTTTAAGATGCATCATAAAAATATCACAAAGCTTTGTTCTTGTACTCTTCGTTCATAGTTTAAAGCACAGTACATGAAAAAATTAATTTTAATGCCTTTTGTAGCATCGCACCTGTCAAATGTTTTTGGGGAATTATTTTAGTTCTAGATGAGGTGTTTATGCAATACAAATATAAGACAGTAGGAGTTTTTTGTAGCGTCTTGGTTTGTATAAAGCCTTATTTTTCTCACGCTCAAAACCTTTCTGTGACACATGAAACAAGACGAAACTTCATCGAAAAATTACCTAAACCTCAACGAAGTGCGTTTGATGATCGTTCAACAGATGTGTACATCGTTAATGAACTTACCAATCCGCCTACTTCTATGGTATTAATTGGTAAAGGTATAGAGCGTGGACAATGGAAAACAGGTGCGTACTGGGGAAATGCAGGACCTTCGACTATGATTACGCCTGGCTCGGTAGGAAAAGCAGCGACAACATCTAATGCTTGGCTTTTTGGCTCTGGTGGGTGGGTTCAATACAGAGTACAAGACGATGGAACTCTTTTAAAATTCCGGTGGTATAATCCATATAATGGTGCCAATGAATATTCCGTTACCTCAAGCAACAAGAATTATTATTTTGAACGAATGGAGGGTGTAGGGGATAATGCCAGAACAATTTGGTACGTAAAAAGAAAGACTCCCCAAAATTATACTGTTGTCATAGCAGCTGACCCGCAGCCGTGGCGCTTGAACACTGGTGATCCTAACGCGAACAGCAACAGAGAACCATGGATAGAAGTAAATAAAAAAGTTGCAAATGCTATAGAAGCACATGCAGCAGCATTTTATATTATCAACGGTGACTTAACTGAGTTTGGTCGACCCAAAACCTATCAAGACTATGCGGATATCTATAAAAGCATCGTTTATCCTATATATGAAGGATTAGGCAATCATGATTATTACAATAATGTTCGTGATTGTACAATCCCAATATCAAATCTTTCAAAAGATGCATGTGCAATAAGTGCTGTTAAAAGGATGCTCCAAGAAATAGATAGATACAGCAGTTCTTTACCTGAATTCAGTAAAGATGTGGCTTTTCGTCGGCACATTTACTTTGAAACGGCTCGTGATATAATAACTGGGAGTTTAAGTTACTCATGGGATTATGGAGATATTCACTATGTACAGCTGCAAAATTACCCAACTTATACTGCTTATTTATCTGATGGTCTCACGAAAGTAAAAATAACAAAAGCCCTGAATTGGTTGAAAAAAGATTTAGCAGCTGCTGATAAAAGAGGAAAAATTACAATTCTCAACTTTCACGATGCGCGTCCCTATTTGAAAGATAATGATTCACACTTTCTGCATCCCAAAAATGCGCGAGATCTTGCTGAATTTAAATCAATCATTACACGCCACAATGTAAAAGCAATCTTTGTAGGACACTTGCATTATCAGAACTCTTGTCGCGCACAGGATGATAAAGTCTTCGGAAATATCCCTGTATACACAGCAGGAGCACTTTTTAGAGGAGATTATTATCTCGTCAATGTGCGAGGAAAAAACATTCACGTGAGAGCTTATAATGGAAAAACAGGAAAACCAATTTTAACCAGAAATTTAGGGCAAAATGGAGCCTACGTATTCCTCTCAAAAAATTGTAGTAATTTATAAAGGCGTTATTTTCTTCCAATTTTAACAAACAAAAGGGAATTTTAAGATCACTCTTACGAGATAGATGGTGCGCTTTTCGGGCCATTGGTGTTGAGTTTTGGCAAAGGAATCACAATTCTTGTGCCCCCCAAAGCGGAAGTTTCAAAAAGGGGTTTCTCACCAAATTGCATACAAAGCTGTTCAACAACCAAACGGCCAAGACCTGCTTTTTGCTCTGGAGTTTGGCTCTTCATGCCCACACCATCATCTTCCACAATGAGCATAAATTGTCCATCTTGTTGCGGACCAAATGAAATATAAATATGACCAACACGTTGATCAGGAAAAGCATGTTTTAAAGAATTTGTCAGCAATTCACCAAGAATAATTCCAAGCGTTGTTGCATCTCTTGAAGACAAGCAACAATCTTTAAAGTTTGTGTGAATGGTAATATTTTCGCGCAATTCAAAAGGCACTGCCAATTCAACATCATGCACGACAGAACTGAGGAACTCTGCCAATAAGGTTGTCTCCATATCATCACATAAGCGCAAACGCCGATGCGCAGTAGAGATTGTTTGGATACGGTCGCGTGCGGCACCAAGAACAGAACGCACTTCTTCATTTTTGCTCCGATTTAATTGCAGCCCAAGCAAAGAAGACACCGTACCAAGAGAATTGCCAATGCGATGGCTTGCATCTTGCAACAACATTTCAACACGTTGACGTTCTTTTTCGGCGTGGTTACGTGCTCTTTCCAAATCTTGTGTGCGTTCTTTCACACGCGCTTCAAGTGCGGCATTTTCACTATGAAGCAACAATTGATACATTTTTAAGGAGCGTATATCACGGTGAAAACGATTAATAACAAAATAGGCAGAAATAAAAGTACTCACCACAGAAACAATTGCCGCCAATGTTAGAGCAGCACGCATCAGTGCTATGCCTTCACGTTGTTTTTGCCGCACCACATCGTCACCATTAATAAAACTTGTCATCAATTGGGCTAAACGTGCTACTTGAATCTTCTGGACTTCAGAGGAATCCGAAGATTGAGAGGATTGATCAGGAAGTGTATCAAGAGCATGCATATGCGCATTCATAAAAGCTTTACGCGCTTCGACCTCTTTTTTAAAAGCCGTAAACCATTCATACCATTGTGGATGAGCATAAACAATAAGCTCCGTATAATCGAGAATATCATCAAGCTCACGCGCTGCATTTTCAAAGCGTGCTTTATCTTCTGCCTTTCGGGTTTTTGCATAGCTGCGATCAGCGACAGCCATATCAATCAAACTAATAAGCACTAAATCAGCCTGTTCGCGCAACTCTGAACTTGTATTCAACTGTGCCACTTCCCGATCAACAGCGTTTGAGAGTAGTATAATAAAGGCTGATGCCAAAAGAGCCATAATAAGAGAAACAACAATCGCCACCCAACGCCAGCTTGATATAGCTGAATCAGAAGAAGGTATTTGAGGAAGCAAATTCGTCTTTGTTGTCATAGAATTTCCATCGGCGAACCTGAAACTTGTCATTTTTCAGCACAAAGGAAGGCTTACCTTATGGCTCTTAAGACAAAATCCCGAGAGATATTTTCACACAGGATTCCTTATTTCCCCTAAGGTTACACGCCAAACACTCTGAATTTCCTCAGATACTGACTTTACTTTAATAGCTATAACGGGAATAAAAAAAACAAGGCTATCAACTATAATTATTATGCTTTTTTAGCCGTTAAATGAACACAATGTACTGCCAGCCGAATAAGAATCGGGACCATAATCGGATTCACCATTTACCTTCAGAAGTTTCTGTAAGCGATTACGCGCCCTGCTGACACGGCTTTTAATTGTACCAACAGCACAATTACAAATAGCAGCAGCATCTTCATAAGAAAAACCGGATGCTCCAATGAGAATAATGGCTTCTCTTTGATCAGCGGAAAGCATATTTAAGGCTTTTTTGAAATCTTGCAAATCAAGCGACCCGTATTGAGCAGGATGAACGGCCACATTTTGAGTAAACACACCATCAGTATCTTGAACTTCTCTTCCTTTTTTGCGCATTTGGCTGTAAAATTCATTGCGCAAAATCGTAAAAAGCCAAGCTTTAAGATTAGTTCCCATTTCAAAACTGTCCTGCTTAGCCCACGCCTTCATAATAGTATCTTGGACCAAATCCTCAGCTTTATCATGTTTACCACTTAAAGAAACAGCAAAAGCCCTAAGAGCCGGTAGAACCAGTAAGAGTTCCTGTTTAAAATTTTTTACGCCATTTATCATAAAGGATTCAAACCTTTTCCACATTGTTTAAACCAAATTGCTCTGCTCTCTCCAACCTCTCCAAGAGCTCCAGCAAATGCAGCGGGAGTGCTTCTTCCTGAATTTCCATGTAAAACTGACGTAATTTTCGTGCTATTTCGCTATTGACTCCAAGGAGATCATCTCCACACGCGAAATGATTAGTGAGATTTTTTTCATCACGGTCGTTCATTTTTTTTCCCCCTAATCCATATAATATCAGTAGCACCGAGAAGAATTTTTTCGCCTTATGGTTGTAAATATAGTTGTATGTAAAAAGTTCCATACGAGAAAAGGAACTTTTTCATCTCTTAAAGATTTCAACCAACAAAGTGCTTCAAAGGTCAAAGGAGTTTATAGATCATGTCATTATCAACGCGCATAGCACCGCATCTTCCGTATCTTCGGCGTTTTGCCCGCTCTGTCACAGGCAGTCAATTCTCTGGTGATGCTTATGTCTCAGCGATGTTGGAAGCACTTATTGCTGATATTTCCATTTTTCCCAAAGCATCCAGTGACCGCATTGGTACCTATTGGCTTTTTTGCCACCTTTTCGACCAAACTACACCAAACATCCCTGAACCACTGCCACAATTTGGTCTTGAACAAAAAACCAGTGCAAAATTATCGTATCTCACCCCGCGCGCACGCCAAGCATTTTTATTGATTGCCGTTGAAGGGTTTAATGAACAAGAAGCCCGCGAAATTATGGATCTTGATACGAAAGAATTCCGCAAGCTTCTCAACCAAGCATCGACGGATATTTCTCAACAAATTGCCACTGAAGTGATGATTATTGAAGATGAACCTCTTATTGCACTGGACATTGAACAAATGGTAGAAAGCTTAGGGCATCAAGTAGTAGGGATAGCACGAACCCGTGATGAGGCTGTCATCATGTATCATAAGGAAAAACCACGGTTGATTTTGGCTGATATTCAATTGGCTGATAATAGCTCCGGCATTGATGCGGTCAATGACATTTTGCAAAACGACCGTATACCGGTAATCTTTATCACCGCTTTTCCTGAAAGATTACTGACCGGAGAGCGTCCAGAACCTACTTTTTTAGTTACCAAACCTTTTAATCCTGATATGGTGAAAGCGCTTATTTCCCAAGCTTTATTTTTTCAAGAGAATGCTTCGAAAGCGGTCTAGAATAGATTAACATCAAAATCATGATCGTTATGCCTCTTCCAAAGCCACCTATGGATAAATCACATATAAGCGCCCTCATGCAAGCGATCCGTGGCGCTGATATTTTTGTTTTATACCAGACAACAAACCTAGTCTATTTATGGGCTGAAAACTTGCCGCAACATTTACATAATAAATGGCGGATGGGATGTCGTGACAGTGATCTTTTTTCGCTTGATCTTGCAGATAATATGGAAACAATCAAATTGCAGGTTTTAGCCACTGGCAAAATGCAAACCATTGAAGCACGGTTTGAGGATATGGCCAAACAAGCGGTTTGGTATAAATTTTCTATTGATTGCCACCGCAATGATAACGGAGACATTATCGGTATTATCACTACCGGTGTTGATATTTCAGGATTACGCCGACGTGAGCAGGTGCTGAAAATACTCCTTCGAGAAGTCAGTCACCGTTCTAAAAATCTTCTTGCCATCATTCAAAGTATTGCCAGTCAAACCGCACGCTACACTGAATCTCTTCAGGTTTTCTTACGTAAATTTCAAGGGCGACTTCATTCTCTTTCCCATTCTCAAGACCTCATCACCGATTCTGATTGGCGTGGTGCGCAATTTCGCGAATTGGTACAGTCGCAAGCTTTGGGCTATTTAATAAAAGACACGGAACGTTTTTCACTTGAAGGCGTAGATCCTTATCTTTTTCCGAATGCGGCTTTGCATATTGGTTTGGCATTTCATGAACTCATTGTCAATTCCCTCTCTTTTGGTGCCTTATCACAAGAAAAGGGAAGTGTTTGTGTAAGCTGTGAAATCCAAACAAAAATGAATGGAAAAACACAACTCCTCATCACTTGGAATGAAAATTTTGCAGCAGAAATTTTTTTTTCTAATGAGAACAAAGCCTGTTTTGGGAGTACCGTCTTAGAAAAGATTGTTCCCGTTTCTGTAAATGGTTCGGCTTCTTTAAAACTTACAGAAAAAGGAATGATTTATTGCTTGTGTGTTCCTGATACTTATTTTGATACCCTTTTTTAAAAGCGGTTAAAACACCACAAAACGAAAAAGCAAAACACACACCTCCACGGATTTCTCTCATAACATCCATTGTCTAGATTCCTTGCCCAACACACCTAACCCGCTGGAACCTAACCCGCTGGAACCTAACCCG
>NZ_JH725117.1:20495-21601 GCF_000278115.1 Bartonella sp. DB5-6
CCCGCTGGAACCTAACCCGCTGGAACCTAACCCGCTGGAACCTAGAACCTTTAAAAACATTTATTCATAATGAATAAGGCCTTAAGGCTGACAAATTGGATTCCATATTGTCAACATTTATTTTGAAAGCATTTTATGAATACCTTTGTTTTTATCCTCTTGTTGGTTTCATGTACAGATGATTTTAACAGCTGTTATTCTAACGATACAATGGTCAAAACCTACCCAACAGCTCAAGCATGTGAACAAGCCATGATACCTTCCACCAAAAAATTTGCCTCTTATGGGCAACAAATTTTTGCCCAATGTACAAGTATACAAGCAAACTTGCATCAACAAGAAGTAAAGCTGATCTGGTCCGTCACAAACCGAGGCAATTTTCTGCTTAAAAGCCAAACCATGAATGATAAAAGATCAAAAATCCATGAAACAAAAGCTCTCCCCTTATCGTCCCCACTTCTAGGGTTCCACCTATAAACCCCTTGCATAAAAAGCCTTAAAAGCATAAACCCATCAGACTCTAAGAAAACAATCAATGGAAGGGCGCAGCATGATGGATAA
Source organism: Bartonella sp. DB5-6 (assembly GCF_000278115.1). Lineage (GTDB taxonomy): Bacteria > Pseudomonadota > Alphaproteobacteria > Rhizobiales > Rhizobiaceae > Bartonella > Bartonella refiksaydamii. The sequence goes on from NZ_JH725117.1 coordinate 21,057, forward strand.
TAAGCAAACTCAACCCTCACAAGACCATCACTCAGAGCAATGTGCACTGCCTCAAGATTATCCCCTAGACCCTGCAGTGGAACGCGTGAGAAAAAAACTTATGTGTTTTATGATTGTTTCCATTTCTATCACACTCATTCTGATTCTTGCTGTTCTCTTTGCAGTTATATACAAAACCGTAACAATGGGATCATCTCCAAAACAAATAGATTCTTTTTCTTCTTACAACAAAAAATCAAAAATCGTGCACCACACGCTATCCTTACCAAAAAACACACAGATTCTGTCACAAAGCCTTGCAGAAGACAAGATTATGTTAAAAGTCTTAACGTCAGAAGGGCAAACAAAATTTATGGTTTACAATTATCAAACTGGAGCACTTATCGCTGTCCTTTCTCTTGAAACAACAGAAGAAGCACCTACTACCCTGCCCCGTTAAACCGGCAATACTTCTCAAAAGCGCTTAAATATCATTTTCTGGTGCTAAACATTTTCCTCACAGCTCACCACTCGACGTCGACGTGGTTTCCTCTGTATTTCCTCAC
>NZ_JH725117.1:22869-39500 GCF_000278115.1 Bartonella sp. DB5-6
AAGGCAACGAGGGAACTTTTTCTGTCACCGCATCTCCATTTTGAGAAGAATCTGGCATGGTTCTTGAAAATTCAAGGGACACTTCTTCTTGGGCACGCACAGTACGACGCCGTGAAGGTCGACGTGTTTTTTTAATAGGTTCAACATTTTCTTCCTCTCTACACTTCCCTTGATCATTTTTCTCATACGACAGAGCATCAGCTTCTGCTACATCTTCACGCGCATGTCCATTTTGTGCTTTTGCATGTTGACTATGACCACTTTTTTGCGACTGAGTTTGGAGTACATTTGCATCATCAGCGACAATGTCTTTTTTCTCACCTTCAGCGTTTATTTCACCGTATTCTTGCTCACTGTTTTCATCACGGCTCTCATCGCGTCGAGGATATTGGGGCGTTTGTCCAGAGGCTGCCAAAATAATACGCAAGTAGTGCTCAGCATGCTGGAGATAATTCTCTGACATAACACGATCACCAGCCCCCTGTGCATCACGTGCCAGACTTATGTATTTGTCGGCAATTTGCTGAGCATTTCCGCGAATCTTAACATCTGGACCGCTGCTTTCATAATTCCGAGACAATGGATTAAGACCGCGACGATTATTATTATTGTTATTACCATTGTTATTATTGCGACCGCGTACCCGTCTATTTTGTTGTGGCCTCATTTTTATCCCTTTTTGGAGTATATGTGTCTTAATTGACTCTTCTTCATTGCATTATTTTTCGATAATGTTGATCATGTGTAAAATACGATATCGGGCTATTGGCGTTTTATTTCACTCAAATGATCCCTACTGATATTTTGATAGCTACTGACATTTGATAAAAGTATATTTTTTTGAAAATTACAAAACAGCAGGGAAACCGTAAGCCAAAATTCCCTATTTCTCTGTTAACAAGCAGAAACCTAGTGATGTTCATCTAAAATGCCAAGTGTTTTTTTTCAAATAGACCATATTTTGTTAAAAAAATAATCATCTTGTGGAAAAACAAAAAACAAAAACATAAAAAAACCGCCTCTAGCAAACAAATAACCACTGCCAGAAAACAATAGAAGCTCTCTTTTTTGCTCTAAAACCACCGATTCTAAAAATGCCTATACTCTCTGCCCCCACGCATTTAATGCCTAAGCGCCTACACCATCCGCCTACACCATCCCAAGTCACTGAAGCACTTACCAACGTGAACATAGTGCTTCTTCTGCGCTAAAGCAACCCCCTTTTGTGAATAACAACCCATCCCCGCTCCACAAAACCTCTTAGTCTATGTAAATAGATTAATATGAAGCATTATTCAAGTCCTATAATCACCAACAAATCAATCTTCTTGCCAAAGAAGAACAATTGCACTACAAATTTCTGATTTAATTCTATGAAATTTATAAGTAAATCGGATCACTTTCATGAAAAACTCAGCAAAAAATTAAATATAAAAGCACAAAAAAACATAGGCTTAAGAGAAAAAAACAACCAACATGCCACGTTTTCCCGAAAATTCAGGGTCGTTTCAAAAAAAGCCAAAGCCCATGAACAATAATGGCATAACAGACTCTCCAATTTTTACCATACTTCCTCATAAAAACACTTTCTTTGTGAAGCGAGCACAACGTTTCGCGCATTTAGCCACACTCCACCCCGATAAAGAATCTCTCCTTTTTTTTGCTTGTTTTTGTGATGCCCAACAACAATTGACTGAAAAATTTAAAGATTTTGCCGCTCCTCTTAGACGTTTTGGTGCCCCTTCAGGACCTCCTCTTGATCGCTCAAAACTTCTCACTTTGGGCTTTTATGAAAGCATTGTTGAAGATTTTTTGAAACATCTGTCAACTCCAACAGTCTTTGGTCAAGGGCTCTCGACAACAAGGCAGGAAGCGTTAAAACGTACACAACAGCAAAAAGACCAATGGCGCCTATGGGGAGACAATCTGTTAAACCACAGACTTCCTCAACAACAATTAGCAGAACATCTTTTCATCATTGGCGCATTACAAATCCTGTATTCTCTTGCTGCTTCACAATTTGATGCGCAAAGCTTAAACTCACAACACACCAACCTCTGTCCTGCCTGTAGCGGGACACATACTGCCAGCCTCATTATCGAACGGAAACCACACGAAACCGTAAAGGTTTGTTCTTGCCTCTATTGCGGTACGCTATGGCATATCCCGCATACCCAATGCACCTTTTGTAAAGCAACGCAGAATATTTCCACTCACACAACCGAAAACATTCGTGATGGCATAGTTTTTGAAACTTGTGAGACATGTGGGTTTTATTGCAAACAACTCAATCACTATAAAAATCCTACACTAGATGTTTTTGCCGATGACATCTCTACCTCCACACCTGATTTTTTGCATAAAGCCTCTTTTCATTTTAAGAATAAGAGTTTCAATCCCTTTTTAGCGAAACACAAAAAATAACCAGAGTTTCAAACCAACACAAAAATACCAGAAAAGCCTCTAGGAACTCTACTAACAGCCTAAAAGAAAAAAGCCCAAAAACGGTGACAAAAGGTTTAAAGCCGCGGTTTTACTACAAAGAAATATAGCAAATACAAAAAACCCCTTGCCACCTCATATACACCACAATAAGTTCCAGAACGGCCTTATTTATGAAAAATAATGTGGCATTTTTATGATTTATGTTGAAACAATTTTCAGATTAAGAATACACACGTTGTATTATAAGAAAATGAACGATCTTCATACTTACTGAAGCAAAGTCAAAATATGTTCTGCCTCCCTCTTTTCACCTCTTGAAAAGCACTATACGCAAACAAGATTCTGTATTGCCTTCTCATTTTTACGGTGCTTTGCAATACCTTTTAAACTGGTAGATTAAGAAAAAGCTTTACACAAATCTCCCACTATAATTTCAAACTTGTCATTTTTAAAAGCACACCCTTCATAAAATGGGATATTTTTTGAAAATCCTCATATCTTTTTAATAAAACTTCGCATACGCTTAAATTTCTGTGTCAAAATTTAAAAGTGATTGCGCATATTACCTTTTTCTCCCTCTTTTTCCCTCTCTTTTTCATTCATAAAACAATCCTGTAAGAGAAAATAGTTCCCATCTCCCGGTCGCACGACTTTCACACATTTTTTCTTTGTACTCTCAGAAATCGTATCCCACATTTCACGAATAGCAAAATAAGCTTCACTTTCCATACTAATACAGCGCTGATAAACTTCCTTTTTCATATCAGGCATAACTGAAGCAGCAATTTCCTTACAATAGATGCGCATATCAAAGACTGGAATAGTCAATTCAACAGGAGCTTGTTGTATTATTTGTTTGTGAGAAAAAAAAGAATTGAAAATTTTGACAACTCCAAAACAAAAAAACACCCCACAAAAGAGCAACATACAAATAAAAGCGATCTTGCGATATAATCTTTTAAAATAAGCGTTTTGCCTCGCGCGGATTCTTTTTTCCATAAAGACAGCATCCTTTAATACCGAAAGATAAGCTTTTTCACAGCAAAAAATGAGAGAAGCATCTATATACAAAATACATGTTGCAGTCTGCAACTTATCAAGCTTTTTATGTGAAAACACTCATTTTTTGTATAACGAATATTTTATTCTCTTTATTTGCGTAATTTTTGTGAGATAAGTTTTTGCATCCACTTAAGGTTTATTGATATAAAATCCTAGAACAAGAACTGTGATGAATTCTCTTTTAATCGGTATAAATAAATACTGTTAAATAAACGCTTCCATTTTTGATCATACCACACCAGAACTTTATAGCACCTCTATATACTTCGTGATACCGAAAGAGATTTTCACTCTACCTCCAACTATCCGCACCACAAGCAGCACATAAGCTAGAAAAGAACCATATCAAAGAGGTAACACTCTTTTACCTTGTGCACTATGATTACAACCGATTACCTACACACCAATGACACCTTAATAAGCTTGCAAACTAAGAACTTGCTGTTATTTAAAGAGCACAACCCCCTCCTTAGAATTTTTTTGTATTTTCTCAGAACTCTATAGACTTCCCAAGCGGTTTAAAGTTAATAGCAGGATGTAAATTGGAATAACTGATTATTTTAGATCACTTATTATTGTGAGATCATCACCACCTAGTTTGTACCTTCACCACTTACTTTGGCACCTTCATTGCCTATTTCACTCTCTTTACTGCTTTGATTAGCATTTTGTTTAACATTTTCAAGATCTTTGATAATTGTTTTCAATTGTTGTTCTAAAATATCCACACGCTGTGTAAGTTGGAGAGTATTTTGAGTCTGTATTTTATCAAAACATTGCAGATCTTGACGCGTTTGCTTCAACAGAGCATTCAAAGGAGCATGTCCCATTCTTCCACTAGCATAAAGAACTACGCGAATATGTTCAGGATCATCAATATCAGCGATAGAAAAGGGGAAAAGTGCCATTGTATGACCTCATATATATTATAGAATAAGGGTTAAGCAAATTGATTTTAACGCGCATCACCAGCGCGTTCTGACACACACAATCAACAGACTGTTGAAAATTGACTGAGAGATTCCATCCAACTGAAGCACTCAATATTTGCAAGCATTTGATTCAACCAATACTTTGCGCATTCTTTCAGCTATGCAAAAAGATTCAATTCTCACACTTTAACGGCATAAACGACTTCCTCATTGGAATAATGAGGTCTGCCCATACCCATAAAAATACCTTTAGGAGAACTGGAGGAATTTGAATCATGCAAATTAGGTACATTGAATGTTGAATACCCATTCCCAAATCCCCATGTTGTACCAATTGCCTCGAAGAGGTTTGCATATTCTTTACGCGAATATGCTTTACCATCACACAATAGCCAACCTTCAGGCATTTTTTTCATAGCAAAAGGTGCAATGAAACCTGCTGGTAAATTTTGAGAAAGGCTGATTGTAGGATTTGTTAAAAACCAACCATCCGCATTCTTTCCGGCAATGTCATGAGTATAGACGATTTCATAAAGACCGCCTCTTTGAATTTCTCCCCCCTTTAAAGGCGCTATACCACCCTCTGTTATCATATAAACGGGTCGCACAAGCAATTGGTTTAAAGCAACATTTGTTATCCCTTTATTTACCCCTTGCGCTTTAAAGCGCACAACAATACCCTCTCTATAAGATTCAAGAGGAGACTTAGTTGTTAAATGAATGGATGTTCTGTTTCTCTCCTCATCCACCGTAAATTGTGCATCAATCACCCCCCCATTATCTAAGAGATACTCTTTGATACGTTGCATCATCACGCGAGAACTATCATTCACTGAACTTGGAGGTTGTCCCTCAGCCCAGTTTATGTTCTCATCAGCATAGGCATTTTCCGATGCAATGAGCGACCAATCATAAATTGAACTCATAGAATATATCCTTTTTGCAAAAAACGAAGACGGGCAAAGAGAGAAGAAAAGAAAGCAGCAACCTTATTTTTAGGCGGTGATATTTTTTTCATTTTCAAACCAATTTTGTCATAATTGACATGCAAGAGTTTTGTTTTAGCATGCACATAGACAGCATCAGGATTCAAACGCAGCACCTCTTGAGCAAGAACGCCGAGATAACGTTGTGGATCTCCTTTATAATTAAAGGTATAAAGCGGATAGCCATTTTTTTCGCCGACAGGAACAATATTTTCTTTGGCTCTCACATCACAAAGCCCTAAAATTCCTCCCATCAATCCCAACACTTGCTGTGCATCGCGCAATGGATCTTTTGTAATGGAAGGTATTGTTGTGGACTTTCCTGATTGTGTCCCGTAATTTCCAGCAGATTGGGTTCCCACGCGAAGCAACTGTTCTAACCGGTTCCACCCTTGATTATCTTGTTCTGACCATTTTTGACGCTGCGCATCCAAAGCATTCTGACGGTTAGAATCTTGGATTATTCCACCCTTTAAAGCATTGCTTTGCGCGTTACTTTGCCCTTGATAGTAGGTGTTTGCCGCATTAGTCTGATCATACAGGGAACGATCAATCATCTGATTGGCATTCATCATATTATGAACATCTTGATTATACTGCTGCGCAGCTGCATTTGTTGCCAATGCACCAAGTTCATCGGCAAGCACCCCAGTATGGGCGCCAGATCCATAGCGCCCAGCTCCAGACATAGATTGATTAATAGCATCAGAAGTTTTACTCAGAGCATTTTGCAATGCAGCATTAAATTTACTATTACCTCCAATCCAGTCTCCCTTAGCCATATTGAGAAGGTTGGAAGCACTTTGGGTTGGTGCATTAAACCACTGAGTTAATGCTGGATTATTATACTGACCAGCAGCCTGTTCTAAACCGGTAAGAGCATTTTTTGTCATATCGCTCAAGCCAGCAACACGTTCACCTTGATAAACATTTCCGCCAATGCCTTTATTATAAAGATCAAGCGCTTGAGAACTCGCTTGTTTAAAGATATCGGCCGCCCACGCTGGTGGTGCATTTGTTTGTGTTGTTGTTTGCACTTGAGGTGTTTTTTTTCTACTCATGGGACAAAACCTTTCTATAATAAACAAGATTACGAGAATATCCGTGATGCGCTAGCATTTTAGCCCAACCAGATCTTCCAAACATATGCATTTCCTCAGCATTGATTGTCCGCGCCCATTGTTCAACCTTATCGATCAATTTGACCAATTTCAGCCCTCCCTCTCCAGCAAGATCTGAGAGGACGACGCATTTTTTCCCCGTATGGGTTATTTCAACTTTGGTAATAGCAAAAGCACTAAATTGGGTTTTGTTTTTTAAGACCAACCATAATTGTGCTTTTCCGGTAGCGAATTCTTCAGCAATTGTAGCCAGACAAACATCATCAGGAAAGCGCTTAGCATATTTTTTTAGTGCAGCATTGAGAGCATCCTGATAGGGCTCTATTTTTTCCCATGTCCACTGATCTGTAAGATGGGCAGAATAAAGATTTTGGCTGTCATGTTGTCGTGTCATAATTTTAGCTCTTTCTGCTTTCTCTTACGAAGAGAACTCTATGACCAATGATGAAGCATGCAAATCTCTTGCTCTTTTATACAACGAGAATATACAACGAGAACACATTGCTTTTAAGAAGAAGCAGCCCACCACATTGCACCTAGTATAAGAGGCATACATCTACATTTCTCTCTTATCATTTATGCCACCATATATTCTTTCGTAAGAATAGAAATTTACCGCACACTTCTTTTGCAAGAAGCCATGCTCACCGCATGCTGCTTTTCTTAAAATAGCCATGCTTACCGCATGCCTGCCGACCTCAATTCCACATCGAATCCCGTCACATGAGACCAATTCATCCCCTCAGGAATACGCAATTTCAAACGATAAAACCGTGCTCTTGCGCGACAATGAATTTGCCCAGTATTGTGGGAAGGTTGTTTTTCCGGCAACCAAACAGTTTTCTCTTCGAGAGATTGACGAAAGCGCATTCCCACAGACAAATAAAACTCTCCACTATTCACTTGAGGCATAATACTTTTCACGCGAGTTATGACGCCATTTGTTTGCCCCATTTCTTGTGAAGTCACCACACAATCCATAGGGGGTCCTGAAAATGAGCCAAGTCTCCCCTGATGATCAAATGCACCGAGAATAGGAGATTCATTTCTCCAAGCTTTACTATCGAGAGAAAAGGGTAAATCATCAATGTTCTGAGTAATTCGATCAAGAGCTTCTAAAGTGATTCCGGCTAAGAAAATAGGCAAAATCATATTGATACCCACAACCGCTTTTGTCCATTTTTGCAATCCCCAATCATAAATGAGCAAGATGCGTTTTTGAGAACTCTCATCGGTATCGACCATCCAATAAACGCGATTATACACCCCATCAATGGCAGCAGACAAAGTGTACAAATTATTCTTATGGGATTTTGCCGTCATGGTTCGATCTACTTTTTCGAAACCAATTGGTATAATCTGTCCCTCATTGGTCATCTGATAAAATCCACCTTCATCAGCAAAGAAGGCGAGATCACCGCGACAAACGATAGATTCAGCATTTTTTGCGCCGCGTTTATCATGGATTTTTTGGAAACTGAAAATAATTTTAGAACCAGGGATAAAAGATCCGGCATAGATTGCAGAACGCATAAAGATGATTGGATTTGTCGTTTCTGTTGCGCCTTGCACAAAACCACCATCAGGAAAATCTTGATAATCACAACTTTTTTTACCAACAGTCCAACATTCTGCATCGTTCAAGCCAGACCAATAAACACGCCTTGGATGCTCTGTCAACTTCATCAAACAGACGAAATCGCCCCACACACGAACGATACCTGCTTGCGGAGGATTTCCTCCTAAATTTCTAAATCTTTTGTCATGATTAATATCAATTACTTGTGGCTTATCATTGGCATTAACAGCAATGACATAGTCACCAAACAAAGCAAAAGACCATGGGGCATCAACATTAGCGAGATAAGGTTTTCCTGTTTTGCTGATATTTTTCCAGCACATTGTTGTATTATCGAGAAGGTAAATTTTTTCTTCTGTACCAACAATAATAGACACACCATTTTTTGTTTTAACAGCAAGAGCCCCTAAAATGCGATCAGGACAAGGCTCTGATAAAGGTTTAAAGCTAGGCATAGGGATATAAGACCCATCTGCCGGCAACACATTGATAAGCTCATCGGTAAAAATGCCATTGATATCAGCAACATCGGGACGATAATCAGCAATTGGGAAAAAAGCCATTGAGAACCCCATTGAAAAAATATTTGCAGAGCCTTATCCATGCGATATTTCAAGATGTTTCAAACCGCAAAGACTTGTTTTATTTTATCCACCAAAGCCCTTCAAAATGGACAAGACTCTATAACAAAGACGTAAAGTTCAGGTTATAGGGAGCAAATGAAAGCACATTAATGTATACATTGTCTAAGATGCCACAAGTGCCACGCATCAACCACGAGCCATTAGCGCTCACCACCAGCATTTAACGACTAACACCAACCACTAACAACTAAGAAAAAGCCCTTTAAAATCTCATTGGAAGAATAGTTGAAGAAGCTTTTCTGCGCGATGTTTCAAATCGCAAAGCTTGGAGCTGTTCTTGAAAGTCTCGAAAAGAAACAGCAGCATATTCAGGATCTTTAAGGATATTTTTGTAGAGCTCATATTTTGCACGTGCTTTAATAAGATCAAATGCATGGATCAACCAAGGATTATCTTCCTCTCTCATCTGTTTATCCCCCAAACGGACAGGAGCATAAAAAAGGCGTACTGTCTCAACCTGTTGAGGTGTTGGAAAGAGTCCTATTTTTTGATCATGATAAGTATAAAAAAGAGGTATCCCTTGTGAGGATGGCAATCCATATTGTTGTTGCAATACCTCAAAAGATTTAAAAGACAATTGTCTTTGTGTTGGTGTATGTGTTCCTAAAAGGACCAACGCCAACGCCTTTTCTGATTCAAAAAAAATTCCCTCTTCTTGCCCATACCATGTTTTTCCACTCTGCGTTTTAAACATCACCTCTCTTTTTTCATTAAAGAAGAAGGGCTCCCGTTCACACAAACGCAAAGCAGTCAAAATGGAATCTTGAATTTGAACGGAATATTCCGCTGTTGTATCATCAATTTCATCTTGAATAAGCACTACCATATGAGAAAAAGTTTTAGAATGGTCCAAATGTGTGAAATCAAGATCATTGTGATCAGAAGAAGAAACAGTCATGAGTAATCATAATCCTTTTGCGTATGCGGCATGATAGGCGTTGTGTTTTTTACGTATTCTTCCCCCAACAGAGTATTCTGCCACCCCAACAGAATATTCCATTGGGGAAAAAATTTTTGAACAAGCGCCGTTAAGCTGGTGCTCCATAAGTTGGAATAACGATGGTTCCAAAATCCTGCACGCCCTGTGTGCTTCTTGGCAAATTATAGCAAGTTTTTTTCATACCAATAATGGTTTTCGCCGCAACACCGAACTCACGCTCATAGTCGAAAAGCTCTTCCACTAATTTATAGCGTGTAGCACCACGGTCTTTTCCAAAAGCAATAACAGCACTTTGTGCTCCAAGCAGAACAGCTCGACGAACATTAGCTACAGCCTTGTTTGTTGTGCCTGACTCAACGCCTTCAGTAACGTGTTCAGCTTCACGCAAAACGACTCCATTATACATGCCCAAAGACCCGTCATAGAGCGGATTTTTGAGACGGCTTCCACTATAAATCGCCTTAGTAATGTCGAGCCACTGCCCCGCATCTGTATTGGTTCGCAACTGCGTCACTTGCGTTGGGTGCAGATAAAGGACATAAACATTTTCCCCCTCGACCCGCACTGGTCGAATTTTTGGATTTGCAAGCTTAGCGCGTTCAACCGCTTTATCGATCAACTTGAGATCAAAAACATCATTTTCTTTTAAGTCTTCATCTTTTGTTTTTCCATTGGGACGCACAATGCGTTTATCGGTTGGTGCAGTCGGTGCATTAAACCCGTAATGGACAGGTTTAAGTGTAATAGTGCGTCCTTCAAAGTTAAGTGCTTTTGCGGTATAGCCGCAAACTTGAATAAAGAACATCATGCTAAGACGATCCGCATACCAATCAACCAAGCCATTTTTAGCTTCAGTACGCAAATCGTGTAAGATACGCTGCTGATCAATAGTGCCTTCATTTTTGACACGCACAGCATGAACAAGTTCATTAATTGCCAAGCGGTCATTGAGAAATTGGAGAGCTTCTTCATTGCCTTCCAACGCCTGCCCTTCACTCACCCCATCACCGAGCAACTGAACACGCAAGCCAAAGCTAATCGCATCACCACTTGCCTTATTGGTTTCATCTTTTAACTGTATGATACTGTTAGAATCGTTCCCAATCAATGGTGCAATAGGGATTGCTTTTGAAACTTCTTGGTTCAAAAGTTTAGACCATGTGCGTACAGCCATTGGGTCGTTGATTCCGATATAAGTTACGGTCATTTTATCCTCTTAAAATTATTGATATAAAAAAACCGGCAAAGCGCCGGCTATTGAGATTCCACATTTCTGGTTTTCAAATGGTGGATCAGTTGTTATGTGTTTTGGATAATTTTTGTTGATAATTTTTGCCTTCCCCCTTTGAGAAAATCTCCTCATCGCGCTCTTGCTCTGAGAGTTTTTTTTCCATTCTCACTTCAAAAACTCCCTCACCAGATTCACCCTTCAAGCGCTCTCTCCATATGCATACACCTCTCAAGCTCCACACGAGCTTCTTCACTCCCCCCATGCTATCTGGAGAGCTACGCCACCACGCATTCTGGTTTTTAAGCTTCTCTACCACCCATTAAGAGATTAAAAACAGCTTTGTTTTTGGGCTCAGAAACCCAACTACCAAATTCTGTTTCTGTCATTTTGTCGAGAATATCCAAAGAAATGGGTCCATTCGCAGCCAAACCATTATAGGCCGCAAGTGTGCGAGAAGAATTTTGTCTTTCCTGTAAATTTTCACCAATGTTACTTGAAACGCTTGCGTTATTTGGAGCACTTGTATAGCCAATTTTTTGCGCAATGGTATAGATCACTTCGGCAGGATTTTGATTTTTTTTCGCACAATCGCGCAAGATTTGCTTCAATTCATTGCCAATCACCACGTCCACAACTTGTTGATCTGCCATTTCGGGATAGAGCGGAGCATAAGCAGCCAACTGCTTCGCCCGTGTATCATAAATAAAATCGGCAGCTTGATCAAAATCATGATGCTTTTGTTTAACAGTAGCAACGGACTGCTGGTAGAAACTATGCAACTGTTCTGGTTCAGAGCCCATAGCAGGTGGTTGTTCAGAGAGCAATGCCCCTTGTTTGTAGAGTGCTTTTCCCAACCATTGTATATAACCCATAAAATCCTTTTTCGGATCTGGAGGTGCATCAACCCCTAGCACCTTTTGAACCTCTTGTGCTCGTGCGCTTTCTTGCAATGATTGCTGTTGTTGCTGTCCATTTTGACGCTCTTGGAAATTTTCTTCAAGGGTGTTTGCTTTTTCTCCCCCACCCATTTCGGGCTCTTCTCCCTGATCAACAGTGGGAAAAAAATCCTGTTTTAATTGATTTTGTTCTGTTAGTGTTAAATATTCTTGATCCATACCAATGACCTTCTCTTTTCAAACAATAAGATGATATTTTTTCAAATGAAACAGTTTATCTTTACGCATTTTCCCTGTGTAAAATAGTCTGCAACAGCTGCTCCACTCCAGCATTACCGCTAAACTCTCCTACAGTTTCATCACTATCGTACAATGGAGCACTTTCGCTCTCAGCGCGCTGCTTTTGCGTTTTGATGGCAATTTTGTGGATAAGCGAAGCAGGCAAAGGCGAATAATGTAAAAGATCAAGCATAATCTCTGGAGTTGCAAAATTTTGCATCAAAGGCAGCAATTGCATAATAATGGCGAAAGTCCGCTCTTTTTCATTAAGACTTGTTGGAGCATCATCAACCACGATATCATATTCCAAACTGGTGATCATTTCGCGTGTAAGTGGAACATATTGCGCATTTTCGTCCCCAGCAATACGCACCAATCGCCCATCTGAGAGATAATTCTGAATGAGATAGAGAATAATTTTTCCCTGTCGTTGCCGATATCGACGCAAACCATCAAAGAAAGAAGCCAACAAATTGAGTGACGATTGGCGGCGTTGTTCTTCAAGAATTCCTGGTTGGTTGACCGCCCTTGTCCCAATGAATTCAGAAGACAAACCGGTTACTTGTTCAATTGCACTTTTTGCTTCATTAAACAGTTGAAAGAAGCCCTGAGGGAATTGTGCAACGGGTTTAGGCTGGATTCTTCCACCAGAAACAGCTCCACTTTTAAGCCAAGTAATACTATCGGCTCTCGCCCAACTTTCCATAGCTTGCCGATCATCATCGAAAGCATCCCGTTCAGCCATAATTCCGCCTTTAGACTGACTATTAAGCAAGTGCATCACCTGACTAAAATATTTATTTGCCCAACGTTGCGGATCTTTTGTTGGTTTCACAATACCGTAAAATTGCCGGCTCAACTTATCAAAGGTACCAGTAATACATTCCCAGCCCAATTGATTAGGCGGTACCAAAGGCTTATCAGGTGCGTCGAGCAATTTTTTTCCCAAAAAGGCCCGTTTGACAATTTTTCTGGTCAACCTCGTTGCTTGAAGATGCGGAAAATCTTTACAAAAATTTTGGAAATCCCGTTCCGAATAATCGATAAACTTCCCGCTTAAAGGATCAAGAACTCTATAAACAACCTCGCGTTCGAACCAACGACATTCAGCCAAAGTAACCATTTTAGGAGGTTGTAAGCTGCTCTCATCATCTCCCTCACCATAATATCTTTGCCTATCACCACTGCCCATTTGAGGCAAAGACATATGCTGCTTAACCCAATCGGCATCAAGATCGCTCCAATGGACATGAGGAAACATTTCTCCAGCAACTGCCAGCGGTTTTTCATCAATATACCATACGCGCTGTGCATCAATGAGATTTGGTTTTACAGCACTTGCATCCCAGACCATTTTCATCGGGTCCAATCGTGCAATCACCGGTTTTCCTTGCGGGTCTTCTTCATAGTCAAGGCGAGTATCTGTCCAGCCCATTCCGCAAATAATCGCATCTTGAAATGCATCAGAATCTTCATACTCTCCATCGGCTTCGTCACGAAACCACTCGGCCGCTCCAGTGAGGATTTGGTTAGCAAAAGCTGCCCCTTCTTGGCGTGGAATAAATTGCACTTGTCGTTTATTATTGCGCTCTGTACCGATCACCGCATTAATCAAAGGAGCAATGCGGTTAAAGGTCATAACCGGCCTATTTTGTTCTTGCAACACGGCGAGATCTTGTGCATTCCATTGCCGACCATTATAAAAATCGTAGTCTTCTTGAGCATTTTTTCGCCACTGTTCAACATGAGCAATATCATCGTGATACCAATCGACGAGTTTTTTAAAGAGCGCCTGATGTTCAAGCGTCTCTAAAGGATCAAAAGAATTTGTAGAAATATTCATTAAAAAGCCATCCATGAAGTTTGAGAATGGTGAAACGAGCGATAAACGTCTTTACGGGGACGAACATTAGGCTGTTCATAAGCCACACACATCAACCCGAAACTATCGGCGCCATGGCTTGCCCAATCGTGTTCAGCCCCTAATCCGATATTACGCTGTTCGTCACGCTTTTCGTGATACCAAGCGAGCGCTTTTCGACCAGCATGTGTAGTATCTCGATTAAACCATATGGCAGGAAACAATCGCCTAACAGCTTCGATGCGCATTTTAACAGCCCCCACTCCTTGATTAGGAATCACCTTAGTCTGGAAACCAGCTTGTTGAAGAGCACTTTCAAAACTGACATTATAGACACGATCTTTGGTTGCGCCATCATGGGGCAAGACCATCAAAGCTTTATCATATCCCCTCTGGAACACCCAACCAACATGCTCTGAGAGGGGCTGCCCTTGCGCCTCATAGTAATCAAGAACACGTATTTCCCGTCCAACAAATTGTGCCACCCACAAAGCGGTAGCATCAGCCTTTGCCCCTGTTCCTCCAATATCCCAAAAGATCTTGATCTGCATCAGTGGGTCACGCGGAACAGTAGTAATACGCCCTTCCCGCGAAGCTTCAAGCAATGCCTTTTGGTAATAAGCGCCTTGAACAGATTGGAGATATTCCCCTTCCCAAATATGATTATACTGCTCAGGTCTTTGTTCTAAATCCGCTTTCCGATCACGGTTCAGTTTTTCTGGAAAGAGAGGGTTATCACGCCAATTAATTTCCACACCTTTAATATTTTGATTATTCACATTGCGGAAACGCTTTTCCACGGGAGCATTTTCATGGCAAGGGTTCCATGTCACCCACAATTCGGCATTCCAATCTTTTCCTTCTTCGCGCAAAGTTGGAATAAGCGTTTGCCAAGCAGTCTCCGTCACGGGCTCTGCCTCATCTACCCAACAGAGGAAAACGCGACCCATTGACTTAATACTTGCAATATTACGATCAAGCCCCGCAAAGACATAGATAATACGTCCATCTTTTGACCTAATATATTTATCACCAATTTCATAATAGTCTTGGAGAAAAGGATAGGTTTCAATCGCCCGTTTAATTTCCTCCAACGAACTTTCATTGAGTGAATTTTGAAATTGTCGTGCACAGAGAATAATACCCCTTTCCCCAGCCTTTCCGTGCCGATATCCCATAACAGCAGACATCAAAGCAAAGGAACGCGTTTTTCCAGAGCCCCGTCCTCCCCAAGCGGCACGCACATCAGCTTTTCCAGTAAAAACAGAAATAAGCTTCGGAATGAGAGCAATTTGCGCTGTTTTCTGAACAGTTGTCATTGTAAGATTTTGTAATTGTGTAATGGAGAAATAAAATTCCCTCTCACCTCATAGTTTTGGTTTCCATTCAAAGATAAGAAAACGTTCTCGATAATTGCGCAAGAGCACGCCTTTGTTCTCTCTTCGACCTGAATTTGTTTTTTGTGCATGACCACCCCCCATTCCAACTTACAAAGGTTCATCACGCACATCCCCCTCAAACACTATAATCCTCAAGCATTACACCACAAACAATACCCCCTCTATATCATACACTTCAGGCGTCACGCTTCTCAGGTTCCGCACCCTTTGCATCCACTGGCACAATCTCAATACGCGAGATTGTTTTCACCTCTCCCCCATCTTCTCCCGTAACCTGCAGAGGTAAAACTTTTGCAAGAAGTGAAAAAAAAGGTACAGGATTATTGAGTGCATGATACTGAAGATAAGATACCAGCCCATCCTCACCATAATGATACCCAGCTTGTTCAGCAGCTGTAAGAAGAGCCTCATTGAACCGCCTTGTTGTTTTATTCAACGCACCCTTAGTCCGCCCTCTTCGACGTAAAGGAAGGCAACTTTCACCTGCCATCATCCTGTTCCTTCAAATAAAAAAGAGCTGAGAGCACGCCATAAAAATAGCATGACAACCAGCAACAAAATTTCAAGAACAACCCACAACTTTTTGACAAAAAATCCAAAATGTTCCATAGGATGACTTAGGTAATCTTTGCGTAACAACACATTTTGCATAAACCTTTGCCGGACAATTGAGTAAAAGCCTTTTTGCCTTTTTATCGCAAGCTCTTCCCTCTCATAACCATTACTCTCTTTATCCTCTAAAGAAAAAAGAAACATGCAAATTTTCCCTTACGCCTTCCAATAAAGGAGACATAAAATAAAAGAGCAATAAAAAATAAAAAGGATTACAGTACTCTAGGATGAACTATCTGATACAAAACAGCAGTATCATCCTTTGATAAAAAAACGAGAAAAAGCCTACACTCATGCCCCCCTGCTTAATCCCCCAGCAAAGAGTTTTCTACAATGCATCGCAACACAAAGATTACTTAGACCATCCCATTGGATATTTTGGCCATCTATACAAGAAAATTCCCTCTAGAATCTCTCATATCGACTACACGAAAACATTACAACACAATCCCAGCACTGACTCTATAAAATCTGCCCCCATCACATTCAAGGGCTCATAAATCAATAACCGCTTATAACCGCAAGCTTTTCACAAGAAATCACAAAGCCTCTCATTTTGAAAACCACTACGATCTGAAGAATTGCAGACTCTAAAAAACTTACCAAAAGACAGAGCCAAAAGACAGAGCCAAAAGACAGAGCC
>NZ_JH725117.1:39600-58487 GCF_000278115.1 Bartonella sp. DB5-6
CCAAAAGACAGAGCCAAAAGACAGAGCCAAAAGACAGAGCCGCGCCTACAAAGAACTCATTAAGTAAGTATACCACACCCCCACGATTTGCCATACTTGGCAAAAACGCACAATTCTGATTGTTTCATAATGATACCCATTCAGATTTACCTTGTCAAGTTTTTTATGTTCTCATTATTACTTTTTATCAACATCATGGGCATGCTCTTCATTATCAGACAAAAAAGTCAAATGCTCACCTTCTTTTGCAATTGTCACGGTTGATTCATCGTGAATTTTTCCAAACAAGATGTTTTCTGCCATTGGGTCTTGAATTTCCTTTTGGATAATGCGTTTGAGAGGGCGCGCTCCATAGAGGGGATCATAGCCTTTATGGGCAAGAAATTGCCGAACTTCTGGTTTGATATGCAAGGTTATTTTGCGTTCATTGAGTAAATTCTGCAAATGTTGGATCTGAATATCAACGATAGCTTCCATATCTTTGCGTTGCAATCTTTGAAAGAGGATAATCTCATCAATACGATTAAGAAATTCAGGACGGAAAGCCGCTTTTACGACATTCATGACATCATTTTTTGCTTGATCAGTTGTTTGCCCTTCAGGCAACGCAGTTAAAAAATCAGCGCCAAGATTTGAAGTCATAATCAACAAAGTGTTGCGAAAATCGACGGTTCGTCCTTGACTATCGGTTAAGCGCCCCTCATCCAGCACTTGTAGCAAGAGATTAAAAATATCGGGATGGGCTTTTTCAATTTCGTCGAACAAAATGACCTGATAAGGTCTTCTACGCACGGCTTCGGTAAGCACGCCCCCTTCTTCATATCCGACATATCCGGGTGGAGCTCCAATCAAGCGCGCACCGGCATGTTTTTCCATATATTCAGACATATCAATGCGCAACATTGCGTTGGAATCTTGGAAAAGAAAAGCAGCAAGCGCTTTGGTTAATTCGGTTTTTCCCACACCAGTAGGACCAAGAAACATGAAGGAGCCGAGTGGGCGATTAGGATCTTGCAGCCCAGCACGCGCACGCCGCACGGCACGTGCTACAGCTTGAACGGCTTCACCTTGTCCTACCACACGTGTGCTAATTTCGTCTTCCATACGCAACAGTGCTTCTCGTTCTGCCTCGAGCATACGATCAACTGGAATACCAGTCCAGCGTGAAACGATGCGCGCGACATGTTCAGCAGTGACAATTTCTTCGACGAGATGATTTTGTTGGTCATCATTTTCAGCCATGTTCAATTGTTTTTCGAGATCAGGAATGACACTATAAGCCAATTCTCCAGCCCGTTGAAACTGTCCATCACGTTGTGCAATAGCCAAAGCATTGCGTGCTTCTTCAAGTTGTTTTTTCAAATCGGCAGCATGCCCCAACTTTTGTTTTTCAGCTTGCCAAGCAGTTGTCATCTCAGCAGACTGTTGTTCCAATGTATTGAGTTCATCCTGCACGGTTTGTAAACGTTCTTTTGCTGTTGGCTCTACTTCTGTTTTCAAAGCTTCTCGTTCGATTTTTAACTGGAGGATTCGCCGATCAAGTGCATCAAGTTCTTCAGGCTTTGAATCGACTTGCATACGTAACCGCGCCGCAGCTTCATCGATAAGATCAATGGCTTTATCGGGCAAGAAACGATCAGTAATATAACGGTTAGATAAACGCGCGGCCGCAATCAAAGCACCATCAGCAAGACGTACTTTGTGATGTTGTTCGTATTTTTCTTTAATCCCGCGCAAGATAGAGATTGTATCATCGAGCGTTGGTTCAGGAACAAAGACGGGTTGAAAGCGGCGCGCAAGAGCGGCATCTTTTTCGACATATTTGCGATATTCATCAAGCGTGGTAGCCCCCACACAATGGAGTTCTCCGCGCGCAAGAGCAGGTTTTAGGAGGTTAGAAGCATCCATAGGACCATCGGATTTTCCAGCCCCGACGAGATTATGCAATTCATCAATAAACAGAATGATCTGACCGGTTTCTGCTTGCACCTCAGACAGTACAGCTTTGAGACGCTCTTCAAATTCCCCGCGATATTTTGCGCCAGCGATAAGTGCTCCCATATCCAGTGCATAGAGCTGTTTATCACGTAAAGTTTCTGGTACATCACCATTAACAATGCGCAGCGCCAATCCTTCAACAATTGCAGTTTTTCCCACACCAGGTTCACCGATCAGAACAGGATTATTTTTGGTGCGCCGTGAAAGAACCTGAATAGTACGGCGAATTTCCTCTTCGCGCCCAATAACCGGATCAAGTTTTCCTTCTCGTGCATCTTTTGTCAAATCACGGGCATATTTTTGCAAGGCATCATATTGGCTCTCGGCATGGGGACTTGTCGCCGTTTTTCCTTTACGCAGAGCATCAATAGCTTGATTAAGTGCTTGTGGAGTTAATCCTCCCTTTGTTAAAATATCGGCTGTTTTTGCGGACTTTTCCATGATAAGCGCTTGTAATACACGCTCCACTGTAACAAACTGATCACCTGCTTTTTTTGCAAGGTCTTCAGCCAATGCGAAGACTTTAGCCAACGGCTGTGACAAATAAAGTTGTCCATTTCCCCCTTGCACTTTTGGCAAAGCATCGAGTGCTTGCTTGAGCGTCTCTTGAATAAGAGAGAGATCACCGCCAGCTTTTTGGATCAGTGACGCTGCTAACCCTTGGGAATCCTCTAACAACACTTTGAGAAAATGCTCCGGCATAAACTGCTGATGATCAGAAGAAAGGGCATTATTTTGTGCTGTTTGTAAAAAACCTTGCAACCGTTCGCTATATTTTTCCAAGTTCATTTTTTTCCCTTTCTTGTACCAGCCACCGCACTTTCACTCTCCAAGACACCCAAAAGGAACCGCTCCTCACAAAACACCGCGAGCAACGTAGCATAAAGAGTAACCGTAGTGCTAAAATGAATATGGGTCCTCACAAGCCCCATAACAAGAGAAAAAAAGACACAATGCCATTTTTCAACAAAACCACAGCTTTGTTATAAACGCCCCCATCCCCCCAACAGCAGAGCCATTCCCTCAAGCTCCACCATCACCACCCCTCCAGCAAATCCTCACTATAAGAGCCCCACAAGTATCCCACACCATCAACGCCTCATAATTAATAAACTGAATTTGAATGACAGAAAATAACTTATGATGGCGAACCTCACACCATCTATTTCAGGAGAAAACAATTTCACAATGAAAAAAAGAGGAACTTATCAACACCCATTTACAAGATGGTTCTTGAACACCCAATATTTTTTCCATCTTAGTGGACAATCAAGCAACCTTGAATTCCGCACTTCACAACAATCACGGCACAAGAAAAATAACCACAGGACAGCAGATTATGTATATGTCTGATAGAAAAATCTAGAAAATGATGCAAACAAACTAACCTTCTTCCTTACGGATACAAAACCCCTCACCTCGATTTTGCAAGCAAACAGGAGTGGGAGATGGATTTTGTTTCCCAACCATTGTTTTCTCACTTTCCTAATAGCTTTTTTCACCTCGATTATTTTATGGATAAAAGGATGCTTTCACTTTGAAAAAGCCTCTGTTTTTAAAACTTCTAGTTTTTCTCCCCAACCCCAACAGCCAATGCTTTCTTACCTTAAAAGATCTAGGCACTCCTCAACCCTAACACCTCATTTTCTTAGGCTTCAAATGCTCAACTTTTCGCCTTGTCCCAAACGCTAATCCTCCTAAACGCCAAAAGTCTCAGCCAAAAATCTTCGCATGTCCATTCACCCATCTCACTCTCAGCTCTAACGTACAATTCTTTGGCAATGCCCACCCTAGAGCTCCCCGTCCGCTTCAAACATCCTCCTCTTTCACATCAAAAGCTCTATTTTTAAAGTTTCAAACACGGCACCATCTTCCCTTCTTCATCACTTAAATTTACAGCTTAGACTTTCTATCCCCCCATCTTTTGTTTCCCGCAAACCTCACCATCAGTTTTTCCCCTTAGCTTCTCAATCCCCGTCCTTCTGAAACCTCAACATTGAGGTTTCTTCTAATCTCAAACTCTAAATTCCCCCCAGCACCGCATACACAATTTGTCTCCGCTTTCAAATATTCGCTTTGAGTCTGCTCATGGAAAATGTTTGATTCTCAACGTTCTTATAAACGCCTTACTATCTTCTATTCTTCTTCATCCGTTTTTTGGCGACATTGGCGACAATAGAAAGATAGACAATAGCAAGATATAAGCACCCAATTTAAATCAAGTGCCCCATACTGTCTTACCATCCCTCAACATCAATAACTCAGACTCTTCCTTCATTCCTAAACCACAGAGTCTTTCAATGCTCAAACTCTCTACTTTTTAATGCTGAATTCTATAATACCAAATACCAGCTTTTTCTTGGGCTCCAAACGTCTCATTCATCACCGCTCCCAATGCTCAAATTTTCCCCAAGCAAACCTCAAACGCCCCACTCTACTTGCTAATCTCAAACACTCGGTTCTCAACATTTTAAAACGCTTTAGCGTTTTATTTTACTCTTCTTCATCTGTTTTGTGCATTGATGACGGCAAGATATAAGCCCCCGAAAGCCACCGATTCAGATCAAGTGCTCGGCATCGTGTTGAACAAAAAGGATAGGAATTTTGTTGTGCCATCTGACCACAAATTGGACAAGGATATGGAGAACGGTTTGAGGAGGTCTCCGTTTGCGTTAAATCAGGCTTTTTTGGCATTTGTTGCACCTTTGTTATTTATTTGTGCACCTTGTTTAATTTCTTTGCTGTTTCTTTTTTCATTTAACCTTTCTGCTTTTTATGGCTTTTTATGCTTTTCCATTGGTTGTACCTAAATTTAAGTTTCTCTAGTCCATTTTTCCATTCCAAGTAGAGAGAAGTGGATAGCGATAAGCTATCAGAAGATCCATTGTTTCAGCCAACGGCAAGCCAACCACATTGGAATAAGAGCCAGCGATATGAACCACAAAAGCACCCGCTTTCCCTTGAATAGCATAGCCACCGGCTTTTCCTTCCCATTCACCAGAAGCAAGATAAGCCCTCATCACAGGAGCAGCCAACCGTTTAAACCGGACGCGACTTTCAACCAATTTTACGGTTATTTTCCCACGTTCATTCAGCGCACAAACAGCACCATAAACGTTGTGAGAGCGTCCAGAAAGAAAGCGTAAACATTCATATGCCTCGTCTTCACTCTCTGGTTTAGGCAAAATAGTCTGCCCAACACCAACTACAGTATCAGCAGCTAAAATGATCATTTTTTGCGTCAACAAAGCTTCTTGTTGGCTTCTCTTTTCTAAAGAATGCTTTTTATTTTTCTGAGCCAATGACACCTTTTCACTCTTTTTGTTATACTCCAAGAGAGTTTTTTGTGCTTTAAGGGCTTTTTCTTTTGCCAACCGTTTTACAAGAAAAGCAGGATGTTCCCTTAATTTTGGTGTTTCATCAATATTGGGTACACAAAGATTATGTGGAACAACACCCATTTGCCCCAACAGCATCAAACGACGTGGTGAAGAAGAAGCAAGCACCAATTGGATTTCTCCAGAAAGAGGCTTCCTTAAGTAAGTCTTGTCTATATCTCCCATTATTTTCCCCTCAGAGTAATTTTAAGTTCTCATCCACTTGGTTTTGGAATCATTGATTTTGTTTCATAGGCTGCAAAAACTTTTACACACTGATCACACAAATTCATTAGATCATTTTACTCTTTGGGAAGCCATAAAAACATTTTAGAAAACGCTAAGAATTTTCACAGAAAACAAAAAACACCCATAAGCTATTTATAGCGGTATGTAATGCGTCCTTTTGTCAAATCATAAGGGGTCATCTCAACCATAATTTTATCACCCGCTAACACACGAATACGGTTTTTGCGCATTCTTCCAGCGGTATGAGCAATAATCTCATGATCATTTTCTAATTTTACGCGAAACATCGCATTAGGGAGAAGTTCAGTTACGATACCAGAAAATTCCAAGACTTCTTCTTTTGACATAAACAATAATTTCCTTTACAGTGCACATAATTTTTGTAAATTGTAGGTTATTTTCAGCGTTCATAGCCCATTTTGTTGGTTTTGTGAACAAAATTCAACAAAAAGGGGGGTTTTTCTTTTTGTGTCTGTTTCCTGACACCCTCAAAAAGCTGTAGCCTCAGAGGTTTTATCTCCAGAAATTTTAGCCAATTTGTTAACACAGCCTTTTGAACAGGTTTATTAAGAGATTACTTGTCCATTCTTCGACACCCTTTCTCGACTCATCTTTTAACCATGCGTTCAACTCCCTCTCAAGCGACTTATTATCTGGCTCTTCGTTCCCTCACCCCACTCTTTGCTATCATTATTACTTCTTTCACGACCTCCCCTAAAAACCCCTTCTCTTTGAGTGTTAGCATTTACAAAATCATGCCTTCCCCTTTGCTTTTTAATTTTACAGATTTAAGTTTTTACGCTTTTATACTTTTACAGATTTAAACATTTAAAGAAAATAGTAAATCTATGAAAATGTATTGCACGACTTTGCGTCATACCATCCTCCACTAGCATAGTGAAACGGCATTGTGAGCAAGCAGAGAGCAGTCATACGAGAATATGAAATACACCACTACCACATAATCATTGCCACCGTATTTTATATATTTAAAAGGTACCTGTATTTGGTAAAATGACTCATATATGGTGTTTTTTGACAATATGGATAAACGCACAAGTCAATGGGGATTACTCATTTGCCTACCGCGTTTCTGCGATACGAACCACCGCAAAAATGTTTGTTACTCTCACAAAACAAAGGCTAAAAAAATTAAATCCAAAAATGGGAAAGAACACGTTAGCGCATAATCTTACCAATTTTAAAAACTATTGCCCAGCCTATGCAAATAAAACATGAAAAAAACAAAGAACAACACACAACAAAAAAAGAGGTCCACTCATTACAAATGAACCTCTGCGAAAATTATTCAATAACAATTTTCTAAATTCAAAACCCACCACTCCAGAAGTATTATAAACCTCAGAAGTATCCAAATGAACATTAACGAGGGCTTCGACTAACATAAAATAAAAAAAGCAACAAGAGAAAAATATACAACTCAAAAAATTTTTTCCTCTCAAAATCAGAGATTTTAATCGTTAAAATCTAAAGAGCTTTCCATATAAGATTGTCATTTAATTTTTAGCATATAAAAGCTTTCAGCTCTCTACGAATACTCTTCGCAAAATATATGGAGGAATCAATCGAGCCTGCCGCTAAAAGCGCACTCATACACAAAAGGCAAAAATCTCGTTTAAATTACTTCCAAAAGCTTTTGCAAAAAAGAAGCAGCATTCATAACATTGCTGCCTCTCTTTTTTTCACCGTTAAGATTTTCATATGTGGAAATTTATGAAAAAACTTTAAGATAAGGAAGGAAACCAATTTGCCAACAACTCATATCTCACGGGATCATCAGCACACTGCCCACCACCACATTCAAGGATAGTAGAAATTAAGTTTGCTGCAATTAAAAATACGAATAAGAAACTTGCCATTTTACTTAACATAGGAAAAGGAGAAAATGTTTTAAATTTGTGCGCCAATTCGCCTAAAATCATGAATAAAGAAACAGCAAAAATACAAAGAACTGAAATAATGAAAGCCCAAGTATAAAAATGCAATCCAAAGAACGTTGAGCCATATCCAAGATCATCTGGTGTGATATGCAAAAACACTTGCCGAGCAGCAACGATACTGGTCACCATGCAACCAAGAATAACCATACCATAATGGGTATGTTTCACCTTATGGTGAATATTGAGTAAAAATCCACAACCAGCAAGTATCAAACCAACACGTTGTAGAAGACAGAGGGGACAAGGCAGCTCAAACCTTACCAATTGATAATAAAATGCCACCACCAAGACAATGGATAATCCAACAAGTCCTAGCGTATTCATAAAAATGACAAAATGGGGGTTTTTTTGTTCAACGTTTTCCATGGCTATTCTCTCAAAAAGATAAGTTTAAAGTAGAAGTTGCGTGGTGATTAAAAGTAAGTAGAATGACAACGAATAAAATAGCCCATAGAATATAACTTACGTTTTTTTTGCCATACATAGTTGTTATTGCTGTACCTAAAGCGATTAAAAATGGAAAAAACATAGCTTGAAAATCTCCTTTCTTATTATGATGTGTAACATATTACAAAATTGGGCAAAAAAGAGACTATAGATTTCCTATTCACAATTGCCCCCTTCATTTTTATTGTCTTTAAACAACGATAGAGAAAACAATAAGAAACATAGAGCACTAAAAGTGAATATAAAGCACTTACCTGCGCACTTCCCTTATCCCTACAAGAAAGCATATTCCCCTTACCAATATCCTCTCATGATGGAAAAGCAAGCATCACTTGCTCAATATTGAGATTTTACCTCTCTCTTTTTATGAAAAAATACTTTGTATTTTTCATCTCAGTTTTGCCGCCCAAATATCTTAATTTATTACCAACAATGCTTCAAATGACGATATTCCTTGTATGTCACGAGGATTTCCTCTTTTAGCCAACAAAAAATGAAAAGCACTTCTAAAAATCTTACAACAAGCCATCCTCTCCAACACTCCACCTCCCCCTCTTCTACGACGATTTTTTAACAAATGACCATTAACACTGGTACCTTCTTGCGTTATGTGAACCACATCTCAGCAACAGCTATGCATGGTTTCAAAAAAGGAACAGAATCGCTAGAATAAGCTCTATATTGAAGAGCCTTTTTCAACAAACACCTTAACGATAGACACATCTGAAAGACAAAAAGACAAACCGCCTTGACTTCCTCCCCCACCCTAAAGAACGAAACTTCCCACGCACGCGGGTCTGTAAAAAGTCCAGCTCCTCTCGGCGACTTCCACTTGCTACCCACACATGTGGTTCACTTCATAGGCTCTATAGGCAAACCCTACCCTAAATACTTACCACACACTCTAAAACGCGTATGTTGAAATTTTACATGCCTTATATCACCGCCCTAAACAACAGTGTTTTACAGCAAATCATGATAAAAACCAACAAATCGACAAATATTAATCGAGATTTTCTTTTTGGTGTATGTGTAGAATAATTGCCCAATTTTTCCCATGTAATTCCAGTATTTTCTGTCTATCAATACATAAAATAGATATAAGAGCTCTTATTCTTGGCTTCTCAAAGAGAATGACCTTTGTTGCCATTGCACAAAAGATCTATACAAATAGCTTTAGCTTGCATTTTTTCATAAAGCTTAATGCTTTATGAGAAAGACATAACATATTATTTTTATATGGTTTTTATTTTTTTAAGTAAAATAAATATTTCTTTGTATTTTTATATTTTTAATCCAAAGGATACGAGATCGACATATTGATGAATTAAAATGTTTATACGTTGAGATTGAAGCTCTGTTTTACAAAAGGAGGACTATTATAACACAGGCAAATTTAGCTATTAATCCATTATTACAAGCAAATGAAGAAAGTGTACTAAATGTAGAAAAAGTAACACTAGAATTTTTAATAAAAATGGCAGAAGCTCAGATGGGGTTAGAAAGCGAAGATAAAATTTGTTTCATAAGCTCTTCAGTTTTTTCTGGTTAATTGATTTATTCTACCGACCTCATTAAGGTTGCCTCTAATGAGATCGTATATCATTGGGGGAGAAAGATGATTGTTTTTCGGGTTGTAACAACACATGGGGTTCGTAATTTATTTTGCCCATCAGAAGAGTTATTAGTTGAATAAGTTTTTAAAATACATGACATTCCGTATAATGCAGTGTGTGCATATAAAATTTTTCAGGATAGCAGTGTTGAGATAGTGTCTTTTCTTGGAAAAACTGTACAGCAGTTACTAGAAAATCTAGGAGAAGAAGAGCTTATTTTTAGAACAGATCGAAATATTGATTATGTCAGCTTATTAGACAGAAAGAGGAATATTTATTCTAAAGTCAATGATAAAATTGTGGCAGAATACATTTTTGATAACCATAAAGAAAAAGGCAAAGAACATGTTTTTTTAGTAAAGAAGAATGTCGTTCCTTTATCTCATTAGAAGTTCGCAAATTCAGAGATAACTTTTTTAGTTGTTGTAGCGGTAAGAAAATAATTGTTAGGGTCAGTGGGGGCAGAGATTCGAATACATTGTTACAAAATTTAATAAAAGTTGGAATACCTAAAGATTCTTTAGTTCCTGTAATGATGTTAGGAATACCAGATTGGGATAGAGGGGTTTCAAGAGCACAAAGACTCTGCGACGATATTGGTTTAGAATTGTACTTTGTTCATTCAAATGAAGTTGGCCAATTATTAGGTACCGCAGGGACAAATTGGGCAGGAAATTTTAAAAAAGCTTATCCAGAATCTGACTTAGAGGTTATTGGCACTTTAGCAGTGTGGCTGGTTTTGTCTCATGTTTCTCGAAAATTTAAAACCAATCTTGTTGTGACTGGACTTAATTTAGAAGATCTGCTTGCCGAAAGTTTTTATAATATCATGAGAGGTAAAAATATTTTACCCTTTCCTGTGTGTGAAGTAGACGCTATTCGTATTTGTTGCCCATTGTACCGTTGTCCAAAACATATTTTAGATGGTTGTTACCTGAACTATGCCTTAGAAAATTATTTGGCAAGAGGATCGTAGCCATATGTATTGGAGAGCAGTTTCCTATTATTTATCTCAATCTATGAGTACAGTGTTGCCAAGTATAGAATTTATGCTTATAGATGGCTTGAAAAAAATAAGTACGCGCAATGCATTTGAAGTCAAATTTTATGAAGAACTCGGATTTAGTGTCGAGCCATATTTGACAACAGAAGAAATCACAAAATGGCTTAGCGCTCTGTCTGGGATCGCAAAAAATGTTGCGTAATTCTGTTTTTCTTATGATTTTGATTGGAAGTTTGACAAGTTTCTGTGCTGGTGGCGTACTATCTATTGGCCTTTCTTTATTACAATTGCAAGATACAACTGGAGAGACGTCTGCCACCTTGAATATAGTTAATTTAATTGCAATTGGGATTGCAGGCATATGTTTGGGGAATATGTTAGCGCGCTATCAAGGCTTTATTATTGGGTTTTATAGTCAAATTATTTGTGCTGCCTTGCTATCTTTCTTATTATTCATAAACAATCCAGCGCTTATTTTACTTGTGTTTTTTTTACTTGCTCTCTTGAGGGGAGCTGATAACCCGAATAACAACAGTGCCTTGAACCAGCTTGTTCCAGACCCCAAACAAAAAGCAAGTGTGTTTGCATTTTATACCAGTTTCTGTCAATTTTTTATTATTATTTCTCCATTGCTTATATATTTTATAATTGCGCATTTTGGGCACAAAATAGCTATAGCCTTTATTGTGTTTATTTATCTTTTAAACGCCGGTTTATGGTTTCATATAAATTCTATACAAAAAATAAATAGGATAAAAGAACCATCAAAAAGACCAATTCAAAGATCTTATGGAGTTGGTTTTAAATGTCTTTGGCAAATTTCTGCTTTGCGGTTTTTGACGATTAATCGTATCTTGAATAATTTTCTCTATACAGGCGCTATCGTTTTATTGCCGCTTGTTCTTGCATCGATAACGTCAGATAATATAAAATTTACAGCTATTCAAAATTATATTTTTGCTTTATTAGCACTGGGCTTTGTGATCAATGGTTTCGTCTCATCCTATTATTTACGGAAATCTCCGTCTTTGATTCGTTTTTTCGTATGGGGGGCAACAGCTTTCGCAATAATTGCCATCTCTGCTGTTTTATATTTAAACTTTACCCAATACTCTCTCTATATTATGGGTTTTTTATTAGGGATTGGGCAATTTTATTTTAGGGTGTCGGGGATAACAATTGGTCAAGCTGTCACACCTAGTGAAAATTTGGCAGAGGTAATTTTGGTAGGCGATGCCAGTGTCCGTATCATAACAGCTTTATTCTCTATTGTGCTTTTATATGCAGCAAACTTTTTTTCATTTTCTGTATTATACGGCCTGTGTATATCCATAGGTTTTTGCGCGCCTTTATTTATTTTACAGGGGCTATCCATTTACTTAAAAGGCTTAGTAACCAAAAAGAGCATTGCATAAACGATATTAAATTACTACGTCAGTTTTTCTCTAATCATGGTATAAATAAAAAGTTTGTACAAATACTAATAACATTAATTTTGAATGAGCACATTGCGTGGGAAAAGCCGAGGTGACTGTTAATATCAGGTATCTCTGGTATAGGTAAAACGCATTTAGCCCATTTAATCAACGAAATCACAAATAGAACTATGGTAACCATTGATTCCAAAACTCTATCAGAAGTTGGTTATAGTGGTAAAGATCCTTCAACGATGTTTGAAGGAATATTGCGCTCTACATCAGGTAATCTAAGTAATTCCGAAAGAGGGTATTATCCATTTAGATGAATTCGATAAATTAGCTACTCATACAGATCGAGAAAAAAATATTAATGGCATTGGAATACAACAATCGCTTTTGAAGCCTTTAGATAGTTTTACTTTAAATTTTACAGTTCAAGACATATCAAGATTACGTCCTGTTACTTCAGCCAATTTGAAAACAGATAATCTAATATTCATTTTTACTAGAAGTTTTAATAGTACAGCGATATCTTCTCCAGAAGATTTAATTAAAGCTAATTTTTTGCCAAAATTAGCTTATCGTATAGCTTTTTATTTACATTTAGAAGAGTCAAATTATAATGAATTGTTAGTAAATATTCATTCAGAAGGGTTATTGGAAAAAGCAACAACTTTTGCAGCTAAATACGGCTTGAATATTTCCTTTAAAGATAATTTCGAAAAAAATGAGCACAATTTGCTTGGCTAAAAAGGCAGGGGGAACAGCCATAATATTGCGCGATTGTTGCAATTTGAACAAACTTTTTGCAAGAAAAGGTTATTTTAGTGATAAAAATAAGAACGCCTTATTCTGAATAAGAGAAATAAAATCTCAGTATTAAACCAATAACACTTGCTTTACCGTTCAAGCCATCCTTTCATGATAAGCAAAAGAAATACACTCTTTTGCTTGATGAAAAAGCTAGCATACAGCTAAACACAACAGTCAAATACCTTTATTAAAATCCTCTTTTCGGGAGCTTTATACTTCACAGTTTTTCTATAGTCATAAAAATAATGATTGTGTATAAATTAAGCTATAGCCTTTTTTTAAACATATTTCAAAATACCTTGAGTATCAGTAAGAAAGGAGATTTTAGCAATGTTTGTTCCGTTTTTAACTGCTCTAGGTACAGCGATAATGACTATGTACGGCAAAAAAAACATAAGTTATTTTTGCTGGACAATTCTGTTCATTATCACCCTTTTGATTTCTTATCATCATGTAATTTTACTTTAAACATGTCTTTTTAAAGGGAATAATCATGGATCTTGCTGAACAAAATAAGCATCGTTT
Organism: Bartonella sp. DB5-6; assembly: GCF_000278115.1. GTDB lineage: Bacteria > Pseudomonadota > Alphaproteobacteria > Rhizobiales > Rhizobiaceae > Bartonella > Bartonella refiksaydamii. The sequence continues at coordinate 53,008 of NZ_JH725117.1, forward strand.
TGCCATATTTATGAATATATTAGGGCTTACTGGGTTATGCGTTGTCTTGTTGTCGGCTTTCTATTATCAACTGACAAAACCTGTATCATCTGGGGTACCATGCCCTCTTTGCCTTCTTCAACGCCTTGGTTTTATAATTGCTGGTTGTGGTTTTTTATTTAATATTTTCCATAAAGTGAAAAACATCCATTATGGTATGGTTGTTCTTGGTTGCACGGTAACTTGTTTTTCTGCCGCCAAGCAGATCTTTTTACAGATCACGCTCGGTAACCTTGGAGATGGTCCAACGCTCTTTGGAATGCGTCTTTATATCTGGGCATTTATGATTGCAATTCTTTATATTGTTATGGTTTCCTTCATCATTATTTTAACTGAATTGGTGCACAAATTTAAAGTGTTTGCTCTTTTCCCGCTGTTTAGCAAAATAACAAGTTTCCTCTTTGTGTTTTTAATTGCGGCAAACTTGCTTACTGCTCTACTTGAATGTGGAACTAGTCAGTGCACCGGTAATCCCATAAAATATGGGATGTTCTTCAATAGGGTTTCTTTTTCGTTTTAAAGGCTTTTGCCATAGACTTTCAATCTGTGCGACTTCTCTGAAACGGAAACAGCCACATTTGTGGAGAATATGAAGTTTGATGGGCAAAAGCCAATGCCCATCTTTGCCATCACTCTTTGACTTCGGCTTTACGTCATATAGAGCCCCCAGAGCCCCTTTTGACATCGCAAGAAAATTCACCTCCAGAGACCTTCTCAGCAAAAATCATGCAACATGGAATCTTAGCTTAACTGCGATTGCGCTGTAAAACGCACCATTTGAAGAAGGGGTCTTTCAAACCCATATTGATCGTTGCGTAAACGATCAAACCATTCCCTTATCAGTAAAGTAATTTCAGGAGATTGGCAAATAAAAATAGTTTTTATTTATAAACTTTATTTTTTAATGAGAGGCTGTCCGCCTCTCAAACTCTCCGGAACGCTCACCAAAATCATGACATCAAAACCGCGTTTAATGAGGGAGATGCCGGCTCACCATCTAAGCATCCATTTTATAGAAGAAAAGAGTGAAGGCATCAAAGGGCAGTTTCATTCATCCCTCCTTTAGAATTTATGCTTAACGTACTAGCCAAAGAAGAGCTCCTTAATTATGTATGTCAGCTGTTGTAAAGAGAATCATACCCTATGATAAAAAGCGTTCAATCGCAAAGTGAAAAATTTGACGGCTTGGCTGATGATTATGATCGCTATCGTCCGCGCTATCCCCTGACCTTATTTAAAACCATGCTCCTTCCTTTTAAGGACAAAAAGCATTTATCTATCGTAGATGTGGGGGCTGGGACAGGTATCGCATTAGAAGGGATTATCAAACTTCTAGGCAACGAACACCAATATCATGCTATCGATATATCGACAGACATGATAAAGCAGGGGCGAAGAAAGTTTCCTACTATACAGTGGCATCAAGGCCGAGCAGAAAGCCTCTTGTACCAAATCGATAAGGTCGATCTTGTCGTTGCAGCGCAAGCATTTCAGTGGATGGACCGTCCCAAATTGCTTTGCGCTGCCTCAAACCGACTCCGAGCCTGCGGTGTAATGGCGGTCATTCAAAACAATCGCGATTTTAAGCATAGCAAATTTCTTGCCGCTTACGAAACATTGCTAGAGGAGATGTCTCCTCACTATTCCCGTTATTATCGTAATTTTGATTTTGTGCAGGAAATGAGCGATGGCTTTGGAGTAAAACCAGAAAAGGTTGCTTTACATACGCACAATTGGACAATGACAATCCCTTCCGAAGCCTTTTTGGGGATGAGTCGCTCCTCAACCCAAGCGCAACGCGCCATTGCGAGCCACAGGGAGGAATATTTGCGACAATTGAGTACATTGATAAAACAATACGAAGTGCGAGGAAATTTAGAACTTTTGTATCGAAGTGAACTCTACATATATGCAAGATAATCTTGCATATATGGTTTCCTTTGCTACCTTTCGGCGCACAAAAACAAGCGATGTGCAGAAAATTCACGCTATTATTAAGCTATCAAAACGCGAACTTGAAAAACATTTAAACAGCTTTTCTCTCCCAGTCTCAAACGAACACCTCGTTGCATTTGATCTTCACTGTTCACTTGGTGAATGAAAACCCTCAACAGGAAGCATATTATCTATGTCATAGCATTTGAAGAAGAGCATTTCTTTGATCTTCTGCTATATAATAATTGATTCTGATTACCGACAGATTGGGCTAGGAAAAGCGTCCATGATATCCAAAGCCCGCAAACATCAAATTAGAAGCATTAAAATTGTTTTACGCAAAACCCTTGCATATAGTCTCCCTTAACCAATCACGACTTGTTTTGTACTTCTCACAAGAGGATTTTTTGACTCTAAGAACCAAGACTTGTTAGTCCTCTCAATAAACGCGGGGACTGATGACATAATTTGGGAGAGCGATTATTAAAAATTTGACAGACACCCTGCCTCTCAGAAAAAAACAAACAAAGGCTATTTAAATCCTTATTACCAACCTTCTGAAATTATCTTATTAGCAAGCAAGTGGTTCTAGTCGTATACGCAACGATTAACAGAAGGCTGAAAGCCTGAAACCTAAACATAAAATGAGCCCACTCTGTAGGCATCTCCGAATTCCGAGAGTCTTTGCTATATTCAGGTGTGATAAGCACTAAAAGCAAAAAGCTGATTTGAGTTCAGTACTTTCAGACTCTCGGAATACTGATGCGCGGGTGCTCGCACCCCACGGGGGGTGAGGTGCCAGCTAAAAATCCACATTTTAATGACATTTCTATGAGATAAAAGTTCATTTTAGGCAAGAAATGTTGAAAATGTCTCAAAAACAATGAGGTCACCATTTAAGTGTAACCTTGCAACAAATCCAAAAGTATAAAAAAGGAACAAATCGTGTAAACGCAGGGCGCTTAAAAGAAATTGCCTCTATATACTGGATATCCCACTTACTTTTTTTACTCTGATCTTTCAACAAAAGAAAATACCTCGTATCACTGTGATGAGGGAGTATCGAGCAAAGAGGAATACTTGCTTTTGAAAAATTTTAGAGAACTCACACCTAGAAAATAAAAGGCAATTTTGTGCTTAATTTCTCATGAGCATAAAATTTTTTAAATATTCTCTTGCTAAATAATAAAATATCATATAGGTTTCATTTCAGGGAAGGGGTTATAGAAAGTTCCCCCCAGGAATACCCCAATGTAGCCTCCTTCTCTCTATTTTAAAAATCATAAAAAATTTCGTCCCTTTCCTTTGTTTGCCAAAGAATAATCTGTTTGTGCTAAGCGCATTTAGGGAAAATTTTTGACATCTTAAAATCTTAAGAAATCCCATTTAATTCCGATTTAAATAAGAGCTTTTTTCATCATCTGATTTTTATTGGTTATTTTTTGCAATGTTGTAGATTGTTCAATGTTGTAGATTGTGCAATTTTTTTTCAAACGCTTCAATCATGAATCAAGAAGCAACACGCTTAAAAAGAAAAAACCATCATCATTCCCTCACGCATCTGTAAAAACTCTGTTTGTGAAAACTATATTCCCTCCTATAAAGCGCCCTAAAAAAACTGTTACCTATCATCCCTCTCCCAAACATTGGCTTTGCAAAAAAAATGCAAAACTTTTAGAAAAAGAAGGCTAAAGAATCGCATTAAACACTTGAAAAGGATATGGAATGACTAAAAACTCATGTGATGTAGCGATTTTAATGGGCAGCCAATCAGATTGGCAAACAATGCGCCATAGCGCAGATACTTTGGAATGTCTTGGTATTTCTCACATTTCACATATTGTCTCGGCACACAGAACCCCTGAACGTCTTTACCACTTTGCGAAAGGAGCAAAAGCGGCAGGTTTTAAAATTTTAATTGCCGGTGCGGGAGGTGCAGCGCATCTTCCTGGGATGTTAGCAGCACTTACTCCTCTTCCTGTTTTTGGCGTTCCAGTGCATACCCAATCTTTATCTGGTCAAGATTCTTTGCTTTCAATTGTGCAAATGCCAGCAGGCGTACCCGTTGGTACCCTAGCAATTGGCAAGGCAGGTGCTATTAATGCCGCACTTTTAGCAGCAGCAGTTATGGCGGTTTACGATGATAGTCTAGCACAGCGGTTACAAGATTGGCGTCAGCAACAAACAGCCAGTGTCGCGCAAACTCCTATAACAGAGATTTAAAATGACACAATCCTCCCACACATCCAACTTCCCTACTCCCAACATCTCTACCATGTCCCGCATTTCTCCCACATCCACAATGTTACCTCCAGGCAGCACAATTGGTTTAATAGGCGGAGGACAATTGGCACGCATGTTAGCCATAGCGGCAGCGGAACTAGGGTTTCGCACTGTTGTTTTTTGCCCCGAAACGGATTGCCCAGCGGCACAAACAGCAAACGATCATATTGTTTCACCCTATGATGATACTTCAGCATTAGATCATTTTATTTCTCTATGTGATGTTGTAACCTATGAATTTGAAAATCTTTCGCTTGAAACGGTTCAATATATAGAAAAAGCTAAAAATATTTATCCCTCTTCTAAAGCGTTAGAAATCACCCAAGATCGGCTTTTTGAGAAGCAATTTTTGCAGGCTCAAGGCATCCGCACGGCATCATGGCATGCTGTTGACAATATTTCCTCTCTCCTTTCAGGTCTTTCAGCATTAGGCGAACGTGGTCTTTTGAAGACACGCCGTTTTGGCTATGATGGAAAAAACCAAATCATGCTGGATCACCCAGATGAACAAGCGCTTGACGAAGCCTTAAAGAATTTTCAGAAACAGCCCTCGATTTTAGAAGGGATTGTTCCTTTTTTATCGGAAATTTCGGTTCTTTCGGCACGCACGAAGCAAGGGGAACATATTTTTTATGATTGCCCTGAAAACCAGCATAAAAACGGCATTCTTCACAAATCATTTGTTCCATCACGTATTCCGCTTAAGGTGCAAAAGCTTGCACAAGAAATAAGCGTAGGAGTGATGGATGCTCTCAATTATGTTGGTGTTCTTTGCATTGAATTTTTTGTCTTGATAGATGGGGATCTTTTAGTGAATGAATTGGCGCCTCGTGTTCATAACTCTGGTCATTGGACGCAAAAGGCGTGCGTAACTTCACAGTTTGAACAACATATCCGTGCGATTTGCGGACTTCCCCTAGGCAGCACATACCGTCATAGCAATTGTCAAATGATTAATCTCCTTGGAAATAATCTTAGCGATTTCAAATATTTTCTCACACAAGAGAGCACATCGGTGCATTTATATGGCAAAAGCTCCGTTCAACCATTACGCAAAATGGGGCATATCATCCAATTAACAGGACCAGCCACAAAATTTTGACAAGAATGCCTCTCTCAACAAAACACTCATTCTCACACACACATAAATAAAAGAAGGGCTCCTCTCTTAAGCCCCTCTAAGCACCCCCCCAGCAGCTATCACCTCTTATCCTCAATGACCT
>NZ_JH725117.1:59016-64621 GCF_000278115.1 Bartonella sp. DB5-6
CACCTTCCCTCTCACGGGAAAAGAAGGGCTCCTCTCTTAAGCCCCTCTAAGCACCCCCCCAGCAGCTGTCACCTCTTATTGCCCATCCCTTAAGGTTATGACTCCAGCTCATAGCAACAGTCTATGTCTATGGATTTCACGATGCACGTTTATTGCATCCCATACCACCTTCTCACAAACTCAACTCATTTCAAGAAATGAGAGCGTACTTTGTCCACCGACCGTTTGATTACAAATTTGTTCACTCATCATCTTCTTACAAATGAGAGACTTTGTAGATTTTCCCATATTCTTTGCTCCTCCCCTTTCATTTAACGCACCAAAGGGAGTTTACCAGAGGGAATGTGTTAAAAAGATACGCACTTGACAAAAAGAAGACTTCTTGTTAAAAATTCTCTAAATTTTTTGCAATTTTTACTTATTCGTTGTGTTAATGAAATGTGTTGATGCGTATTTCTATTCTAAAAGTACGTTTCTCTTTTTGTGATCACAGTGAAAGAGTGTATGGCATGATGTCGTGAAACAAACACAATATTATGACACAATGCGATATGATTGTAACACAATGCGATATGATATACGTGCAATATCATTATACGAATGTTGTGTGTTATATCAGTGTTAGAGCGTATGGCAGTGTGTAATAGTATGTAGTTGTATGTAATAATGTTGAAAAAATTGAAGTTGTGACATTGCATTACAATAAGTCTGTATAAAGTCTGTATGAACGGTGAGTATGATGAAAATTAAAAATTCGCTTAAAGCACTAAGGGATCGCCACCGTAACAATCGTTTGGTGCGCCGTAAAGGTCGTGTTTATATCCTTAATAAAACGAACCCACGTTTTAGAGCGCGTCAAGGTTGATGGTGCATGAGGGCTGGTGGTTTTCATGCCTACTTTTTGTAGTCATGAAAACTTTTATCTCTTGAATTTTATCTCTTGAAAGTTTTTTGGGGTTCCAAGTCCATTTCTTGATCACTGTTGTTTGATTGCCATTGTTTGATCGTTTGTGGTCTAAGGGCTTGTTGTGATGAGGTTTTTTATCTTTCTAAAATCTTTGCGATTACAGAGATTTCTTATTTTCCAACAAAGTTTTTTGTGTCCTTTTGTAGTTTTTTTACTTGCTGTTGTGGAGTGTTTTTGTTTAATTTCTGCTGGGTACGGGCAAAATCCCCCTTCACTCCCTGAAGATACTTTTTCTCCCCAATTGCTAATGCCGCTAGATGATCTCTTACCCGGCCCTTCTCCTTCAGAACCGGCAATATCTGATTCTGATTCGTCGGCGACCATTCTTGAAGATTTTGAATTAAACGCCTCCACCCATTCTGATAGAGTTAAACAGAGCAAAGAAGCAGAAGTTTTACGTTTACTCAAAGAATTAAAATTTTGTGCGAATGCTGGTGAAGCAAAAAAGATAAGTCAACAGCTTCAACGTTTATGGTCACAATCGGGCAGTGAGACGATTGATCTTTTGATGTCATGGGCTGAAAATGCTATCAATGCTGACAATTATGGTACTGCTCTTGATTACATTGATAATGTCCTTGCTCTTTACCCTACTTATGCTGAAGCATGGATAAGACGTGCTTGGGTTCATATTCAACTGAGTGATTTTAAACTTGCCATGCTTGACCTTAACCATGCTCTCGAACTTGAACCGCGCAATTATATAGCATTTTTTGAACTTGGAGTGACCATGGAAGCAACAGAGCGTCCGAAGCTTGCCCTCAAAGCCTATGAGAAAGCACTTGAATATTATCCCCAAATGCAAAGACTCCAAAAACGCATTGAAGTGCTTTTAGAAGAACAGACACCCCTACCCCTTTAAACATACCTTTAATGACATTGATAACACCCTTACATTCCACCCCACCTATGCCTCAAGCATAAGTAAGACGTGCCTTCATATTCCACTCGCGGTTAAACGTACAACGTACCATGGTCGACTACCATGCTCTCGAACTTGAACCGCGCAATTATATGGCATTTTTTGAACCTAGTAATCATAGAAGCAACAGAGCACCCGAAGCTTGCCCTCAAAGCTTATGAGAAAACACTTGAATATTATCCCCAAATGCAAAGACTCCAAAAACGCATTGAAGTGCTTTTAGAAGAACACCTCAAACTCTTTAAATTTGAATAAGAAAGACCACGCCACCGCCACCAGACATCATCCCCCCTAAAAACCATCTAAAAAATTACCCAGACACCACCCAGAGAGCGGCAGCAAAAACCACCTCTCCAAAGAGATTGTACAGGAATCATTTTATATCTAGCAGAAAATCTCAAACTGTTTTATAGTAAGAGGGGTGTTCTGCACTTCTCGACAGGAAATAATGCATTCCTGAGACCTTAGTGATCTCCAAGGGAGCTGTCCCTGATGAAGCCCGTGGGCTTTTTCACATGGCGCCCACCTATTTATGTAGGTTCTTGGGATCAACTTTTCCATCGGCTGTTGCGGATCACCTTTTTTGCGTAAATAAAACAAATTATTATTGTCCTTTTTTGCTTAAAGTAAATTGCTCTGCTCTTTAAAGAAATTCGTGCACGCCTTTGACAGTTGAGAGGGAGCATGTCATGTAAAGTCTTGTATCAAGAAATTTTCCAAAAGATTTTATTGAAAATATTGCAAATGGATGTGCAAGACGAACAAACGCCTGCTAAGGATATTGTATCAACGACTATAGCTGCTTGGGGGCATAATGTTGTACAAAAAAATGCATGGCATGAGGTCCAAAAAACGAATAAAGGCGCATTGCGCTTTTCCTTTAAGAATTGGGCATCTCCTCTTAGCTTAATGAGTTCTCATTATGCATCCTTTACGCAAGATTTGCGATGAAAAGACTTTACGGAAAAAATCAATACGTTTTGTTTAAAAGATGCAAGTTTAATATGCCCTTCAATATGGAAGGGGATTTCCCAATGTTTGTTGTGATGAAGCAATTGCTATCTCTTGGCATGCCACAGGCTATTAGGTTTACCTTTCTTATGAATTATCCTTACAACCATCTTTGATATTTCTCAGGACAGCGTTGTTGTTTTCTCTTGGGAGTTGTTTCCATTCATCTTATTGTCTTTTGCTTTTGGCACTTTAGGAGCCATGCTCAATGGCATACTTGTGGGCTTGCTTGATACGTTTTGGCCAACAATTGTTGTAACAATAGGCTATTGGGGGATAGGCTTATTTGGGGGAGCGCTCATGGCGCATTTTTTTGAATATGGTTTTATTGGCTACTGGCTTGGTATGACTGGCGCAAGCTTAATTGTTTCTCTCTTTAATTATATGCGCGTGGGTTATTTAATAAAACGCAATCCTATGTTTGGGGCGGAGTGAGTGTTATAAAAGCACTCACTGTGAAGGTATAGCACCTCATCCCACCTATAGAGGCTGTTTACTTCTATGTAGATAACAATATAGGTTATAAAACTTGCTTAATATGAAAAAGAAGTTCCTTTATTTGTAACTTTAATATTATCTATAGAGTTTTAAAATAATATAGGTTTATTAAAATCATTCGGCTTCAATGAGGAGTAAGTTCGGTAAATTGGAACAGTTTAATACCGTAAAAAATGGCTAGAAAAAGCGTACCTATATTTATAGGCCGGTGGGAAATGATTTAAAAAAGTTATTGTTTTTATAAGTCATTACAATCGCTGTGCCAAAGTACATGCGTTTGTCAAAACACACGCAGCTGCTGATGGTGCTATTCTTTCAAATCCTGTTTATCATGGGCTTTATTTTATTGCACTTTTAGCATTGGTAGAAGGGCAGCAATCTACAGAATAATGACACAAAGTACAAAAACACCACAATCTATTTCATCGCTTCGCGCACAACTCCGCAAGATCGGCTTATCCCATCGTGATGCTCTTTCAGCACAAGAGCGTGCTACCTTTTCGCAGCGCGCCTGTTCCCACCTGATAAAAACCCTTGAAGAAAAGGAGGAAGATTTTTCGCACATGATTTTAGCGAGCTATTGGCCAATCAAATCGGAAATTGATCCCCGTCCTTTATTTGATGCTATAGCGTTACGCGGTGGACGATTAGCATTACCAGCAGTGCTTGATTCCACCACCATGGTTTTTCGTGCATTTTCCCGAAACACGGTGTTAGAGCCAATGCGTTTTGGCACATTGGGACCTAGTGTAGAAAATGCCGTTGTCGTACCAAACTTTATCATCGTTCCCCTTTCCGCGTTTGATAACCACTGTCACCGCCTTGGTTATGGGGGCGGGTATTACGATCGTGCTGTTGAAACTCTTGAAAAACAAGGGCACCAGATTAGCTTATTAGGCTTAGGCTTTTCTTGTCAGGAAGTTGAATTCATTCCTCATGCAGAACATGATTTGATCGTACAGGGAATTTTTACAGAAAAGGGTTTCTTAAAACGCTAAAGTATGGTTAAAACGCCTATGCGTTTTTTATTCTTAGGTGACATCGTTGGAACAGCGGGCTGTGAGGCTGTTTTTGAACATCTTCCCCAACTGATAAAAAAATGGCAGCTTGATTTTGTTGTGGTAAATGGTGAAAATGCATCTCATGGTTTTGGCATCACGCAAGAAACTTATCAAGATCTTCTCATGGTAGGTGTTGACGTTGTAACAACGGGTAACCATGCTTTTGCATGCCAAGACACATTGCGCTATGCCCACGAAAGCGACCGTTTTTTACGTCCTGCTAATTTTCCTAAAGACACTCCCGGCAAGGGTTCCGGTATTTTTACAGCAAAGAATGGAGCACGTGTTCTTGTTGCCAACCTCTTGGGGAGTGCTTTTATGCCATGTAAGGTGAATGACCCATTTGAAACGGCTGAAGAGATTCTGTGCGCTTGCTCTTTGAAGGAGCAGGCAGATGCGATCATTTTTGACTTTCACGCAGAAACGACGAGCGAGAAGCAGTGTCTTGGACATTTTCTTGATGGTCGTGTGAGTGTGATTGTAGGAACGCATACCCACATTCCTACAGCTGATGCGCAAATATTAGAGTATGGCAGTGCTTATTTGTCGGATGCGGGAATGTGTGGAGATTATAACTCATCGCTTGGAATGGATAAGGAAGAGCCTTTATACCGTTTTCTTTATAAGAAAAAGCGAGATCGTTACGAGCCGGCGCGTGGTCCTGCCACGCTTTGCGGTTTAGCAGTGGAACTTTCAAACCGCACGGGTTTAGCAGAAAAGATCTCGGCGGTACGAATTGGTCCTCATTTAAAGCCTGAAATTCCAGATTTTTGGTAACCTTCTTTCGACGCCCTCCCAACAACCCCTTTAATGTCCGCTCTCCAATATTCCTTTTTGGGAACTCCTTTTAGCAATATGATTTTTCAAACCCCTTAATTTTTCCCCAAGAACTACGCGCCCCCAACTTCCCCCAAAGAAGGTTCATTCCAAAGAAGCTCCTGTAAGAAAGATTCCCTAAAAAGAATATCTCCAAAAGAAACTCTGAAAAGCAAATCGCAAAAAGCAGAATCCTTAAAGTGAATATCCCTTAAAGCCCCCCTTAAAAGAATAAACAGGTAGGATTGTCCTCTAAAAAACTTTTCACAAAAGAGCCCATTGCGAAAGGAAAGACCTACAAAACAGCGCCCCCAAATATCCTCTCCCAAA
>NZ_JH725117.1:65166-70410 GCF_000278115.1 Bartonella sp. DB5-6
AACATCCTCTGCCCCAAACATCCTCTGCCCCAAACATCCTCTGCCAAAACATCTAAAAGAATAATCCCTAACAATAACGAAAATTGTAATAACAAGGAATGTTCAGAAAAATCTACACACTCTCAAATGCTTCTACGTTGCCTCAAAGGAAGCTGAAGCTTTTGGCTAGAGCATTCTCCAATCTTCTCTTCTTCAAAAATGATCTTCAGACTTAAGGGGATTTTGTTGGTTCTATGGAGTCCTTATCAAAAAAGCTAAAAACCATAGGTCTTAAAAAATTTAAAAATATCAAAATTTCCCGCAAATTTGCCTAACACAAATAAGTCATTCTTTGAGAAACAAAGGAAAGAGATGAAAGATGAAATTTTTTATGATTTTTAAAATAGAGAGAAGGAGGCTACATTGGGATATTCCTGCGGGGAAATCACCCCCTTCCCTGAAATGGAATCTATGTGATATTTTATTATTTAGCAAGAGAATATTTAAAAGATTTTATGCTCATGAGAAATTAAGCACAAAATTGCCTTTTATTTTCTAGGTGTGAGTTCTCTAAAATTTTTCAAAAGCAAGTATTCCTCTTTGCTCGATACTCCCTCATCACAGTGATACGAGGTATTTTCTTTTGTTGAAAGATCAGAGTAAAAAAAAGTAAGTGGGATATCCAGTATATAGAGGCAATTTCTTTTAAGCGCCCTGCGTTTACACGATTTGTTCCTTTTTTATACTTTTGGATTTGTTGCAAGGTTACACTTAAATGGTGACCTCATTGTTTTTGAGACATTTTCAACATTTCTTGCCTAAAATGAACTTTTATCTCACAGAAATGTCATTAAAATGTGGATTTTTATCTGGCACCTCACTCCCCGTGGGGTGCGAGCACCCGCGCATCAGTATTCCGAGAGTCTGAAAGTACTGAACTCAAAATAGTTAAACCGAGGATAACAATGCCGACAATAACACCACCTAAAACCATCCTATCAAAATAGGGGAAAACATCATTCCACGTCATGTTATTTTGTCCGATATAAGGACTTAGTCTAATGTATTCATTTGCACTATAATAAGTTGCAAACAAACCAAAGATGATCATGGATGAAAGCGTGATATTTTTTCTGCTATGTCGTTTTGCAATAAGATGAATGGAGAACTCGAAAGTGCAATAAGGATTTAAATATGAGTGTGAAGGAGAACCCAGTATTGCTGCGTGTCAAACCATTATTTTCAATATACGTTACGTCCTGCTGTTGATCAACTTAATTGCCTTAATATAGTTATTTTTAATTATTTAATTGGTAATACTGACGCGCATGGCAAAAACTTTTCACGACTTTACCAACAGAAAAAAACAGAACTTGCTCCTGCATATGATTTGTTAAGCATGGCTATTTATCCAGATTTATCTCAAAATATGGCTATGAAAATAGGAGGAGAATATAAACCTAAAAATATATATTTGCATCATTTTTATAAAATGGTTTCGGACACTAAAGCTGCTCCATTGTCCTAAAAAAAGCAAATAAAAAGAATGACTGATTCAATCAATGATAAGGCAATAAAATTAAAAGAAGAACTCGAGGGTGAAGGTTTGCATTCTGAAATTTTTGATACAATCATCAATGTTATTCAACAACGTTCTCAACATTTGAAATTTTAATCTCCTTATCTTTAGCTACCCCTCTTTCCTCAAAGACAAAGTTTTACGGCGCTACGGATAACGATAGGCATCCCGCTCCTCAAACATTCTGGACCGCTCTCCAAAGTCATAAACATCAGACCTCCGCGTTTATTGAGAAGACGAACAAACCTTGGTTCTTAAGGTCAAAGCCCCTCCCAAAAGATAACGCACGAAGGGGATTAAACTGTGACGCGCTGAATTGTAGCGCCACAGCGGGCTAATTTTTCCTCCAACCTCTCAAAGCCGCGATCAAGATGGTACACGCGGTTGACGATGGTTTCTCCCTTTGCCGCCAAAGCAGCAATAACAAGAGAGACGGAAGCACGTAAATCCGTAGCCATGACTGGTGCTCCTTGCAGATTGTCTGTACCAAAGATGGTTGCTGTCTGCCCATTGAGTTTTATCTGAGCACCCAAGCGGGTAAGTTCCTGAACATGCATAAAGCGATTTTCGAAAACCGTCTCAGTAATCCGCGCAATTCCCTGCGCTCGTGTCATCAGCGCCATGAATTGCGCTTGGAGATCAGTTGGAAAAGCAGGATAAGGACCTGTTTTGATATCCACAGACATTATTTTTGTTTTTTGTGGATTTCGTTTAACCTGAATTCCTTGAGGTTCTATTTGAATATCGAGTCCAGTCTTTTGAAGAACCTTGAGCACTTTCGTCAAATGACTGGGGTTTGCATTTTTGAGAAACACATCGCCGCCTGTCATAGCAACAGCCATTGCGTAGGTTCCCGCCTCGATTCGATCAGCAATGACACGTATTTTAGCACCATTGAGTTTTTTTACCCCCTCGATAGTGAGAGTTGTTGTTCCTTCACCGATTATTTTTGCGCCCATAGCGTTGAGGGTTCGAATAAGATTTGCAACTTCTGGTTCACAAGCAACATTATCAAGAATGGTTGTTCCCTTCGCCATGGTTGCAGCCATAAGCATAACATGTGTTCCCCCGACAGTGACGTTAGGAAAATGGTAATGCGCACCTTTTAATCCTTTTGGAGCTTTAGCACGGACATATCCATTTTCGATAGAAATATTGGCTCCTAAAGTTTTGAGCCCCTCAAGGATAAAATCGACAGGTCTTGTTCCGATAGCGCATCCTCCAGGCAACGAAACAGTTGCCTCACCACAGCGCGCAAGTAGGGGTCCTATCACCCAAAAGCTTGCTCGCATTTTTTTCACCAGTTCGTAGGGTGCACGTGTTGTAGCTATTTTTTGCGCGGTAAAATGGATGGTTCTTGAGTATACACAATCGTGATGAACTTCCTGTCCGTCGACAGCATATCCAACACCATGATTATTGAGAATACGAATAAGCAATTCAACATCAGCAAGATGGGGAATATTTTCTAAAGTAAGAGTCTCTTCAGTGAGCAGTGACGCAATCATCAGAGGCAATGCGGCATTTTTTGCCCCTGAGATAGGAATAGTCCCTGTAAGTTTTTTCCCACCAATAATTTGAATAGAATCCATAGTGCTTTCCCTCTTTCCCTTTGTATTTCCCCTTCCAAAGGTTTTACCCCCTTGAGAAGTTATCTTGAGAAGTTATCTTGAGAAGTTATCTCGAGAAGTTACTTTGTTATGGTTTCAAAACGAATCTCAAATAGTAACGAACTCCAAATGCTATAACGAACTATTGAGAGATTTGGTTGCAAAATGCTGTAAGAAACATTTTTTAAAGCTCTGTTTGCGCTTTTTTTCGACTTTGCTCTTTTCTGCGTTTCAGATTTTGACGTAATTGTTTAGCCAGCCTTTCTTGGCGCCGTTTTGCTTTTTCATCTTTGTGATTAAATTTTTCTTGCTTTTGTTTTTGATGCATTTCTGTCATTGCGCAACCTTTTGAACAGTGTTGAGCCTCTTCAAGCAACTCATAGCTTTTGTATAAGGAGTGTATGTCATGACACAAGAAGGGTTTTCTTTCAAGAATACATAAATGCTCTCTTGCCTATTTTATGACAATATGGCACAAGACAGCGCACAGATTGAAAAGGGCTGCGGTAGCTCAGTGGTAGAGCACTCCCTTGGTAAGGGAGAGGTCGAGAGTTCAATCCTCTCTCGCAGCACCATTTACACAGCGCATCTTCATAGCCTCTCACAACGTATTCAAGGCTTCCTTATCATACTCTTAATACTCTTGCCCCCTCGCTTATTTCTCAGAATGATCCTTACATAACTTTTCCAACATCCCTTAACAATTGTTGGCAATGGCATAACATGCATCTTCTTAGCTATTCTAAAACATCTGCACATTTTTTCTCTCATTTACCCATTAAAATACTGTTCTCAGTTTACGGGCTTATCAGTTCCACTGCTGCTACAAAAAGCCTCCTAGGCTCTACAAAACCAAAACTACAAAATTATAAACAAAATCACACCAATACTCTCCAACATCTCATCGCTTTTCCACACAAAGCGGCTAAAAACATTCTCACAACCCTCTTACCCCCCTTGTTCAATAGTTTTACATTTCTAACGCTGGACAGATCTCGATTTTCTCCGCCTTATTACAGCTCTCTCCTTAAACCTAGAGCGTGTCTTTTCCCCCACTTTTGTCCCAAGCCCCCCACCTATACGCGCCTTACTTGCATTCTCCCCTCTTTCATCCCCCTCTCGTATAATTTTTATTCTCACACCAAACCCTGTATCGGTACACTTAATTTTCTGTACCATAATCTCCAAAGCCTCATTAAAACGGCTAATTTCACTTTCAAGTTTTCGAATATAAACTTCATCACGATAAGCACGCTTAATCAAAGGTGGCATATCAGGCCAATAGAGCATCAAATCTATCCATTCACGTTGAGCAATCCATAATCCCCCCTGACATTGTGCTTTATGTTCTGCTGGAAAACTCTTTTGGTAGAAATGAGGGATTAAAATTTCAGGTTTTTTGGTTTTAATTTCCAACAAGCCGTTTTTTCCAACAAAAGCATCGGGGGAAAAGCCTTTCATACGATCATCGGCTAGAACAAACCCTATACATTCAGGCTGTGTTTGTGTAAGTGTACCATAAAGTCTGCGCGCACTTGGTTCTAATTCTGTTCCGCGTCGCATAGAAAGCGTTGCCCCCTCATCGACGGTTTTTCCCGTGATTCTTTCTCCAGCAAGTTTCATCAGAACACTATGATATCTTGAAGTTTTCTGCCCCTGTTTTTTTTGTGCTATAACCATTTCAAACAAAGAAGCCGTAATCAAGCCATTGCGCGCTTGCTTCCATTCAGCTGTTCCCTGAATACAATCGATAATGATTGGCATAATATTTCCCCCATTCTATTTTTCTTTACCGTTGAGGAAACTTTTTCTAAACTTGATATTTAAATCGCCCCCTCTCATATTTTGAAACATCCACTATAGAACACTTACCCTTTAGCTTACCTTCCTCATGCTTCTTTTTTGGACTCCTCCCCCCCAACACGTCTCTCCCACACCTCTCCCCTAAACGGCGGGAGCTCCCCTCTCTCTTAAACCTCCCCTCTCCCCCAGTGATCTTTGCCCGCTCCTCCAAACCAACACCTCCCCCCCAAAAGCTAAAGCAAATACCTGAAACCTGCCCCCCTCTCACCACCA
>NZ_JH725117.1:71511-75108 GCF_000278115.1 Bartonella sp. DB5-6
TCTTTGCCCGCTCCTCCAAACCAACACCTCCCCCAAAAGCTAAAGCAAATACCTGAAACCTGCCCCCTCTCACCACCAGCGAAAAAAGCTTTAAAACCACCTCCTCCATTCAGAGGCTAAAATACCTTCCCAATGAAGTAACCTCTTCATGCATTGTCTCAAAAATCTCTTCAATCATGCAGAGACACGACGCAAAAATCATCTCGAAGATATTCTTCAGACAAATTTTTCGCGACACACTCTGCAGCTTCTCGTGTAATGAAAAGGATTGCGTTGTGTTTTTGTGGTTCGAGTCTGATGGTATTTTTGGTATTTCCAGCGTAGTAAAGTGGAATTCCCTGATAAAAAGTCTTGAGATAACTTGCCATAACTTTTCACCACCAGTAATCAGTCAAGACATCACATGGGCGCAAGCGATGCTGTTTTTCGTAAGAGCCATAGAGATTATCTTCATAATCGCACGCGACTTTATCCTCTAAACAAGCATGGTAAGCATCACTATTCAGAATAAATGGCTGGAGTTGCGTATTTTGTTCGTCGATTTCATGATTTGCGACGTAAAAATCAGCGAGTTGTTCACTCACATCCTCTGCATGAAGTGTGATAAGATCGAGGCGCAAGAGTCTCTGAACAGTTTGGTATTCTTCAATAAGTTCGAATACTTCTTCAATTTGGTCGAGTGGTCCCTCATAGGCATCACTCTTTTCTTCTTCACAAATAAATATGAGGATTTCATCCTCTTTAACGAATGGAATATTTTTCATAATTCCCCCCTTTTCGATAGTTGATAAAATACAGCTTTGTCTTGACAAGGCCGAATATACCATTAGTCTTATATCCTCTATGGGAGATATGTCAAATATTTTATCCTCAATAAAAGATACATTTTTAGTCTTTATGACGTTCAAACGGCACAGATGAATAAAAGCTTGTCATTATTTTATTCACCCTATGCCTTTGTGTTGTTCTCTATTTGTTCTTACTCAACGCAACCACAAACAGACAGGAGAGCTAAAATGAGTGATTTAGAACTAATAAAATACTGGAGCACTCTTGATTCAAAAACACAAAAAGAGTTTATTTTGATGCTTCGCCAGGTGGTCGCCGCAAAAGAGTCAGAATTGCCTGTCTTTCTTCAGGAGAAAGTTTTGAAATAAGTTCAATAAATTCTTTATCTTCAGAACTAGCACCTTCTCCATAAAGGATATAATTCATACTGATATTAATTTCATGACAAATCCGCGCAAGTGACTCAATTGTTGGCTCTTTCCCTTCAGAGAGAATGGAGTGGAGGTACCCTGCTCCTTTTCCTGCTGCAAGAGAAATAGATCGCTTTGACCGTCCACTTTTTTCAAATGCTGCTTTCAATCTTTGACGCCAACCATCAATATTCATAGTTTCACCATATAGCGCATCTTAAAAAAAAGACACGTCCTTTTGCAAAATGGACTTGCTTTATCCTCTAAAAAGGATAAAATTAAGTAAACAAATTTTACTTTTTGGAGGAGGTCCAAGCGTATTTTCGAATCATAAAAACAATCCACCACCCCAAAGAATGCAAAAAAGGCTCCCGAAAGCCCCCCCCCAAAAGACCATAGGTTTAGAAATATTGTCTTATTTATCCTTTGCTATCTACATAATCTCAAACTGTAAAGTTGCACGCACTTAAAGCACGTCTAATCATTGATTAAACTTCAAAGAAACACCTAAAACGCCATCAATTAACAAAATAAACCGCAACGAAATTGAACAACTTTGACTCAAGCGTTCCAACTTCAATCAAATGTCAATGCATACATAAAAGACGCTGTTCTCGGTTTTATTATGAAGAGAAATATAAAAAAGAAGAAAGTAGATTGAAACATGAAATACGCCAATCAACAAGAAACTCCTTACTATGAATCATCTAGGCTTCCTTATGTTTGTTGGTATCAGAATGATTTTCTAGGGGGAGTTCGCGGAATGCGTGCACACGAAATCGGAATCTATACGATTCTTCTCAACGAAATGTACGCCCGCGGTCGTCCTTTAGAGTTATCGGTAAAACGTTTAGCGCGTCTTTGCGGTTGTGACAAGCGAACTTTTACGAATGCTTTAGAAATGCTAATAGAAGAAGGAAAAATTTTAAATTTAGCGGGTGGTTTATGGAATAAGCGGTGTGAAAATGTATTTCAAGAGCGAGCAAAATTGCTTGAACAAAAATCCTTTGCGGGGCGTTCTTCGGCAAAAAAACGTAAAGAAATCAATGCTGAGATTCAACAACTGCGCAACGAGAGTGCAAGAGATGATAAACAAAACTTAGAAGCTCAGAAAGGAGAAGAAAAGGAAACACCTAACGGTGTTTTAGAAAAGAACTTTTTTTCTTTTCCTACAGCAAAGCAGGAGAAAATATCTGCGCACCCCTCTTCTCCTCTCCCATCTACAAAACCTTCTCCACTCCCGCCATCACAACAAGATGTCATAGAAAACCCTCCTGATGCTAACGAAGGTGGAGAGTCATCACACAACTCTAGCAAGAAGACTAAGAGCCTTCTTACCACAACAGCAAACACAAAAAACGCCCCCGAGACACACAGCAAAACCAAGATCCGCAAGACAATATCCCAAGGAGCAATCCCTAAAGGGCACCGTCTTCCAAGCGATTGGCAAGCAGATATCAATGCGGCAGTTTTGGAAGGTTTGAGTGAAGAGCAAGCCCGTTGGCAAGAAAAGAAATTTCGTGATTATTGGCATGCCAAAAGTGGCAAAGAAGCGCTTAAAGTCGATTGGCAAGCCACATGGCGCAACTGGTTTCGCCGAGAAATTGAGCGAATAAAGGAACAGCAGGAAAAACTTGCGATTTTTTCCTCTCATCCCTCTCTCACACCACGCAGCAGCAACGACGAAGCCCTCTACCGCAGTCTTATCAACTACCGTATATCTTAATATGAGCACAATTTTTGAGATCAAACAAAAGCTTATCTCCCAAGCGGGGACGATAGCAGAAATGCTGCTTCCACAAGGGCACAGACGGGGCAATAACTGGATTGTAGGCAATACACGTGGTGAAGCTGGTCAAAGTTTATCGGTATGCTTGAGAGGAGAAAAAGCAGGACTTTGGTATGATTTTGCAGAAGGCAAAGGAGGAGATCTTTTAGACCTATGGTGTGCAGTCAAAAGTATCAGCCTTTCTCAAGCACTAGAAGAAGCCCGCGCTACCCTCAATCTTACGCGTCCCAAACCCTTTATGGCCCCTCATCATTCCTATCGACGCCCTCCCCTTCCCAAAAGCAACACGCCACAGAATTTAGTAAAAACTTATCTCCACAAAGAACGCCGCATCCCCCTTGAGATTTTAAAGCGCTACCGCATAGGAGAGGATGGCGAAAAAATCATCTTTCCCTTTTATAAGCCAGACGGCACCCTTGCCCTCGTGAAAGAACGGTTAGCGCAAGCGGGAGCAAAACCAAAACCAACAGCAGCACAATGTGAACCGATTTTGTTTGGTTGGCAAGCTCTTTACTCCACTAACCACACACCCACCGCTAACCACGCACCCACCGCCAACCACACACCCACCACAAACCACACACCCACCGCCAACCACACACCCACCAC
>NZ_JH725117.1:75208-78687 GCF_000278115.1 Bartonella sp. DB5-6
AACCACACACCCACCGCCAACCACACACCCACCACAAACCACACACCCACCGCCAACCACACACCCACCACCGCCAACCACGCTTTTTCTTCAACAAACCGTACAATTGTCATCACAGAAGGAGAAATTGATGCACTTTCTTTAGCCGCCTACGGATATCCAGCCCTTTCCGTACCGTTTGGAGGAGGGGTTGGGGGCAAACACAACTGGATTGAAAATGAATTTGATCATTTAGAACCTTTTGAAACCATTTTTTTAGCCACTGATATGGACAAACCCGGTGAAGAAGCAGCATGTGAAATTGCTAGCAGGCTTGGCCGTCACCGCTGCTACCGTGTACGCTTACCCCGTAAGGATGCAAATGACTGTTTAACAGCAGGAATTGATGCGGACACCATAAAAGCAGCCTTTTTGTCAGCAAAAAGCTTTGCACCAGAAGGGTTACGACGTGCCTCAGATTATAAAGATCAAGTCATAGGGCTATTTTGGCCAGAACCTGAACAGCATCTTGGCTACACGGTTCCCTATCCTAAACTCCACGGCAAACTTTATTTCCGTCCAGCGGAATTAACGCTATGGAGCGGCGCGAGCGGTGCTGGAAAAAGCCAACTGTTATCAGACTGTATTCCCCATTGGATCTCTCAAAAGAGCCGCCTTTGTTTAGCCTCACTAGAAATGAAAGGAGAACAATCGCTGCGCCGTTTAACAAAACAAACGGGAGGCTTAGAACAACCCACAAGAGAGATGATTGAGCGGATACTCCATTTTTTAGATGATGGACTGATTCTTTATGAACATGTGGGAAAATCAAGCGTGGACACATTGCTAGATGTCTTTGATTATTGCCGTGCACGCTATGGCTGCGATCAATTTATTATCGACAGTCTCATGCGGCTTGGCATCTCCTCGGATGACTACACCGGACAAGAACAAGCGGTTTATAAAATGGTTGATTGGGCTGTTTTAAACGCAGTGCACATTCATCTTGTTGCTCATGCACGCAAAGGCGGTTTAGATAAGGATATCCCAAGTACAGAAGATATTAAAGGTGCCTCAGAAATTGGTGCCAATGCCTTTAACATCATCACCATTTGGCGCAATCGCTCATTAGAAGATAAAATTTTTACCGCATCCCTCAAGCAAGAAAAATCAGAGTTAGCCAAACGCCCAGGCGTGATTATGAATATCGCCAAGCAACGTTCCGGTGACTTTGAAGGCAAAATTGGTCTCTGGTTTGACCAACAAACCTATCGCTATCGTTGTTCTCCTGAACACCCCTTAACACCACGGCGTTATCTTGAACGCCCAACCCCCACCTTCTCCCCAAACGCTTCCCCTACCACACGAGCACACCTTATTCCCTCATAAATAAAAGGAAAGGTAAATCCCAAAATCAAGCAAAACACCCACTCCTTTGAAAACCAAAGCCAATCCACACCAAGACTCTGCGCTCCCCATAAACAAAACAAAAGACACCGCCAACAATACAGGAAAACACCAACCCATTCAAAAGCCACAACGACCTCTGCAAGACCGAATCACCTCGCTCCCGCATAAGGTAACCCCGCATAAGGTAACCCCGCATAAGGTAACCCCGCATAAGGTAACCCAAGAGCAACTTCAACAATGAAGCCAAAGCCAACCCCTCCAAGAAAATCCCCGTAAGATCAATGCTCCTTATTTCCCCATAAGCAAGCCAAAGGACAACACCCATAATGCAACAAAACCCCACCGCCTTCAAGAACAACACATCACCCGAACATCAACGCCACCGCTCCCAATCACCGACATTCAAGCAAACGGCCACTAAAGCAAACCACCCCCATTCCCAAGCCTGTCCTCAAGGAAATACCCAGCAAAGCTTCCCCCCCTCAAACACCCAGACCAATTTACATCCGATTTTTTAAAACAGAAAACCAAACGACAATTTTTAAAGGAGAAAAAATGATATGAAACATCAAGAGACAAGAAAAAACAAAGAGGACCCAAAAAACAAGACACAAACTTTCCCTCTCTCCCACAAAGATAAAGAGAAACAACACATTGGGCACTTAAAAACGCAAGAAATCCCTATTGAAACGAGCAATCCTTATTTTCAGTCTCACCATTCAGAAAGTTCCAGCAACCCGCGCACCGTTAAAGCCATTGCCAATGCACAAAGCCGTCCCATCGCACTTTTATACGCAAAAGGGCATATCAGCAAAGCGCAATATAAAGCAGCAGAACGCTTTTATGTTTACTGGCGTCAAAGTCAGGCAGATCTCCATATGAGTCCTGACTACACGCGGGAAAAAGTTGAGAACAGCCAAGGTTACACACACCCCATTGAACGTCAAATAGAAGCATCCAACCATTTAAAAACTATCAAGCTTCACCTTGGTGTTCTTGGCTATTCACTTGTAGAAAAGGTTGTTGGTTATGGTCAAGCAATCAAAGAGTTAAGCACCTCAAAACGCAAACAAAACTCCCTCGCGGATCACTTACGAGATTGTTTAGACTTGTTAGCATTTCATTGGGGCTATGCAAACCGTAGGGACTCTTAATAATCCCTCACTTCCCATAGCAAGACAGCGGATTTTGTCATCACACAACCTCCCAAATAACAAACGAAACATTGCAAAACACTCTTACTAAAGATATGCGATAAAAATGGGGAGACACTCATACAACAGATTTAAAGAGCAGCAACCTGTAACCAATTTCACTGTCCCCCTTTCCCAGCTATATTTTACAAGAAATCACCTTACAACAACCATCATCAAGCAACACCCCAGCGGCCATGCCCTAACCAGCAACCGCTCCACACAGAATCCCCAACAGAGAATCACCTTCTAAAGGCAGCCCTTCCACCAACAAGCACTTCATCAAAAATGATTCTCGACCAGCCCACTGAAAATCAACCTCAACGACGTTTTTCCACTCTTATAAAAGTTTGCAATTTCTTTCAGACCTTCATCCATAGTCCTGTATCTGTTCAGCTCACCATCCATTGAGGATATAGAATCACTCCCAGCATTTTCTACATACACAAATAGATTCGCAGAAATATAATTCTGTCAAAATGGAATTTTAATAAAAAATAAAAGCATCATTTTGTAACAAATACATATATTCCATAACCCTATAAAATGTTTTTATAGGGTGTATTTTAAATAAAAAAAGAAACAAGCACACAGCAATACACAACTATCCCACTTAACTGTAGATTTTTTAGCTTTTTTGCTCTTATACCGACTTGCTGCTTTAAATCATTTCAAATATTAAGGATACAAAATAAATATCCATAAAAGATACGATAACCAATCAGTATAAGATACCCAAAAAACACATCTCTTTGGCTATCCCTCTTTTTATGGAATATATCTAACCCTCACGGGATGCGCCTCACCCTCTCGGAGTGCATCCCGACCCTCACGGGATGCACCCCACCTCTCGGAGTGCATCCCAACCCTCACAGGATGCACCCCACCTCTCGGAGT
>NZ_JH725117.1:78787-96801 GCF_000278115.1 Bartonella sp. DB5-6
CATCCCGACCCTCACGGGATGCACCCCACCTCTCGGAGTGCATCCCAACCCTCACAGGATGCACCCCACCTCTCGGAGTGCATCCCGACCCTCACAGGATGCACTCCACCTCTCGGAGTGCATCCCGACCCTCACAGGATGCACCCCACCTCTCACAGGATATTCCTAATTCTCAAAGATGCTTTGCTTTTTTGAGTCCGTTCATGGCTTAAAAAAGAAGTTTGCCAGCAACTATTTTTGTCACCAATTATCCATATGACGACATAGATAGATCCTTCAACCTCACCTTTTACGTATTCATAAAACAAATTCTGAAAGAATTGATTAAGGCAAATAAGGGTAAATTTTGTCAAATTATAGACAAATTTTATTCTTTTTTATGACTGTTGCATTTTTACTATAGTTGTTTAAAATGAATTTATATATGATCCATATTGATATTTATTTATGAAAATAAATATAGGAGAAAAACTATGAATGTAAGGTATTTTTTCATAGCAGGGGCAATTACAAGTGCTTTATCTCTTGCTCTTCAAGAATCTGATCGTATAGTAAATAAACAACCATCACATATCGTTGCTCCTTATACTGTTGAAGAAACTGATTTACAGCTTCTTGAACCAATAAGCAGTACAGTAGATACATTTGATATACTAGAAAAACAAAGTAGTAATAGTAAGGAAGTAGCAAAATAGCAAATTTATATAAAAAAGGTAAAAATTTAATGCTTTCAGTATTTGAGTCTTTACATTCTGGTTTCGTGTTTTTCAAAAGTACGCTTTTTACTAAGAAAAAGAGAGTGGACAACTAACGGTTCTTAAACTCTTCCCACACACATTGTGATGTATTACAGAGTTAAATATTGAAAAGACCTCAGCAAAAACGGGAGCTTGTTTGTACTTCGCTTTTTTATCAGCAATGCTCTTTTTCTGCCCTCTATAACGTCTTTTTCTCGCTTGCCCCCTCACATCGCTCTAAAGGGTGAAAATTTTTTCACTCCCCACCAATCCGTTACCAAATTGATTTATCTTGAAGATTCCCCCTTGGCCACTAATGTGTTTTACTTCATAAGTACACACTCACAAGACGAGCCCCATCCTGAACGATTGGTGCAATTTTACTCTTCTGCATTTAATTGATACGAAAGAAGGGGAAAATTAGACGCAGAGAAAATTTATTTCTTAAGACACAATAAATATGCCTTCACGCACCATTATGAAAAGTCATATTTTACAGCATAACAGAAGAATCATTTTTCTCAAAAAACAAGAGTTGTAGTTTCAGTGCTCGCAAAGCCAAACCGATCAGCTGCTGCAAAGCTCCTTTGATAAGAGCGTAAAGTCTCCATATCGCCAAGCAAAGCAAGAGTCGCAAAATGTAGCAAAGTATAAGGTGCCCCAATGGTTTCATCTGTCGACCAATCCACAGTTTCCTTTTCTAAAAGTGGAGCACTATATTGAAAACGAAGCATTTCATGAAGACCAAAATCCCCTTCGCCCATTCTAAAGCTTCATCAAGTGCCTGCTTTAAACGAGCCTCTGTCACTCTCTCTTCGAAAATTTCCAGTCCTTTAGCCACAAACTTCAAATGCACCGCTGGCAAACTTTAGAATTATAAGGATTAATAGTCTGGCAAGCAGCGGCAAAAATACCAAACATAATTAAAAGCCCACAATCAAATTTTGAGCAATCTTTACTAACTTCGTCATTATAGAAAAATTGCACTTCTCATCTGGCAAGAAAATGGTGCCCAAATGACCACCTTTTCCTTCAATTTCAACCGACCACTCCAGATTTTCAAAAGCGCCGTTGCACTTTCCATGGTCAGAATTTTGTCATCATCATAAACTTCATAGGACTCTTCTAGCTCTTTCTTCTCAAACATCTGCCTAATCCCCATCTATTGCATCTCTCTCTGCTTTATCTCCACCACCTTCACTCCCAATCTGCTTGATCATTGTCTCTTTCCCCTCTCATGACTTCTAAAACGCTATGTCGTGTTCTTGCAACACGCTTTTTAGTTCTTTTCTTAACCGGCAATACATTCTCACCTGCTTAAAGACGCCATAATAAAGTTCTAAAATAAGCACGGGAAAAAAAGCAACCCACATTGTCACCGACACAAACACTATGGCAAATATTGTTACAAGAATATCGTACATTTTCCCTCTATCGCCCTTTTTATAGCGATCTTCTTGGTGACAAGTTATTTTACCCCGTTGCTGTTTTACTTCTTGCAATTTTTTGATATTTTTTTTCAACAAACGCCACAATATTATGCAGAGTATTAACATAACTGGTATCAAGGCAAGAACACACACTGTAATAACTTCCCAAAGCACGAGGATAGAAAAAAGAGTGTTATACTGCCCCACTGTCAATTCCCGCCCCACTGTCAACCCCCATTGTGCCGAGGATAGGAGAGAGAGAATCTTGTTCCACAGCGCAATGAGAAGTGAGAGGGACAAAATTACAATACACTCCCTCACAGAAAAAAACTCTTTCACGAAAAAAGAGCGCAGTATGTCATAAAATGCTGTTTTTTTTTGCTTCATTTCCCCCAGCCCTTTTTCCAAGGACGCAATTTTTAACAACATGCTAATTTTAATGGCACTTCAAGTGCTTATGCTTTTTCATCGCTTTTCTTAATTGTCGCGTTACTTTAGAATACTGTATCCAACACTTGACAAAAGAATAATACAAAGCAACCACTGCCGCACTTAAGAAACAATCAAAGATTACCCCCACCAGAGCAAGGAGAAAAATAAATTTCATCATTACAAACTGAGCTACAATCATCTTATCCATTTTGCACCCTTTCGCGTTCTATGCATTGATCTTGTTGCTGCGTTATTTCTTTCAATTGCTGGAGCTTTTTTTTCAACTGAGAGATTAATATTGCGCGAAGTACCAAAACAACAGGGAGAGTTATCAAAACACATGCCGAAATAAAAGTGATCAGCAAAATGAAATAAGTAAGCACCCCAAATCTTTCCTTGTTTAAGTCTACAATAAGACTCGGCTGTTGAAAGAAAGCGATATAAACATAAGCTTTGAAAGCCATAATGCTGAGAGAAATGACGGATATGATGATATAATCTTTTCTAGAAAACGCTATCAACTTTTTGAGTGAGAAGGGGTCCGCCCCTCTACGCGGTATTGCCCCTCTATGTGGTGTTGATGTATCTGGTGCTAAATTCTGATACTTACTTTTCTTTTCATCGCTTTCAAGACAACAAAAACGCTGCGGATGTTCTTTCATCACGCGTCTTTGTTCTTTTACTCTGTAATACAACCTCAAACGCTTGATCAATGAATAATAAGGCACCACAATAATCATATTAACAAAAATGGCAAAGGCCACGATACTGATAAACATAAAAAAAACGAATGGTATTATAAGGATAATAGCTCCTGCCATGGCGTTTATCCCTTGTCTGATTCATCTTGCAGATCAGCCATTTCTTTCACTTGCTGAACTGTTTTTTTCAATTTACGTTCTCGAATACTTTGAACGCCCCAAAGGATAGGTAAAGGTATCAAAAGACAAACCCAGATTAAAACTGGAAGAAGAAAAATAAGATAACCCACACCACCCCAACTTTCCCCATGCAACGTCTCTAATGGAGGTTTTGCAAAGGCAGGAACTTCTAAAACCATCATAATAAAAAAAGTGCAAAACGTGATGAGACAATTACCCAACGTCATTTTATAATTTTTCAACGAAAACACCACGAATATTTCGAACAAAAAAGAACGCGATTTTTTATCAAGTATTGAATTTTTTACCTTCATTTTTTCCCCTTTTTTACTCTTCTTTGCCTTAATTTTTAACCTATTCCTGCTCTCTAGATTTTTCATTTTCCACGACAATTGATTTCTCTTAACGCATCAATTTTTATACCCATAATTCTTAATTCCCCCTCCTTGATAATAAAAATATCGCAACAAAATCTCTTCAATTTTTGGCTTCAAACACTCCGGCTTCATCAGACATCTTGAATCCTTTTTGCTTTAATGCTTGTTTTGTCTCCTCAACGAGTTTCTACAGAGCATAATACCCTCTTTAGTCTTATCCTTTCCCCAAAGTAGAGTAGCATATTTGAAACAAAGCACTTTACAAAGATCAACGGCTTTCACCACCCATTTTAAGGCTTCATCAAGCGCCTGCTTTAAGCGCCTCACACGCACCCCTTTCTTCAAAAAATTCCAATTCTTTCGCCTCAAAGGCCAATTGTATCGCGAACAAAGACCTAGAATTGCGAAAGTCAATAGTCTGACAAGCAGCGGCAAGAAGACCAGTCACAATTAAAAGTCCACAATTAAACTGCGGAAAATCTTTCACTTTTTCATCATTATTAAAGAATCTGCACTTCTCTATCCGGTAAATGATAGGTCGCAAAATGATCTCTTCTTTCCCCAATTTCAACTAACCATCCCAGGCTCTTTAAAAGCGCTGTTGCACCTTTCATGGTAAAATTTTTACCATCATCATAATCTTCACAAAACTCTTCCTTCACTTCTTGTTCAAGAGATCTGCTGAGCTACTAATTCTTCCTGTTATGACTCTTCCAACATTGCGTTATATTTAAGAACGCGTTTCAGTTCTTTTCTTAACAGAAAGTACATTCTCGCCCGCTTGAATACGGAGTAATACAACGCGAAAATGAACATGTTAATGAAAATAATAAAAACCGCCACAAACAACCCCCCCACAATAATCAATACTATAAGATCACTATCCATGTCTTCCCCAATTACTCTTTAGACGACTCATCTCGTAGACGGTTTGTGTCATTTCGTTTGTAGATTGCTTCTTCCAGTTTCTGAATATTTTTTTCCAACAAATACCCCAATAGAATGCGAAGCACCAACATAACTGGTATGAAGACCAAAACACACAGCGCTATAATTTCCTCTAATACATAGACCGTCCCAAGAGCAGTATTTTGCCACTTTGCCAGCTGCCATCCTAAAAAGACTGGAATAAAGAAAGCTATTCTAAACAGCACAATGATGACAGAGATGTAAAAGATGATTCTATAATTTTTCGCTGAAAGAAACGCTTCTTCGAACGAAAAAAAGCGCGGTTCTTTATCAAGTGTTGAATTTTTCCCCTTCATTTCCCCTCATTTCTTTCATTTTTTTCAAATTTTAAGCTTTTCTTAATCTTGTATAAAGGAGCTTTTTGTTCTTCTCAACAACTGATTTCTCTTAATCAATTTTTATATTCATAAAACTTAACGCATCATCTTTTATGGTAAAAAAATCTCAACAAGATCTTCCCAGTTTTTGGCTTCAAACATCCCTTTCTTATCATACATCCTGAAATCTTTTTTCCTTAATTCTTATTTCATCTTCTCAACGAGTTTCCATGGTAATCCGTTCTACCAAACTTATGTAAATATGATCATTTCTGATAAAATATACTGTTGATTTCCTGCTTCTTTGAGGCTGGTTTCACCAAAGTCACAAGACATTGGCCAGAGCCTTCCTCTCCACAGGCTGACACGGTGGAACTCACCGCCAAGTTTTTTAAATTAATCGCGGCATTAATATCTCGATCATGGTGTGTACCACAATGAGAACATCTCCACTCACGTATGTTAAGAGGCAATTGTTCAATCTTACATCCGCAATGATGGCAGATCTTACTGCTCGCATACCAACGATCTGCAATAACAATCTGTCGACCATAGCGTGCCGCCTTATATTCCAATTGACGGCGAAACTCGAAAAAACTTTGATCTGCAAGGGCACGCGATAAATGCTGATTTTTCAGCAAGCCTTTTACATGAAGATCTTCCAGACAAAATGTACCAAAACGCTGAATTAAATCTGTTGTAACCTTATGCAAATTATCCGTTCTTATATTGCTTATCCGAGCATGAAGCTTAGCGAGTTTTTGTTTCTCCTTATGGCGATTGCTCGAGACTTTTTGCTTACGACTTAAACGCCGTGATAAGCGCCGTAAACGATTTAGCAAAGCCTTATAAGGTTTAACGCTTCCTATGGTTTCTCCTGTCGAAAGCGTTGCAAGTGCATTGATGCCCAAATCAAGACCAACAATAGCTTGGTTCTCGCTTAGTGACTCTTGATTATCTGTTTCAACGCTAAAACTTACAAACCACCGATCCGCTTTACGGCTGATGGTTGCTAACAAGATCTTTCCTTGAAATCGCAATTGTTCTCACAGACGAACCCAACCAAGTTTGGGAATTCTTATCTTGGAACCTTGCAACTGTATTTGATCATTGGTCAAAGTAAAACGATCGTGCACTCCTTTCTTTCTAAAAGTGGGATATCGGCTTCTCCCTGAAAAAAAATTCTTAAAAGCCACACCCAATTGAATAATTGCCATTTGTGGAGCATTTTTAGTAACTTCCATCATCCATGGAAATTGTTCTCGTTTTAGAGAATTGAATTGTCTACGTAGCGCATAGTCATTAGGCTTTGGTAAATTATTATCTTTCTTCCACGCTTCATATTGCTGCTGCCATTCCTTCAGTGCCCAATTATAAGCAAAGCGCGCGCAACCACTGGCTCGAGCCATGTAGCTTCGTTGTTTATTATTTAAGTCTAGAGCTATTTTGTGAGCAACAATCATTGCGATGCCTCTACAGCTTGACGAACATTCTCTAATAACCTTTGATTTTTTCTCGAACGACTTCCATAAAGACGAGCACTAAAGACAGTAATAATTTCTAAAACATCTTTGGCTAAATCCTCTTCAAAACTGCTTTCTTCTCCCTGATTAAGAATGACAACCTCAACTTGTTTGGCTTCACAAATGGCGAAGACCAATTCTGCGCCAAAGCGCAATAAACGATCTTTATGCGTAATCACCAAACGACCTATTTCATTTTCAATGAGAGCATCCAATAAACGTTTAAGACCCTTTTTACGATAATTCATCCCTGACCCTAAATCAGAGATGAGTTCACAAGTCCAACCTTGGCTTGCGCAATAAAGCTCAAGAACCTGTTTTTGTCGCTCTAAATCGTCTTTTTGATCATGGCTTGATACACGCGCATAAGCAATGGTCTTTCTTTGAGAAAGTTCTCTCGAATGAAAAAGCTCAGGTCTAAGCTTGGATAGGTCATAACGGCGGTGTCCTCCTGCCGTATGCTCAGAAACAATTTTGCCTTCACCTTCCCAACGACGCAAAGTGCTAATCGAAACACCCCAAAGCTTGAGCGTCCTCACCTATCCCAACAAATCTATCCATAATGTATATTAGTACACAGATATAAATAGATTACAAGTAAGCTGTTAAAGCCCTATTTACTTGCACAACTGCAAGTCTCTAGCTCTAAAATTCTGGTAGCTAACTACTTTCACGGACAAGCTCTCTACAACCCATTCAAGCAAAGCATAACTGAGTTACTCCACCCTTACCACTTCTTTGTCCAACACCACAGACACGTTCAAGATGAATTTATTCAATGTTGCCTCAAAGATGCTTCCCTCAAAGCCAAGACGATTTCCTTGTGCAAAGCTTTTTCAATAAGAGAGCAAGGTCTCAACATCACCAAGCAACGCAAGAGCCCCAAGATCACAGCGCATCATGCCCTTCTTGGTTTCATCCTTTCCCAAAAGCGAACGACCATATTGGAAACGCAGCACTTATACGAAGATCAACAGCTTTCATTGCCCATTTTAAGGCTTTATCACGCGCCTGCGTTAAGTTCCCTGCACGCATTTTTCTTAAAAAATTTTAAGTCCCTTAGCCACAAAATCCAATTATATCGCTAGCAAAGTTCTAGAATTAAAGGGGTCGATAGTTTGGCAAGCAGCAAAAACCTAGCAAGCAACAGCAAGAAGACCAGTCACAATTAAAAATCCAAAAATCAAATTGCGGAAAATCTTTATTCATTCCCTCATTATCAAAGAAATTGCACTTCGCAATCCGTTAAAAAGGTGGAAACCAATAAAAAGGTGGAAACCAAATGACCACCTCTTCCCTCAATTTCAACCAACCGCCCAAAGCTCTTTTAAAAGTGCTGTTGCGCTATAGTTAAAACTTCATCATAAAAACTTTGTCACCATCATAATCTCCACTGGGCTTTCCCGCACTTTTTCCTCACAAGATCAAACCATTAGTTGTCCCCCATGAACGCTCCGACACTGTGTCGTACCCATTCATCACGCTTCTCAATGATTTTGTCACGTTGTAAAATACCTCTCCCATGCTTAGAGGCAATAACTCCACCTTGCCGAAAAAAACAAGGATAATGGCTTATGAAAATAACGAAAACAAAGAGCGAAAGCCAAGAAATGCTCTAAAACGCTTCACTTACCCTCAATCACAGTGTGGTTGATAATCCCCGTCCGTTTCTCTTGCTGCTGGCTCTCTTCTTCTAATTGTTGAATCATTTTTTTCAACTTACGCGTCACAATAATACGAAGCACCAAAATAATCGGTAAGAATAAAAGGGTACACACAAGAACCCATGCAAGCGGCAGCAACATTATAATGGAAAAAATATCTCCCCCTATCACCATTAGAAATCCTAAAAAAATGACCGTAGGAAAAAGTATCATGACTGTAGAGATATAGAATACCTTTTTATAATCTTGCACAGAAAGAAAAAGTTGTTCTTTATCAAACACTAAATTCTGCTTCATTTTGCTTTTCTTTTTTTGATATCTGCTCAAGCACTGTATCACGTTCTTTAAGCACGCGTTTCAATTGCTTTTTCACTTTGCAATAGAGTCTCGCATACTTGATCAACAGATAAAGAAATACTAAAGCAACCATCGTAAATAAAGTGCCCGTTACTGTCTCAGTCAAAAAACGGAGAGCCATTAATGCCACCAAACTATTTGTCATTTCTCTCTCCTATCGCGCTCTGCATATGGATGACTTTATCACGTTGTTGTGTTGCTTCTTCCAGTAGCTGAATTATTTTTTTCAATTTGCTCGTCAATTTCATGCACAATAGCCCAATGATCGGTATGAAGAAAAAAGCACACGCTGATATGTTCGACAGCAACACCACTAAAGCATTCGTATTTCCCTTCCCATCCACCGTGAACACTATATTGCCAACAGCCAGTAAAACCGCAATAATGACAGCAATGAAAAAGAGTATTTTACACTCCTTTGGCTCAAAGGCCATAGATTTTGTACATGAAAAGTAAGGCTCTTCTGTTTCAAATGCTAAATTTTTCCCCTTCATTTTTCCCTCATGAGAGCACAATGGTGATGTCTCCCTCTTTTTCAGTTCCTTAAGCATGCTAAAATACAATTTCACACGCTTGATGAAAAAATAATGAAGCCCAACAATAACCATAAAGAATAAAATGGCCATGATGATGAGTCCGAAAAGACCCCAATATCCTATAAAATAAAGCACTTCTTTCCCCTCTCACATTTTGAGATTTATCGGTTTAGTCTCTGCTGCGGCAAACTTTTCTAATCTGTTCATCATTTTTTTCACTCTCTGATTGAGTATACCGTAGAGTATTAAAATGACAGGTAAAGAGAAGGCAAAACATGCTACGACTAAAGCCACACACACACCAGTAACGACGCAAACGAAAAACCACACAGGGGTAGTCTCTATCAACTGTTTCATCGCTTGCCCCGCCTCCATTCCATTGTGCATCCCATTGAGCGCCTCTCTTACCACCACTGAACCTGAAAGTAGGAAGGGCACAAATATGACGACAAAGAGAATAAGAGAGAAAATGAATAATCTTTTACAATCTTTTCCTGAAAGAACCAGAGATTCTCTAAAGGAAAGGGGCGTAGCTTCCATATCAAATACTGAATTCTTCCCCTCTATCTCTTTTTCATGACTGCTCAAAAACTGCCCCTCGCTCTTTTTAACTTTCTTCAAGATCCGAGAAAAAGCTCTTAAACGCCTAATACGCTTAAAAAAAGAGTAATAAATTGCACAAATTACCGCAAGAGTAAAAACAGCAATCATGTTATATGTGAAAATCACTATCGCAAAGGACAATATTGCAATCAACACTACCAAAAAAGTCATCTTTTTCTCCCTATCGCCTTCTATAAAGTAACCGGTTTGTCTGATTGCTCAAACGATTTTTCCGATAATGATTTTTCTAGCACCGATTGTTTCAACTCTTGAATCATTTCTTTTAAGGCACGATTCAACATTACGTGTAAGATAAAAACGCCAGGAAAGAGTCCTACAAGATATCCAAAGATCGTATTCGGCAAGAGGCATATAAAGGCAAAAACGCCATTCCATCCAGCTTCACGCCACAATTCTTCCAGACGCGCTCCACTCAACGAACCCTGCCCCTCAAAAAAATTTTTAAAATTTTCTATAAACGATTTTTGAAAATTTTCCTGAGCCATTGCTTGAAGCTGTTCTTGAGATATTACGTGAAAAAAACTCAAGGGATTTAAGTAGCCTATAGCGACAACGAGCACCAAGAGGATGACAGCTAAACAGAAGATGACAACAGTGTCTCTAGTTGAGAGAACCATCCATTTTTTGAAGAAAAGGAGCTTAGATTCTTCATCAAGCACTCCCTGCGATACGAAAGCCTTTTGACCTTGTTTTTGAAAAGATTCGTGTTGTGTTTTGTCTATAGTCACGATGAGAACCCCTCACTTCCTAAATATTCTACAGCACTCACCACCGTGAGGCATCTACCTAAAATTCTTTTCACAATGGCGCCCATTCCATCACACACTTTACATTACGCGCCTCAATTTTTAAAATACATAAAGCACACTCCCGCATACTTGATAAAAAAGGTGAGAGAGCAAAAATGGGCTTATTCAATAAAGAACCCACGAATGTCCAGAACAGAAAAAACAAAATAATGAGATAAAAAAGACTCACCACTCTGTCCCCCTATCGCGTTTCGTACACAGATGCCCCAGTATACACAGATGCCCCAGTATACAGAGGCTTTGTTGTCGGTTTTCTTCCTCCAATTGCTTAATCGCTTTTCCAACGAGCAGAACAACACTACGCATAGCAGAAAGAAGCAGTTACAAAAACATATACCAATATAAATTTCACTCGTAGCACAATAATAATAACAATGCTAGTCTCTCACTTTGTCAATTTGAACCCTCTCAGAATGAGTGCTAAAATGGTCACTCTTTAAGCCTCCCAGAATAAATATCCTTCAGAATAAATATATCCTTATAGATATTCTTAAAACTCCAATGATAAACCAGAAATGAAAAGGACCCACATAATGCGCTTACCTAGATAATGCTCTCATTGAAAGCATGAAACTCTAAAAGACAGGGGCCAAGAATATTTTGTTAAGCTTTGAACTCTACCCCTTTATCTTTTTATTACACCTTTTATAAGAAGCTTATTTCTGTATTACCTTTTTAACCCTTCTCGTTCAGTTCTTTCTCCAAACTGAGATACGCTCTGACACGTTTGATAAAAAAATAATAAATTCCAATAATGAGCATACTGTTTAAAATAGTGATGATAATAAGACCGAAAGAAAAAAGAATACCTAACAATACTGTAAAAAGAATCATTTTTGCCCTCCATTTTGTTGTGTAGATGATGTTTCCAATTTCTGAAGCATTCTTTTCAAATTACGATTGAGAAAGAAATGGAGCACCAAAACGACGGGTAAAAATGTGATACACAATGCCCAGATCAGAGTCGGCAAAAAAACGATAAAGTCAAAAAAGTCCCCTCCTCCGGCATAAATTCTTCCAGTAAACAACCCTAGAAAAAAGACCGGCAGGGAAAATATCTTAAGAGACGCTAAAATCAACATAACCATGGCTATACAGAAAATTATTCTATAATCTCTTACTGAAAGTTCCATACATTTTTTCAAAGAAAAGAGCTGTGGTTTCTTACTAAAGGCTGAATATGATCCAATCTCTGGATGCTCTTGCGCAAACTTGCGTTGTGACTGTAATTTGTCTTGTGGTTGTAGCTGATCATTTATCATGCTGACATTACCCCGCTTTCTCATTTTTTTTACAAACCACCTCTCATGAGGCATTTAATGAAAACTGCCTAACGAATCTCCCCTATACATTAATAAGAAAAAATGCGGATACTGATAGTACATGAACTGCATAAATCAAATGACAACAGAACACCAATATAATGGCTCCCCATGCCTCAATGTATCAATACACACACTCATAAATATCTGACAGCTTTATACACAAAGAGAATCGTTAACAACCTTCATGAAAATTTTCAATCCCTATTTCAAAGAATGCACAAAAAGTATAACGCGTATCACAAACAAGTCACACATACATTTACATTGACAAACAAATATGAGCACATAAAAACAGCATCTTTCAATATGACATCCCATAATTTCATAACAGTTTCATGATAAAATGCGTTGTTACAAAACAGCAAAGATGAAGAGAAAAAAATTATACTTATACTCTATAAAAGATATTTCTAAAAAATCAAATATTAAGAAAAATGAGCACTACCGGATAATTTTACCATTTATTTGAACATTCACATTGTATTATCAACATTTTATTTGAAATAACCAACAGTGTTATGGTATAATGACGAAGGGTAAAATTTGTTTTTATAGCTTTATTCTGTTAAAAACATGATAAATCTTCCTCTAAAAAGGATATTGAGATATGCTTAAGAATGTGATGCACAACAGGCATCTCGGTGCTACAACCAACGGCGGAATAATGGCTTTTGAGACAAAGGTTGAAAAATTCTGCAAAATCTCCTCAAACAGAAGAAGCAACAAAACACTACATCAGAAAACACAATGTCATGCGTTATGGCGGCATGACTCATAATGGTATTTTATTGTGTTTTGTCCACATTTGAAAAAATTGCCCTTTAAGCTCTCAACACACATCAAATATTTCTATAAAAGGCAAAAATTTCTAGTGAAAAATAAGCAGCGATAATGGCAAGATAACAATGGTAGTGAAAAATTTACAACAGAGATGATTTTACCATCCAAAGAGCGTTGCTCTTCCTTGAGATAAAAAGTCAATTTCACATCCCCTGCTTTTTTATCAACAACCACCACCGATTGCCCCCATTATAGTATTTGCTCCAATAGCTTTTATACCGCCTCTCTTAAACAGGCAGTTTCCCCTCTCTTACAGGGAATTTTTTGTAAATTCAAATGGTAGGTTCATGAAAATACGTAAAAAACGCGATAGACCTAAAATAATAAAAAGGCTAAGAGAACCAAATGGCCGTATTTCACGTGCCAAAAGCTCTCCCCTATCTTTTTCTCAGCCTACAATTGAAATGCGTGCGAAACACCTTGGTCTTAGCATAGAAGAAGCCAAAAATCCGCTTGTCGGTACCTATATTGGACGACTTTGTTTACAAGGATATAAGCAGGATGCATCAGGCATCAGTAAAGAGCAATATGATACTGCACAACAATACCTACAAATTAGAAACGACTATTTATGTGCCAAAGGTTTTCCAAGCGGATATTATGATGACTTTACACATACCTCAGATGAAAAAGCGCATAAACAGTGGATTCAAAAAGCAACCAATCGCTATGAAGACATGAAAGAAGCAATTAAAGAAGCACAACATCTGTATCGCCAATATAACTTTCATGCTGCATTACAATATCTTGTTGTAGAAGATCAACCACTCCCCTACCTTGTCTGCTCGTTACGGATTATTCTTAATGCACTTCATAAACATTTTGAAGGTTAAATAAAGAATGCGCACCCAATATAAATCATACATATGTAAATTATGTAAATATTGACCCCAGTATGCCCCCTCTCTAACATTGCTGCGTTACACTATGAATTTAGTGAACAACAACACCAAAATTTATTGAAAAATTACAAGCGTGCGTGCTTTGAAAGCCCTAAAAAAATCTCCCCACCACCAATATTCCCATCAATAACGGCCCTACGGACCAACCATAACACCCAAACCTCATCACCACCAACTCTTCCCTCAGACAACCCACACATCCAAAACCTCATCATCAAAATAGCAAACCTCATTTAATCTTTACCAAGCAGCATTCCCCTACCCCAAAGAAAGGAAAAGAACTGTTTTCCCCCACGGAAAAAACTTCTTAATTGGACTTAGTTAAGCTTTGCCCAACCAGCAGATTGGCTAAAATAAAAAGCATAAAGTTACATTTTTTGTTGACAATATATGAAAAATCATATTTAATGATGGATGCGGGAAAGGGTTTTTTATGCCTAAATTTCATTATATTTATTAAGTGTATCATATCGCGTTGTCCTTCAAGATAGTGACGTGAAATACATTTGCGTATTTTAAAATACAATCACATTTCTATCTAATTTCGACTTTCTTTTGTATCCCCAAGTGATAAACAGCAATCGTTGGAATACCAACCTGACGCATTAGCAAAACATAGTTACGTGTTCGAGGAATTTAATCAGCACCAATGAAATCAACCAAAATCGCTCTATCCATCTAAGCTACTCCCCTAATAACGCAATATTGAATACAGAACTTGCCCAATGAGGTTATGTCATAACCATATAAATAGCCAGCAAGTCGTATCTTCTCGAAAAAAACAAGCTAGATTGGTAAAAATGAGGAATCTTTGTCTTTCAAAGCAGGAAATTAATATAAAAGAATTTCTTATCACCACTGTAATATATAAAGCGTGGTAAATCACAAGAGTACACAAGGATTTCTATTTTAAAACATCAAGATGAAATTGCCTATGCACACAAACTTCTCATAAAATTTTACAAATTTTGAAGATGTAGAAAACACTCAGATTTTTGACTTGAGAAAGCCTATAAATCTAAACTGAAAAACCTTCTTACGAAAATTTCTACGACACAAAAGAGAACCTCATCATCATCCCTTATGGAAATCAATGGAAAACATTGTTTAGTCAAAATATGAAAATAATATTTAACACCGATTATAAATACGGAGATAAATATTATGAAACCGCAAGATTCAACCCCACCCACTCACGTTTCATCACAAACACAAGAAAGTGAGAGCGCCAATGAATCATTAGAAAGTCTTCTTGCACGTTTAGAGACAAGCGCCGTCCAAAAAGAAGATACAACATTCAACCGTGAAGAATTAAAAGATATTATTACAAAATTAGAACAGGACATTGCTGATGGGAATTGGATAAAAGCCGATTATGCAAAAACAGATTTAAAAATGATGCCTGCCTTAGTAGAACAGGCAAATCGTAAATATCCAGAAATGAGACTTAAATATGCGATGACACCTCAAGACTTTGCCCTCTCAGTGAAAGAAGCTGTGGAGAATGGAGTTGAAGCTTCCAGATACATAGTGAACACAAAGGAAAGAGGAATTCATTTTGCGGTGATTGATCAGAGAACTATTGATGACAAAACATCTTTGATATTTTTTGAATCCACAACACTTAATAATATGAATCCAGCAATGCTGGCATTAAGGACCCAAATGGCCATTGGGAAACATCAATTGCCTCATTGTCATTTTTCCATAGTAGAAATGGATATTCAACGAAGCTCCTCTGAATGTGGAATGTTTAGTTTAGCGCTTGCCAAAAAGCTTCATATCGAATCTGAAAAACTGACAAGAATGCACAAAGATAATATTAACGGCGTATTATGTAAAAAAGATTCTGCTTTATCTTCTGATAAGTTGGATACATATCTTCCACCGTCTTTTTATAAACACACGCAAAGTAAAAGACGTCTTAAGGAATATATGCAATCAAATCCGGAAGCTGGAAATGCAAAAGTGAACAAAAAAGGTGAAACGCTTCCTGAGAGGTTTGATAAGAGTTTAGTAACAACACAGGAGAAAACTGTCTCTGTTTCTCAACACAGAAAAAGGGTCACTGAATATAAATCTATCATGATGTAATTTTTTAACGTTTTTGTCCAATATGCATGAGGCGTTAAATGTTGCATTCGGCTTTATGCATATGGGCAAATTCATTTGCTTTTTCTTCGATTCGAAGAATACAAACAAGTCTGCCTAGTAAGGCAAAAGGTGGCTTTTGTAATCAAAAAAGCTAAAACCATACATACAAAAATTCATTTAAACGTCTAAATGGCACTCCCAACATCTTCAAACAACATCTTCAAATTTGAAGATATAAAACACCTTTAAATTTTTAATCCTTTGCCAACAAATTATCGTTTTGAACTTGAAAGTCGCTCTTATGAGAGATGCTGCGCTCTCCTCCCTCTTCTTTTTTGAAGAAGAAACTAATACCAAACATTGTTTAGCCAAAAGTGGAAAATAATATCCTAGCTCTGACTTTTAACACGAAGGTGAATATTATGAAACCACAAGATTCAAAAAACACAGCCCACAATTCATCACAAACGCAAGAAAGTGAGAGCGCAAATGAAACATTAGAAAATCTTCCCTCAAATTTAGAACAGCTCAACCTCGAAAAAGAAAAAAAGATTCCATTCAGTCATGAAGAATTACAAGATATTATTGCAGGCTTAGAACGTGATATTGCTGATGGAAACTGGCTCAGAAACAGTTATTATTATGCAAGTACAGATCTTAAAATGATGCCAGCTCTGATAGACCAAGCAAATCGTAAATATCAGGGATTAAATCTTAAACTTATTACAACATCTGAAGACCTTGTTTTTTCAATAAAAGAAGCAATGCATAATGGCGTTCAATCCTCCAGATATATAGTGAACACAACGGATAGGGGAATCCATTTTGCGGTACTTGACCAAAGAACCATTGATGACAAAACGTCCTTGATATTTTTTGAACCAGCAACAATCAATGCTGAGATACCTTTATTGCTAGCAGTAAGAATGCAAGTAATCATTCAAGACAAATTGCCTGAATGTTATTTATCTAAAGGAGAGATGGATATTCAGCGGAGTTCCTCTGAATGTGGGATAATCAGTTTAGCGCTTGCCAAAAAGCTTCATATCGAATCTGAAAAATTGACAAGAATGCACAAGGATAATATCGACGGTGTGTTAAATAAAACAAATCTTACCTTACCTTCTAATAAGTTAGATCCGTATCTTCCAGCTACTTTTTATAAACACACGCAAGGTAGAAGACGTCTTAAGGAATATGGTGAATCAAATCCAGAGGCTGAAAATGCAAAAGTTAATAAAAAAGGTGAAACACTTCGTGAGAGGTTTGATAAGAACTTAGTGACAACAGAGGAGAAAACTCTCTCTGTTTCATTACACAGAAAAAGGATCACTGAATATAAATCTCTTATGATGTAATTTTTAACGTTTTTGCCAATATACGGAGGGGAAGCCTATCATGCTTTGCATGTATAAAGCATGTAATTTTGCGTATTAAGTGTTTTTAGAGCGTATGCTAAATATTCGGA
Source organism: Bartonella sp. DB5-6 (assembly GCF_000278115.1). Lineage (GTDB taxonomy): Bacteria > Pseudomonadota > Alphaproteobacteria > Rhizobiales > Rhizobiaceae > Bartonella > Bartonella refiksaydamii. The sequence continues at coordinate 96,073 of NZ_JH725117.1, forward strand.
GCAAAACTTGCCCGTAGAGCCATAAAGTGAACCACATGAGTGATCAAAGAACCAATTGAAAGAAACCAGACTTTTTACAGAGCAACAACAGAGCAACAGTAGTAAGAATCTTCATCCTGTAGAATGAGGAGAAAGTCAAGCATCAGACTCATAGATTAAGTTTGTTTGCTTTTTCAATTTACAGAATGCAAATAATATAAGCCATATTGAAGAAAACCGCTACTTTTCTTTCAAAGACAGCACATTTTAAAGCAGCATTAAAAGCTCTAAGACTATTTTAAAGACAATACACAACATATCTCCCTAGCTACGCAGAACTTAAATATTTTGCAAAAGCATAGGCTTTAAAAACACCTCTCGTAGAATTCTTTTAGAAAACCTTTCTACCACCACAAGCAACCATACCAATAACCAGTTTCAAAAACACCCATCACCTACCAACCTAATAATCAAAGTTTCACTGCTCTTTTGTTTTTAAAGAGCAAGAAAGACGTTAATTTTTAGTCTGTTAATCTGCCCCGCCTTGTGCGGGGATTTTTTTATGGAGGAATAAATGAGAAAAATATCATCAGAAGGACTAGCACTCATAAAACAATGGGAAGGTTTGCGTTTAAACGCCTACAAAGACGCCATTGGTGTGTGGACAATCGGTTATGGACATACAAACAGTGCTGGAAAACCTTTTGTTCACAAAGGCATGACAATCACGGAAAAGCAAGCAGAAGAACT
>NZ_JH725117.1:97081-119405 GCF_000278115.1 Bartonella sp. DB5-6
TCATTATACTCTTATTAGCGCTTGATTTTTCACGTCTTATAGATGCTGTAGGAAATATTTTTACACAAAAACCAAATATCCGACTCTAAACATACTCTGAAACGCGCGAAATTCTTTAGCAAATGGTTTCTTAATTTTGCACGCCTCATGGCTACAAGAGAGAATGTCTTTACACATTTAAAATAGTGGTTCTCCAAAAACTAAAAGCCCATCCCCCTGAGCTCATATATTGTTCCATAAAACCCTATTCTTTAGAGCAAAAAGAAATTCAATGAGATATCAAACTGCTTGAAAAGTTTAACACTCTTATTGTATTTAACTGCCCACAAAAAAGCCTTGGAAAACTCTTAATTTGTTAACAATAATAATTAGAGTATTGATATTTACCATCAAGGTAATATAATCCATTATGATTTAAACAAGTTAGGGATTTTCATGAATACAAAATATTTAATAACACTGTCGCTTTTTACTTTAATTGCGTCCTCCGCAGCGCAAGCAGCGGATACCATGTTTTTTCAAAATTCAAGCCCAAAACCAAGCATTACACCCATGATCACTATTCCCGATTTTTCTTGGAGTGGTTTTTATCTTGGAGGACAGTTTGGTGGTTTTTCAAGTACAAACACTTTAAATTACTCTGAAGATGCAACGACTGGAAAATGGGCTTTTATTGATAAATCTTTATCACCTAAACCGAAAGGATTCGTAGCTGGGCTTTATGCAGGGGCTAATATTGATCTGGGAAATAGCTTTATTCTTGGTGTTGACACGGATATGGTCGTATCTGGTAAAAAAGATAAAAAAGTAGATAGTGAAAAAGAAATTTCAGATGGAAATAGCTTAGACGCTCTCAACGCAGTCTTTAAAGAAGCGGGAATTTCCGTTACAAAACCTGGAGCACAGGATGAAACCATACCTAATGTTGGTGATACCGTCGTAAGCGGTATCACGTTAAAAGAAAAATGGGTAGGTGCAACACGCGTGCGTATTGGTTTTGCTGGTGATCGTGTTATGCCATACATCGCGGGTGGTGTAGCTTATACACAGATGCAATATACTACGTCAATTTCATCAAAATCACACGAAGATCAATCTACAATATTTGCTTCTGGCAATGTGTTGGATGAAACACAAAAAATGATTGGCTATACTGTTGGTGCTGGTGTTGATCTTGCAATGACAGATAATATCATCATGCGTGCAGAATATCGTTACACAGATTTTGGTAAAAAGAAATTCGCAGACGATAAAGTTGAAGTTGCCGCCAAAACTAATAATTTCCGCTTTGGTTTAGCGTATAAATTCTAAATTATTGTAAAATTAAACTACTAAAAACCCCTGTAAACAAAGGCAGGGGTTTTATTTTTTATCTGTCGTATTGTAATACAGTGTCTTTCAAGACAGGGAAAAGATCAACAAATCAAGTGTGCACAATTACAGGAAAAAGATAATCGATATGTTATGAACATTGTATCAATTTGTTTATTATTCAAATACATAATACCAATAAAAAGATTATATGGCTGTTAAAAAAAACACTTAAATAAGACATTTTGAAGTAAATTTTCCACGAAATAGCAAAAATAGTTTCAGCAGCCAAATGATGGAGATGTGTTTCTGCACTCCAAGCCCAAAAACTTGAGTAAAATCCATGAGAAAGCTCTGAGAGAACCATAAGAATGATAAGTGAAGTTACAAAATTTCATCTATCTTTTAATATTTCACCATGTCCGCTTCAAAAAGAAGGCTTGATACATTTTTTCATAAAACACTGTTTCACTTGATAAAACAGCCACAGGCATTACACAAAGCAGTAAATCATTTCATTTCGTGATTTTTATTGACCACTTCCCTGTCCCCCGTCCTAAAGAATGAAGACTCCCATCCCCACCATCTGCACTTAAATGCGTTTTTTCGAAGAAGTGTCATCTGCTCATCATTTATGTGAACATTTCATAAGAGGCTATACTACAGAGGTTAACTTTGTCTTCTCTCAATATACCGTACCCAGTATACCGTACCCAGTATACCGTACATACTAGGCTAGTTCTGTTTTAATATCTCATTCAACTTTATACTTCACCACGAGAGCAGCACAGATAAAGAGAGAGAGTGATTTGCTTATTTCTGCTACTGATAATCCCATATCGCAAACATGTAGCATATTTTGCTAGCCTATCAGATTGGTGTTCCAGAAATTACTGTTTTTCTCATAGAGTTGGTTGTTTCAAAAGGAAAAGGAAATCAGACAGAGATGACAGTGTATTTTTAAACTGTATGCATACACCTTCACGCAGTGTCCTGAAAACAACACTCCGCAACGCTGGAATAACGCAGCAAAATAAGCAGAAGAACAATATAAAGTGGTGCGGGTGGTCGGACTCGAACCGACACTCCTCTCGGAACCAGATTTTGAGTCTGGCGCGTCTACCAGTTCCACCACACCCGCACATTGTTACAAAAAACAGACGTCATAAAAGACAGACCCATCCATTGTCTCTCTGCACTATATGAAGAGGGGGAGATTCGTCAACACTAGACTTCGGATTTTTTAAGAATTCGTATTATTTTTACCGCATCGAATTTAAAAAAATATCTTCCCCATCTGATTTTAGATACAATACAACAGTTTTATTTATAAAGAGAATTTATTATTTACCATTCTCAAATAGGAGCCCCAAATACAGATAATTTTTTCATTTCAAACTCTCTCATATAATGAATCAATAAAAATCATTTGCTTAAATGTCCCACGAGCAGATAAATAGTAAAGAATATCTTCCGTGCGATTTATATCTCATGAAGCGTTTTGGGTATTATGGTACTGTACAATCTTTGCTTTTAGCAGGCTTTGGGGTATGGTTTTGCCGCATTTCTTCTTGAGTACAACTTTTTGTGTGTTTTAGCCTTAATGACCATCAGCTTTGTTTTAGCGGTGTACCATACGGGTATTGAATATAGCTTTTGGAAGCTCCTCCAGTTGTGGTTTAAGCGCAATGAAAAGAACAACAAACGTCAATCAACAGTTCAAACGGTTGAACAACATCTAGCCCCCTTCTTATTTTAAAGCGACCACAGGATTTCTTGTTCTTTCATTTACCGGTTGGAATGCCGTTGCCAACCTATTTTACGCATTTATCAACTTTACGGTTGCTTCAAAAGGGCTTCTTTCAGGCTGTCAAAACTATCACTGCAAAACACGAACGAAACCACGTGCCCTCCTACTCTCAAATCACGCTTTGCCAACATTTTCGTGAGAATACAGCGTAATCAAAATTGCAAATAAGGACGCAAATTATCTTTAAAGAAATACAGAAAGTAACAAACACGATAAGACGCTTTTAAGTCTATCATCCAGCTTAGCAAAAATATTTATCTTCAAATGCATAAAGAAGCTGTTTTCTATTGCGGCAAAACATTTAAAGGAGTAAAATATACCTCGGTGTCGGTGCCATTAGTCGTTGGTGCCCTCGCCATTATCACCTCGTTAGCGACCACCCCTCATGAGAAACATATAGGTGTCGCTAACCATCATCCATAACATATCATTCGCGTGAACAAGCTTATCGCTTGCACACCCTTATAAACTCTCGGGGAGGGAGTGAATAATGATAAACAATCAAATCAATATCTATAAACTTTTAGACTCAGATCCTTCTATCTATGTAGAAGGAGACAAGGAGCATTCAACATTTCAATTCGAACTTTACTTAAACGCAACTCTTGTAGAAACCGTCCATGATCACGATTCAAGCCACCTGTTTAAAATTACCAAAGCTGGAACATATCATGTTGTAGCAAAAAACGACACCGCAACACTAAAATCCAACGAAGTTGTTTTTTATGATAGTGAGATCCAGCCACAAAAAATACAGGCAAGAAGTGCAGCGCATGCACTACACATCCCTGAAGAAAAAAAACTCAAGGGACAAGATCATATAGTAGATGTTGGAAAAGGGTTCTACATTGAAATAAAAATTAAAAAAGGCGCGTTTTCTCTTCTGAAAGAACAAGTTAAAAAATTAAAAAAAACTTATAGCCTTACAAAAAAAACAATAAGCCTAGACTCTTTTCCAAAATGGCATTCTATACACCAGCATGAATATTATATCATCACACAAAAGATGAGTGAAAAGGCAGCCCATGAATTTTGCCGCCAAATAGAGCAGATGGATGGTGTTATCTATTGTAGTATTACACCTTTTATGAATAATCTAGAACCACCTTTTTTGGAATCTGCGAAGAAACCGGCTTCTATGAGACCTGAAAGAAAGGCAAAAAAAGCAAATACCCCTCTTTATGGGGAAACTCCAGATTTTTCAAAACTCCAAGGATATTTGGACGAAGGCCGCGGAATGAACATCCGGAACGTTTGGGCACAAGGCAATACAGGACAAGGTGCTGTTATCAGGCATCTAGATTTCGGCATTTATAAAAAACATGAGGAGTTTCAAGAAGGAAACATTACAGTTGTTCATAGCCGTCCCGAGACTAGGGACTGTAACCATGGCACAGCATCAACAGGTTGCATTGCAGCTGGCAAAAATTCTTTTGGTGTGACAGGCATTGCCCACTCTGCTTCATTTTATTTTTACGATACTGACGATCTAGATATAATCGTTGAGCAAGCTAAACCTGGTGATATTGTCAGCCTAGATATCCAAGCATATTTTAACGGTGAGCTTGCTCCAATGATCAGCATAAAATCTTGGTGGGATGCTATTAGGAATCTAACTCAAAAGCAAGTAATTATAATAATGGCAGCAGGAAATGGTGGTCACAATGTTGGAAACCTTTCTTTTTGCCCAGATTATGGTGATTGCGGCGGGATATTGGTTGGTGCATGTAATCCACCCGATGGTCTCCGAGCTTCTTTTTCAAATTACGGCCATCGTGATTCTCTTATTAACTCATGGGGTTGGGATGTAGTCACCACTGGTTATGGTTCATTGCAAAAACGCTTCGGACACAATAGAAACTACACGAATAATTATGGTGGAACATCCAGTGCGACACCTTTGTGTTGTGGTGCTTTAGCATTGCTTCAGTCTCATGCCAAAAAACGTGGGTTTCTTCTTACGCCAAAATCTATGCGCGCTCTTCTTGAACAATCTAATTATACTGAAGGGGTAAAGGACGGTATAGGAAGAAGACCAAACGTAGGACAACTGGTAAAAATAATTGACGCTATGGCTCTCAAACCCATTGCAGGTATCAATCCATTCCCTACGTCATCCAACTACCTTAACTACAATATTGACTTACAACAATATCCTAACAATAAAGCGAAGATACATTTTGATTATCGATCTCAAGGTATCAAAAATACAGGAATTATTGCTTATCATAAAGCTGAAGGTCCAGCAGAACTTGAGTGGTATAGTTATGGACATAACTTGATTACCTTGCCGGTTTTCGACAAAAAAGGACAAGTCAACATTGTAAACTTAAAAGCAAGCAAGGAAAATGCAGGGGGCTCATTCACGATGAATAGCGCGGCTGATGTCCAAGGCCACTCACCTGGAGCATTTGACTTAACCCTATCATTTAATGAGCAAGACAACAAACATCTGTCTAAAGGAAAATATAAAGGACTTTTACCTCTCTATGTCCACTCTTGGTCACAGAGAGAACGCAAATTTCCTGTAGTTGTCAATATAACCATTGATCTAAACGAGGCACAAATCGACCCATCTCCAGATTTACCAATCAGCCCATTTCCGGAAATAATATCATAGGTGGTTTATAACTCTCAAGCACGTTGAAACGCACATCAAAAACTCCAGAGTAAAAAATGCTGTGGCTAGATTTGATTTGTGGAGTAAACGTGCTTTCTCTACTCTCAATGGAAAAAATTACTGCTTTCCTATGGCTTAATAGTCATAAAAGATAAAGAGCTTACCCCCATCTCAAACCGTGGAGAAAAATTGTTAAAAGAGATACATTACACACATTTGCAATGTAGCAAATTCAGTGTTTCCAATAGCAATGAACAAACAAAATAACCAAAGAAACCATCACTTTTTCTACCTTCACCGCACGAAGTATGGCTACACTTGCCCCGTATACGAGTCTTTTTAGGGCATCAAAACTATAACTGTAAAACTATAAAATAAGGCACATGAACATTACATGATTCAAATCTTTGTCCTTATTTACAATATGTTGATAAAACTTTACGCTAGAAAATCTATAAAATAACAAGTGAGGAGACCAATAAATACAGATGGTTGATTGAGAATAAGGGCACAACGCCTCCTGTTGCAAGTCCGTCATTCACTCCATAAGCCAACTTGAAAAACCACACATCATGATGGAACATGATCACGGTGCATGACGGAAGTATACGCAAAAAGGCGATTTAAATGCTCCTTACCAAAAACCACCTCATATAAAACCACGAATTAAATCAGCTCCACGCATTTGACATGTTTTTGGTACGATTTTCCTCATAACACAATACTACCTGAATTTGAAAAAAGCAGCCTGTTTTAGTACTTTCTAAGAATACAAAATTATATGGCAATATCACGATTTTGCCTTATTTCAACGCGATAATAATCCAATAGTCTGTCCACCTATCCATTTCAGTCTCCCATAGAAAATAAAAAAAGCATAGATTATCTGTGATTATATTACGACAGTTTCCGTAAGTCATTTAAGTTGTTTGCGTACTGTTCCAAGCTTATCTGAAAAAGAGTTTCATAAAGTCGTAATCCTTATGCTCAAACATTTACCGCATTCACACCATTGGCTTTAAAAATAAGCGTATATAACATCATACACGGCATCAGGAATGGTGGTCGCTTCCCCGCAAGGGGAGAGAGGAACGGTTGCCCACCGCTCCTTTCATCGTTTTTAGCATTCAACCATATCATAAACATAAGCGCATAATGTAAATGATAGGATGAAGTAAAAAGATTTCACCAAATGCAAGAATATGGTAAGAGATTGTCTTTTTGCCAATCATGTGTTCAGTCACTTGCCCAACCGCTTATTTGTAGAGAGCTTTTACATAAAGAACAACCATACGTATTATCCTTATACTGGTTCACACTTCTCTTTTCGAGAAAACAGCACACCATGAGAATTGTTTTTTTTGTGCTTTCAAAAAAGCGGTGCTGCTATGCTCGTAACGCAAGAAAAAAGTCTACCTTATAATTTGCTTCATCACCATCTACCGCTATGGTAAGATATGCTTTCTAGTCTGGAAGCTTCAGTCTACCATCCCATTGGTAGAAAATTTTCAGAAATGAACATGTTCCTGTAACAAACCAGAAATCAACGCAAAACCGCTTTCTTTTCCTTCAAAAAGAACACCATGTTGTCTATCGCCATAACTTAAATGCACTTCCCACCCTGTAACAGCCCCCAACATAGCTTGTACAGGGAGGCTTTCAACTTTCAAACCATCCCTTCACAAAGAAAATTCCACGCCAGAGCTCTATGCTAAATCTCCACGCCCGATACCAGAACTCTATGCCAAAGTATTTTTGGAATGATTGGATTTACTTGCAAATTTCTTGCGCCTTGGATGCCTTTTTTTGCTTAACATATTTCTTGACCTAGAAAGAATGGACAAAATTTTTCTCTGAAAGAAAGTAATGTTGATTGTCAGCTTTATTTCCACGACAGGCATATTTTTAGCAGGACACATTCTACTTTCTATCACCCCTATCGCTTTCAGTATGCTTGTCATTCCTAAAAATGTAAAACCAACACCACAATGTAGAAATAAACATCCCTCCAGCCCCTTCACAAGAGACAAATTAGTGTGTTGGTCATCACGCGTGGGGCAGCATACCGGTGCAGGGCGATCCAATTCATAGCGATCACGCCATACACACGTTCTTCTTTTGGCATTTTTATTATAAACCATTTATGATATCCTTTAAATACTGTGCCACAGAACGCATTTTACCATTGTACAAATTGCCTCTAAAAAGGATTCTTGTCCTGTCCATAGCAAGGTTTCTTCACGCAGCAAGCCTATTACCCTCCGCTTTGCTTGCTCTAATAACAGTGATGTTTCGGATTTTAGCCAGCGCGATAATGCGCCTCTTTTAAACAGTTTATGCACCATTTTATCAGCAATACGCTGCCAAGATATCGGTACACTTACCTGAAAAATTTTTGCACTTTCACGCACAGGGAAAACAGGGAGAATTTTAGTCATTATCATCTCGTTCATCTCCATTTTTATTAATTTGGATTGAAAGATGCCCAAAAAAATCAAACAAAAATAGAGAGATAAGTTACGAAAACTATGGGAGAGGTTTCAGCCTTATTTTGGTTTTTTCACCCTAGATGATGATGATAAAAAGCCTTTTGAAACAAAATAAAGAATATTTTTCATTTAAAAACAATGCACTAAAACATAAGGGAGGTTATCTTAAACCTCCCCCTAGATAAAGTATTTTCAATCCACAACAGCACGAGAAGAAACAGAATTGTCACTCTTTTTAGCATCTTTTTCTTCTGATAAAGGAGCAGCAGCCGTTGTTTTTGGAGCACCTCCTTCAGGTTCCCAATTAGCAACACTTGCGAGCTCCGCAATAATTTTTTTTGCCTCACCAGTTTTCTTATCCAATAAATTATATTGAGAAGCATGCTCTTGCAGCCATTTTTCAAGCGTCTGTTTAACAGTTTTATTGGGTGCAGCTTCCTTCACCGCTTCCCATGCAGCAACAACCGCAGCGAGCTTTGGAGCATAGCGCGGATGCTTGTCATCTTGAAACGCATATTTTTGATCCTTCATTTCATGAGAATCAACCTCAGGGAACAACAATTTAGGTCGCTTACCGCATGATAAAAGCCATTCTCTCAAATCATCCAAGGAAACAGAGGAATATGCAACTACAGGACCATTCGCCATTACAGCACGATCATAAAACCATTCTATCTTTAATTCCCCCTCTTTCCCTGCTTTTATCATCTCTTTATAAGCAATTCTGAACAAAGCAATTTTTGAGGATTCTACGAGACACCCTACTTCGTAGATATCATCCTCTTCAGGTCTTCTTTCGTCGTAAAAACTACAAATGAGTGGATTCAATTCTGCTATCAATAGCGCTGCCTGCGGTAATGTTAGTTTTCCAGAACGTAGAAGCCATTCTATACTTTCATCAATTTTCATATATGTCCCCTTTTATCTATAAAAATTAACTATCTTTAAAAACACCAAAAGTACTCTCTTTTGGCACAGTGAGATTATGCGCTTCTCACACCACAACTTATCACATTCCATAGCAACACCCCTCCCTTGTGATATACAAACGAAGATTTTGATTGATCAATGATAAGAAGTTTTGAGATAGGAGAATCCTACTGTATTCGGAGCTCTCATTCAAGTTTCAAGGCGATAAATTATCATGAATAAATTATAAATTTTCTGTTTTATGCACTCTCACCCCATAATCAGAAAAATTCATACAATCGTAATACAAAAGGTAGATTGGTTACACACAACAAACCGCTTAGAGACACAAGCAATAACAACGTTAAGTGCCAGTAAAGAGAATATCCAGTAAAGAAATATAGAGAATAGCATGATGGCGCTGGCTCGCACCTTCATAAGCGTAAAGAAGCTGATACCCAATCTAGTGTGCAATGGCATTCACTCTTGCACCAAACAGTTTATTGGTAATTTATTACACGCACGCTATTCCATCTTCAATCTGCCGTTTAATCCTGCCATCCACCAGAAGTAATACACTTTCGCAATACAATTATAACATTCCCCCTCCTTTTTATTCTGAAGCATCCATGCACTTTCTTTTCTCCCATTTGCCGCTTAGAACATCGTTGCCAGTCTCTTTTACAGACCTGCCATTTTTATATAGCTTCAAACGAGCTCCTTTTAGGCTATAAAAAATGACAACAGCAAAACAAAAGCAAAACCGCGTGCCTCTCTCCAAGCACACATGCTCCTCTTTTCATTCTACTACCAGCATAAATCTCTCACAACGCCCCGAGAAAGCACAGCCTTCGCACATCCCACAAACCCCAATTCTCTCCCCCAAGCACATACTCTAAAGCCCAGCACATCACAGCTTCTTTCATACCCATCATCTCTTTTCATATCCTCTCATATACTGGAACGATTCCCAGATAGTTCCCTCCATTTTTCTTCAATTTTTTTCATACACAGTGTTTTTCCAGCTTTTTTGTTTTCTTTTGTAACCAGTTTTTTTTACTCTCTTCACGCATCAGCTTTACGCATCAACGCCCCTCTCTTCTCACCACTGTCTTTTACCAATTTTTAAATTTTAGATTGACTTTCACGTTTTTATTCTTATATCTTTAGAATTATTCTAAAGTATAAAGGAACAGAAAATGTTGAAATCGTTTTTTTCATTTCTACAACGTAAAGCTCTGTCCTTCCGTTCAGTACAAAAAATAATGATCCGAGCGCTCAAAGCAAAAGAACAACATGCAGCGCTTTATTTAAAATACGCAAAGGCTCTAAAACCTTACTCCTCTAGGCAAGCAGCAATTTTTGCCGCCATGGGCATGCAAGAGCTTGAAAATTATAAGCAGCTTCTTTGCCTTTCTTGTAATAATCGTGCAAGGACTGTAGGGTCATTGTGTGACCATCCTGCCCTTGTAACAAGTAAGCACCTAAGCGCAAATGTATGCACAATAACCCCCAGCGCAAATGCGCATACAATAACTTCAAGCGCAAATGCGCATACAATAGCTTCAAGTGGGAATGTGCGCACAGCAGAAGTGAAAAAACAAGCTCCGAAAACGCCATCAAAAACGCATAAACAAATGCTTTTGACATGGATTCAACCTGGTCTTGCAGGCTTAATGGATGGTTCTGTCTCCACCCTTGCACCCATTTTTGCAGCGGCTTTTGCCACGGGAGATACGTATCAAACTTTTCTGATAGGGCTCTCGGCTTCAATTGGAGCAGGTCTTTCAATGGGGTTCACAGAAGCAGCCCATGACGATGGCAAATTGTCAGGTCGTGGTTCTCCATTGAAAAGAGGCATTGCCAGCGGCGTTATGACAACATTAGGTGGATTAGGTCACACACTTCCTTATTTGATTAACTCGTTTTATATCGCGACAATTATTGCATTTATTATTGTTTTTTTCGAACTCTTGGCAATAGTTTGGATTCAAAATAAATTTATGTCGACTCCTTTTTGGCGCGCATCTTTACAAGTTATCATTGGCGGAGCACTCGTTTTCGCTACAGGTGTCTTCATTGGCAATATATGAGGTAGCACTATGGGGAAAAAGCATTTACCATACAAAACAAGCAGTGGAAACTGTTGCTTCTACAGGTCTTTAGCTACTTGTTTCAGAAGGAGTCTTTTGTTAAAGCTATGTTTATTGTGTACATTTTGGAGATGCTTTTATAATGCCCTATACGCACCTGAACAGCCAAAAGAGCCTCTCTTCTTTGTCGAATGCATCCCCTCATCTTGCACAAAAGATACCCTTATCAATCCAGCGCCTTGAACATGGGCAAGGTCTGGAGCTGCCCCATTATGCCACAGCGGGGTCTGCTGGTCTTGATCTACGAGCAGCTGTTGGAGAAGAAGAAACTCTCACCCTTGCTCCAGGGCAACGCGCCCTTATTCCAACGGGTCTCATCTTTCACTTATCTCCCGGTTTTGAAGCACAAATACGCCCACGCTCTGGTTTAGCCTTAAAGCATGGCGTCACATGCCTAAACACCCCTGGAACAATTGACAGCGATTACCGTGGTGAAGTCAAAGTACTTCTCATTAATTTAGGGCAAGAAAATTTTTCCATTACACGCGGAATGCGCATTGCACAAACAGTTATCGCACCGGTTATTCAAGTGAATGTTTGTGAAATTGAACTGACTCAAAAAGACAGCTCCCAAAGCAGCACGGAAGGTCGTGGCACAGGCGGCTTTGGCTCAACAGGGCACGATTAAGCAACAGTTGGTGAAAAAGGAAATCGTCATCTCCGTTGCACCAAAACAGCACGTGTTTATTCTAAAGAGCCTCATATTTCTCCTTCACCTTGTATTACGAAGCACGAATATACTCATACTCTGACTTAGCACGACATCACATGCTTTAACGTCCAGAACAATTGCTTTCAATCGCATGCAATTGTCCGGATGCGAAGTCAAAATTCTTCTCACAAATTTGAGACAAGAAAACTTTTCCATTAATTTCCATTCAAAAGAGCATGTACATTGTACAAACGGTCATAGCTCCAGTTATCCAAGGTGATATATGTATCCTGAAGCAGAGCAGAAAGAGAGCACACAAAGCAGTACAAGAAATCAAGGTACAGACACTTTGGCTTAACAAAACAAACTTAAGCAAAAAGAAATGGCAAAGCCACATTGTTACAAAACCGTCTTCGTTACTCTACAGGAGAGACAGTTCCCATCCCAGAAGTCCTGGACTTGATCACATCGCTTGTCGGAGTACCCACATCACTGGGAACATCCACCCCTACAGCAGCTGTCTCAGCTACTGCTCCATCAGATGCAATACCTCTTGAAACAACATTAGAAGATTTTTGCAATCCCATAAGACCAACTTTAGTATATCCAGCAGTTCGTATTTTATTAAGCAAATCGACGACAGCTCCATAATCGATTTCGCTATCGGCTTTGATCAAAATCTTTGTCTCTAAATTTTTGTTTGTTTCTTTAAGCAAAGCTTCAGTAAACGCCGTTTGATGGACAAGATTGTCACCAACATAAAGAGAATGATTTTTCTGCAAAGTCACATAAAGAGGCTGATCAGGTTGAACCACAGCAGGTGCTTGAGTGATAGAAGGAAGTTGAACTGAAATAACAGATGTTGCCAAAGGCGCAGCTACCATAAACACGATAAGCAACACCAGAACAACATCAATAAAAGGGGTTACATTGATCTCACTGTGCAACCCACCCTCATCTGTTTCCCAATTATCATTAAAGCTTGCATTCATTTTTTTTGACTTTTCTGTTGTCTCTGTCTGTCGAGTTCACGACTCAAAAGCCTTTCAATGGCAGCAGCAATATCACCTAAGTCATTGCGATAACTACTCAGAGCACGCATAAGGCTATTATACATAACAACGGCAGGAATAGCCACAAAAAGCCCGATAGCCGTTGCAAGCAAAGCTTCGGCAATTCCTGGAGCAACGACATCAAGCTGCGTTGTTTGAGATTTGGCAATACCGATAAAAGAATTCATAATCCCCCAAACTGTTGCAAAAAGACCAACAAAGGGCGCACTTGCGCCAATGGTTGCAAGAACGGCACTCCCACACGCAACACGGCGCATAGCAGCCAGCAAGCAGCGAGACAAAAGGGAATGAACCCTCTCCTTTACACCTTCATTCATATCGCGCGCAATCTCCCCGTAGCGATTCATCTCCTTATAAAAGAGGGTATCCTCATCAGCAATGGTTTGCACCCCTGATTTTGTATCGACTCTTTTACCAGAATCTCCACTGGTTTCAGTACCAACAAAGTTCACCTGCTGTGCAGAAAGATACACTTCTTTAAGAACTTCTTTAAGAAAGAATACACCAGCCCCTTTACTCTCTTTTAAGCTAGCAGCTAAACGCGTGAGAGTCTGAGCGTTAAGAACTAATCGAAGTTCATGGCGCACACGCCATTTTGCCAAAGCAATCTCAACGATTTTGACAAAAGCAATCGTCCAAGAAGCAAGAGAAGCAAGCAACAAAAGAACAATAACGGCTTTCACAACAAAATCAGCCGCCATAAACATAGAAAAAGGAGAAAAATCATGCGTCGCAAACACCGCAGATGTGCTCTTTAGGGGTACTGTCTCAGATTCCATTTCTGTCCCACATATTATGGCCTTCTTTTTTGATCTTACAACTGCGCTACCACCGCCATGGCATCCTCTCCCACAACACCACGTCTCTCTTAACGTCATTTTGTATTCAAATCTAAAAAATAAAACTTGATAAATCAAGTATAGTTTTATTTCATGAGACATTTCTTTCAAGAGAGATCTTCAAGAAATTTTTCTCTACACAAATCAAAATAACTTTATCTAACAAAACAGCTCTATAATTGGCACCCCCCATTACATGTAACAGTTACAATACAAATAAGTACACACAAAGAAAGGGATATTTTTTCATTTCAGCCGCTTTTTCTCAAAATGATAAAAAACTGTTTTCTTGCCCACCACAAAAAGCACCAACATGTGTATAACAACCGTTTTCAAAAAAAACTCAACATACCAAAATGCCCACAGGCAAAATAAAAGGTCCATTGAATTAGAGCAACATTGAGAGCTAAAAAATATCACAATGGTGTTTTACTCTTTCATAAGCATATGAGATGATACTCGATGGATCTCACAATACCTATTCACGTGCAAAACTCATCTGATAAGAAAACAAGATTCATTTTATCAAAAATACTCTCAAATGAACAAAGAGATGGAACGAAAAAAAACATTTGGCGTTACACAAGCAGTGAAAATTTTTACTCCAATACAAATGATCACTATGAATACACAAATACTGAGTAATGATGAATCAGAGAGGGAAAGAGCATCATGGCAAACAATAAAACACCAGAGAATAATAAAACGAAAGATTTACAAGGACAGTTAGAGAAGTTACGCAGTGAAATTTCAGGAATAACCTCAACACTGAAAGATCTTGGTGCAAACAAGTTGAGCGCAGCGAAAGATAAAGCCGAAAAACTATATAATTCCGCGAAAGAAAATAGTGAAGATATGATGTCTCAAGCAAAAGAAAAAATCGGTGATCTTGAACAAACCATGAACCAATGTGTTCGTAAGAATCCTGGCAAAAGCGTTCTATTTGCAGCAGGTGTTGGTTTTATTCTTGCTCAATTATTGCGTCGTTAAGCAATGCATAAGTTTATCGTTCCTCTTTTAAACCATCTTGCCGGTGGAGGATTAAAAAGCACCGTCAAGCAGGTCCGCCTTCAAGCAATTTGCTGTGGGATTATCAGCATTTCATTGTTTATGTCGTTGCTTTTTTTATGTATCATCGGCTTTCTTGCATTATGTTCGATCATGAAGCCTCTTGCAGCAGCAAGCACAATGTTTTTCATTTGGCTTTTTGTTGCAGGCTTGAGTGTTTTTGTCGGACGCGTTCTCAGGGCTTATCAACACTACGAACAACAAAAGAAGTCGGAACAACAACGCCATAAACTTATGACAGATGCAACACTTTCCAGCATTGCGCTTCTAAGCAAACATCTTCCTTTTGCCAAATTAAGCGTTCCAGTGCTTGGACTTGCTACTTATTTTCTGTGGATAAAAGATAAAAAAAAATAATTTTCAGATTAATATATGCAATTCTACCGTTTCAAGTCCCCGAGGCGTTTTCTCTCACATGAAAGAAAACGCCTTTTTTATCTCCAAATGTTGCAGCAACCTTAACTCTTAAAAAATAATCCCCGAAAACCAAAGAGTGAACAACAAAACCGCATCACTTTTACCCTTATATAGGTAATAAACGCTTTGTTTATTGTGTAGGTAATAAAACCAATGGAAATATTCAAAAGCTTTCTACAAGGAGACAGCCCAGCCAATCACGCATTCTAAGGTATCTAGCTATTCTTCAACGAAAATGACAACATCAACAACCAAGCTTCTTAAAAAGTGCCCACTTAGAACATCGTGATGTGTGAGTACACCCATCATTTCTGTCACGACCATCTCCAGAACTTCTCACCCACGGACTTTAGCCATCATGCAAATCACCAGCACATTTTCAAAAAACCAGCCGTGTTTCTTTGCCAAAAATGTGATGTACTACAAATGCTATTTCATTATTCCGCAGATTTTATAAAAGCATTCATGCTCCCTCAAAGGAAGCGCCCACTTTTGAAAGTGCATCATGATGCGCGATAACATCTATCATCTCTGTCACGACAACATTCAAAATTTCTTGATCATCGCCTTCAGCCATAATGCGAATGACTGGTTCAGTTCCAGAAGCACGAATGACCAATCGTGCTTCTTTTCCTAAACGCTGCGTTGCTTGATCTATTGCCGTTTTAACCGAATTATTTTTCAATATATTTTTGTTTTTAATCGTTACATTTTTTAAAATTTGTGGCACAGGCTCAAACTGCTTACACAACTGGCTCATAGGACTTTGACTTTTCTGCATACAAGCTAAAATTTGCAAAGCAGCCACCAATCCATCTCCAGTTGTACCAAAATCACTAAGCACAATATGCCCAGAAACCTCACCACCAACATTATATCCTTTTTGACGCATCGCATCGACCACATAGCGATCCCCAACATTTGTCCGAACAAGATCTAGGCCTTTGCTGTTTAAAAAGCGTTCGAATCCCAGATTTGACATAATGGTTGTAACAACACCATTACACTGTAACCGCCCCGTTTTATGCCAATGTTCCGCTATAACAGCGATCAATTGATCCCCATCAATAGTTTGGGCTTTTTCATCAACAATGAGAACACGATCTCCATCCCCATCGAGAGCAATCCCCACATCAGCACGCACTTCATGCACTTTTCGTTTTAAAGATGACAAATCGGTTGAGCCACATTTTCGATTAATATTGGTACCATTCGGCGTATCATGAATAGCAAAAACCTCGGCTCCCAATTCCCACAAAGCACGTGGGGCAGCTTTATAGGCAGCCCCATTGGCGCAATCCACAACGATACGCAAAGAATCCAAACGCACATCCCGTGGCAAAGTCCGCTTAGCATATTCGATATAACGATAAATATCTCCCTCGACACGTTTTACGTATCCAATTTCTGAACCACTCGCTAAGGATTTTGAAAGATCTGTATCGATTAATTGTTCAATTTTCTTTTCTATATCATCTGAAAGCTTAAAACCATCGGGACCAAAAAGTTTAATCCCATTATCGTAGAAGGGATTATGTGAAGCAGAAATCATCACCCCAAGATCAGCGCGCAAAGAGCGACAAAGCATAGCAACAGCGGGCGTTGGCACCGGCCCCAACAAAAAAGCTTCCATGCCCGCAGCAGTAAATCCTGAAACCAAAGCATTTTCTAACATATAACTCGATAATCGCGTATCCTTACCAATTACCACACGGCGCGTCTGATGCTGCAAACGAAACAAAATCCCTACAGCCATGCCTACTTTCATGGCAAAATCTGGTGTCATAGGAAAAACATTGGCTTTACCCCGAATTCCATCTGTACCAAAATATTTTTGTGCCATCCCTCTTTTCCTTTATATACACTTCTTCTCTTGCTATACGAACAAAACAGAACTCTAATATCGCAAAATACTCCAATGGTGGCAGATCATTTGCTCTCCTTCATTCTTTCAGACTTTCAAACAATCGAGCCTTCCAAACCCATCGCTTAAAGGCATCCCATAAACGCGTCCCTTCAAGGAATCCTCTAAACCAACTATTGAGAACAAATCTCTGACTCTACCAACAACCACACAGACTTCACCAATATACTTCTCCATCCCACGCATCAAGCATTACCCCTTCACATGCCTTACACATACAATCTCTTCTAAATAAAACCACAGGATAGCTAGGCTCTATCAAAAGACAATCTCACCAGCCTTACCACTGCGATCAACATAGCAACCTCACAAAACAAAGCTCTACAGCCACAAACACCTTTACGAACATATTCCCTTAAACATTGCTCCAAAGGCGCAAGCAGAGCTTGCGCCTTTCTTAAAAAAATTGCTCAAAATCTTTCTCAAAACATAGTCACTCAAGCGTTGTCAGAAAGTTATTTTTTTTCTTTATCATGTTCCATAACATTCGACTTTTTTTTAGCACTGGCTTTATTTTTAGAGCGATTTACTGCTTTTACGGTATTTTTGGCGCTTGGCGATTTTTTCTCAACTCCATGAGAGTGCACTTCTTTAAACTCAACATCAGTGGATTTTGTTGTTTTTTTTCCAACTTTTTCCTCTGCTTTTCGCATCTCTCCTTTACCAAGAGCTGTTTTATCAGCATCCGCTTTATGAACATTTGTCTTATCACCCGTTTTTATATGAGACTCCACCTTAATTACCCCAGTTTTAGGTACAGAGGAAGTGCGTACAGGAGCGCCTTCATCTTTTTGTGTTCGTGAAGGAGGCTTTCCTGCAATAACCTCGTTAATTTCAGCCCCAGTTAAAGTTTCATATTCCAACAAACCTTGCGCAAGAGCAAACCACTCTTGTCTTTTTGTTTTGAGAATTTTTGTAGCATTCGTATAAGCATCATCAATGAGCTTACGCACTTCAGCATCAATCATACGCGCTGTTTCCTCAGAGACATTTTGTGTTCGTGCAACAGAATGGCCCAAAAAGACTTCATCCTGATTATCGCCATAGGCAACATTACCAAGAAGATCAGAAAAACCCCAGCGTGTGATCATCGCACGTGCTAGTTTTGTTGCTTGTTCAATATCAGATGAAGCGCCAGATGTGATATTTTCCTTTCCAAATTTTAATTCTTCGGCCACACGCCCACCCATCATGATAGCCAGACGAGAAATCATCCACCGATAACTCATGGAATAGCGATCACCTTCAGGCAATTGCATCACCATTCCCAAAGCTCTTCCCCTAGGCACGATTGTCGCTTTATGAACAGGGTCAGCAACAGGGACATTGAGAGCCACGATAGCGTGTCCCGCTTCGTGGTAAGCGGTAAGTTCTTTTTCTTCTTGTGTCATGGCGGTTGAACGCCGTTCCGCCCCCATCATCACCTTATCTTTCGCATCTTCGAACTCTTGCATAGTCACAACTCTTTTATTGCGACTAGCAGCCATGAGAGCGGCTTCATTGACAAGATTCATCAGATCAGCACCAGAAAATCCTGGTGTCCCTCTTGCCAAAACTTTCAGATCAACATTAGGCGCTAAAGGCACATTACGCACATGCACCTTCAAAATTTGCTCCCGCCCAGAAACATCGGGATTTGGTACGACAACTTGCCGATCAAACCGCCCCGGTCTTAACAGAGCAGGATCGAGCACATCAGGACGGTTAGTTGCAGCAATAAGAATGATACTTTCATTTGGCTCAAAACCATCCATTTCGACAAGCAACTGGTTTAAGGTCTGCTCACGCTCATCATTTCCACCTCCCAGTCCAGCACCACGATGGCGACCGACAGCATCAATTTCATCAATAAAGATAATACAGGGCGCATTTTTTTTCGCCTGTTCAAACATATCGCGCACGCGGCTTGCCCCAACACCAACAAACATTTCGACAAAATCAGAACCTGAAATGGTAAAGAACGGCACGTTAGCTTCTCCGGCAACAGAGCGAGCAAGCAAAGTTTTACCAGTTCCTGGAGGGCCCACCAGCAAAACGCCCCGTGGGATACGCCCCCCTAGCCGTTGAAATTTTTGTGGCTCACGTAAAAATTCGACAATTTCCTGTAGATCCTGCTTTGCTTCTTCAACACCAGCGACATCCTGAAAGGTAATACGCCCCTGTGCTTCATTTAGCAATTTTGCTTTTGATTTCCCAAATCCCATCGCCCCACGTGACCCATTTTGCATTTGTCGCATAAAGAAGACCCACGCCCCAACGATAATAATAACAGGTAACAAAGAAAAGAGGAGATTGAGGAAGATACTATTGCCAGAGCCTTCAGGAATAGCTTTAACATTAACATTTCTGCTTTCCAACTTTTGTATCAAACCTGGATCTCGTGGAGCATAGGTTGAAATAACCTTGTGTTCAATGGTTTGCCCTGTTAATTTTTGACCTTGAATAGTCACAGATTTCAGCTCATTATTCTCAACTTTTTGCAAAAATTCAGAATAAGAGACCTCTCCACCTCCAGAACGCTGGCTATCGCCATTAAAGAAGGAAAACGACACAATCAAAATCAAAGCAATAACTCCCCAAATAAGGAGAGAGCGGTAATTGGAATTCATATTCGGCCCACACTTAATCAAATATAGATTTTAAATATTTCTCCTTAACATATAACCTTGTCTGCCCCTTGCCAAGATATGAGAAGATGTTTATTGCCTTTTAGAGTGATTTTTCTTTATCTTTTCACCTCAATATTAAAAAAAGGTTCCACAACATTCACCAAAGCAGCATCCTCACGTGAAGAAAGCCAATCGAAAGGAGCCATAATTCGTTTTATACTGATATTTTTGTGAGAATGAGAAACAGCTTGATAAGTTAGCTCTGGGATATCATACCCTTTGCCATTTGAGATCATAAGCAGCGATTGCAAAGAGGGAAAATGGGGATTTTTAAAATTAAAGTGACTGTTTTGTAATAAAGATTTTAGCTGTTCCAAACGCGCTGCTCCAACCTTTATGGCATCGGCTCCATGGTTCGTAATCTGATAGCGTCCGTCCCATAAAAAAGTTTTACCTGATTCAACAATCGCCTCTTTCATATTTCGAGCTTCACGCCAAAGAGCAATCCCACCTCTATTATATTCAATAACAGATCCCGCATAAGTAAAACGCCGCTTTTCTAATGAATGGAAGTATAACTTTTTAGCAAGTGTGATCAACTTTTGCGTAGGAAGTAAATATCCTCTCCCTCCCATCAAAACAGCAAAGAGCCCAACAACAAAGGGAAAACTTTGGTGCTGCTGTAAAAATGGCGCAGGCTTTGCAATAAAACAACGTCCATATTCAACAGAAATATCCAAAGCCAAAATCAAATCGGCAACAATTTGTGTGTGTTGACGACGTTGAAATGCAGCTTCACGAACCTTTTGGACAATACCGGAAAGTTTTTTTTGGTGGAGAGATTGCCGTACACGCACACGTTCAAAATTGCAATCTTCATTGGTTGGATCATCAATCCATGTTTTTCCATTGAAACGCAAATAGGCACGCAACGTTTTACGCTCTACACTAAGGAGCGGACGAATCAAGCGTATTTTTCTATGCAACAACGCTTCGCGCGGAATACAAGATAAACCACGTGCATAGGTCAATCCATAGTTTTTTTTGGCAAAAATAAAGTTTTGTTGCGCGATATTTTTTCTGGTTTCTATAGAATAAAGCCCATCACGCACACCCTCGAAGGCTTCACATTGCAAAATATCCAAGGAATCTCTCGCATACCCACCATCATACATGCCTTCTAAAAGCTCGCATTGCAAAACATTTATACCCTTTTGGAGACGTTGAGAACGCATTTGATAGGTTTCAACCTGATCATTGAGCGTATGCCCTGTCATAATAAGCGTCGCACCTTGTTTTTGCGCTTCTTTAAACAAGAGATTATAGCGAGCAATACGGGCACTTGAAGCAATATGCGTTTTTGGCTTTTGACCTTCCCATCGTACAACGACATGCCTAATGTGATGGGCACAACAAATTTGTGCAACATTTTCTGCTTCATGGGCTGATTCTTTACGCAACTGATGATCAACGGTAACCGCAATCATTTCTGGAGGAACAGAGAGAGTGTTTAAATGGTCTTTGAGTAAAAATAGCAAAGCCAAAGAATCACTCCCCCCTGAGACCGCAAGGATCAACTTTTTACACTGGACAAAATCCGATGTTTTAAAGAGATCTCCTGCCAGTCTAACGTCCACTGCGAACGACTCCACTCCTTTTTAGAGGTTTACAAAAAATGGACTCTAACGTTTTATGACGTTTTGATCTTTTTGCAAAAAGCGCACAAGTCTCTTTATTTTTATCAAGAGAAACCATACTCATTGCTAATTTCAATAAAATCTCAGAAGTATAGAGCTTCTTTTTATCTGTATACCATGCGTTAAGATAAACTTGCGCTGCTTCATGATAACGTTTCTGTCCCAACAAAGCTTCCGCTAACCAAAACAAAGCATCATCACTCAAAGGATCTTTTTTATAGTGATGCTGAAAAGCGCAAAAGGCTTTTTCAGCATCGACATAGTTGGCAGAAACAATAAAATTATAACCTTTTTTATACAACGCTTTGGAAGAAAAAGGAGA
Source organism: Bartonella sp. DB5-6 (assembly GCF_000278115.1). Classification (GTDB taxonomy): domain Bacteria; phylum Pseudomonadota; class Alphaproteobacteria; order Rhizobiales; family Rhizobiaceae; genus Bartonella; species Bartonella refiksaydamii. Next base: position 118,975 of record NZ_JH725117.1, read on the forward strand.
GGAATCTTTACCCTGATGCGGTTCAACATGAACGCTTTCTTCATGTGCTTTTTTAAAGTGGTCATGCACTTTCTGCAGAAGATTCCCTGTTTTCTCCACATCTTTATGCACTTCTTGCAAACGACTTGTATGATCATGGCTTTCCATATCGGCAACACTGCTCTGATCATCTTTCGTGCTCTGTTCCTGAACCGTCCCTTCCTTTACAATCTGTAAATTTTCATCCAAAAAAGCATTTTCAAAAGCACAAGAGTAAACAGAAGAGTCTTTTTTATCAAACAGCTGGTGGAATTGCTTTTGAACATTTTTCAGATCATTGTGCTCAAGCACCGTTCGTATATCACGCAAGAGTTTATCCAAATCATAATCTTTAAAAAGAGCTTTCTGATTTTCTAAAATAAACTCCCGACTTTGAAGCATCCCCTGAAAAG
>NZ_JH725117.1:120466-125632 GCF_000278115.1 Bartonella sp. DB5-6
TGTAGAATATTGAGAAGCTTTCCGCGCTGCACTTTGAACAAATGAAGCAGCACAAGCTATGACAATTGCCGTACAAAAAACGGTTTTCCAATTTTGTTTAAGAGACATCCACATGATTTTCTCCCCTCAAGCATCAATCCAATAGTTTAAATAAAAATTTGTTTTTTTAATTACGGTTCATGTTATTAAGCGTTGTAACAGCGCGTCGATTTTGGTTCCAACAAGAAATATCATCACACACTGCCACAGGTCTTTCTTTTCCATAAGAGATTGTTTGAATGCGTTGCGCAGACACTCCAAGAGAAACCAAATAGTTGCGCACAGCAACAGCACGGCGCTGTCCAAGTGCCAAATTATACTCCCGCGTACCACGTTCATCCGCATGACCTTCAATCATAATAGAATAGTAAGGATAACGAAGCAACCATTCCGCTTGACGCATTAAAACACTTTCAGCGTCAGGTTCAATTGAAGAAGAATCGAGACTAAAGAAAACACGATCCCCAACGTTAACAGTAAATTCCTGCCCCAAGCCTGAGGACATCTGATTAAAACCTGTATTATTCAAAGAAGCGCCATTCATACCCCTAAGTGCGGAATTTTTTTTGCCACAACCAACCAAAGATACTGAGAAAAAAAAGACCAACGCTAAAGGATGAAAGATAATATTTCTAGTAAAGCGCATAAACCGATTCTCCTTATTGTAAACATAAAAATTGAAAATACATTCTTTCAATAGCGCTTCAAGAGTAGTCCTTAATTCCTAATGAAAAAAATCTCATTTTTTATCTATCATCTTTTTAAATCTTCGCCGAGCTTTTCATCCACAGCCTTTCAGTACAAATGTAAAATCGCGTCTACACTTACCATCTGTTTATACACCATCCTCACGGCTTTTCTGTAACGCATTGAGTTTGGCAAAAACTTTATCGGCATCAAAACTCTTGTTAAGATCATCTTCACCTTGTCCTTCATTGAGGTCAACATTTTCCGTCACGGATGCTGGAAGCAAAGACTGATCTCCCTCTGCAGAAACAGGACGATTTTTTGCAGCACGCTGGAGTTCGAAATCCAAATCAATTTGTGAACACAACCCCAATCCTACGGGATCAAGCGGAACCAAATTAGCACTGTTCCAGTGGGTTCTAAGGCGAATTTGTTCAATAGTTGCTTTTGTTGTCCCTATCAATCGTGAAATCTGCGCATCTTTTAACTCAGGATGATTTATCACCAACCATAAGATACCGTTTGGACGATCTTGGCGTCGAGAAAGAGGGATATAGCGCGCCCCTTTACGTTTTTTTTCAGGGATACGTACCCTAGACTCAGAAATTCTTAAGCGCGCAGTTTGATCAGCCTCTACCCGTGCAATTTCACTACGCGTCAACTGTCCAGAACTAATTGGGTCTAGGCCTTTAATACCATGAGCAGCATCGCCATCAGCGATAGCTTTCACTTCCAAAACATGCAATTTACAAAATTCTGCAATCTGATCAAAAGAAAGAGCAGTATTATCAACCAGCCAAACAGCTGTCGCTTTAGGCATCAAAAGTTGCGTTGCCATCTTCTATAACATCCTTTTATTCGCCTCTTTATTGCGTTCTTGAGGCAGGTTATTGCCCACTTTAAAAGCAGTGGAGTTGTTATTCTTATATATCAGGTTTCTTTCACTCACTCTTAAAATAAAGCGAGGCATGGAATAATCCACTTTTGCCATGAAATCATATTCTGTTATAACCTGATTTTTGATAAACGACAAGACATCTGTCTTGTAATGATCCTCTACAGAGTATCTTTACCTTTAAGGCAATTTTTTTTATAAAGGATATATTCGATCACTTCACCTCAACACTGCGGCACATTTATTCTGGTGGGATGCGCGTTTCACCGTCTTCAAATTAAAGCAACCCAACGAGAAGAAAAGCCACAAAACTGGAAGAAAAACTATGGCAGGTCATTCACAATTTAAAAATATTATGCACCGTAAAGGGCGTCAAGACGCAATGCGCTCGAAAATATTTTCTAAGCTTGCGCGCGAAATTACAGTTGCAGCCAAACAAGGTGCCCCTGATCCGTCCATGAATCCGCGCTTAAGGCTCGCTGTCCAAAATGCGAAAGCACAATCAATGCCGAAAGACAACATTGAACGCGCAATTAAGAAAGCTTCAGGCAACGATGTTGAACATTATGATGAAGTGCGCTATGAAGGATATGGTCCAGGTGGTGTTGCAGTCATTGTCGAAGCTTTAACAGATAACCGCAACCGCACCGCTTCAAACGTGAGAGCTGCTTTCACAAAATCAGGTGGAGCATTAGGAGAAACAGGTTCCGTGAGCTTCATGTTTAATCGGATTGGTGAAATCATCTATAAACCAGAAGCAGGAACAGCAGACAGCATTATGGACGCAGCAATCGAAGCCGGCGCTGAAGATGTGCAATCAGAAGAGACTGGGCACCACATTACTTGTGCATTTGAAGATATTGGTGAAGTTTCTAAAATGCTCGAAGCAAAACTTGGCGAAGCTCAATCCATCAAAACAGTTTGGAAAGCTATTACCCTTGCGCCAGTAGATGAAGAAAAAGCTTTATCCGTTTTACGACTTATTTCGACATTAGAAGAAGATGATGACGTACAAAATGTTTATGCCAATTTTGATGTCAGTGATGAGATTTTAGCAAAACTGTCTGTATAATTCCCATGCAATCATTATTGGTACGCTCTCTATAAAAGCGTAATTATCTCTCATTTTTTCGCAGCACAATACCTTGATTTTTTCCCTTCACAAAGCCCCGCTCTTGAAGCGGGGCGCCCTATGCAAATTTTTAAAACATTCTCAACAAAAAACGCAAAAGCTCTCTGAATCAAATTTTTTTAAAAATTATTTTTAACGGAAATTTTCCAAGGAAGTTTCATTATTTCTAAACGACAAAAGATGGCGGTTAAAGCTTACAACATATAAAGGCAAATCAATTGCAAAGACAAAAAACCAACCCTCTTAAATCGTAGAGACAACTGTAGTAACGTAGATCTCATGGACTTTCACTCTGTTTGTTATCGAGCGACTTAGTTTTTAAGAGCGCCTTTTCTATTGTATAGCGAGCAATGGCGACCATGCTGGATCAGAAGCATCATTGGGTGTAGGCAACAGGCGTTCATTACGTCCCGTAATGTCAATCGTATAAAGTTTGGGACCCATGCCCGGATTTTTGCGAAAGAACATCAACACGCGGCCATTAGGAGCCCAAGTCGGTCCTTCATTATGAAAACCCGTAGTTAAAATTCTCTCTCCTTGTCCATCGGGGCGCATAACACCGATAGAAAATTGTCCCTCCAATTGTTTTGTAAAGGCGATATAATCACCACGTGGAGACCAAATGGGTGTAGAATAGCTCCCTTCGTTTAAAGAAATACGTTTGACATTGCTACCATCCACATTCATCGTATAGATTTGCGGCTTTCCGCTGCGATCCGATGAAAAAACGATTTGTGTCCCATCGGGCGAATAAGAAGCAGATGTATCAATAACTGAAGTCGCTGTAAGGCGCGTCATTGTGCGGGTACGTAAATCCATAGTGTAAAGGTTTGCGCTCCCATCATTTTGCAACAAACTCATAATCACTTTTTGTCCATCAGAAGAAAAACGCGGAGCGATTGTCATATTGTCAAAAGTTCCTATCAACTCCCTTTGCCCCATTTCAATTTGTTGGAGATAAACATGAGGGACCTGATTGTGCTCGTAAGCCATATAGGTAATTTCTTGTCGTTTAGGTGAAAAACGCGGTGTAAGAATCAGCTCACTGCCATCAGAAATATAGATTAAATTTGCTCCATCTTGATCCATAATTGCTAAACGTTTGATACGTGCATCTTGAGGCCCTGTTTCATCTATAAAAACAATCCGTGTATCAAAATAACCACTTTCCCCTGTCATCTCACTATAGATCTCATCTGCAATCATATGTGCAACACGTCTCCAACGTTCCGTAGCTGTATAAAAACGCCGTCCTTTGAGTTGTCGCTGTCCAAACACATCCCACAAACGAAAATCAACCCTCAATCGTCCATCAGTTTCTCGTAAAACTTGCCCAGCAACCAAACCTTGCGCTTTTATTTGTTTCCAACTAGAAAAACGCGGTTGCTTGTTAGGATTAAAAATCTTTTCAGAAAAAGATTCCTTATCAAGCGGTAAAAAAAGACCTGACCGTTCAAGATCGGCTGTAATCACAGCTGCTATTTTTAATCCAATCGAATCATTAGAAACAAAATCCGTAATTGCAATGGGAATGGGATTAAAGTCAGCACTAGAAATAGTACCTTTCAGCTGCGCATAAGCAGATGAAAAACCTGAAAGCCACAAACCGCAAGTGATAATAAACCAAGAAAAAAAATTATGTCTCGTCTTAGTCATCATGGAATCTATCCTTTGCATTGAACGCATTGAGCGCAAAAATATATCTATATCTCATCGTGTTATTTCTTGAAGGGGATCAACATCAAAATCGAACCCCTGTCCCCACAAATCATATTGATCGCGTGGAAGATCTGTATAAGGTTGGCATGAAAAAACAGCCGCATACACCTGTCTGATCATAATAGCTTGCTGACTCTTAGCACCACTTAAAGGCTCAACAATTGGATCTCCTATAACCATTCCTTCACGGTTTAGATAAAATCGCAAACGCACCACCGGACGGTTTTTTAAATCACCACCAAGAGCCACAAGTTTAAGCTTCTGTTGAATACACCCCCCTGCGATGTTAACCAAAGTTTGTGCCATTTTTGTGGCGTCATCAAGATTTTTTCTTGCCCCCAAAGCTTCTGGTTTACTAGAGCGTTTTGCTCCGCCTCCTTGGCTACGTGCACGATTGAGGAGATTATTTTCTTCCATTGCTAAAATATCTTCAATGATCTGATCAGTCGTTTGGTGATTTTTCCTTTTCTTAGTTTGCACATTTTGGGATTCGGATTTTTTAACAGATCTCGGTTTAAACTGTGGGAAAGGAAATTTATCTGGTAGTGCAATTTGGGGCATTTGTTGGTATGCTGGTGCTGACTCTACAGGCACTTTTTCTATCGTTGGAACCAATTTTTGCGACAATATTATCTCTTCATTTTTGTGTGGCTCTAAAGGCACTTCAGGCACAACCTTCGAAACATCCTCTTGA
>NZ_JH725117.1:125875-133156 GCF_000278115.1 Bartonella sp. DB5-6
CTTCAGGCACAACCTTCGAAACATCCTCTTGAAGGCTCTCCATAGGCACTTCAGGCACAACCTTCGAAGCAACCTCTGTTTTCACTTCTGATATTTCTTGTTGTATAAGTTCTGGTGAAGGTTTTTCTAAAGCGCTCTCTTCTCCTGATGGCGGAGACGTTGTCTCAACGATCTGCGGTTTTTCGTCTGGTTTAAAAGGTGCAAGACTATCGATCTTCCCTTCCCCAAAATGATGCGCATCTTCTTTTTCTTGTGGTTTGGTTGTGGGTTTCACTGCTGGAATTTCACGCACAGGAACATTCAATGCCCCTTGTTGAGAAGAAAACTCTTGAGACAGAGGAGCAAGAGTAACCGGAACAGCTTCCAATTGTTGTGGTAAAGAGATGGGATTGATGAGATGAACAGCCCCCCAACCGAGAAAAATCACATGTACGACAAGGGATAAAACCAAGCCTCGTTTCATACTATGATAGGAGTCTTTATTCATATTCATGCCTTGCGTTTTTTATCTTTAATCGCTCTACACTGTTTTTACGTACAGCATGCGATAATTTATGATAAATCTTATTGAGCCAAACTGGCTAAAGCAACTTGTGAAAAGCCTGCCTTCTGAATATCAACAAGCAATCGTAAAACTTGTTGATATTCAACAGTTTTAGCCGCACGCACAAAAATACGTTGGTCTTTTTGCGCAGGATTAGTTTCTAATTGAGCTTTGAGGTGTGCAATTAGAGCTTCAGGTGTATCGTAATAATCTTGATTAATGGCTAAGCGCCCTTGCGCATCAAGTGAAACCGTGAGTGGAGTATGCTGCGTTCGCACAGGACCCGCTTGACTACGAGGCAAATCAAGCGGAACACCATTGACCAAAAGGGGAGCAGAGACCATAAAAATAATCAACAACACCAGCATAACATCAACAAAAGGTGTAACATTGATCTCACTCATCAGTTGGCTATGTGAATGGTGCCGCCTGCGTGTATTTTTTCGAGAAGAAGAAGCAACAAAAACGCCCATGGGGTCCTCCTCTTATAATGATGAATGAGATGTAAGTGTCTCATCGATACGACGTGATATAATTGTTGAAAATTCATCGGCGAAGTTTTCTATTTGTGCGATTATCCGAGCACTTTCATGAACCAATTTATTATAGGCAATAACGGCTGGAATTGCTGCAAACAAACCGATAGCGGTAGCCAAGAGCGCTTCTGCTATGCCCGGTGCAACAATTGCAAGCGAAGTATTTTGAGAGGCTGAAATAGAAAGAAACGAACTCATAATACCAATAACTGTTCCAAAAAGGCCGATAAAAGGACCAGCGGACCCCAGTGTTGCAAGAAAGCTTAATTTTGATTCTATTTTTGCACTTTCGCGCCCCAAAGTGAGATCCATAGCTTTATCAATCCTACTCTGTAGGCTTATCGACGTATGAATGCCTTTTTCGAGAGATTTTTTCCATTCCACCATTGCTGCCATAAAAACTGCCGATATACTATTGGTGCGCTGAATTTTACATTCTGCATAAAGATCTTCTAGAGCTTTCCCTGACCAAAATGTGCGTTCAAACTTTTTTATTTCACGTCGTATTCTCCGATAGGTCAAAATTTTATCAAAAATAATTGCCCAACTCCATACGGAAGCCAAAAGCAATCCAATCATAACAGCCTTAACGATGAAACCCGCTTGCATAAATAAACGCAATATTCCAATCACTTCTGGATTCGTTAATTCTACATACGGCATAATTTTTATCCCTCCAAATGAAAGGTACATTTGTTAAAATTGAATAAAGCAGATTGTTTTATAGTTTCTAAATTTAAGAAAAAAACTTTACTCTTTCATCAGTCAAAGAGCCAACACAATACCACTTTAAAACAGAGTATACTTTTAAACAAGAACCGTTGAAAAAAGACTTTTTGGTAAACGGCGTGGTTTTCCTGTCTCGTTAATAAGAGCAATTTCAACTTTTGCTGTTACCAACATCTCATCCTCGCGCAAAATGTATTGTTCCATGAAAAAACGCGCCCCTTGAATATGATTGATGCGTGTTTTTATGGTTAAAAGATTATCGATTTGTGCTGATCGTGAAAATTTAATTTCCATATGACGTACAACAAAAAATAGCTTTTCCCCCTCCACACCTGAGGCTAACATCTTGTTATTAAAACCTGTATCCCGTAAAAATTCTGAACGTCCCCGTTCAAAAAATTCTAGATAGCGCGCATGATACACCACACCAGAAAAATCTGTATCAGCAACATAAACCCGCACTTGAAAAGCATGAAAAGCGTTTGTATGATTGCCCGTTAAAGAGGATATCTCAGTCATCTGCTGTGTTCCATAAAACCGTTTGTATTGGCGAATACTCTTAAATGTCAAGCAATTGAACGCATTTTTGTGTTGAAATCGTGGAAACTGGATTATAAAGTTCTCAATCTCTTGAAGCTTTGACTGTAAAATTGGACTTTTTTGTAAAAATGTGCCCGCGAACGATTTATTTACTGTACACAAACTTGGTTCATACAGGCAAAGCTTTTGTATAGTTGCTCTTGCAAGGGGATATTTCACAAGGAAGTATTTGACAAAGATATATCTCCCAAGGGAGATGTCTCACTCATCTGCTTCATCCCATAAAGTTGTTTGTAAATCCTCCCGATCAAGCGGTTGAACGCTCCTTTGTGTTGAAACCTGAGACACTGGAGGACAAAGACCTAAATGGCTCCAAGCTTTTTCTGTAAGAATTCGTCCACGAGCGGTTCGTTGAATAAAACCTTGTTGGAGAAGATAGGGTTCAACAATATCTTCAATAGCATCACGCGGTTCTGAGAGAGCAGCAGAAATAGTTTCAATTCCCACCGGACCACCTAAAAAAGTTTCCGCAATCAACCGCAAATAGCGATGGTCAAGAGGATCAAGACCAAGGTGATCAACTTCAAGGCGCGAAAGCGCTTCATCCGCAACTTTTCGGTCAATCTTTTCCGCCCGTTTGACCAAAGCAAAATCACAAACCCGCCGTAAAAGCCGCCCTGCAATCCGTGGAGTACCGCGCGCACGGCGTGCAATTTCATGGGCACCATCATCACTAATCTGCACTGAAAATAGGCGTGCATTACGCTGAACAATATATTCCAATTCCTCTATAGTATAAAAATTGAGACGGATTGGAATACCAAAACGGTCCCGCAATGGTGTAGTCAACAACCCCAAACGCGTGGTTGCTGCCACCAAGGTGAATTTAGCAAGGTCAATTTTAACCGAACGTGCTGCGGGCCCTTCACCAATGATAAGGTCCAGCTGATAATCTTCCATAGCTGGATAAAGAATTTCTTCAATTGCCGGACTTAAACGGTGAATTTCATCAATAAAAAGAACATCGCGTTCTTCTAGATTTGTTAAAAGAGCCGCCAAATCCCCTGCTTTAGCAATGACAGGACCTGAGGTAGAACGAAAATTAACCCCCAATTCTTTTGCCATAATCTGTGAAAGTGTTGTTTTGCCCAAACCAGGGGGTCCTACAAACAAAACATGGTCGAGTGCTTCTTTGCGTGCTTTTGCCGCTTCAATAAATATTTTTAAATTTGCCCGTGCTGCTTCTTGACCAATAAAGTCGTCGAGTACTTGTGGCCTTAAAGAACGATCTGGATCATTGGGAAGGGGAACACTACCGAGTAGGCGTTGATCTTCATCTTTATGCATTATTACCCCATACTAATTGGGAGGAGAAAGTAATTTGAGACTATGGCGAATAAGCAGTTCAGAGGAAATGGTTTCCCCTTCAAGAACCTTCATCGCTAAAGCAAGAGCACGGGCTGCTTGGTCACGTTCAAAACCAAGCTTAATGAGAGCGGAAAGAGCATCATTTGTTGGTTGATTGGTAACTTCCAGATGAGGAAGCGGAGCAGACTGGACCGCATGTTCGTTAAAGGACGGTGCTTTACTTTTCAGTTCGCCAACAATTCTTTCACTGACTTTTTTACCAACGCCCGGAGCACGACTAATCATTGCAATATCATTTAAGGCAATCGCTTGCGCCAACTCATCAGGCGACAAAGTGCCCAAAATTGCCAAAGCAACCTTCGCGCCCACACCTGGAACATTTTGCAAAAGACAAAACCACTCCTGTTCAGCTCTTGTAGCAAAACCAAAAAGTCGGATAGCATCTTCACGAACATGCGTTTCAATAAAGAGGCTTATACCCTCACCAAGAGCGGGCAAAGAAGGACGCAACCGATTTGATACAAAAACGATATAGCCAACACCTTGAACATTCACAAGGATATGATCATCAAAGATATGCTCAAGAATACCTTTTAATTTACCAATCATACCATAATCCCAATCATGCCATAATCCTTGAACGGTGAGAAATGCTACTACGGTGCATACTGTGACAAAGAGCAAGAGCAAGCGCATCAGCCGCATCACTGCTATCAAATTCCGCACGGGGAAGGAGAATTTTTACCATCATATGAATTTGTTCTTTAGCACCATGTCCAACACCAATAACCGATTTTTTTACCTTATTTGGAGCATATTCAAAAACGGGCAAATTTGCTTGTGCTGGAGCAAGAAGCGCAATAGCACGCGCTTGACCAAGCTTTAAAGTTGCCGTAGCATCTTTATTGACAAAGACATGTTCCACTGCTGCTTCATGGGGCATAAATTTATGCAAAACATCTGAAAGTCCTTTATGAAGTTGGCATAATCTGGAAGCAAGGTCACACCGTACATCAGAACAAAGCGTTCCTGCTGCAATAAATTGAAAGCGATTACCGGAGAGATCGATAACACCCCATCCTGTACGACGTAATCCGGGATCAATGCCTATAATACGAATCGTCTCTGCCATAAATCGCAAGCCTATACACTTTTCCCCCCCTTGAACAGAGACTAATAGCCAAGACAGCAAAGGAAAAACAGATCTTCTCTAACAGCGCGCATAAATTCCATGCGCGCTTCTAGACTAGATGAAATGGATTTTACCACACTTCAATATTAACCCTCTCTGCCATAAGTTTCAAGTCTATACACTTTTCCACCCTTGAACAAGCTAAACAGCAAAGAGCAAAGAATACAGAACAATAAAAAAGAATATTGATCAAAATTTATTTTGAAAGAAGAGGCATGCCCGCCAAAATGAAGAAGAAGCGAGGTACAACATTTTCTAAGAACGCCCAAATGCTGTCTTAATCAATTCGATTTGCTTGCCCACCGGATTGCCCTCTTCCAAAACATCAGAAGATCCGCTTTCTCTACCAGCACGCATATATTGCATACGTGCTTCAAGACGCAGTGAACGAGCAACAAATTGTCGGAAGATTTCTGGTAACTCTTGCCAATGAGGGTTTTCTAGTTTCAGCGTCGGTGTATGAAGCGATACTTTTGCAATCTCTTTTTGTATTTGCTCTGGTGTCATTTCTCCTTCGCGCTCTGCACGTAAAAGAAGGAGTTGTGAGGCAATTTGCATAAGCCGTGTGCTTAAATACATTGCTTCTTTGGCATACATTGCAGAAATTTCTGCTGAAAGGGAACGTGCCGCTAATTTGCCCTCTGTGTCAATATAAGTTGCGGTTTCTTCAATGAGTGTCATCGTCTCTTCATAGAGGCGATTGAAAGCATTATCAAAAGCATTATGCTCAATCATGATAATGGGTTCATCATGGGGAAGTTTATGTGCACTCACGCTTTCATACTCCAATATCAGCACAAAAATTATGACACTCAACGATTAGAGAGTTAAAAAGTTTCTTTTCCTGCTGCGGTGAATGTCTTTTTTATAATGAGTACCTCTTTTTAAACTCTTGCGCAATGTACTTCTTAAGCTAAGGTTAACACGCCATAGACGTAGAGTAGCGTTACAAACTGATAGTTTTCCGTGAAGAAAACCAGCGAAGAGATCGACGTTTTTCACAATAATATGCGACCCCGAATTGCAGAGCAATACCGCTTATTATAAGTAAGGTATCGGAAAAAAACGTTCCTGTCATCACTGTTTTTAAAACTTGTCCCAACATGGCAAAAACAGTTCCCGTTACAAAGACGGGTAAACTGTATTTTCCCAAAATTGCTAAAGGATGTTGTGGTGAGACATAAAACCACTTGTGCAAACGAGGCAAGCAAAGGATGAGCCCTGATAACGCAACAATATGGAGCAGACGTGGCAAGCTTAAAAAAGTTTTATTAAAATTAATCAATGGGGAAGACCAACCAAGCCAGCCCAGAACACCCCACCAATTGAAGCGCACCCATAAAAATGCAAGCAAAAGATAGCCCGCAGAAAGAACAATCCAAAAAGGTTGAAAGGCGATTCTTGTCCCCTGTTTAAGAGATAAAGTGCTAACCAACCCTACGACAAACAAGAATTGCCAAGATAAAGGGTTCAAAAACCATTTCCCCTCTAAAGGATAAGAAGGGGGAGCAATTTTATAAAATCCGCAAACCAAGTACAATATGAACGAGCCCAAAAGCAAAAGCCCTTTCCGTTTACAACTTAAACAAAGCGCAAAGGGTGCAAAAAGCATCAGAACAATATAAAGTGGAAGAATATTATTATACCCTAATTGATGTCCAAAGCTTAAGGTGCTAAAGAATGCGACAAAAGGCTGTGTAAAAAATAGACCCACATTATTCATTGATAAAAGTTTCTCTGAACGCCACAATAAAAAGCCTGCGAAAAAAAGGCTGAGAGTTACAAAAGTAGTAAAAAGATATGCCCCATAAAGCTGAAGAGCTCTCTGCCAAAGTTTGCGAACAATGAAAGTAAAGGGCTCCTGATGTAACCGCGCATGAAAACTTAACCCAAGAGAAATTCCTGAAAGCAAAACAAAAACTTCTGCGGCATCAGAAAAACCGAAGTTTCTATGTGTTAAAGACTCATAAAGAGTTCCAGGAATATGGTTGATGAAAATCGTCAATAAGGCTAAAGAACGAAAAACATCAATGCGCGTATCACGATGAGAAGGATGTGTATTATGATTAAGAGCACCCTGGTATCCCATAAGTGGACCCCCATAAGCAATAAATGAGCAAAGCGCGCTTTAGAATGTAATTTTATTTTTAAAAGTCAAGTTTATTTTTAAAAATCAAGGACTTTGTATGACAAAAGAAAAAAACAAATCGATTGATCCCCATCCTTGTCCTCAATTGGTTTTAACATTGGATGTTCGACGGACTTTAGAACCTAGCTTTTTGCATCAAATCTTGCAAATCCAAACCTCACAACCCCAAACCTCACAACCCCAAACCTCACAACCCCAAACCTCACAACCCCAAACCTCACAA
>NZ_JH725117.1:133256-224329 GCF_000278115.1 Bartonella sp. DB5-6
CCAAACCTCACAACCCCAAACCTCACAACCCCAAACCTCACAACCCCAAACCTCACAACCCCAAACCTCACAAAAAAAGTCTTTTGCATGCGTTATTCTTTATGACTCTCAGGGTGATGCAGCTTTTTTACAAAAACAAGCACAACTTTATGCACAAGATATTCAACAAAATGATACCGCCCTTCTCATTGCTGGAGACAGCCGAATTGCGGGACGAATAAAGGCTGATGGCGTGCATATAGAGGGTGACCTTAACGCTCTCGAAAGCCTCGACAATCAGAAAAGGGAACAAAAAATCATAGGTTTTGGAAATTTACGCAATCGCCATAGCGCTATGGTTGCTGGAGAAGCCGGCGTCGATTACCTATTCTTTGGAAAACTTGGTGCTGATAAAAAGCCACAGCCTCACCCCCGCAATGTCCAACTAGCAGGGTGGTGGGCAGAGATTATGGAAATCCCTGCTATTCTTCAAGCAGGAAGCGATTTTACAACTTTTGATGAAGTCTTAAAAACCGCCTGTGAATTCATTGCTGTCGAAGAAGTCATTTTCGGGAACGACAATCCTTTGATGATACTCGAAAGAATAAAAGAAAAATGTGAAACCACCCCCTTGTAATGCGGGGGAAACATTCATACAAGCACCGACAAAAACCCACACATACCCATATCATCCATGTATCACCCACAATTACAGATAAAGGGGATAAAAGTGCATTCCTCTTGTCTCAAAATTCCATCAAATTGTCTCAAAATTTAACAGAATTAGATGAAAAAGCTAGCATCCCCTTTTTACATAGTATAAGAAAAAAAATCATAAAACTTTATCTTATAAAAAGAAACCATCATGATTGGGAAAAATCATCATTGTTAATGTTGATAATGAATACCGACAACTGATGATAGAGATATGGAGGGGACATAAAAAATGGAATACAAAGGTACCTTTGAAGACCTTAAAAACATGGTTTGCAAAGCTGGATATGAAATCATAGAAGCCAAACCTCTATCACATAATTCCCCTGAAGTATATCAGATCATAATCTTAGATGCAGGATCAATTAATTGGTATGGAGGAAGCTCAGGAAAAATCGTCTTTCAAAGCAGTGGCCCCTTACAAGAGAACCTAAAAAAAGCCTTAGCCAAGCACCTAGGAAAAAAATCAAAAACTTCTTCCCCAAAGACTTCTTCCAATACCTCAGATAAAAAAGTTTTTGTCGTACACGGTCATGATGCTGCTGCCCTAGAGCAACTTGAACTTACTCTTCGCAGGCTTGGGCTTGAACCTTACATCTTGCAAAATACGAGCGGTAATGGTCTAACCATCATTGAAGCTTTGGAAAAAGAGATCTGTAATCCAACCCGTTCTACAAAATTTGGTATTGTACTGCTCACTCCTGATGACATGGGCTATTCCAAAAGTGATGGTCCCCAAAAAGCACAACCTCGTGCGCGACAAAATGTTGTTCTCGAAATGGGCATGTTAATATCCGCGCTTTCTCGAAAAAATGTTGCTATTCTGATAAAGCAAGACGTTGCCCCCCCTTCAGATATTGCTGGAATTATATACCTTCCTTTCAAGAACCACGTAAAAGAAACAGTTCCAAAACTTGTCATTCGATTAATGGAATCTGGATTCACTTTAGATCCAGCAGCAATTTCTTACGCATTCAATTAAATTTAAACAACGCCCAATAGAAAACTGCTCCCTAAAGTTTGAACACGCAGATTAATCCATTATAAATAAGCCCATACTATGAATATCCTCGGAATTCTGGGAGATTTTGCTATGTCCAAGTGCTTTAAGCACTAAAAGCAAAATGCTGATTTAGGTTCAGTTTTAGACTCCCAGAATACCAATGCGAGGGCGCTCGCACCCAGAGAGGGACTAAACAAAACCCATACGCAAAAGTGCCACCGCTTTTCTCACCATTTTTGACTTGATGAAAAACGCAGCTCCTCTCATGAAAAAAACACTATTTTCATTTTTATTGTAAATTTCCCGAAATTGCTTTATGACTTAAAAGGTGATTTTGGTCGCATACGCAACGACCAATAGGGACTTGAAAACCCGAAACTCAAACATAAAAATGAACCCACTCTGTGGGTATCCCGGGATTCCGGGAGATTTTGCTATGTCCAGGTGCTCTCAGCACTAAAAGCAAAATGCTGATTTGAGTTCAGTGTTTTCAAGCTCCCGGAATACTCATGCGAGGGCGCTCGCAACCGGCGGGGGGCTCTAAAGTGCAAACCAAAACTCTCAACGACATTTTTGTAGGCAAGAGAATTCGTTTTAGGCGAAAAATGTTGAAAATGTCTCAAAAACAATTAGCGCATGCTTTAAATGTAAGCTACCAACAAATTCAAAAATATGAAACAGGCTTAAATCGTGTAAGCGCAGGACGCCTGAAAGATATTGCCGATATCCTAAGCGTTCCACTTACCTTTTTCTACGCAGATATCTTAACAAAACAAGAATCTCCATACCAACATGACGAGATAATATCGAGCAGAGAGGAATATCTGCTGTTAAAAAGATTTAGAGTTTTAACATCGGTAAAACAAAGAGCAATTTTACAACTCATCGCTGATCAAAATGAAAATTTTTAACATCATGCTAGAGATCTACACTCTCTGTTCATAAACACTCATAAATATCTTTGAAAAGAACAGCCCTCAAAAACCAGCACTTGAAAATTTATTTGGTAAAACTGTACACCTAACACATCATTTGATAACGGTTAAGCCTATCTTAAAAAACTATATTACCACAGCACATCACAAAATAAATTTACCTATAGTATATGCTTACACATGTTTTATATGCTTTTAATATATATTTTGTATGTTAAGTATAACCTTTAAATGCTCTTAGAGATGATAGTAGTTTTTAAAAAACGAATGAAAAAATACCGCTTGATTGTGCACCGATACGTTGTTAGTATGGTCATGAGCAAAAGTGCTCTTATTTCGCTGTAAGAGCTTCCCAAGAGAGCCTAATAAACAAGAGAGCCTAACCATAAATAGGGGGGAATTAAGATGTTAAAATATTTATTGCTACCACCGCTTGTGTTGACAGCTGGTTGTGTATCTATGAATGGTAATTCATCAAGTTATGTTGATCAAAATGTTACGACGAATGCTGCAAAATTAATTGCTAACGATTTTGTCCGTAATCTCAAAAAACCTTTACCGCCAGCTACAACCACACTTATTATAAAGAAAAATAATACAGCAGACAACTTTACTCCTTTATTTATCGATCTGTTGCGACGGAATGGATATAATGTGATCTATACAGATCAACCCCAAAAACAGCAGAACATGGGTGTAACTTTGACTTATAGAATAGCGCCAATGGATAAAGGTATAATGTCTGTTGTTTATTATGATGAGGCGGGAGCAACACGTTATTATATACGTACTTATAATAGATGAACCCCCTATTTAATGTGGAGATTTTCTATATTTGAGACGTAAAGACCTAAAAGCTCTTGCTAAAGAAAAGAGATTTTCACCTCAATACAAACTCTTGTTTTTTAGCCAGAGCGAATAAACTTTTTTATATATTGTAACGATACAAGGTATAATAATTTATCGCTTTAAAAATAATGAAAAATCCTCCACACCCTAGTTATTACGTGGAAGTGTAATCACAAAATTTGGTTTATCTGTGACTAAAGCAGTTGAATAGCTTGCTATATCTCGTGTAGCATTTCTAGGGTATCGGTAAAAATCCAATACCTTTAGAGAGTTTCATTTTGTGTGATTTTCTCAACAATCAAAAACATCCATTGACAATATCATCATCAACGTTTTAGCATAGTTTGGTAAAGCTAAAAGAAGCCCCCATAATTGCCAAACATGTCGACAAAGGTTGATATTTCATCAATTCAAATTTTGTTTTTAATGAAAAACACATTGTATTTTTTATTCACATTAGTCGTAAAGAATAATATAGAAAGAATGTTATTTTTACTCCGTTGAAAAAGAAAACATTTTCCACCAAGTTAAATCTTGGCTCTTACTTCCATGAGCACAATGATGTGTAGAAATAGTGGAAATCTCCACTATAATCCCTTGGGTATAAATCCTTTGAGTACACTTGATATGATGAAAGAAAAATGTAAAAACTTCTTCTCGTAGAGGGGGAGAAGGAGCATTCATGATAAAGCAAGGCATGATAAAAAAAAGCATAGCGCTCTTCACCTTAATAATGATTTGCTTCACCAGTACTGTTGCAAAATCTGCTGCCAATGTTCAGGAGCTCTCAAATTTTGAACGTTCTTTCAATACAATTCAAGACACCACAAACACTCAAGAACCTTTCCAACCTTTAAAAGCTGGAGAATATGATCAAGCTTATGACTATTACACCCAAGGCTATTATTTAAAAGCCTTTCGTGAAGCACTCAGACGAGCAGAACAAAATGATCCCATCGCACAGACTCTGGTTGCTCGGATTTATATGGAAGGATGCGCTGTTCCTCGTGATGGTGCGCGCGCTGCTTTGTGGTTTGGACGAGCAGCAAAACAAGGCGAACCACAAGCGCAACTGCGCTACGGTCTTCTATTATTTGATGGAAATTTCATTGCGCAAAATCAGGAACTTGGTGAAGAGTTTATCCGAAAAGCCGTAGATGCTAAGGTAAAAGAAGCCTATTTTTATTATGGACAATTGCTTCTTTATAAAGCCTCGCGTGAAAAACAAGTTCTCGCGGGTGTTTCTTCACAAAGCCGTGAAAATGAGGCGATAGAACAAGCATTAAAATGGTTCTTAAAAGGCGCTGCCCGTGGAGATTCTGAAGCCGCGTTTGCTGCGTCAAAAATTCTTGCCTCAGGAACTTCAACGCGTCCAAGAGATGAGCGCAACGCCCGCAGACTCATGGAAGCAGCTGCCCAAAACAACCACTCTACAGCACAAATCCTTTTAGCACAATGGCTTGTGAAAGGTCGTGGTGGAGAAACCGATTTTCAACGTGCTTTTCATTTGCTTATGAGCAATGCCATCAATATGGTTCCACCAGCACAAGTTTCTCTCGCAAGGCTCTATCGCGATGGAATAGGCACAAAAGGCGATATAGTCATGGCAGCGGCATGGTATATGCTTGCAAAACACGCCAAAATTCAAGCACCAGACCTTGAAATGATGCTTGAAGGTATGGACAATACGCAATTGGAAAAAGCTCGCAAAGAAGCAATAAAGCTGCTTCCTATTTTTTAATACACACTTCAAAGAAATGATATCGTTTACTGCCAAGAAATAAAATCCGACAAAGACCGCCCAAAATCTCGTAAAATCCCCTCCCAATCCCATAAAAATCTTTGTGCAAATTTTAAAAAGCTTGCGTTTGAACGCTTTTTATGGTCTTGCAAAGAATTAAAAAGTAAGAAAAGGCTCTTTTTTGGGAGAACTTATCTAGGCTTTTCTCTCTGCCAACATGATGGAAAGCCCACTGTAAGGACAACGAAAGAACCCACCACAAAGACCACGAGAGAGCCTACCGCAAGAACAACGAAGGGTGAATAACCGTAAGGGCAAAAAAAAGCTCTCTTTTTGTAAAAATGAAATTGGATATAAACGATGAAAATTAATGGCAATGAAATTCGTCCTGGAAATGTAATCGAGCATCAAGGAGGCTTATGGGTAGCTGTGAAATGCAATGCTGTAAAACCAGGAAAAGGTGGTGCATTTAACCAAGTTGAAATGAAAAATTTAATCGATGGTACAAAACTCAATGAACGATTTCGTTCTGCCGAAACTGTTGAACGCGTACGCCTTGAACAAAAAGACTTTACATTTCTCTATCAACAAGGTGACGCTCTAGTCTTTATGGATTCAGAATCTTATGAACAACTTGAATTACAAAAAGATTTTGTCGGTGAACGCGCTGCTTTCTTGCAAGACGGGATGACAGTAACTGTTGAACTTTATCAAGAAAAGCCTATTGGCATATCACTTCCCGATCAGGTCACTGTAACAATTGTTGAAGCAGATCCTGCTATCAAAGGGCAAACAGTTACATCTTCTTATAAACCTGCCATTCTTGAAAATGGTATTCGCATTCTTGTACCACCTTTTATTAATGCTGGTGAACGTGTCATTGTCGACACCAACGAGTTGATTTATGTGCGTCGTGCAAATGATAAAGGATAAATAAAGGAATAAAAAATGGCCCATTCTGCAATCATGAATGTCATGGTGCAAGCTGCAATGAAAGCTGGACGCTCATTAGTGCGTGATTACGGTGAAGTGCAAAATTTGCAAGTGTCTTTGAAAGGGCCAGCAGATTATGTAAGCCAAGCAGATCGTAAGGCTGAAAAAATTATTTTCAATGACTTAAGCAAAGCACGACCAAAATTTGGTTTTCTGATGGAAGAATCTGAGGAAATCATTGGGGAAGATTCACAGCATCGTTTCATTATCGATCCTTTGGATGGCACAACAAATTTTCTCCATGGCATTCCTTTTTTTGCGGTTTCCATTGCTTTAGAAAGTCAAGGAAAAATCGTTGCTGGAGTAATTTATAATCCCGTGAATGATGAGTTGTTTACCGCTGAACGCGGTGGCGGTGCTTTTTTTAATGACCGGCGCTGTCGCGTTTCTGCACGACGCCGATTAGAAGATTGTGTCATTGCAACGGGCATGCCGCATTTTGGTCGTCCAAATCATGGTGCATATCTTATTGAATTGCGCAATGTCATGGCTGAAGTTGCTGGACTTCGCCGCTTTGGAGCTGCCGCTCTTGATTTAGCTTATGTCGCCGCAGGAAGAACAGATGGATTTTGGGAAGACAATCTGCAAATTTGGGATATAGCCGCCGGAATACTGATGGTTCGCGAAGCCGGTGGTTTTGTCACGGATAAGGAAGGTGGTAACGATATATTTCGCAAAAAAAATGTCATTGCTGGCAATGAACTTATTCGCCTCAAACTAGAAAAAACTCTCAAAAAAGGCATTTAAACCACCGAGAATGTCTGAAAAAAGACAATGTTAAAGTATCATTTTCAACTTTTTGAAACCAACAATAATAAACCCATGATGATGTCAATATTTGATATTTTTCAAAAAATCATTGCTAGTAATGAGCCCATACGCACCTCATGAAAGCCTTTAAAAACTTTTAAATTTCAAAGATTCAAAAAGTCCTGCCAAATACTTTATATTTTTACTATAATATTTTCTCCTAATCCAAATCTAAACAGGCTTGAAGACGAAATTCAAGAATAACCCATCACGATCAAGGCTTACAAAGAGCAATAAAAACACAATACCCCTTCACAGTTACATCCTTATACTACATAACATTCTCTTATTACAGAAGCGCCCTCTCCTCATATCTTGCGATAGCGCTGCATATTGTTTTCAATGCTTTTCAAAGTTTTCACAAAAACGCGCAGCTAGATCACGCATGAGAAGTTGAATTTTCACCAGAATTAAAAAAATAGAAATGCATATATTTACTTTCCATTGACAACACCACAATGAAAATGCTGATCTTTATGCTAATTCCTTATTCAGGTGAAAATTGCAATTTGGCTAAGTATGCATAAACCCCGTTTTGTGCAACAAGTTCGGCATGTGTTCCTTCTTCAACAAGAGCCCCTTTGTCCAGTACGAGAATGCGATCTGCTTTTAAAATCGTTGCTAAACGGTGAGCGATCACCAATGTTGTTCGGTTTTGCATCAACCCTTCTAAGGCTTCTTGCACCAATTTTTCACTATTTGCATCTAAGGCTGATGTTGCTTCATCAAGCAGCAACAGGGGGGCATTTCTTAAAATTGCGCGTGCAATACCAATGCGTTGTTTTTGTCCACCAGAAAGCATAGTACCGCGTTCTCCCACTTGCGTATCAAAACCGTTTGGTAAAGATTCAATAAATTCAAGAGCATTGGCTGTTTTTGCCGCAGCAACAATTTGCTCTTCATTACACTTTTCTGTCCCGAAAATAATATTATCGCGTAACGTCCCATCAAAGATAGCGACATCTTGTGGAACATAAGAGATTGCACTGCGTAAATCTTGCAAAGAAAGACGATTAATCTCCACGCCATCAAAGCGAATTTGACCACTTGTAGGATCATAAAAACGAAGGATCAAAGAAAAAATGGTGCTTTTTCCTGCACCAGAAGCACCAACAAAAGCAACCGTCTCACCTTCTTTGACAGAAAAAGAAAGAGAACGCAAAATCTTCTCTTGTGGTCTGGAAGGATAAGTAAAATTAACCTGATCAAAAACAAGTGCACCTCGGACAGGTTGTGCCAACGGTAAGGGATTTTGAGGAGCTAAAATTGTAGGTTTTTCTTGCAACAATTCAGCAAGTCGTTCAGCCGCGCCTGCTGCTTGTATTAATTCTGCTCCCAATTCCGATAATTGCGCAAAAGTAGAAGCCCCAAACACTGCGTAGAGGACAAATTGACCTAGTGTCCCACCAGTCATAGTACCATTCAGAACATCTCGAGACCCAATCCATAAAACAGCAACCACACTGCTAAAAACCATAAAAATTGCAAAACCCGTAAAAAAGGAACGCAAAATGACAGAAGCACGTGCTGTTTGAAAAGCACGCTCTATCAATTGTGAAAAGCGTGTAGAAACAAGTTTTTCAGCGGTAAAGGCTTGCACAGTACGAATAGCGCTTACCTGTTCGGTTGCCAAAGCATTTGCATCTGCAAGACGATCTTGTGCCGCACGTGTACGTACACGAACCTTGCGCCCAAAGATAACTAACGGAATAGCAACAAAGGGGATAGCAAGCAAAACAAGCGAAGACAATTTGGCATTTGTGATCACCATCATCACAACTGCTCCAATCACCACAATCAGATGACGCAAAGCTGTAGAGGCAGTTGAACCAACAGCCAATTTTATTTGCGTAGTATCTGTTAACAACCGCGAAACAAGTTCACCAGAATGGGAATGGTCAAAAAAAGCAGGAGAAAGTTTCATTATATGCACAAAAACATCACGCCGTAAATCGGCAACAATCCGCTCTCCCAAGGTGATAACACAATAATAACGGCAAGCAGAAGCAAGTGCGAGAAGCAAAGCTAAGACAAACAAAACACAGAAAGTAAAATTGATATGGTCATGGCTTGAAGCAGAAAAACCATGATCAAACATTTGACGAATAGCAATAGGCAAAGCCAAAGTAACAAGAGCAGCAACAGACAAAGCAAGAAAGGCAAAGACAAACAACCAGCGATAGCGTACAAGATAAGGGCCAAAAGTTGCAAGCGAAGATAATGAAGGTTTTTTTAGAGAAGACTTTACAGATTTTTCTGAATGATTGAAGAAATTCATAGGCTTTCGCTCACTTAAATAAAGGTTGTTTATAACTCTTTATACAACAACACACCTTGAACACTTGTTTTTTAATGCGTGCTCAGTTATAGAAAGAATAATTTAATCAACTTACCAAAAAGACGAAGCAAGCGCACTCAAAAAAAACACGTGTCATTTCGTTGTATAAAACAGAAGGTTTGCCGCATGAAAGCGAATATTCATCCCAACTATCATAGGATTACCGTTGTTATGACGGATGGCACCCAATATACGACTCGCTCAACTTGGGGAAAAGAGGGGGACACCCTTAATCTAGACATTGATCCAAGAACCCATCCAGCGTGGACAGGAGGGTCTCAAACACTTGTAGATCGTGGTGGTCGTGTTTCTAAATTCAAAAATCGTTTTGGTAACCTCGGCATGTAAAAGCCTATTTCTGGTTGTGAAGAGCAAAAAACGACCCGTAAAGTTCCAGTAAAGTTGAGTGTGCTCAGTGGAATTATTTGTGCCCAATAAAGTCGTTTGTATATTGCAAACAATAAAACTGTCTTCAGCTGTAAGAAGGGCGCGATTTGAGAGCTCTCATAATTAAGGTTTTGTAGAAAACACGTTAGTCAAAACTGCCAATAAGGTACCCCGCTTTAAAGCGGGTTTTCTTTGCGTATGATGAAGAATGAAAAAAAAGAGAAAACGCCCTTAATCTGACATTGATCCCAAAACCCATCCAGCGTAGATAAGGTGAATCTCAAACATGAGGAGATCATGGTAGATGCGTATCTCTATTCAGAAATCGTTTTGGATATCTTAGCATGTAAATGTTTCCTTGACCTTAAGAAGCAAGATTTGTTAGCCCTCTCAATAAACGCTGGTCTAATGTCATGATTTTGATGAGTAGGCATAAGAGTATGAGAAGCGGATAGCCTCTTCATTTTGATTACGTTATGTGCAAACGCTATAAACTCTCTTTATTCAGGGAGAATAAGAACATACCCAGGAGGGGCTAAACGGAATAAGAGAGCGTCGTAACCCCACGCAGCAGACAGGCAGCAAATAGAAAAAACGCCTTCACCAATTGCCATGAGTAATGCGAACGATATAGCGCTATCGCCTGTTGTTCCTTCGCGCCGTTCTAAGAGGTATCCGAAAAAAAAGAAAAAGCACGCTAACATACTCGCCCGCGTAAAGAAATTTAGCACGGCATGAACCAATCCACGCATGTTGAACAGAATAAGAAAAATTATGAAAATAAACAGTCCAGATATCCAAGCGAATACTCCACGCACTAGTTTGCACAAATCTCGCATCATCATTGCAAAAGTACTCTCTTCTGCGTATCGATTTTTTCTTGTGGTGTTTATCTTCTTAGAAGATATGCTGTCCACAAATCCCCCCCATTTTTAAGCCAAGATGCTATAAAATCGGTCACTTGTGATTATATCATCACAAAATACAAGAAAAATTTATTCATTTTCACTAAAAAACAAGTATTTTACTAAGTACAAATCTCTTTTCTTTAGCAAGAACTCTTCAATCCGTTCGTCTAAAATACAAAAAAACCGTCTACCTTGAAGATTAGGCTATCCTTACGCACAAAAGGTTGACAAACCGCATGTTTTATCTGCCCTGAAATTATAACTTTCCAATCTCCCCGCTCATCCACCTTCTCGACTGCAATCAAATGGATTTTACGGATGACAAAAGAGTGTCAAAAAACAAAAAATATTGCGCTATCAAACTCTTCAAAACAGTATCAGCTTTATGATTTTCACTCAAAAAGTAAGTACCGGCCTCATGAACAACAACACACCGTAATGCTGTTCATTCACAAATTTACGAGCATTATCTCCCCTTCCCCGCTCTCACCTCTCGACGTCCTCCACAAATACTTAAAGAAATACACGAGGAAAAATTCTCTGAGAAAGCTTTCAATCCTAAAAAGCGCGCCCCACCATTTTATCATGATGAGGGCTTCTTAAATCACGCAGAAACATGCAAAATCTCCCCACATTCAAACAGAGAACTTATTCTTCAAGCACAAGATTTCTCACGGTCTTTTGTCCATTGCCCCAAAGCCGCAAGGTGGTTCATCTGTGCGCGATGAAAAAAAGCCTTTTGTGCAACAGCAATATTTTCATGTCTGCCACCCCATGCCTTCAAAGCTGCCGCTTGCAACGCCCGCCCATAAGAAAAGGTCAATTTCCAAGGCAATGCGCCCAGAGCATTCCCCAAAACATTCATTGCCGATAAATGGGCAGTTGCTTCTTCATCAGATTGTCCCCCAGAAAGAAAAGCAATCCCTGGAACAGCAGTAGGAACAGTCCGTTTAAGCACCTGAACTGTCTTTTCAGCCACTTCTTCCACAGAAGCATTGCGTGCACCTTTTCCATCAATCACCATATTGGGTTTTAAAATCATACCCTCTAAAAGAACACGCGCCTCAGACAATTCTTTAAACACCGCAGTCAAAACAGCTTGTGTCACCTCAAAACAGCGCGCAATTGAATGCCCACACGATGGTCCATCCATAAGCACTTCTGGTTCAACAATCGGCACAATCCCTAATTCCTGACACAAAGCAGCATAGCGTGCGAGAGCTTGCGCATTTTGGTTGATTGCCCCTCTTGTTGGGAGAGTGTGTGCATCAATCGCAATCACCGCCCGCCATTTAGCAAAACGTGCTCCCAAAACATAATAATCTTTTAAACGCTCCCGAAGCCCGTCTAATCCTTCTGTAATTGTTTCTTGAGGAAAAGCCGCCAATGGTTTAGCGCCAGTATCGACTTTAATCCCTGGTAAAGCACCCGCATCACGAATAAGATCTATCAACATTTTCCCAGATGATGCTTTTTGACGAATGGTTTCATCAAATAAGATGACACCAGAAATAGCACTTTCCATGGCTTCCTTTGCGCTAAAAAGCATTTCACGATAAGCGCGGCGATTATCTTCGCTGCATTCAACACCAATAGTTTCAAAACGCTTTCCAATCGTAGTAGTACTTTCATCTGCCGCTAAAATACCTTTACCCGCACAAACCAGAGCAAGTGCTATATCCTCAAGACGTTCATTCATAAAAAATTCCTCTTTGTTTTGTCTCAATTTCTAAAAGTACGCAACACCACCATCACGCCCCACACAACTCCATGATCATATAGCTTTTCTTTAAGCCTAAAACCCTTTAAGCCTGCATGAGCGCGAGAATACCAGGCAGCACCTTACCTTCCATCCATTCCAAAAAAGCACCGCCTGCTGTCGAAAGATAAGTAAAATCATTGGCAACACCAGCATGATTAAGCGCAAAAACTGTATCTCCCCCTCCAGCAATTGAAACCAATTTCCCCTTTTGGCTGCGTCCTGCAGCATGGCGTGCAACCGCAATTGTTCCTTGATCAAAAGGAGGTTTCTCAAAAACACCAAGAGGCCCATTCCACACAAGAGTGGCTGCTTTATCAAGCACACCTTTAACATGCGCAATGGAGCGGGCACCAATATCCAGAATCATGCCGTCCTCAGGAATATCTTTAATGTCATAAAGCCGATGCGGTGCATCCTTTTCAAAGCGAAATCCAACAATCACATCCACAGGGAGTAGAAGCTCACATTGGCATTCTTGCGCTTTTTGAATCACTTTTTTTACCGTTTCCATAAGTGCATGTTCACATAGTGACTTTCCAACATGAATGCCTTGCGCCGCTAAAAAACTATTGGCCATACCACCACCAATCACCAAATGATCAACCTTTTCCAACAAATGATTAAGCACAAAAAGCTTACTAGAAACCTTAGCCCCACCCACAATAGCAACCACTGGACGCGCCGGGTTACCAAGCCCTTTTTCTAGCGCCTGCAATTCAGCCTGCAAAGAACGTCCCGCATAGGAAGGCAACAAATGTGTTATCCCCTCCACCGAAGCATGGGCACGATGAGAAACTGAAAAAGCATCATTGACATAGATATCCCCATTATGCGCTAAAGCCTCAGCGAAAGAACAATCGTTCTTTTCTTCACCTAAATGGAAACGAACATTTTCAAGCAGTAAAACACCACCGTTTTGCAACGCATCAACCGCCATCCGCGCGGCTTCTCCGATACAATCTGATGCAAAAGCCACCGGCTGATTGATTATTTTTTCCAACGCTTGCACAACGGGGTATAGTGAAAATTCTGGCTCCAACTGTCTTTTGGGGCGACCACAATGGGAAAGAAGAATAAGCTTAGCTCCACGCTTTTGAAGCTCAATAAGGGTCTCTTTATGTCGTTTGAGACGCGTTTCATCGCATACTTCGCCTTGCGCCATTGGAACATTAAAATCCACCCGCACAAGAACACGTTTCCCAGCGACATCAACATCATCAAGTGTACGAAAACCCATCATTGCTCCCTCTTCACTTTCTGTTGTTTCAAACAAAAACGCATCTGCTTAACTCTCCGCACACAACCGCCCCTTTGCTTTTACGCAAAGAAACCCGTGTTTGTATTTTCTCAAACTTTGTCTCGTTCAAAAGCGCACTGTTTCAAATTCTGCCCCCTGCATGCAGTTTTAAACACCACGCATTACTATACCGAAACAAAACACAGCACGTCACTTAGAAAATATCTTCTCCTTAGCGCACAAAAACAATCTTTACTCATTTTTTTCAAAAAGAATATACTTTAATTTTCATTATAAAAATGAACTTTTTTATAAAATAGAGAATCTTCGTGTCCCATTTTTATATTGTTTTAGCAAAAGCCACAGCAGTATCACTCATACGGTTAGAAAACCCCCATTCATTATCGTACCAAACCAAAACACGACAGAGCTTACCATCAATCACCTTGGTTTGATCATTGTGGAAAATAGCTGAATGTGGATTATGGTTAAAATCACAACTCACAAGCTTTTCTTCCGTATAGTCCAAAATGCCCGCAAGCGCACCGCGTGCAGCAGAACAAATGGCAGTGTTTATTTCTTCAATTGTTGTGGAACGTTTAGCGGTAAATGTCAAATCAACAACAGAAACATTAGGAGTTGGAACGCGAATTGACACACCGTCGAGCAACCCTTTTAATTCTGGCAAGACCAACCCCACAGCCTTTGCTGCACCTGTTGACGTAGGAATCATAGAAAGAGCCGCCGCACGTGCACGATAAAGGTCACGATGCATTGTATCTAACACAGGTTGATCGCCCGTATAAGAATGAATTGTTGTCATAAACCCCTTTTCAATTCCAACTATGTTGTGCAAAACTTGGGCAACAGGCGCCAAACAATTGGTTGTACAAGAAGCATTAGAAACAACCCGATGCTCTTTGCTCAAAGACTGATGATTTACCCCGTAAACCACTGTAAGATCTGCACCTTCAGAAGGCGCAGAAACAAGAACCCGCTTTGCCCCAGCATCCAAATGCGCACTTGCTTTATCTCGCGCAGTAAAAATGCCCGTACATTCCAAAGCAATATCGATATCCAAAGCCTTCCAAGGCAATTTTTCTGGATCACGCTCTGCGTATACCTTTATCAAACCGCACCCGACATCAATGGCATCACCCACAACCTTGATGGGACGAGGAAAACGCCCGTGGACTGAATCATAGCGCAACAAATGGGCATTGGTCTCCACCGCCCCTAAATCGTTAACAGCCACAACTTCAATATCTTGTCGTCCACTTTCCACAATGGCACGCAAAATATTGCGTCCAATACGCCCAAACCCATTAATTGCAACGCGAACAGTCATTTCACATTTTCCTTATCAATTTTTATAGCGCAACAAATGGGCATTAGTTTTCACCAATCCCCAAAATCATTAACAGCCACAACTTCAATATCTTGTTGTCCATTTGTCACAATAGTGCACAAAATACTGTACCAACACAAAAACCATTCATCGCAACGTGAACAATCATTTCATATTTTCCTTACTGAGTTTTCCAAGCTCTTTTTCAACGGTAGTCACCACATTTTCACAAGTGATACCGAAATGCGCGTAAAGCGCATCAATCATCCCACTTGCACCAAACCCTTCCATACCAATAAACACACCATCACAGCCAATAAAGCGATCCCATCCTTGCCGAACAGCAGCTTCAATGGCAACTTTAATTGGAGCATCTCCAATGAGAGCACGCTGATAGGAGAGAGATTGCTGCGCAAAGAGCTCAAAACAAGGCACAGAAACCACCCGCGTTGGAATACCTTTTTCCTCTAAAACAGCATGCACCTTCACCGCAATTTGCAATTCTGAACCGGAAGCAAACAGTGTCACCTGCGCATCATCACTTGCTGTTAGTAATTCATAAGCGCCAAGCATACAAAGATTTTCTTCTTCATATTCTTGTCGCAAAAGTGGTAAATTTTGTCGGCTCAAAGCTAAAGTGGAAGGTGTCTTTCGTGCTTTCAAAGCCAATTGCCAACACTCAACCGTCTCCATAGCATCCGCAGGGCGAAAAACCAGATGATTAGGCATTGCACGCAAGGAAGCTAAATGCTCCACAGGTTGATGGGTAGGACCATCTTCACCAAGACCAATAGAATCATGGGTCATGACATAAATCACCCGCAAACCCATGAGAGAAGAAAGGCGCATGGCAGGACGCATATAGTCAGAAAAGCATAAAAAGGTTCCCCCATAGGGAATAAAGCCTCCGTGAAGGGCAAGACCATTCATCACCGCTCCCATCGCATGTTCGCGAATTCCATAATGGATATAGCGCCCTGAAAAATCTTCAGCAGAAATACTTTTCATCTGGCTGCTTTTTGTATTATTAGATCCGGTTAAATCAGCAGAACCACCAATGGTTTCACTAACGATTTCATTTATAACTTCAAGAGCCATTTCCGAAGCTTTACGCGTAGCAACAACAGGGCACTCTTCGCTAAGGCGCTGTTTATAAGCATCAATAGCGCCATCAAATCCGCCCAAGAGATCACCCCGCATCAACCTTTCAAACTCCACCCGTTCTGACACAGGAAGAGCAGCTAATTTTTCTTCCCATTTTTGTCTTTTTTTAGCAGCATTGAGACCAGCCAAACGCCAATCATCGAGAATATCTGCTGGAATAACGAAAGGCTCAACATCCCACCCCAAAGCGATGCGGGTTTCAGCAATTTCTCGTGCTCCTAAAGGAGCTCCATGGACTTTATTGGTTCCCGCTTTATTTGGTGCTCCAAAGCCTATAGTTGTTTTGCAAGCGATCAAAGTTGGTTTATCGGAATTTCGAGCAACCTCAATGGCACGTGCGAGTGCTGCTTGATCATGCCCATCAACTTTATATGCATCCCAACCAGACGCTTTAAAACGCGCTATTTGATCTGTACTATCAGCAAGAGAAATTTCTCCATCAATGGAAATA
Organism: Bartonella sp. DB5-6; assembly: GCF_000278115.1. Lineage (GTDB taxonomy): Bacteria > Pseudomonadota > Alphaproteobacteria > Rhizobiales > Rhizobiaceae > Bartonella > Bartonella refiksaydamii. The sequence continues at coordinate 149,876 of NZ_JH725117.1, forward strand.
TTATTATCATCCCACAACACGATAAGTTTATTGAGTTTTAAATGTCCCGCAAGGGAAAGTGCTTCTTGGGAAATCCCTTCCATAAGACAGCCATCCCCTACCAATGCGTAAGTGTAATGGTTGATGAGATCACCAAAACGCGCATTCTGCAAGCGCTCAGCAAGCGCCATCCCCACAGCATTAGCCAATCCCTGCCCAAGAGGTCCAGTGGTTGTTTCGACTCCTACAGCGTGCCCATACTCTGGATGCCCAGCAAGCTTTGACCCTAATTGGCGAAATTTTTTGAGATCCTCAAGGGAGATATCTTCATAACCAGACAGATACAGTAAGGCATAAAGCAACATAGACCCATGCCCAGCAGATAACACAAAACGATCACGGTCGGGCCAATGAGGATTTTTAGGATCATGGGCAAGAAACTTTGTATAAAGAACGGTAGCAATATCAGCTGCTCCCATTGGCAAACCAGGATGACCAGAATTTGCTGTTTCAATCGCATCAATAGCAAGAAAACGGATAGCATTGGCCATCTGATTCTGTTGTTCTGTATTTGTCATGAATGATAGACCATTTCGTTAAATAGTTATTTTATTGCTTCTTCCGTATTCTCTTAATTTTTTGAGAAATACTGTTTTTTAATCCTCAGCATGAGACTTTATCGCTTAAGATAACATTAATAACATTCCCCTCACGCATCCTTCATATACAGTACATTTATGCCAATACTTTCAAAAAATCCAGCTTTTAATTAACATGTATCCCCTGCTTTGCTTGCTAAAATGTCCTACATACTTAAAAATAAAATTCACGCAAGAAAAGAATAATGAATGATTCGTTTTTGCATAAAGAACTGATAAAGGATACAACGACCTAAAGGATAAAAATATCATGAACCAAGAAACTACGGTTCTGCCACAAGCTTTAGAGCAACTGGAAAAAGCACTAAGAACCTTAGAGTTCACCATTATAAACCGCAACGCCGTTATTGATAAAAACAACGAATGGGAAGAGGAAATTCAACGAATGAACGCTGATCGTAGCCATCTTGCCCAAGCACTTGACAAAGCCGAAGCCCAAGTCGAGCGGCTAGAAGCAGTGAACAAAGAAGTTTCCAAACGTTTAATCAAAGCAATGGAAACGATTCGTGTCATAATTGATAGATAAAGGTTTAAAGACATGGAAACCGTTTCAGTCACAATTGATGGTAAAAATTATCGCATGGCTTGCAATAAAGGACAAGAAGACCATCTTATTGAACTTGCAGCCCGATTAGACCAATATATCACACATTTGAAGAAAAATTTTGGCGAAATTGGTGACCACCGTCTGTCGGTTATGGCCGGCATTATGATTATTGACGAAATGGAAGAAATAAAACGAGAAAATAAAAAACTACAAGAAGATTACGAGACTCTTTTACGACTTCATAATGAAAGGGATCGTACCATGGGAAAGATTGTACGAAATACAACGGAGCGGATTGAAAAGCTCACCAATCAATTGCTCAAAGATGAACAAAACAATATTGATTTTCAACAACAAGAAAACTCATAAATGCGCAACTGTGCTCTTATCAACCAGAAAAACAATGCTCAAAGACTAGTATGATCATCCCAATTGTAGCAGCACAATGGTGAAAAATCGTGCAAATTACAAAAGCAGTAGCAGTAGATGAACAAACTGCTCTTTCAAGAAAAAGCAAAGCAGGACAAGTAGGTGTTGCTATTTAAACACCTCTCATTCCGTCTTGAGAAACAGAAGCGATACGCAATAAATTTGTAGCACCAGGTGTACCAAGGGGAACGCCTGCTGTCACAAGGAAGCGATCTCCTACTTGGCAAAAACCTTCTTGAAAGACAATCGCCGCCGCTCGGTCAACCATATCCTCCAAATCTCGCGCATCTTCAGTGACAACACAATGCAGCCCCCAAACCAAAGCCAATCGCCGCGCTGTTTCCACAATAGGAGATAAAGCAATAATGGGTCTATTCGGACGCTCCCGTGATGCACGCACACCCGTTGTCCCTGAAGCAGTATAGGCAACGATAGCTGCTAATGCTAGTGTTTCGGCAATCTGGCGCGCCGCAAGAGAAATCGCATCTGTTCCCGTTGTTTCTGGAGCAGGATGCTGTGCCCCAACCTGAGCTGCATAAGTGCGATCTTGCTCGATTTGCTGAGCAATCCGGTCCATCATAAGCACAGCCTCTTCAGGATAAAGACCAGACGCAGATTCAGCAGACAACATCACGGCATCGCTTCCCGCATAAACAGCTGTAGCAACATCAGATACTTCTGCACGTGTTGGAACAGAAGATGTAATCATTGACTCGAGCATTTGTGTCGCCACCACAACAGGCTTTCCAGCTAAACGACAAGCCTTTATCAGCTCCATTTGAATGGCAGGAATTTTTTCCAACGGCATTTCCACCCCGAGATCTCCCCGTGCAATCATAATACCATCGGAAATCTCAATAATTTTCTCTATATGTTCCAAAGCTTGCGGTTTTTCGATTTTAGCCATCAAAGCAACTTTGCTTTTCGTTAACCGGCGCACCTCCATAATATCTTCTGGACGTTGAATAAAAGAAAGAGCAACCCAATCAACAGGCTGTTCTAAAAGAGCCTGAAGATCAGCCTTATCCTTTGATGTCATCGAACCAAAAGGCAAAATTGTATCGGGAAGACTCACGCCTTTTCGATCAGCAATATGCGTTCCAGCAACCACACGACACTGAACAGAGTGACCATCACAAACTTGCGCACACAATTCCAACTTTCCATCATCAATCAACAGCCGATCCCCCGGTTTAACAACCGTAAGGACATCTGCGTGCGGAAAAAAAACACGCTGTGCATCGCCAAGTACATCACGACCATCTAAGGTAAAATTCTGCCCAACACGCAAATTCTCTTGACCTTTAGCAAAACAGCCAATGCGCAATTTTGGTCCCTGTAGATCCACTAAAATGCCGATTGGTCGTTGAGTATTTTTTTCGACCTGCCGTATGCGCTTTACCAAATCACACATTGTTTTACGGTCAGTGTGACTCATATTCAGACGAAAAACATCTGTTCCAGCCATAAAAAGCTTTTCAATCATCCCAATGGAAAAAGAAGAAGGACCGAGAGTGGCAATAATTTTTACCTTACGTGCGCGCTTCATGGTGAAAAATCTCCTGAAAGACGAGAAGAATGTACAACCGAATCACCAAACAAAGACTCATCAGTCAACTGCACCATCCAACTAATTTGATTGCCTGTATCAATTTCTTTAAACTCAGCCTTTTGATAGCCTCGGGGGAAACAATCATGAACCCCTTGAATGGTAAACTGACTATCCTGCACACACATAGTTACAGAACCGGGCCAGTTCCCTTTTTTCTGTGCACCCTCCGCATAAAAATAATAATACCGCGAAGCAAGGGGACCATCAATTAAAGTTTTACACTCTGTTACGGGTACCATCCACCATCCTTCGCTTACCCAACCTGAAAGCGTACGATAGCCAAGGGCGACACCAACAGGCTGCTGGGTCATATTACAAACTCTAAAATCAGCTTTTGCAAAATTAACAAGCGGAAAAAAAAGCAGAACGCTCAAGAGAAAAACCCTCAGTCCTTGCTGCAACACCCATTGCCGATTTCTGGGCTGCTTTTTGTCAACCATAAAACTCCCTTTATGACATAAGTCCTTAAAACAAAACATACATCCCTTCTTTTCTTTTTTTTAAGAACTTTTCAAATGTAGACAGAGATATCTTTAATTCTTTTCTGGTCCTTATTGCCTTTTTGTCAATGCAAATTTTCAAAATTTTACAAAATATTTAAAGACAATTTGTAAAAAAAGTGTACAGCTTGATTAATTTTCTGTTTTTCAAGCTTTTCCAACACAAATTTATTGCCCAAAATAGCTTAACATAGATTATCTGGAGAAACATGCAATGAATACAGTAACTGACCAAACACACGCTATATCCGTAAACCAATTACGTGCTTTTATTGAACGTATAGAACGGCTAGAAGAAGAAAAAAAAACCATTTCCGATGATATTAAAGAAGTTTATGCCGAACTGAAAGGATCTGGTTTTGATAGTAAAGCTGTTCGAAGCATTATACGGTTGCGTAAAAAAGAAGATCATGAACGCATGGAAGAAGAAGCCGTCATCCAACTTTATAAAAACGCGCTTGGGATGAGTTAGCACGGGCGTGTATCTTTTTTTCATATAAAAATTCAAGTTCCAACATATATCTTTTTTTGCGCACAAGAACTTCTCTTCCAGTGCTGTCGACAGACGCTCAAATGCGCGTTATCGCAGTAATCCAGCGCTGGCTTAGAGAATCTTGTTGAATTTTTTCATTTCATCCTGCAAAGCAGCGATTTGTTCAAGCAACTTTTCAACGCAACAGTCCTGCTTGTAAAATAATTTGCAAAACGCCGTTCTTTCCCCAAAGATCATAAACGGACAAAGAAGAGGCAGCCATCTAACTTAAAAAAAATGGCTTTTTATGAGTTAACACCATTGATGACACCAAACATTTTCTCAAAAGATTAAAGAGACAATGAAAAATATAAAAAATGCATAAACCCCCATAAATTTCTGCTAGAAGTTTTAACAGTGCACAATGTGCAACAAAATATCGGCAAGACATTGCGCAACTTAAAAATGAACCCCTTAAACGGCATAGAAGATCATATAGTCTCTCTCTCTTAAACCCAGAAGAGTTCTTAATATTTCAATCGGTCATGCAAAACGCGAAATGAGGAGAAAAACGAGGTTGAAGCAAAGACATTGAACTATACTATATTGCATTTTGCACAAATCAAATGACAAAAGCCGATACAAAACCAGAATAGGATGCAAACAGTTGAAGATATAAAAAAGCAAAATGATGTTTAAAAGTAAATTGCACAATCACTTAAGATTAAGAAAATACTGAACCGTCACAGAGTAACAAATTCACCATAGTGGATCAAATCACCAATATATTGATATATTGAGCATTCCAAATTTATACACAAGCAGCAATAAGAACATCGTTAATACGCGTAAAATGAACTTATGTATTAAAATATAAAACCAATAATAAACAAGACGCTTTCCATCTTATAGTAAGCTTATAAGATTTTCATAAAGTGGGGAATTTAAAAATATAAAAACCACCGTAAAGTGTAATCAAGAACAACAATACATTATCAAAATAAAATTATGTGCAACGACTTTTAACTTTTTGCTCTATTCTACCATCCCTTATGCAAAAGTTGTCGTTTTTGATAAAATTTATAGTTGATTTCCTATTTTTCGAGGCTGATTCCATCAAAAAGGAAAAAGGCATTTGAAAAATTACATGACAAAGATGCGGGATCATAAATTTCTATAAGGAGAGGACTATGGGAATCAAAACAAAACGAACAATTTCCACATTGATCAGTTTAGAAGATGCAAGTGAAGTGTCCTCCTATTACCTGCGCAATGCGAACTATTTACATCCTTTTGAACCGGAAAGACCCGATAACTACCATACCCTAACAGCTTGGAAAACACGAGCAAATGCGTTCGCTTATGAGAGTGCTCAAGAACAAGCATACCGATATGTCGTACGATTAAAAAATGAGAGCACAATCATTGCCGTCGTTAACTTTACAAATGTGGTTCGTGGTGTTTTTCAAGCCTGTCATCTTGGTTTTTCTCTTGATGAAAAACAACAAGGCAAAGGCCTCATGTTCGAGATTTTATCTACCCTGATCGTTCATGTCTTTCGTGTCTATCGCTTGCATAGAATTATGGCAAACACCATGCCCGAGAATATCAAAAGTAGAATTTTATTAGAGCGCCTTGGTTTTGAAAAAGAAGGCCGTGCCAGAGATTATCTGATGATTGCCGGTGAATGGAGAGATCACATTCTAACCTCTCGAATTAATGATTCTTACGTCTCCATTAATAAATCAGAATAAGGTGTTTTTGCAAAATATTCAAAGTAAGATAATATTCAGGCCTCACGAGACCCCGAAGACTTTTCTTTTTCTACTTCTTCGCGCAAAAGTTCAAGTTCTAACCATTCTTCTTCCTTTTGCATACAAAGCGCTTGTTTTTCTTGAAGCATTGTAGAAAGACTCTCAAAACGAGCTTTATCACAACTATAGAGTGCTGGATCAGAAAGTTCTTGTTCAATTTTTTTTATCTCGTTCTGTAAAGCAGCGATTTGTTCAGGCAATTTTTCCAGCGCATAAACTTGCTTGTAAGACAATTTGTGGGACACCATTTTTTCCCTCGATAGCCCCTGTTTTGTATGATTTTGCACATGAGGTTTTGAGAACTCTTTACGCGCTAAAACAGCTTGCTTGCTCTGTGCCATCATATCACTATAACCACCAGCGTATAAAATCCAGCGGCCATCACCTTGGGGCGCCAACACATGCGTTACAGTGCGATCTAAAAAATCTCTATCATGACTGATCAACAGTACTGTCCCCGCAAAATCAGCAATAAACTCCTGTAACAAATCCAATGTTTCCATATCCAAATCATTGGTCGGTTCATCGAGAATCAAAAAATTTGCTGGACGTGACAGCAGCCGTGCAAGCATGAGACGCGCTCTTTCTCCACCTGAAAATTCTTTGAGTGGTGTGCGCGCTTGTTCAGGTAAAAACAAAAAGTCTTTCATATAAGAAACAACATGCCGCTCTTGCCCATTGATCAAAAGAGTATCACCCCTCCCTCCCGTGAGATAATGCGCTAAAGTTTCTTCTCCATTTAAAGTACGCTGTTGATCAAGCAACGCCATAGAAAGGTTATACCCATGCTTCAACGTCCCGCTATCGGCCTCTTCTTTGCCAATTAAAATAGAAAGTAATGTTGTTTTTCCAATACCATTGGGACCCACTAAACCAATCCGATCTCCACGTTGAATACGCAAAGAGAAATCTTTCACAATAACGTGATCATCATAAGATTTTGAAATTCGTTTTGCTTCAAGCACCAATTGACCGGAATTATGGCTTTTAGCAGCTGTCAAAAGTGCATTTCCCGGTTGCCCTTTATAGGTTTGATGCTGCTGTCTTAATTCTTTTAACGCCCCTAAACGGCGCACATTACGTTTACGCCGTGCCGTTACCCCATAGCGCAACCATTGTTCTTCACGAGCAATCTGTCGTCCCAATTTATGTTGTTCTAAAGCTTCTTCTTCAAGCGCCTTATCACGCCAATTCTCAAACTCTGAAAAACGCTTCTCCAACCTCTTTGTGGTTCCCCGATCAAGCCATACTGTTGAATGCGTAACATTTTCTAAAAATCGCCGATCATGCGAAATTACCACAATGGCCGAACGCAAAGAACACAAAACACCCTCAAGCCATTCGATAGTTGGTAAATCAAGATGATTGGTTGGTTCATCCAACAAAAGAATATCTGGTTTTGCTGCAATAGCCTGCAACAATGAAACACGGCGCTTTTCCCCACCAGAAAGCGTTTCCAACTTCTCAGTTCCTGAAAAACCAAGTTTTGCCAGAAGTGTGTTTATCCATTGCACATCGGGTGCATCATCCAGACCAGCTTCTACAAAGGCGTAAATATTTTCAAAGCCTGAACAATCAGGATTTTGCGAGACATAACGAACAGTGACCCGAGGGTGGCGAAAAATTTCCCCATCACCGGGCTCACTTATCCCCGCCGCAATTTTTAGTAGCGTAGACTTTCCACAACCATTACGTCCCACCAATGCAATACGCGCCCCTTGCTCTACCGACAAGCAAGCGTGGTCGAGCAAAGGGGTCGATCCAAAAGTTAGGAAAATGCGGTCAAGCCGCAGCAGCGGCGCCGCCATTAACGAACGCGTCTAGAACAAGGCGCCTGATACTTAACACCTCTTCCATCACGGTAAGTGCACAATTTTGGCATATGTGGCGCTTGGACTCGGTGAGCACAAGGTGCTTGATAAATCTCACCTCTGTGAGTACGATATGTGCACATTGGTGACTGCTGAACAATAACCTGTCTTTGCTGTCTTTGTTGATTTACAGCAGCACCTGTCACTGTTCCCGCCAAAGCACCAAATGCTGCACCCGTTAGCGCTGCTCCAGGCGTGCTTCCAGCAATCGCTGTCCCAGCTAAAGCACCTATTGCTGCTCCACCTACACCATAACGGGCAACACGTTGATCATTGACAGAACAAGCCACTGTACTTAAACCGATAGCTGAAACAACTGCTACTTTTAAAATTGACTTTAACATATAAAAAACTCTCCTTTTCGAGATCAATACATAAATATATTATTCATGCCGGCACTTAATCACTGCCCCCCTCTGCCTTATTCAAATATACCGGAAGAGCTTTATGGAATAGGTACAGACGCCAACAATATAGCTTTCCCAGAACCTAATTTGCAAGAAAAGGTTCCACAAATACGGTTAGAAAGTGTCAAAGAAGACCCAAATGACACATTTTTGTCACAGAGAGGCCATTTTACACCTGAGAGGGTTAATCCGTGTAAATCAGAAAAACCGATAATACTAAACAAACACCCCTCAGGTAAATCATACGAAAAAGGCTTTGGCAAAACCGGCCAGCCTTCTTCAAAACCACTCGTCAACAACACTGCAATACCCTTTTCGGCCATCACCAATGCTTGCGTCATATGAGAAAGACTGTGATCACTTCTTTCACCACCAAAAGCACCACACAAAATAAGCCTTTTGGCACCATTTTGCAGAGCTCTTTCACATGCTAGAGCACTATCGGTCATATCTTTATCAGAAGGAAAAACCTCACGCGGAACATCACAATATTTGTCTATGAGAGACTGATCAGATGAATCGAAATCTCCCAACCACAACTCAGGAATCACATTCAGCGCTGCTGCATGACGCATTCCACCATCGGCAGCAATCACTCTACTGTTGTGAATTTGGCTACGCAAACGATCAGTGATACAAACATTTCCATTTAACAATATTGTAAACGCTGTCATGCCATACTCTGCCTTTCGTAAGATTTCTTCTTATAGCGTTATTTATAAAAATAGACTTTTTTTATAGATAATAACCATGATAGAACCGAAAAGAATCCTCTTCAAAAAGCTTCTTTCCCAAAAGCTCCTTTATTGTAAAAAACACATACAAAGATACAAATGAAATTTGCCAAAATACAATTAGAAGACACTGTGCCCCCAGAAAACACCGTACACAATGATCAAAAGTGTCCACTTTTTCAACGAGACTTTCTGTTTCGCCCCCAAATGTATAAAGCAACTCTCATAAGCTTAATGCTTCTCCTTTCTGCTTGTCATACGCGTCTCTCACATAACAACATACCTTTTTCTTCAAGTTCTTCTGAAACAATTAAATGTACCAGCAAAAACAATATCTATGTCACATTAAGAGCTATACAACACCCCCGCATTTTACAAACATATGGCGGCGCATACTATGATGCAAAACTTGAACGCCTCTTAGCAAATATTGTGCGTAAACTCACGGTTGTGTCACAAGGTTCTCATCAAAGCTATTCTGTAACAATTTTAGACTCCGAGAGTATCAATGCCTTTGCTCTCCCAGGCGGCTACATCTACATAACCCGCGGCATGTTAGCCTTAGCCAATGATTCTTCAGAAGTTGCAGCAATTTTAGCCCATGAGATAGCCCATATTATTGCCAATCACGGCATTTTACGCCTTAAAAAAGAAGCCGAATTGAAGATGACAAATCATATGTCACCACACCTTCTCTCTTCCAACGAAAAAAAACCTCATAACTCCATTAACAACAAGCAACAACTTGCGCAATTTTCACGCAATCAAGAACTGGAAGCCGATTCAATCGCACTCGAAATGGTCAAACGAGCAGGATATGACCCTTTCGCATTACCACGTTTTTTACAATCACTAGAAGCTTATAATGCCTTTCGTAATAGCTCCAGAACTTCAAATACTTCCTTAGACTTTTTAGCAACACACCCAACAACTCCGCAACGGATTCTCCGTGCGATAGAAAAAGCACGAAGAATAAGTACAGCAAACATAAAAAACACTAATCGTGATTCTTTTCTCAAAAGCATTGATGGCATGATTTTCGGTGGCAACTCTCATACAGGTTTTGTACGAGAAAACCAATTTATCCACCCGCAACTGCGTGTAACTTTTTCCGTTCCACACAATTTCATAATAGAGACTTCAGAGAACACTGTTTGGGCCAGCGGAATGGGTAAAACTGCCATTCGTTTTGATGCACTACCACATACTGATGAAATCTCTGCAAGCGATTACTTAAAAAGTGGCTGGATTATGGGGCTTGATGAGTCCTCTGTCCGCCCAATAACAATCCAAGGTCTTCTTGGAGCACATGCCCATGCGGCCAATAAGCAATGGCAGTTTGATGTAGTTGTCATTTTATTCAACAAACACCTCTTTCGTTTCCTTACCGCATCCCCACATAATTCTCAAAATTTTGAAGCGATTGCCGAAAGAACAGTACAAAGCTTTCATCCCCTTACATCATCACAGTTAAAAAAGCTAAAACCCTTGAGAATCCGCGTTGTGAGCGTTAAACAGGGAGAAAGCGTTGCAAGCCTTGCCAATAAAATGCAAAACACAACGCATAAAGAAAAATTTTTTCGCATTCTCAACGCACTCTCCCCAACCCAGACTTTACCCGTAGGTACAAACGTTAAAATTATCACAGAGTAATCCCCCATTCTTGTCTGTACTTTTGATTCCCTCCTATCCTCTTTCTTATACAATTCTTAATATATTTTTCCCACGCGGATCTCGTTAACCTTTGAAACCATCCCCCATGGCTCTCACACACTTCTTATTGTCCAACCTCACTTCAGATTGTCTTCTTGAAAAACCTTCAATGCTTATATCTCATATGCATCTGCTGAATGAACCGTAAGGAGAGCAGAACGTAGCTTTTGCAAAGCACGTGCTTCAATTTGACGCACTCGCTCTTTCGAGATTCCCAACTTTTCACCTAAAACTTCTAAAGTGGCTCCCTCTTCATTCAAGCGACGAAAACGAATAATTTCAAGCTCACGTTCATTAAGAATTTGCAACGCATCATAAAGCCATTGTGTACGCCGTTGTCCGTCAATCACCTGCTCAATTAAGGCATCAGGAAGAGGGCTATCATCCACGAGAGCATCCATTTTAGCAATGGGGTTATCACTATTCTCAGAAACAGAAACGCTCAAAGAATTATCAGAACTAGAAAAACGAAAATCCATTGTTTCAACATCACGGACTGAAACTCCGAGTTTTTCAGCAATCGTGCGAAAAATATCTTGTTTAGTTAAAGCACTATCATCCTGTATTAATTTCGCCCGCAAACGTCGTAGATTAAAGAAAAGCGCTTTTTGCGAAGAACTGGTTCCCCCTCGAACAATAGACCAATTTCGTAAAATATAATCTTGAATAGAAGCACGTATCCACCACGTTGCATAAGTAGAAAAACGGACCTCCCGATCAGGCTCGAAACGCGCAGCAGCTTCCAGCAAGCCCACATAACCTTCTTGTACCAGATCCCCCAACGGCATTTTAAAACGTTTAAAACGGTTAGCAATCGCAATCACCAAACGCATATGCGCCGCTGCAATTTGATGCATAGCGTCATCATCGCGTTTATCTTTCCATCGCAGAGCTAAATCATGCTCTTTTTGTCGTTCAAGATAAGGTGCTTGCATAGCAGAACGCATCATATTGCGTCCCAAGCTTTTATCTACGCCGTTATAATTTTTACTGTTTTTATAGACAGCATTTGAAAGATTACCCATAATAACCCCTTGCGATTAAAATTATCAAAGTTGATTTGGCAACGACACCATCATTCTTTTTCAAAGAAGAACGTAAAAGTTGTAATTTTTATGTCACTACTTTAGCGTGTAAATTTATAATCGCAATTGTTTTTTTACAGTCATTGTAAAACTTATTATCAGAATATACAGATTCATGAGTAAAACAGCGATATAATATACGCCTCTTACCCGTAAGAAATGCGCGAAAAAGCTTTGTCTTCACCTCTCCAAGAAAAGAACGAAAAAAATAAGCTAGCCAGCTAAAATAAATGCTGTTTTGTTTAATTATCGACTTACTTGCTTTTTGAGCAAAGAATTTATTTTATACTTTCAGCTTCACAATACAATTAATGCGTGCAATAAACATATATAACACGCAAAAAATGAATAAAAAGAGAAATACCTAAAATTTAAAAACAAAAAGAAGCTGCAAAAACAACAAGAAAGATTGAAGCAAATATAACAAACATGTTAAAGGAGCAGCACAATGATAAAATTGTCAAGAATAAGCTTTTACCAGTGTAGCACTGAGAAAGAAAATGATCATGGATAGCAAGATTGTTCAACGCAATGAGATTCTTCAAGATGATATTTTTATTGAAAAACACGGGAATGGCAGATTTGAAGGTTTTCGTTTTTATGCCGATAAGAACAATACTGCTCAAACAATTAACACGCCAAACTTAACAGATGTGAGAGATGAAGATTTGATTCTCGCCTTTACCAAACGTGCAACGCGTTTCTGTGCTTGTGCTAATGGAGACCTTACACTCAGTTCTGATGGAATTGTACGTTGGATTGGTCAACCGGTGGGACAACTTGTTGCAACAGAGAATCTTTTAAAACCCAAACTCGTTGTTCTAGCAGATGCTCAATTAACAGGAGAAGCCCGCACTAATGTAGTGAAAAGACTAGAGCGTTTTGTGACTTTTCATTTTGAAACGGCTTTAAAACCACTGTTTGATTTGCAAAATGCCGATAGCTTGACGGATTCAACAAGCAGCCTTGCCGCACAACTTGTCAACTCTTTAGGAATCTTACCTCGTCGAGAAGTAGCTGAAATCGTTAAAGGTCTCAACCAAGAATCACGGGCAGTGCTCCGGCGGCTAGGTGTGCGTTTTGGTGCTTTTCATATCTATGTTATAGGAATGCTTAAACCCGCTCCTGTCCAAGCAATTACTCTGCTATGGAACCTTCAAAATGAAGGTCATGACCAAGCTGGCTTGAATGAAATTTTTGCGGCTTTGTCTGCAGGACGAACTTCCCTCGTTGTTGATCCCACATATAACCGTCAATTTTATCAGTTAGCCGGTTATCGAATCTTAGGGCAGCGTGCTGTGCGCGTTGATATTTTAGAGCGTCTTGCAAACCTCATCCGCCCTACACTTCATTGGAAACAAGGGAGTGAACCAAAACCCGATGGCGCCTATGATGGCAAAAGTTTTTTTGTTACATCCACAATGATGTCTATTCTTGGAGCCAATGGAACCGATATGGAAGAGATTCTTAAAGGACTTGGTTATCAAGCGCATGCCATCAACAGTGCTGTATTTGAACAAAACCTCCTTGCACACGAAGCCTCTTCCCATGCATGTACCACAACAGAAGATGTTCCTGTGGCAGAATGCGTTGGTGACCAATGGCAAACAATGAAAGCTTTGGAAACAATACAAGGAGAAAAAAGTGTCTTATCCACTTGTGTTGGAACACAACCCAATATCATAGTCAACACCATAGATTGTTTACCAGCAGCCGAACCTGTGGGCGACTTTGCCAAACAAAAACGTATCGCAACAGAAGATAAAGTCATTCTACTATGGCGTTATCATCATCATTCTCACAACCACGCACACAAAAACCGTGATAAATCTGGACACAAATGGCAAAACAAACAAAAAAAATCTTTTAAGAAAAGGGCAAACGTGAATGAAAATACCCTGCAAGAAGCAGCATTACACACCAAACACTCTTATAAGTCCAGCAAATCTCACACCAAACGTGCAAATAATAAACCACCTAGGAGAGAAATGCGCCCGAATCTTGATTCACCATTTGCAAAATTAGCTGCGCTACGCGATCAACTCACAAATGATAAAAGCACACATACATTTTCTTCCAAAGATCACTAAAATAACAAATGGAGTTTGATCTTGGCTTATGTAGTAACCGACAACTGCATTCATTGCAAATATACTGATTGCGTTGAAGTTTGCCCTGTTGATTGTTTTTACGAAGGAGAAAATATGCTTGTCATTCATCCCGATGAATGTATCGATTGTGGTGTCTGCGAACCAGAATGTCCAGCAGAAGCCATTAAGCCTGATACAGAACCAGGATTAGAAAAATGGCTAGAGCTCAATCTTCAATATGCAACCAAATGGCCTAATTTAACCACCCGAAAAGACCCGCTTCCTCAAGCAAAAGAAATGGATGGTGTTCCGGATAAATTAGAAAAGTATTTTTCAGAAAATCCAGGCAGCGGCGAATAATAACCTACAGTACACACTGCGCTCCTTCAAAAATTGAGAATATTCTCTTGTAAAAATAAAAATTCTTAAGCGAAATGATTGATTCTTTTGAATTTTGATGTTAATGCTATTTTAACATGATCATCTTTCTAAGTATTTTCTCTTTGCTTTTTGCTTATAAAGCAAGGTGTTTTTGTTGAATTTAAAAGTACTCAACTTTTATGCTCATTAAATTTGTATATTATACTTGGTTAAAGAACATTCAGCGTTCAGGTTCATAGCCTGCTTTCCAGTACATTTTTTGGTCATAAAGGGAGTAAACTAAAATATGGCATCCCAACACGGAACGTCCTCCAATGCTAAAGAATTTGCAACCTCTGAATATATCGTCTACCCTACCCATGGAGTAGGGCAAATTATAGCGATTGAAGATCAAGAAGTTGCAGGACATAAATTAAAACTCTTTGTTATTCATTTTGCAAAAGATAAAATGGATGTCAAAGTACCGGTTGCAAAAGCCATTTCTGTTGGAATGCGCAAATTATCTGCTGTCGATTCTGTTGAGCGCGCATTAAAAATCTTGCGCGGGAAAGCACGTGTTAAACGAACCATGTGGTCACGCCGTGCTCAAGAATATGATACTAAAATCAATTCAGGTGATCTTATGTGTATTGCGGAAGTAGTGCGTGATCTTTTTCGCTCAAATTTACAGCCCGAACAATCTTATTCCGAACGCCAGCTCTATACCGCTGCACTAGAGAGAATGGCTCGTGAAATTGCTGTTATTAATAATCTTTCCGAAACAGAAGCCATCAATCTCATAGAAATGCATCTCTCAAACAAGCCAGAGCGCGAATTTAAATCCGAGAGAGATGAGGCTAATACGAACAGCAACACTGTATACGCTGCGTAATAATAAGCTAAGATATTTTTAATAATAAAATAAAACCAGCGATATGCTGGTTTTTTTTATCCATGAGTCTTCATAAACAAAAAAACATTTGATGGGAAATCCGCTAAGTTGCTTCATCTCAAAATATTTTGGTGGAATTGTCCACGACATGAATAACATTACAAACTTACATCTTAAAAATGATATTTTAATCTTCCTGTAGCACTCTTTATCGAATGAATCTAATATGTACTCAGAAAGATAATTCCGTTACCAAGCTTATTAACACTGTTCAAGGACTTTTGCTGAGTCTTTACAAATGACATATGCCCCATAAATTGGCACGCACAACCTTTCAAGTCTCTTTATCAAGATGACAAGATGACAAGCAAATCAACTTTATCCACACCGATAACAGCAAGAAAACTCTGACATAACCTCACACAGAGCGCACTTCACACAAAGTGTGCACACAAAAAGCTCAAACTCCTTGTCAAGATGACACAACAGCCGCAAATCTACCGTACAATAGGAAAGCCTTACCATCGGTACCCCCCTTTTTTTAAGAAGAACCGAAAAGAGCGTATCACCAGCACACGCGCCCGCCTATGATCAAATAAACCTTAGCCTAGTAAGGAGATAAAATCTCAATCTTTAGGGGGCAAAACTGAACGTCCGCGATACATCCCAGTCTTCAAATCGATGTGATGGGGGCGACGTAATTCACCAGAATTTTTATCTTCGATATAAGTTGGCGCCTTCAAGGCATCAGCCGAACGGCGCATACCCCGCTTCGAAGGAGAGGTTTTTCGTTTAGGTACAGCCATAAAGAGACACTCCAAATCCACTAAAAAAGAAGAGGCAATGTCAAAAACGACAAAGCCTTTGTCAAAAAATTAGAAAATCTGATAGCCTTATACACTGATTAAAAAGAAGAGACAATGTTAAAAATGGTAATACTATTACCAAAAATGACAGTTTCTTGCACTGATTGAAGCCTTCTCATGAGATTTTCATTCAGTTTTTGTTTGGCTTTAACAGAGACTTCCGCTTACAGTAGGTATAAACGAGTAATTAATTTTTAATAAAAACCTCTGCAAAAGGACCAAAATAAGAAAAAGCCTCTCTTTTGAAATTCCAGAACCCCATTTTTAAAAATAAAGGAAGCATAAATGCATGAATTTACCACCCTTCTTGCAGAACATAGGCGCACCGTTGAAAGGCGACTTGATACACTGTTAAGTGATCAAGTTCAAAATGGTGAAATTGCCCGTCCTGAAATCCTCATCCAAGCCATGCGCTACGGTGTACTGAATGGTGGAAAACGTTTACGTCCTTTTCTTGTTATGCAAAGTGCGGCACTGTTTGATATCCCTACTGAACACTCTCTTGATATTGCATGTGCCTTAGAATGTGTTCACTGTTACTCACTCATTCATGATGATCTTCCCGCTATGGATAACGACACACTCCGACGTGGACAACCCACAGTTCATAGAGCATTTGATGAAGCAACAGCAATTCTAGCAGGCAGTGCTCTCCTAACATTTGCCTTTGAAATCATTGCCCATAAAGCCAATACACTCTCCTTTGATACCAGAATAGAACTAATTACAGCTCTTGCACAATCTGCAGGAGTTGGTGGTATGGTAGGCGGACAAATGCTTGACCTTGAAGCGGAAAAAAAACCACAAGAGGGCACCAACATTATCACTCTACAACGCATGAAAACAGCCGCTCTGATAAGCTTTGCTTGCCAAGCAGGTGCAATAATCGGCAATGCATCCAAAGAATTAACGAAACAACTTGCTACTTTTGGAACATATCTCGGTTTAGCCTTCCAATTGACGGATGATCTTCTAGATGTCACCGCCAAAAGCGAAGTCCTAGGAAAAACAGCTGGGAAAGATGAAACAGCACATAAAGCGACTTTTGTTCGTCTTTATGGCATTGAAGAAACACAAAAAAAGCGAGACGAACTCATCGTTAAAGCAGAAGCACTTTTACACCCTTTTGGAGCTAAAGCAAAACCACTCCAACAAGCTGCCCACTTTAGTGCAACACGAAAAAATTAATCTCAATCTGCTCCATTGTGCACCACCATCTCTACTTAATAAAAATACAAGGTAAACACTATTATTCTATTTATCAACTCTCAATGTTGCCAGCAACCCTTGGTGCTTAAAAGCATTCATGAGAGACATTTATTCCTTTCTTAAACGATTTTTATACACCACCCTCCTTTGTGACGAGCAAAGATATGATTTTGATTGATTCAATATACACCAATTTAAAATGAAAAAATCCCACAATAAGCTGGAGCTCCTATTCAATAGGAATAGCAAATTATCACTATAAATAAAAATGTTATCCCACTCTTAAATCGCATGAAACATTCGCAATAATGATAGTTAATATTCGCGCTGAGACCTTTTTAGAGTTCCTTCTAAAAAAAACACTGCAAACAAGTAGATGAATATATATATACCAAAAATATATACTAATGACAGAAAACCAAACATACTTACCATATACGCACTCATGTAAAAAAATACCAATAGGCTAAGCCTTCCAACAGTGGACAAGAAAGATTCGTATGTAGCCCTAAGATTATCGCTAATACTATCGTGCAGGACAACTTCCACACGAAGATATGTATACTTAATGAGATAAAAAATCATACAGACTAAAATAACAGCAATTTCTTTTTTGGGCTCAAAGAAGGCAACTGTAAAAATCGTAGCAGCTGAAAGAAACAGTAGTAGAATAAAATTCACTCCCTCACTTAGTTTTGTAAAGAGAAAACTAGCCAGTAGCTGAGAGAGCAATATAAGAGAAAACGTTATACCAAGATAAAAATAAGTTACATTGATATCATAATCTTTAAATATCCACTGCCAATACTGAGAAAATATATTGAAAAAAATAAGTGAAAAATAAAAACATAGAGATATGTAAGGAACTTTAACAAAAATAGAGAACATTTCTCTTGCGTCAGAAATGAAAGAATTCGCTTTTATTGTTTTTGTCTTTCCCTTTAGATCATCCAAAAAAAACAAACCAAAGACTGTTGTGATCATCATTAAAAACGCAGATATATACCATATATATTGGCTAGAATAATCGGCAAAATATGCGCCTATCAAACTAAATATAAACATGCCAATGTAATTATATTGAGAGCTGGAACCGAGCACTTTTTTAGTGGATGCAAGTTTTGTTTTTGCATATTGAACAAGTAGGGCATTATAGGCACCAGCAATCAATGTAAGCGATAATGCATTAAAAGTTTCTGCCAAAAGAAAACCGTAAAAGCTTGTAGAAACTCCCATGAGAAAGAGCCATGCGGTAGCAAAAGCCGCTGCCAAAATTATAGATATTTTATAACTTTTTCTATCGGCAAAATATCCAAGAGGAATATCTGTAACCATCATAATAAAAGCTTGAAATGACTTAATTATACCGATATCGATAAGGGTTAAGCCTTTTTCAAGCATATAAAATACAATAAAGGCGCCTGTTAAAATCCTTATACCGTTAAATAAAAATCCAAATGCTAATATACTTTTCATTTATTCACCAATAGCGTCCACAAAGTAATGTACTAATTATTTTATATAAATATAAAAGCTCACATTTTATTACAGATATGGCAAGAGCCGCTATATG
Source organism: Bartonella sp. DB5-6 (assembly GCF_000278115.1). Taxonomy (GTDB): domain Bacteria; phylum Pseudomonadota; class Alphaproteobacteria; order Rhizobiales; family Rhizobiaceae; genus Bartonella; species Bartonella refiksaydamii. The sequence goes on from NZ_JH725117.1 coordinate 168,688, forward strand.
GATCTCCAGTCTTATCAATTTGATATCCGGAAAAATTAATGAATAATGTTTTTTCTATAATTTGACATTTGTCAAAATCCGTTAAATATTTCACTGCTTCAAGAGCAGCCAAAGAACCAGCAACCGCATTATATGGATCTATCAAAGTATTCATATAGTTTTGCTTAATATTTTTAACAAATTCAAACTCATTAACATCCTTTATATGATTCTGATTCACACATGCATAACATCTGGTTTTACCTAGAATAATAAGTGGCCCAACAATAGCATTTACCGTAGCCGAACCGACATATAATAACGCCCCCCTCATATTGAAAGCGGCTTCGTTCATCAAATGAAAAAAATCGGGCCTTGGATTATCTGCTGCGGATATAACAAGATCAGCTCCTTCAAACAGACGGCATGCCTTCTCTATACTATCTATTTTTTCATCGTAGAACGCATATTGAGTTGAAGGGCTAATATAGGGAGCTTTATCTCTAACAACATCAACCTTTTTTTTCCCTAAGTCATTATAATTATAGAGTATTTGCCTAGACAAATTTGATTCTTCAACAATATCAAAATCATAGCTTTTAATGTGTCCTACACCCATTGCAGATAATGTATAAAAAACATAGCTCCCGCATCCACCCAAACCAGCTATAGTTATCTTAGCATCTTTCAATTTGGAGTTAGCTAAAAGAGCATTGTCAAAATTACCTGATACATGCTTAAATAAGTTAATTTGCCTATCAAATCTGTTATATTCGCTCTCACTAAGCCCTGCTTTTCTTATAGAATCCTCCTTAGAAAAGGGAGGTTCTATTATTCTATTATCAAGCATATATTTTGTTAAATATAAAAAATCTTCGCTTTCTGCAGTATCTAGGTTACATTTTAATATTATATCACCTATGGTATTATCTGCGTCAAAACACGCCAAAGCCTTTATAACATTCGGCGATGTACCACTCATATCAAGGGCTACAACGTTATGTATATCTGCCCCTATCAAAACCTCATCACCTTCTTGCCTCGCTGATATAGTATACGAGTAAACATACTTGTTTTCATATAGCGAATTCATTTTCAAATCTCCCCCTAGCTAGCTGAAGATCTACATGACTCAACAAATCATGCAAATCTCTTGTGTTATCAAAATTAAAATTATCAAAACAAAATTTACGCTCATGATACTCTTCAAGATATTTTATATGTAGCCTTATAGCATTCATTTTTTCATCTATTGATAACTCATCCAAGCTTATATGATGAAATCTACGAAAAAACGCAGTATCTCCTTGAATATGTGCTAATTCAGCAGAAGTGGTTGCTACAATAAGCTTTAAATTCTGTTCCAGTATAAAAGGTTTGAATAAATCCATAGCGCCAATACCCCCATCACTTTTGGTATGAGCAATTGAATGCCCTTCATCGATAAACAGGGCGACATTTTCATATGGAGAAACAGTTTCTATTAAAGCCCCAATTTTTCGTTCAAACTCCCCCCGCAATCCCGTATCAGATATCACGCTTCCTAAATTAACTTCTAATATGACATACCCATTCACCATAGACTTAGACTGATTAAGCCTACAAGCAAGCTCACGCACAAAAGAAGTCTTTCCACATCCAGCAGAACCAGAAATGACAATGCTTTTCTTATAAGCACAAAATAAAGAAACCATCGCCATTCTTATTGCATCTTCGCGACCGATATATGGAGATCTCCTCCCTAAACCAAGGACATTTAAATTAACTCCACATTTTCTTATATCGCTAGCCAACAGCACCGCATCTTCGCTCTGTAAATGCATATTACCTCAAACTGTAAATAGAAGGGGTCATACAACCCCTTCCAATATTTTAGTTACGACAATAAAGAGTCACAAATCAAAGATTTCACTTTAGCAAATGTAGAGGAATAAGACTTAATCTTCGTTACTAGTACCACTTTAGTATTTAATTCTACCTTCATTTTAACCTCCCCGTTTAAAATAACATTTGGAAGAAATATCTCTCCCAAATTTAACCTAGTATTTGTATCAGAATATTCCAACGAACGTTTTTGGTCGCTTACTCAATTATAAATTTCTCAAGCCAATGCTTTTTTATAGTGTCTCTATTATAGCGTCTCAAATCTGCGATATTTGTCCGAAGCAGTTTTTTCTAAGATAAATGCCTCCAACCATCTGCTCAGTTTATGATTTTTTGTATTTTTTATGGATCGGCATAGAGCAGTTATGGCAATATAAGGCGCTTTTTTGAGATATTGAGGTATTTGAAAAAATAAATGTAGAATACAATGGTCCGCAAACAATAAAGCTTTGATTAAAAAATTAAACAATGCAGTTTTGAAAGGAACTCAAATTATCCCATTAATTGGGAAAAATTCTAACAGCACTATCCAGCTTTACAATGAAACCCATAAAAATGCTGGAGATAATGTTACCTTTAGTTTGCTAATGAACCTGTTTGAAGACCGTGTTATCTAGGAGAGATGCTCTAAGACAATAAAGAAGCGCTTCAACTTATGAACGGTCATCTTGTTCTCAACATACAACGAGTGAGGATTGGATATTAACTCACAAACAAAAGCACAATCTTCAATGAAGAAAAAACACAAAAACCATCATTGATCGAAAAAATGAACTCCAAGAATTTATTTCAACCTTGCCCAAAGCGTGTATGAATATAATCACTCAAAAGAGATTCGAATTCCTCGGCAATATGTTCACCCCGCAAGATTTTCACTTTTTTTCCCTCAATAAAAACAGGCGCTGCCGGACTTTCGCCCATTCCAGGCAATGAAATCCCAATATCAGCATGTTTTGATTCTCCTGGTCCATTAACGATGCATCCCATGACAGCAACCTTTAAACTTTCAACACCAGGGTATTTTTCACGCCAGACAGACATATTTTTGTATAAATTCGCTTCAATTTTTTGTGCCAATTGCTGAAACACTGTCGAGGTTGTGCGCCCACATCCAGGGCAAGCCGCAACGACGGGCAAAAATTGCCGAAACCCCATCACTTGTAAAAGCTCTTGAGCCACTCTTACTTCTCGTGTTCGATCTCCACCTGGTTCAGGTGTTAATGAAATACGGATCGTATCCCCAATCCCTTGTTGTAACAAAATTCCCAAAGCCACAGAAGAAGCAACAACGCCCTTTGTTCCCATCCCTGCTTCTGTCAATCCCAAATGGAGCGCATAATCACAACGCTCTGCCAAGGTACTATAGACAGCAATGAGATCTTGAACATCACTAACTTTAGCAGAAAGAATAATTTTATCGCGTCCCAACCCAAGCTCTTCCGCAAAAACAGCCGAATGTAGAGCCGATTGAACAACAGCCTCCCGCATCACTTCAACGACAGACAAAGGTTTTTCCTGCTTAGCATTTTCATCCATAAGTTGTGTCAACAACACATTATCAAGAGACCCCCAATTCACACCAATACGAATAGGTTTACAGTACTGACAGGCAATCTCAACAATTTCCGCAAATTGGCGATCTTTTTTCACGCCAAAACCAACATTTCCAGGATTGATCCGATATTTTGCAAGCGCCTGCGCACAAGCAGGATGTTCTGATAAAAGCTTATGACCAATATAATGAAAATCCCCCACCAATGGTACAAAAAAACCTAACCGTTCCAATCGCTCCCGTATTTTTGGCACAGCAGCAGCAGCTTCATCACGATCAACGGTGATGCGAACCAATTGCGAACCAGCTTGCCAAAGAGCAGCAATTTGTGCAACGGTTGCATCAACATCGGCAGTATCCGTATTCGTCATTGACTGAACAACAATCGGACACGCCCCACCAACCATCACATCGCCAACCGCAACGCCAACAGACCGACGACGTTCAAAAGGTTTAGATAAAGAATACGCAGTGCTCATCTAGCCCTCAAATTTTCAACACTTGGCATCTATCGGCTATCATTTATGATCATGTTTATCATGATACAATTTAAAAAATGAATGCAAGACAGCGCTTCATTAAAATTAAACCAAATCTCTCGATTTTACCTCACCTATAAACAGCACAGTCAATGCAACCTTTCAATTTTTAGGCCGTTATAGCAAAACCCTAAACATAATTCCCACTGTCGTGAAACAGCATAACACATGAAGGAGTGAACAGATGAGTCTATTTTCAACCCGCGCCAAGAATGCTAAAATTAAAAAACGCATCGCACTATTAAAAAATCAACTCGTCCCAGTGAGTCCTTGGCGTTTTCATGATGACAGCTTTGAAAACATCTCTGTCCTGTTTGACACATGGAAACAAAAAGGCCGCCACGCGCTTTACCATCTCAACGAGCATGCTACACAATTAAAGAAAAAAGCAAAAGAAAATCCTAAAACGACCCTCGCATTAGCCGCAGGATTAGTTCTAGCTAGCTTCTTGCTGATACGTAAAAACTAAAACACGACCAACAGCAAAACCTTTCAATGCCCACCTCAAAGTGGGCATTCTTCTACATCTCGGAAAAAACAACATACAGAAAACCAGAGTTATTATTATACCAAAATAATAATCTTAAGAAGTTAAAAAGCTCAACTATGAAAGTCCAAATGAAATCTTCTAAGGTAAATGCCCACTTGCTATAAGCAAAAGACATAGAAATCAAACTCAAAAAAATCAAAATCTTAACCTCCAGGAGCACGTTGTGAAGTATCTACATAGGTGACTACAGACATTCCGGGGATGAGTTTTTCAATCCCCTCTTGTCCAGGATCTAAAGCAATACGCACCGAAATACGTTGCGCAATTTTAATGAAATTACCAATTGTAGTATCTGTTTTTAACAGTGAAAACTCTGAACCTGTCGCAGGTGCGAAACGAACCACACGCCCTGTTAATTTCTTATTATTCAATGCATCAACAGAAAAAATAACCGGCTGCCCAACACGCATCTGAGAAAGCTGTGTTTCCTTATAATTAGCTATAATCCAAATGTCATCAGAAATAACGGATACCAATTGCGTACCAGGCACAACATATTGCCCTACGTGCGCACTCACTAGTCCAACATACCCAGTTCTAGGAGACAAAATCTTGGTGTGATCTAGGTTAAGTTTAGCCAATTCAACGCTAACCTTTGCTCCTGCAACATCTGACTGTAAACTTTGCCGTTCAAGATCTAATTGTTTTTGCAATTGGCGTTTTGTTTCCAGTGTCACCAACAATTGCGAAAGAGGGCGAGAAACGGAACTGGCAACATCACTAAAGTTTAGCTTCTTGTTTTCAGGAGGAACATTGGAGAATGCTCGCGAACGCGTCAATTCAGCTTCTGTTGTATTAATCTCTCCCTGCAAAATCTGAGCCTGCAACATAACACTTGCAAGTTTTGCATTTTTTGAATCCAGAACAGCCTTTGCTCTTGCAAGCTGTTGGCGAAAAAGAGAATCATCGAGCTCAAATAAAAGCATTCCCTTTTCAACTCTCTGATAATCTTGCACATAAACCCGTGCAATCACCCCAGAAATCTGTGAACTAACCAAGGTAACATTGCCTTTAATGGAAGCATTATCAGTTATCTGAATCGTACTAACAAAAGGAGGAAGTTTCCAAGCCCATAAAATGAGCAAAACACCCATAACACCTGAGAAAAATGCAACAAGCGTCGCTCTTGATCGTAATGCTTTTATCATTTTTTACTCCCCTCTTCACTGGCATTATCCCGCTTACCGAAGGCAGTCAAAGAGTATGACTTGACAAATACTTTGACAAGGAAAATAGCAAAAACAACCATTGCTATATAAAAATAAAGCCGAAAAACATCATCATAAGCAAAAACATTTGCTGTTAATCTAAATTTCTCAATCAATTTAGACACGTTTTGCCCATCTCCTAAGACGGGTGGAACACCAACACCAAAAGAAGGCGAAAATAAGGCAGACATCTCAACTGAAATACGTGGATCCGTAACAACAATATTTTGTGTTAAAAACTCAAAATTCTTATGGGCGAAAAAAATCTGCAAGCTGCCAAAAAAAGCCGATCCCATCAACCCACCCGTCACTTGCGTCAGTAGAAAAACAGCAATAAAACTTAAAACGTAACGCGGTCCTCGCTCACCGGCTATCACAAACCCCCTGAAAAGAGCAGGAGGTAAAAAAAGTGCGTAACTAAAACTAACCAACCCTTGACTCAACATCATATCTTGCGGACGTGTTAAGTGGTTCACATGACTATCCAAATAAGTCCCAAGCGCCAAACAACCCAAAGATAAAAGATAAAAATAATCCTCACGACCAGCACGTAAAAAACACACACAAGCCGCTCCCCCTAAAAGGGTCCCCAATATAACCGCAAGATACATAGGCGCCATCTCACGATTTAACAAACCAAAAAGATTAAAAAAACCTGCAGCTAAGGTTGACCGCTCTAATAAAAAAACGTGAAAAACCAATAAAAGAATAACAGATTGTACCATTTCTTTACTGAAAAGCCAGCGCAAATCAATCAATGGTTTCTCTCTATTAAGCTCAAGAATGGTCGCCGTAACCAAAGAGAGAACAGCAAGCGCGAGCCCCCAACCAATCCACGGTGCCTCATACCACCAATACAACGTACCAACAGACATAATGACAGCATTAAGTCCAAGACCAAATGCAATCAAACTATAACTCACCCAATCTAACTTCTGAATAACCTTGCTGCGTACAACAGGGGTAAGGGGAAGAGAAAAGATACATCCCAAACTGATAAGAACCAACCCCATTTCCAACGCTGAAAGACTCAAAAATCCACCATTTTCCAACAAATCTGGAGAAATCAACCGTGATAAAGGAGCAGCTAAAGCCGCATTCATATAGTTCAAACTAAGAGCAACGGTAAACTTCTTTCCTGGTGCAAAAGCCTCCATCATATAAAGGAGCGCTAAGGAAGCCAATGGTGCCGCAGCAATACCAGCAAAAAAACGAATAATCAATGCAGAACGCAAATCCGTAACAAAGAGCTGTAAAATGCAAACCAGAACGAAGCCAAGAATTGATAATTCAGCAAAAGCACGCAGCCCAAACTGATAACGAATTTTGATTAACATAATCGCAACGCTCACATTTGGTGCCATATAAGCAGCAACCAACCATGTGGTTTCTGTTAAAGTTGCATGAAAATCACCCGTAAGATAAACAATGTTAGACTGAACAATATTCGCCCCTAAGCCATAAGCCCACTGTAAAATAAAAGAAGCAAAAATATAAACAAAACACTTTGGCAAAGGTCCCGCAAAAACACGACCTGGATGAGGGAAAGGCTTTCCTCCTCTTTTAGCAGACATAACCGTACTCTTCTTTCCGCTCATGTCGCCTTTTCCTGTATAATCCGTTACGCCTCTGTCAATACAGTATCAACAGTTGTCAATTGATGAAAAAATTCTTCTACTTTATGCTTTGTTTCCTCATCACTTGCCCCTCCCTTCAATGTCGCTCGAACTTGCAAAATCTTCTGTTCCAACGCATTAAAAGAAAGATGTTCAACAGTCACAACCTTCTCTACCAGAAGAGAGCATCCCGAAAAGGTAACATTAACAACACCCCCATAAACAGCAAACAGCTTTTCCCCCGAAGATGTGAGCACGCGAACACTTCCCAATACAATGCTAGCCACCAACGGTGCATGATGTGCCATCACTGTGAGTGCACCTGACTCTGAAGGAAGAACAACAGATAGCACCTGTTCTGAAAACACAAATTTCTCAGGTGATACAATCTCAAACAAAAAACACTCTACTTTATTGTTCTCCACAAAAACCTCCACGAGGTTCACTACTAAGACCTCTTGTGCTATCTACAACAAGCATTCGTTACAGATTTCCTCTTATGAAGAAGCTTCTGTAATGAGACGCTTTCCTTTTTCAATGGCTTCCTCAATAGAACCAACCATATAAAAAGCTGCTTCCGGCAAATCATCATAATCGCCAGCGCAAAGACCTTTAAACCCTTTGATTGTATCCTCTAAAGATACGAGTTTTCCGGGCGAACCGGTAAAGGCTTCAGCCACATGGAAAGGTTGCGAAAGAAAACGTTCAATTTTACGTGCCCGCCCCACTAATAATTTATCATCTTCAGAAAGTTCATCCATTCCAAGAATCGCAATAATATCCTGTAGGGCTCTATAGCGTTGCAAAATAGTTTGAACTTGACAAGCAACAGTATAATGCTCCTCACCAACAATCAATGGATCCAACATGCGTGAGAAAGAATCGAGCGGGTCAACTGCGGGATAAATCCCCTTTTCAGCAATCGAACGCGAAAGAACTGTTGTTGCATCTAAATGGGCAAAAGATGTTGCAGGTGCTGGATCTGTCAAGTCATCCGCTGGAACATAAATAGCCTGAACAGAAGTAATAGATCCCGTTTTTGTACTGGTAATACGTTCTTGCAAAGCACCCATATCCGTTGCCAAAGTTGGCTGATAGCCCACAGCAGAAGGGATACGCCCTAAAAGAGCGGACACCTCGGCTCCTGCTTGCGTAAAACGGAAAATATTATCCACGAAGAAAAGAACATCCTGTCCCTCATCACGGAAACTTTCTGCTATAGTCAATCCTGAAAGAGCAACACGTGCACGCGCTCCTGGTGGTTCATTCATCTGTCCATAGACAAGCGCACATTTCGAGCCTTCTGTTGAACCATTATTGTCTTTTGGATTCACATTCACGCGGCTTTCGATCATTTCATAATAAAGATCATTTCCCTCACGCGTACGTTCTCCAACACCAGCAAATACGGAATATCCCCCATGCGCTTTTGCAATATTATTGATAAGCTCCATAATGAGAACGGTTTTACCAACACCAGCCCCCCCGAACAAACCAATTTTACCACCTTTAGAATAAGGTGCTAACAAATCAACGACTTTAATACCCGTGACAAGAATTTCTGATATCGTTGATTGCTCAACATATGCAGGAGCATCTTGGTGAATAGAACGTGTTTTGGTCGCAAGAATTGGTCCCACATTGTCAACCGGCTCTCCAATCACATTCATAATACGACCAAGTGTTGCTTCTCCAACAGGAACACTAATCTGCGTTCCTGTATCAAAAACCTTTTGACCACGCGTCAACCCATCCGTTGTATCCATGGCAATGGTACGCACAGTATTTTCACCCAAATGCTGCGCAACTTCTAAAACTAGCCGATTACCTAAATTATCTGTTTCTAACGCGTTAAGGATATTTGGCAACGCACCTTCAAACTGCACATCAACGACAGCCCCGATAACCTGCCTAATCTCACCAACGGCCCCTTTTGCCTGCGCACTTTCTTTTGCACGAGCCTCTTTAGAAGAAGACCGCACAGTACCAGAAGAATTCTTTATACCAGCTTGAGATTTTGAGGCGGTTTTCTTCACGCCTGAACGAGCAGCTGTTTTCTTTTTCTCAACTTTTTCTGCTCCTTTGCTTGACGTCACTGCTTTTACCATTAATCCTTACCTTTTCAATTTAAAGAGCTTCAGCGCCCGCAATAATTTCGATCAATTCTGTCGTGATTTGTGCTTGACGCTGACGATTATAAGCCACTGTCAATTTATTAATCATTTCACCGGCATTGCGCGATGCATTATCCATAGCACTCATCTTCGCCCCCATTTCACCGGCAACATTTTCAAGCAAAGCCCGAAAGATTTGCACAGAAAGATTGCGCGGCACAAGCTCTTCCAAAAGAGCAACAGCATCAGGCTCATACTCATAAACAATTGATTGCGAACTTTTGTTTTCGTCATTTTTTTCAACGATAGCCTCTCCTTCAACAACCTCTTTAGGAGACAGCGTTGGAATCAAGCCAAAAGCTGTTGGACGCTGATTGATCACGGAAACAAATTCAGAATAAAACAGCGTACACACATCAAATGCTTCCTCATTGAACAAATCAATGATCCGCTGACTGATCATCACAGCTTCTGCAAAACCAACCCGTTTTACAGAATGTAAATCAATATGATCAATCATCAAAGCTTTGTAATCACGCGATAAAATATCAGCGCCTTTTTTTCCCACGGTTAAAATTTTAACGATTTTACCAGCAGAAAGCAGTGTCTTAATCTGTTCGCGCGCACGACGAGCGATTTGTACATTAAAAGCACCACAAAGACCGCGCTCCGCAGTGCATACCACCAAAAGATGCACATCATCTCGACCAGTACCCCGCATGAGAGGTGGTGCATCAATAGCATCAACGTCGGCTGCAACACCAGCTAAAATAGCAGCCATCCTCTGAGCATAAGGACGAGCAGCCTCCGCCGCCTCTTGCGCACGGTGCAACCTTGCCGCCGCAACCATTTGCATGGCTTTGGTAATCTTTTGTGTTGCCTTAACCGAAGCGATACGGTCTCTAAGATCCTTCAACGACGCCATTCGAGCATTCCATCAATTCTCATTACGAAAAATTCTTTGCGTAAGACTTAAGAACAGTTATCAATTTATCCTTAAGTTCATCGGTTATCTGTTTTTGGTCAGCAATGGCCTTCAAAAGATCTTGGTAATCACTGCGCAGAAGCGTTAAAAGCCCCTGTTCAAACCGCGCAACATCGGAAACAGCTAAAGAATCAAGATAACCATTCACACCAGCAAAAATAACAACAACCTGTTCTTCTGTTTTCAGTGGAGAAAATTGCGGCTGCTTCAAAAGTTCTGTCAAACGCGCACCACGATTTAAAAGACGTTGCGTTGAAGAATCCAAATCTGAACCAAATTGTGCAAAAGCAGCCATTTCGCGATATTGTGCCAATTCACCTTTGATCGAACCAGCAACCTGCTTCATCGCCTTGATTTGCGCAGCAGAACCAACACGCGACACAGAAAGACCTACATTCACAGCAGGACGAATTCCTTGATAAAATAAATTGGTTTCTAGAAAAATTTGCCCGTCAGTGATTGAAATCACATTTGTAGGAATATAAGCAGAAACGTCATTTGCTTGAGTTTCAATGACGGGTAAAGCCGTCAAAGATCCAGAACCATTTTCAGCATTCAGCTTTGCCGCACGCTCCAAAAGACGCGAATGAAGATAGAAAACATCACCAGGATAAGCTTCACGACCAGGTGGACGACGAAGTAAAAGAGACATTTGACGATAAGCAACAGCCTGTTTTGAAAGATCATCATAACCGATCAAAGCATGTTGACCATTATCACGGAAATACTCACCCATCGCACATCCAGCAAGAGGCGCAATAAATTGTAATGGAGCAGGATCAGAAGCCGTAGCGGCTACAATAATAGAATATTCGAGTGCTCCACGCTCTTCCAAAATTTTAACAAATTGCGCCACCGTTGAACGTTTTTGACCAATGGCAACATAAATACAATATACTTTGTCTTGATCTCGTCCAGCATCTTTTTCATGAAACGGTTTCTGGTTTAAAAATGTGTCAAGCAAAACTGCTGTTTTTCCTGTCTGTCGATCACCGATCACCAATTCACGCTGTCCACGTCCAATAGGAATAAGCGCATCAATGGCTTTTAATCCCGTCGCCATGGGCTCATGAACAGATTGACGTGGTATAATCCCTGGAGCCTTCACATCAACACGACGACGCTCTGTTGCCTTAATTGGTCCTTTACCATCTATAGGATTTCCCAATGCGTCAACAACACGCCCAAGCAAAGCTGGTCCTACAGGAACATCCACAATAGACCCAAGCCGTTTAACGGCATCACCTTCACGAATATCACGATCCGACCCAAAAATCACAACCCCAACATTATCGATTTCCAGATTCAAAGCCATACCACGCACGCCATTTGAAAAGGAAACCATTTCCCCTGCTTGGACATTATCCAAACCATAAACACGGGCGATACCATCACCCACAGAAAGAACCCAACCAATTTCTGAAACTTCAGCCTTTTGGTCAAAGTTTCTGATTTGCTCTTTGAGAATTTTTGAAATTTCAGATGGTCTAATATCCATCAGCTGACCTCTTTTTTCAATGCAAGCTTAAGCGAAGATAATTTTGTTTCAAGAGACGTATCAATCTGAAACGACCCCACACGAATGATTAATCCACCGAGAATTGTTGGATCAACAAGGATATGTAGCAAAACTTTCCCCCCCACCACACCTTCCAACGCCACGCGCAGCTCTTGTTCTTGGCGAGAACTCAGTGGGCATGAAGAAACAATCTGCGCCGAAATTTCCCTACGAGAGAGAGCAACACGACGCTGAAAAGCGTGTAAAATCCCAGACAAAGCACAAAGTCGACGGTTTAGCGCAATAACACGCAAAAAATTACTAACAATCTGACCAGCGCCCTCATCAACAAATTTGATACGCTCGCAAACAGCACGCATTACCTCAACCTGCTCTTTTACTGAAAAGAATGGGCTTTGCACAAAGCGCTTCAAATCTTCATTTTGATCCAAAACAAGCGAAAAATACGCCACTGCTTTTTCAACCTTTTCCACAATCTCTGCTTCTTGAACGAAATCAAAAAGCGCTTGCGCATAGCGCTGATCCACCAATGGCAACGGTATAAGAGAAAATGAATCCGACACGAAATACCGCCTCTTTCCCTTGAGCGAGTCTCTGATAGTTACCAGATGAAGATAGTTATCAGATGATAATGAAACAGACATCCCCGACTTTAAGAATACCCTTCTTAAAACCTAGAACAAAAAACTTCTTGGTTTCTAGCATAGACATAACAGACTCGCAACACTCCAAATCGCTGCTTCCTGAAAATTTTAAATAAAATATTCAAAATATTTTTGAAAAGGATTTTTTTAGAATACACAAATCAGCACCACGATTTTTTTGTGTTTCTTTTTGGCATCTCTTCATAGATTTTTACCCTCATAGATTTTTAAATGTCTTTCCTTGATCATTCATAATCACTCTGAAATCATAAACAAAAAGCTCTCTTTCAGTATTAAATACTCTTCCACCAAAAGAACTGACAAAAAATCTATCATTTCAAATTTATAAGTAAGCAATAATAATGGGCTATTCCCTTAAAAAAGAGGGAACGTATCTTTTTGCTTAAAATTATTCCTTCTAGAACACCTTTTAAGCAAATAAACCTCCCCGTTACTTCCCTTGTGCTTTCAAAAAAAACTTTGCGGATCAATATCAATCTGAACCCGAACTGAAGAAGGTATTTTGGGTGCACTTGAAAGCATTGCACGAATAAAACCTTGTATATCAAAAGAACGTTGCCCTTGCAGCAAAAGGCGAAAACGATAACGCCCTCGAATAAGTGCCAATGGGGCTTCTGCTGGTCCCATTACCGAGATCTTTTTTTCCCTCGGTGCAACTTGACGCAACGCACGTGCATAATGTTCCGCTGCTTGACGCTTTTCTGAAGACACAATCAAAGAAGCAAGTCGCCCATAAGGAGGCAGATGATAATGCTGACGCATAGCAATCTCATGGGTATAAAAATCTTCACCTTGTCGCGAAAGCAGAGCTTGTATTACTGGATGATCAGGTTGATAAGTTTGTAATAATCCTAAACTCTCTAATCCCATACGCCCTGCCCTCCCTGTAACCTGAGATAAGAGCTGAAAAGTACGCTCACTCGCACGTAAATCGCCATTGGCAAGACCAAGATCCGCATCAATGACCCCAACCAGAGAAAGTCCTGGAAAATGGTGTCCTTTAGCAACCAACTGCGTTCCAATAATAACGTCAACCTCCCCATTCGTCACCGCTTCCAATTCACGCCTCAACTGACCAATCCCGCCTTTGAGATCCGTTGAGAGAATCAACAACCGCGCCTGTGGAAAAAGCCCCCGTGTTTCTTCGGCAATTCTTTCTACCCCTGGACCACAAGCAACAAGATGATCTAATGTCCCGCATTCAGGGCATGCCTCTGGAAGCGGCTGATGATATCCACAATGATGGCATTTAAGCTGTCCTTGTAAACGATGCTCCACCAACCAACTTGAACAGTCACGACAATGAAAACGATGTCCACAAACTCGGCACAATGTGAGAGGTGCATAACCACGCCGGTTAAGAAAAAGCAGTGCCTGTTCACCTTTCTCAAGCGTTTTTTTTAAAGCCCCTTCAAGAGTAGAGGAAATAAAACGCCCCTTTTGCACACCTCCCTTTTGCTCATTTCCTTGACGCATATCAACCACCCGCAATTGTGGAAGGGCAGCTGCTTTAAAACGCGATGGCAAATGGACCCGTTGATAACGCCCCCACAAGACATTTGTCTGACTTTCAATCGAAGGAGTCGCTGAGGATAAAATAACAGGAAAATGCCCGAAAGACCCTCGTGCAACCGCCATATCACGTGCATGATAAAAAATGCGCTCTTCTTGTTTGTAAGCACCATCATGTTCTTCATCCACAACAATCAACCCAAGCTCTGGAAAGGGAAGAAAAAGTGCCGAACGCGCTCCAGCCACAACCCGCACCCGCCCTTCTGCAACCTGCCGCCATACACGTTCCCGACGACGTGGTGATAAATCTGAATGCCATTCCGCTGCTGCCGCTCCAAAGCGTGCATGAAAACGATCTAAAAATTGTTGTGTTAAAGCAATTTCCGGCAACAAAATCAAAACTTGCTTACCACCTGTAAGCGCTTGGGCAACCGCTTCAAAATAAACTTCTGTCTTTCCCGACCCAGTAACACCATCAAGCAGAAAAACTTGAAAGTGAGAAGATAAAACACCTTCCCGCAAAAGACGCGCTGCTTTGCTCTGTTCTCCCTCCAATTGAGGGCAGCAAAAATCAGGATTAGGCAGCGCCACAAGAGCAGGAGCAGGTACCATAACCTCTTCAAAAACCCCTAACGTCTTTAGCCCCTCAACAACGGAAACAGAAGTTCCTGCCGCATGGGCAAGACCAGAACGTGTCCAAATCTCACCAGCACGTGCCAACTCTAAAACCCGTGATCGTGCTGGTGTTAAGCGCCCTATCTCTCCCCCACAATACCGCAAACCCAGCATCTGTTCCTCCGGTTCTAAAGCGGACGGAACACACAAAACCAAGCGTGCAACAAGACCAAAAGGAGTCATCGTATACCGACTAACAAAACGCAAGAATGTGATCATCTCCACTTTTAACGGCGGACAATCAAAAACATGGAGGAGAGAGCGTAATTTTTTACGCGCCACAGATGGAGCACTTTGCCCATCCTTTGCGGACTGTTCTCCAACATCCACCACAAAACCACAAACTTCTCGCCCCATGACCGGAACACGAACAAAAGAACCAGCCTCTACCTCCATCGAAGATGGAACCTCATAACTATAAGCATGTGCAACAGGCAGAGGTACTAAAATAGAAACAATTTTTCTCTCTGTCATACCCTCATTTGACTTCATCCTTTGTCCCAACTTTTATACAGCCTCTTTTATACTACTATCGTCCTTACACCTTATTTTGACATATTACCCGTCGCGAAGAATAATCACTTCGTATGATCTCCCATGCCCCCTCATCAACAATATCTTATCAATGACGAAGATTCCAATGCGCATCTAATATTGATACCAGCAGTGCGAACGCTATAAACAAACTATAAATAAAATACGCATTTTTACCTCTCATATCTTAATTTACCATAGGAAACATGTATTCTCCCTCTTGCTTTTGCGATAAACAATAACGCATAACAAAAATAGGGTGAAACATCAGAAGCTTTGAATAACGAGCCAGAAACCAAGGAGATTTGGCATGAAATTTTTTGTGGATAGCGCCAATATTGAAGAGATCCGAGAATTACAAAATTTAAACCTCGTTGATGGTGTTACCACTAATCCTTCTCTTATCCTCAAATCGGGACGCAATATTCTTGAGGTTACAAAAGAAATTTGCACCCTTGTTAAGGGACCCGTTTCTGCCGAAGTTGCAGCAACTGAATTTGAAAATATGATGAAAGAAGCGGCTGTTTTAGCAAAAATTGCCGACAATATTTGCATCAAGCTTCCCTTAACGCTTGATGGCTTAAAAGCCTGTAAAGCTCTCACAATGCAAGGATTAAAAACAAATCTCACACTTTGTTTTTCTGCTAACCAAGCTTTATTAGCCGCCAAAGCAGGTGCAACATTTATTTCACCTTTTATCGGCAGACTCGATGATTGCGGTAATCAGGGTGTGGAACTGCTTCATGAAATTCGCACAATTTACGATAACTACAACTTTGAAACGCAAATTTTGGCAGCTTCAATTCGCACCGTTAATCATGTCAAAGAAGCAGCACTAAGCGGTGCAGATGTTGCAACCATTCCACCAGCAGTTTTAAAAGCACTGGTCAAACATCCTTTAACCGATAAAGGCTTGCAAATCTTCTCAAGTGATTGGAAAAAAACGGGACAAAATATCGCCTAGTGATTTAAAAGATCTTTTGAAAGCATCAGTAAAATCTCTTCAGCTAATTCTTCTGCCACACGCTTTTGCGCATCTTCTTCTGCTTGCAGAGTTGCATATTCTTGGCGAAGCCGTTCAAAAGATGTACTCATGCTTACCGTGCTTTCGGCAATAAGAATATTTTTCATATCTTGCAAGACATAGGAAACTTTACCCATCACGGTTCCAACAGAAGGCCGCCCCTCTCTTTTTCTATCGCGATCCACCTCTATCTGTACAGAACTTCGTGTAAACGTGGATGTTTTCAATGCCAATTGATAAGCCGGAGTAGAAGGTTTCCGCCCATTTCCATAAAGAAGAAACAACAAATGATTGCGTACCATTTGACCAAAACGATCTGACGGTTCTGCTACGACAATGGAAGCTAGTTTTTCGGAAAGGCTCAAAGATTTT
Source organism: Bartonella sp. DB5-6 (assembly GCF_000278115.1). Lineage (GTDB taxonomy): Bacteria > Pseudomonadota > Alphaproteobacteria > Rhizobiales > Rhizobiaceae > Bartonella > Bartonella refiksaydamii. Next base: position 185,416 of record NZ_JH725117.1, read on the forward strand.
GATTTTTGAGATGAATTATCAAAAACTGAATCCACAGAATCTATTGTTGTCGAAATCTCAGATACCTGCTGATAAAGTGGCTCAATTACGCACCCACACAAAAGCATGAGAAAACAAAATAAACCCACAAAAATAGATTTTCTAAACAACGACATTCACAATCCTTTTTGGAACAATAATCATTTTTTTAACGGTTTTTTCAACCAGATACGCCTGTACAAAATCAAGAGCCAAAACGGCTTCTTCAATCATTGCTTCACTCGCTGTTGCTGCAACAGTCACCTCACCACGTTTTTTACCATTAATCTGTACCGGCAAAATATAGGAATCTTCAACAGTTAATGCGGAGTCATAAACAGGCCAAGGAAGCTCACAAATCAATAACTTTCCTCCCAAAGCAGCATGACATTCCTCCGCTAGATGAGGCATTATAGGCGCAATCAGGACAAGAAAAAAATCTATTGCTTGACGCAAAGCTGCCTTCATTTCACCCTCAATATTTTCTACATTATTTAGTAAAGGCGCCATAATATTCAAGAATTCGTAAAGGCGCGCAATTGCCCGATTAAAGGCGAACTTTTCCAAATCATCTTCCACGGCGTGGAGTGTGCGATGCGCCACTTTTGAGAGTTCCAAAGCCGCACCTTGACGCCCAGCACAGGGCGCCACTTCTCTTAAAATCGGAGCACTCAAAGCCACACAACGCCAAACGCGTTGCACAAAACGATGCGCTCCTTCAACACCAGATTCTGTCCAAATAACATCCCGCTCAGGAGGAGAATCTGACAAAACAAACCAGCGCACAGTATCGGCTCCATAGGATGCAATAATATCATCAGGATCAACGACATTCTTTTTTGATTTTGACATTTTTTCAATCAAACCAATCGTCACCTCACTTTGATCGGTCAATTTATAAGCCTGACGTTTTCCATCCTTTTCAACAATAGAAATTTCTTCCGGTGAAACCCACCCGTGGTCATCGCGATAGGTTTCATGAACGACCATCCCTTGGGTAAAAAGCCCTTTAAAAGGCTCATCTACAGTCACATGCCCACTCAATTTCATAGCACGCATAAAAAAGCGTGCGTAAAGAAGATGGAGAATCGCATGTTCAATTCCACCAATATATTGTTGCACAGGCAACCATTCAGCTATCGCTTGTTTGTCGACAGGTTCTTGTGCAAAAGGTGCAGTAAAACGCGCATAATACCAAGAAGAATCAACAAATGTATCCATGGTATCAGTTTCGCGTCTAGCAGACTGACCACAGACAGGACAGGCAACTTTTTGCCATGTTTCATGACGCGCAAGAGGATTGCCAGGCTGCTCAAAAGTGACATCATCGGGCAACACAACCGGTAAATCAGCACGCGGAACCGGAACCACTCCACAAGCCGCACAATGGATCATCGGAATAGGACACCCCCAATAACGTTGACGCGAAATACCCCAATCACGCAAGCGAAATTGCACGGTCTTTTCCCCCTGAGGCTGCCCTCCAAGCATTTGCCCCTCAAGCCGTTTAGCTGCTGCTTCAAAAGCTTGTTGCGGTGTCAACCCATCCAAAAAGTCTGAATTGATCATCACCCCATCACCAGTATAAGCCGTATCAGCAATCACAAAATCTTTCTTATCAACCCCCTTTGGCAAAACCACTGGTCGCACCGAGAGACCATATTTACGTGCAAAATCCAAATCTCTCTGATCATGGGCAGGACACCCAAAAACAGCCCCCGTTCCATAATCCATAAGCACAAAATTGGCGATATAAACGGGGATATGCACCGTTGGATCAAAGGGATGAACCGCCAGAAGCACTGTGCGAAACCCTTGTTTTTCAGCTGTTTCAAGTACAGCAGTTGTCGTACCCCCACACCGACAATTTTCGATAAAAGCATCAAGCTCTTTATCCTTTTGCGCTAAAGATTTTGCAATGGGATGATCAACAGACAGCGCCAAAAAAGCAGCACCAAAAAGCGTGTCAGGTCGTGTTGAATAACAGACAACTTCGTTAAATTCCGCACACCCATCAACAACATCATCTACCGTCTTCAAAGCCCAACGAATCAGCAAACCTTGTGACTTACCAATCCAATTTTTTTGCATAGTGCGAACTTTTTCCGGCCATTGATCAAGCTCTTCCAGCCCTGCCAGTAAATCTTCACTAAAATCACTAATTTTGAAAAACCACTGCGTCAATTCACGCTGTTCAACCAACGCGCCAGAACGCCACCCCCGACCATCAACAACCTGCTCATTTGCCAAAACAGTGTGGTCAACGGGGTCCCAATTCACCTTAGCCACTTTGCGTGCAACCAACCCCTTTTGATAGAAATCAAGAAACAGCATTTGTTGACGATGGTAATAATCCACATCACAAGTCGCAAATTCACGCGACCAATCTAATGAGAGCCCTAATTTCTTTAATTGCCCGCGCATCACAGCAATATTTTGATAAGTCCACGTTTTGGGATGCACTTTATTTTGCATAGCAGCATTTTCCGCCGGCATCCCAAAAGCATCCCACCCCATGGGATGAAGCACATTAAACCCCTTTGCACGTTTATAGCGTGCAACGACATCTCCCATGGCATAATTGCGTACATGCCCCATGTGAATACGCCCGGAGGGATAAGGAAACATCTCTAAAACATAATATTTTTCACGGCAATCTTCTGCCGCGGTCTGAAAAATTTTCTTTTCATCCCAAATCGCTTGCCATTTTTGTTCGTGGGCACGAGGATTATAGCGTTCACCTAAATTATAACGTTCAATCGTCATTTCTATTATACTCTTTATAAAATTGAACTAAAAAACTTGTTTTATGCTTGACCATGGATTACCCCCAACGTCAACATTTTCAGTGAATATTTCACTAAGTATTTTTCAAAGTTTTTACAAACCATTATTTTATTGCTAAATAAAAACAGAAAGCACGAAAAAATGAGCACCCACACTATCCCTCATCCCCCTTCCATTGAAGCATGGAAAAACCTTCAAAAAGACATTGCTGAGACATGTAAAGACTATAACCGTCCCTTAGAAGAGGTACAACTTCTCGCTGTTTCAAAAACCGTCTCGGCAGATGACATATTCCCCCTTTTGCAAGCAGGTCAAACGCGCTTTGCAGAAAACCGCGTGCAAGAAGCCATGAGAAAATGGCCACGCTTGCGTCAACAGTTTGAAAATATTGAACTTCACCTTATCGGCCCCTTACAATCGAATAAAACAGCAGAAGCTGTCAAAATTTTTGATGTCATTCAAACAGTTGACCGCGAAAAAATAGCTAAAAGCTTGGCCGAAGAAATGCAAAAACAAAAAAGAATTCTCCCCTGCTATGTTCAGGTCAATATTGGCTTAGAACCGCAAAAAAGTGGAGTTGCACCGCAAGAAGTGCTTCCTTTCATCACCCAGTGTAAAAATCGCTATGGACTTAATATTATTGGCCTTATGGCAATCCCACCCGTAGAGGACAACCCCGGCCCCTATTTCGCGCTCTTAGCAAAACTCGCAAAAAAAGCTGGTCTTCCAAAGCTTTCGATGGGCATGTCCAATGACTTTAAAACAGCTCTTCAATTCGGCTCTAACGTTCTTCGCATTGGTTCTGCTTTATTTGGAAACCGCGCTCTCTAATCGCCTCTCCACTGAAATATAGCGCAAAAAGAACCCATTTATAACAATGAGAACGATAAAAGTGCATGAGGTACATTACACACTCATAGAAAAGAGTCCTGCGAGATAAATGATCACAAAAAACATTCAAAACAGCCGTCGCAATAGCTCTCCTTAAAAAACCACAGATTATATTAACCTCTCCAATCCGTGTAAACAATTCACCCACTTACCAAGTGTGCAAAGCAGACAAGGAAAAGCTTAAAACATGGGTGTCAATACAACCTCCCAATTCTAGAGCAAGCCTACCAACTCAATAAGCCCCCTAAAGTGCCGATAAAGTACTAAGAGCTGTACTAAAAAGCATGATAACAATCACAAGAATAACATACAGACTTTCCACACACTGAAAAAGCAAAACGCCGTCGATAATTGCCTAAAAATAAATGAATTTACCCAGTACATGCGCACGAGACAATAGCAATGCAACTGAATTCAATGACAATGTAAAATATATTTCTTCGCGCTCTTTATAAACAAAGAAAAAAATACCAATTTTTCAGCATTTCCTATTTTGTTATTTTGTTAAAAGAATATTGTAAACAATCTTATATCTTTACCGTATTGTAAACAAAATATACTATTTATTAAAATAATATTTTATATTCTATAATATATACATAATGTATTTATTATTTATACGGTGTTTTTATTGCTATAAAGCAAAATTATGTTTTACATCCTAAAAAGGGAAGTGATAAGCATTTACATGTATTATTATAATACGTTTATTCCAAAATTTAAAGGAGGATTTATATGCGTAATTTTGGTTCAGGCTTAGTTTATACTATAAATGATTCAACACCTGTTTATGGAAATGCATGTAGTACTAATGATTTTATGTCTCACATGAATTCACAGGGTCTTCAAATAGGGAGTCCGGCAGGAATAAGCGGAGCATTGTTAGGTGATATAGCTGGAGGACCAGCAGGTGCAGTTTCAGCTGGAATCGCAAGTTTCACAACGGGATATATAGGAGGTGGTGTCTGGGAGTTCGGACAAAAAGCTTATGAATGTTGGTTCTAATTTATAGATAATAACTACAAAGATATCTCTGAAATCAATAATCTTGTAAACATATTTGAAATAATATATCAAAATTAAATATCTATATCTATAGATAAAATATTTTTCAGAGATATCTATTAGTATCATATAATATAATTAGGATTTTGTTATAATGGATATTCATTATGAAATCATAAGACTTTTTCTCATGCTAATTATAATCACTCCTATAATTGCCACTTTTTCTAAAATATTTAGTGGTTGGAGTTGGAAATTATCTATAACGTTAGCATTATCGTCAATTATTATATTCTTTATTTCTGATTTTTCCCGTAGATATTTTGGTTTATATTAATATTTATTGAATAAATTTCAAGAAAAATTAATAAACTTAATTTTATAGATATCTATTATGTATCATATATTACAATTAGGACTTTGTTATAATGAACATTCGTTATGAAATCATAAGATTTTTTTTTATGATTGTTGTATTTGTCTCTCTATATGCTACTATTGCTAAATTATTCTATAATCGTAGTTGGAAATTATCTATCATAACAGCATTATCAGCAGGAATTGTTTTTTTTATTTTTGATAGTGTGTGTAGATATTTTGGTTTATATTAACATTTATTGAACAAATTTCAAAAATGTTGAATAAAATATTTTTCAAAGATATCTATTATTATCATATAATATAATTTGGATTTCGTAATGTCAGATTTTAATCATAAAATTATTGAATCGTTCATGGTAACAGTTTTCTTTGGTTTAATATATCTTTTTTATTATAAATTTATTTCTTACAGTTGGAAAGATTCTCTAAAAAACTCATTATTAACAAGCCTTCTATTTTTTATTATTAGTATTTTATTTAACTATATTGGTTTATATCAAGTTTTGAGAAATTTTTATAATGGATATTTATCATAAATTCCTAGAGGCATTATTTCAAACAATTGCATTTGGATTATTACTTACAATTATTTTGAAATTTAAAGGATATAAGATTAAAAGTATTATTTATAATGATAATATCTTTTACTATTATATCTTTACGGTATTGTAAAAAATATACTATTTATTAAAATAATATTTTGTATTCTATAATATAGACATATATATTTATTGTTTATACAGTGTTTTTATTGCTATAAAGCAAAATTATGTTTGACATTTATCTAAAGCGCATGATAGCCATTTATAACGTATCATGATGATACGATTTTTAATATCTTACAAGGAGGATTGATATGTTCGGTTCAAGAAGTTTTTTTGATAAGTGTGGCCCTTATGATTATATCTCGGCTGGAAGTTCAGCAGGACTCAAAGCTGGAGCTTATGGAGTTTTAGGCGGGTTAACTTACGGCTGGGTAGCGGGGCCACTAACCCCAGAAGTTGTAGGCGGAACTGCGCTAATGAGCTACACAGTAGGATTTGCCTCCGGTTTGGAAAATAAATATCACGAGTGCCATTCTTTTAATTTTTAAGAGAATATATAAAAATATATCTCTGAACTCGGTAATTTATAAATACAGAATATTTTGTCTAAAGATATTGATAAAACAAACTTCAGAGATATCTCTTTCTTGTAATTTTATATATTAATTGAGTTTTATTATGATGGATATTCTTTATCAGATTAAAGAATCGTTATTTTCAATAATTATTTATATTTTTTTAGGTATTCCTATTTTCCGAAAAATGAGTGGACTCAATTGGAAAGAGGCTGTAAAAGCAACATTATGTACAAGCATTCTATTCTTTATTTCTGATTTTTTGCGTAGATATTTTGGTTTGTTTTAATATTTTATAAATAAATTATGAAAAAGATTAATAAAGTAGTTTTCGTAAATAATATTAATATACATTATAATTCCTTATGAACGATTTTTTTTATAAAATTAATGAATCGTTGTTTGTAACAATTATATTTTGTCTATTATATGTTTTTCAATGGAAATTTATTGGTTATAGTTGTAAAGATTCTATAAACAAATCCTTAAATATAAGCTTCATGTACTTTTTTGTTTGCTTATTATTAAAATATGCTAACTTATATCAACTCTTGAGAAATATTTTATAATTGATATTTATCATAAATTCTTAGAAACATTATTTCAAACAATTGGAGTTGGATTATTACTTATAATTGTTTTGAAATTTAAAGGATATAAGATTAAAAGTATTATAATAAAATTATTATTTATAATGATAATATATTTTACTCTTATGTTTTTATACAGATTAATTAAATAACTGTAAAATTACTATCCATTTCATTATATATATTCTTATTTTTGTTATTTTTTAACATCTTTCCTTGCTCTCAATCCCATCTCCCAACACCATCCGTGAATGGCATAACGCAAAACATGATAAACCTGTGTCATCACAATATTCGCACTTCGGGAATGGCTTTACAAATGACGCCCATAACCTATGAACGCCCTCATCCCATCTATTTTTAACTTTTTATACGAAATTTTTTAAAACTTTAATTTCTTTGTTCGCTTATAAAAGCTCTCTACAACAATATGCTCTTTTGTATTTTATACAATTTACATCTCTTTATGATGATATGCGTCCATTTAAGCATCCTAAAACAGCATAAAAACGCCCTCTTAAATAAAAACGTAAATACAAACTCACCAGATTTGAAAAATTAACTATTCCAATATTTGTAATTTAGTCTAATCTCAAAATGAAAAGCTTACTGGGAATAACTCTGCCTAAAACACAAAAATACAATGGCTGATTTTTCCAAATAATAAATGAGGAGAGGGAACATATGTCTGAAAAAATCTATCCAATACCAGATAATATCAAAAAAAATGCTTTGATCGATGAAGAAACTTACCACCAATGGTATCAAGAAAGCATCAATGATCCGGAAAGCTTCTGGGCAAAACACGGTCAACGCATTGAATGGTTTAAACCTTATACAAAAGTAAAAAATACTTCATTTAATGGAGATATACCCATTCAATGGTACGAGGATGGAATAACAAATGTTGCCTATAATTGCATTGACCGCCATTTAAAAAACCATGGTGATAAAATTGCTCTGATTTGGGAAGCAGATAACCCTTATCATGATAAAAAAATAACCTATAAAGAGCTTTATCAACATGTTTGCCGTTTTGCCAATATTTTAAAGAACCACGGTGTAAAAAAAGGCGACAAGGTTACCATTTACCTCCCCATGATCCCCGAAGCAGCCTATGCCATGCTCGCCTGTGCCCGCATTGGCGCCATTCATTCGGTCATTTTTGCGGGTTTTTCTTCTGAAGCAATAGCACAACGTCTTGTAGATTGTGAATCAACCTTCATCATTACCGCCGATCAAGGCTTGCGTGGAAGAAAACAGATAAACTTAAAAGAGACCGTTGATCATGCTATTGAGATCGCAGCCCATCAGAACGTGCATGTCAATCAAGTCATGGTCATACGACGCACCAGTGGAACAATTCATTGGGTAGAGGGACGTGATTTTTGGTACCATGAAGAAATACCTCATACCAAAACCGATTGCCCAGCAGAAGAAATGAACGCTGAAGATCCCCTATTTATTCTGTACACCTCGGGTTCAACAGGCAAACCCAAAGGTGTTTTGCATACAACAGCGGGCTACCTCGTTTATGTATCGATGACACATCAATATGTTTTTGATTATCATCCTCATGAAATTTACTGGTGTACTGCAGACATTGGCTGGATTACTGGTCATTCATATTTGGTTTATGGACCTCTATGCAACGCTGCCACCACTCTAATGTTTGAAGGAACACCAACCTTTCCCGACAAAGGTAGATTCTGGGAAATTGTCGATAAACACAAAGTCAATACGCTCTACACAGCACCAACTGCTATTCGTGCCTTAATGGGTGCAGGCAATTCATTTGTCGAACGCTCGACAAGAACATCCTTGCGCCTTTTAGGCACCGTGGGCGAACCCATTAATCCAGAAGCATGGGAATGGTTTTATCATATCGTTGGAAACAATCACTGTCCTATTCTCGATACATGGTGGCAAACAGAAACGGGTGGGCATATGATCACTCCTCTTCCCGGTGCAACAAAGCTTAAAGCAGGCTCAGCCACACGTCCTTTTTTTGGTGTTCAACCTCAAATCATTGATGCCCAAGGAAATGTTCTGGAAGGTGAAGCAGAAGGCAATCTTTGCATTATTGACTCATGGCCCGGACAAATGCGCACCCTTTATAATGACCATGCGCGCTTTATTGAAACGTATTTTTCCACATATAAAGGGAAATATTTTACAGGCGATGGGTGTAGACGCGACAGAGATGGCTATTATTGGATTACAGGACGGGTTGATGACATACTCAATGTCTCTGGACACAGGTTAGGAACAGCTGAAATTGAATCAGCGCTTGTTCTACATCCTGCTGTTTCAGAAGCAGCAATTGTCGGTTATCCTCATCCCATTAAAGGACAAGGAATTTACAGTTTTGTCACCTTAATGGAAGGCACAACCCCAAGTGAAGCATTGCAAAAAGAGCTTATTCAACATGTAAGAAAGGAAATCGGCTCCATTGCCATATTGGATAAAGTTCAGTTTGCTCCTCAACTACCCAAAACACGATCAGGAAAAATTATGAGACGCATTTTGCGAAAAATCGCCGAAAATAATTTTGATAATCTAGGAGATATCTCAACCCTTGCCGAACCACAAGTCGTTGATGATCTTATTGCCAATCGCCAAAATAGAGAAACTATTACTTAACGCAAAACACCAACCAGCGGTGGTTTTAGTTTTCTTGCTATTATAGCATTCGTGCTAAAACCACCGCTACAATTAAAAAATAATAATACAACTTTCAATCTCTTTGAAAACGGATACTCTTTCTCAATAACAAACGAAAAACGATTGAAGAAAAAACATTCAGAATTACGGAGTATAAATTCTAACAAAAACATAGAACGAAAAAAGCAAAGCATCCTTTGTCAACCAGAAAACGAAAAAGATCACTGCTAAACCAACAAAGCTCGGGTTACAGTCCTCATGTTTCTGCTAGAAACACCTTGGAATTCCTGCTAAAATCATAAATATAAGTAAAATAAGGAAGTGTGACAATCAATAATAGCCTTACAAGCAATATTTCTCAATAACAAATGAGAAATTGTGAAAGAAAAAATATTGAAAACTGTAAAACATAAACCGAACAAGAGCCGAAAACAATGAGAGCAAAGGTCCTCACAGTAGTGCAATATAAAAGCAGAAGTGGTAACGAAAAGTGATTCATTTTGAGAATGTCGGGCTACGTTACGGAATGGGCCCTGAAGTCCTTCGCGATATTAGCTTCCATATTCCTCCTGGGTCATTTCAATTTCTCACGGGCGCCTCTGGAGCCGGTAAGACGTCGTTGATGCGTCTTATGTTTTTGGCTCTCAAACCAACCCGCGGTCATATTGACCTCTTTGGAAACGATACAGCATTGCTCAAACGACAAGAGCTTCCCGCACTACGACAACGTATCGGTGTCGTTTTTCAAGATTTCCGTCTCCTTGATCATATGACCACTTATGAAAATGTCTCTTTACCTTTACGCATTAAAGGGCAAGAAGAAGCAACTTATCGCAGCGAAGTGGAAGATCTTCTCTGTTGGGTAGGCCTTGGAGATCATATTCATGTTTTACCACCGGTTCTTTCTGGCGGTGAGAAACAAAGGGTAGCCATCGCGCGTGCACTCATTGACCAACCCGAAATCCTGCTTGCCGATGAACCGACAGGAAATGTTGATCCCCCTTTGGCAAAACGCCTGCTCCGTTTGTTTATAGAACTAAATCGTTTTGGAACAGCGGTCGTTATCGCCACCCATGATATCGCATTGATGGAACAAGTCGCAGCACGGCGTATGCTTCTCCATAACGGACGGATGACAATTCATGAATAAGTCTTTCCCTATTTTTACAAGCAATCAAAAAAACGCAACAGCTATTATTCCCAGCAGCAACATTTCTGGTCAAGCGCTGGTTGCAGTGATTGCTATTATGACATTTCTCTCAAGCCTCACATTAATCGGTGTTGATTTAGTACAACGTGCTGCTAACAGTTGGAGCAATCAAATCAGCTATGAAGCAACCATTCAAATACGCCCCATTGAAAATGTTGATATCGAAAAAGCCCTTCGTGATGCAGTTAAATTGGTTAAAACATTTCATGGTGTACAAGATGCCACCATTGTTGACCAAACAGCTACAGAAAAATTGCTAGAACCATGGCTTGGAACAGGATTAAACTTAAATGAACTGCCTCTTCCTCGCCTTATCATCGTAACACTGAAAGAGAATGAAGAAATCAACTTTCGTGCAATTAATGACGCCATTAAAACACAAATTCCAGGAGGCCAGTTTGATGATCACCGTGTTTGGGTGAATCGTTTTTCAACAATGGCACATACAACTGTTTTTATTGGTTTTTCAATCTTAACATTGGTTCTAGCCTCACTGATACTCACAATTATCTTTGCCACACGCAACGCGCTGGCAGAGAATGCGCATATTATCAACGTCTTATATTTTCTGGGCACTGAAACTCTTTTCATTGCGCGACAATTCGACTGGCATTTTTTTAAAACTGCGCTACGCGGAGCATTATACGGTGGTGTCACAAGCGCATTTCTGTTTGCTGCTTTTAGTGTGTGGACCAATTATAACCTAGGGAAAGCAGAAACTAGCCAAATAACCGCTTTGTTCGGATATATTTCTATAAGTTCTCTTCCTTATGGAAAAATCATTGGCCTCATTTTTTTCGTTTCTTTACTTACCACGCTTACAAACCGGATGACTATTCTAGCACAGCTAAAAAAAATAGATCAATGTGAAAATGGCTTATTTTAATTTTTATAACTCACGACTCATATAATTTAAAATCATGACGCAAAGCAGTTTAGAGCACCCCCAGCAAAAACGTCGCATAGGCAATCTATGGCATCTTTGCTGCTTGTTGCGCTATTTCCCACCGACAGCACTTGCCCTTTTAATGGTCATTCTCCTTTTTTGTGTTGGTTTTGTGGTTTTTTCTGAAAAAACCGAACGACTTCAACCACCAAATCCTTTGCCAAAAGCAGATGCAATCATCGTTCTTACAGGAGGAGAAAACCGCATAGAAGCAGGGCTAAAACTCTTACAAAAGGGGCTTGGTTCGCGACTGTTAATCAGTGGAGTAAACACAACAACCAATCTCCAGAGACTGAAGCATAATACGTATATTATCCCACAGCTCTTTAACTGTTGCGTTGACATCGGACATAAAGCGACTAACACAAAAGGAAACGCTGAAGAAAGTGCTGCTTGGATCAAAAAAAACAACTACCAAACAGTTTATATCGTCACCCATGATTACCACATGTGGCGTTCCTTGCGTGAACTTAAATATCTCATGCCTAACGTTAATTTCATTGCTTATCCTGTTAAAAAGAGCGGCAATGAAAGCGCAATCCAACAGATCAATCAAATACGCATTCTGATATTCCAATATATCAAAACAATCGATGTCTATATCAGAACCGCATTTTAACCTTTACGCATTGATTTTCTGAAAATTTTCCACAAGCGGCACCATCGCTCTTTGCCAACCCGATATTGCCACAAGCACTTGAGAGCATTCATAAAAGGCATTTTTACGCCTTTTTTCAGTATCCAAACGCAACCCCGCTTATGACGCGCAAGCGAATAATTTTGATTAATTCTAAGAGGAATTGACTTCCTTTCCACCCTAAAAAATAAAGCTTCTTAACCTCGTTCGATTTTTCAACAATCCAGCTTCTTGTTTAACAGGTTCCACCTGCTTACCACGCACCGCAGTTCACTCCATGAAGCTCGACAAGCAATCCCTACCCTAAATATTCATCACCCCGCTAAAAACACCTCACGTAGAAAGCTTTCCATAAGCTCTATCACAGCCTTCTATCAATGCTGTTTTATCACCGCACCTCAAAAAGCGCTGTTTTACGGCACAATGGATAACTTAACATTTTCAGTTTCTCTCACTTCCAATTTTGGTAGACTGCGAACAATTTTCATAGTTTCCAAGCTTACAGTAATAACCCGTTGAAACAATTCCAATGGATAAGCAGGGTTGCCCGCCGTTTCAACAGCATAACGATTAGCATCATTAACAAGACCGCTCGCTTTATCCGTTTTGACAATCTGCCGCTCCATAACCCATTCAAGAGCGGGCTTGCCATTGACCACATAATCATAAGCTTCAAGAGGAATATTCTGCATCGTGATATGCGCATTATAAATCACTGTGCTTTTGTCAATAGCACCGCACTTACCCGCAAATTTCATTGCTTCAACACGGTAGAAACGCACCGCATCAGAAATCATCAAAGTGCGTGGATCACCCTGTTTATAGGTAACAGGATAGGGCTCAACCTCTTCATAATTCATATGCAAGTCACCAAGCTTTCGCCCCGCTGTTACAAAAGCCCAAAAATCCTCTACCTTTTTAACTGTCGGGATACGTGGCAATTCTTTAAACAAATTATGCGCATAACGCGCACGATAATCCTCAGAATGCAAAATCCCATAAACATAATAAAACAAATCATCCTTTGTTATCATTTCACTAGGATAGGCAGCCTTAAAATAATCCAACCCTTCATCCGTGAGTGCATCACGCCGCTGCAAACCAGTTTCTTTGCTTTCCTCTGCAAAATTTGCAAACAAATGAACCTCATCCTCCTCCTTACCTCCTAAGGACTCAACATCTTCATAAACATACCGTGGAAAACATTGACCAGTATCCATTGTATGAAAATTAGGCAAATTCTTAGTCATAAGAACAGAAAAACCGCTTCTTGCTCCAGTTCCTGTAACTTGTATCACTTTATTTTCAACGGCTTTTCCCATAGGGAATATACGCGGCATTTGGTAAACGCTATCATTAAGAGCTCGATTATAATAAAGCCATTGCTGTGTAAAAGGACGATAAAGACTTTGCGTTAAACAATCTCTCTCAAAGTTAAAAGACTTTCCTTTTACTAAATTTTGTTTGAGAGAATAATTCCAGCTGATCTTTCTAGCATCTGTATTAACAAAATCGTTCACAGCATTTGCACGCGCTTTGCGATCAGCATGTGCATAAGTATTATTAAAACGCTCTACTTCGCTATTATAGAAAGCAGTCATGTGACTCATATTGTTCGCTAGAGCTTCACTGCTGAAATTATATGCCCAAGCATCACGACTGGTTTTAAGACCAAGTGAAAAATTTTCAAAGAGCTTTTTATCACTGCTCTTCTTGTCACCTAAGGCTAAAAATTTTTCAAAATCACTGTTGCGCTGATCCAGCCAATCGCCATGCTCATCTGGCGTAATGATCTGCCAGCCTTGTTCATGCTTGATCCCACCAATACTACCCAATCGCTGAACTTCATGTAATTTCTCTTTTGTCGAGAGATTATCACCAATATCATGATAGTAAATTTTACACTGCTGCGTAACATTTGGATTTTTGATAAACAGTGTCACAGCAATTCCTGTCATGCTTCCACTTCCGAAAACATTTTGTCCTTCTTGAGCAAGCCCTTTGCTCAACATATTTTTGCGAATATCACCCCGCAAATTGAAAACATAAATGCTCGAAAATTCCTCACACAAATTTTTTCTGAGACCATCCATTGATAATTTTTCAATATAACCCGAACCAGTCACAAAACCAATAACACCACAATCTTTTATGCGGTCACTTGCCCAGCGAATGGCACGAATATAACTGTCATAAAGTTTATTAAAATTGCTCGCATTAGATTGAGCAGCATAGGTTTCACGAATACGACGATCCAATTTAGAATAGCTTATATTCTGCGCATTATCGTTTTCGCTTTTTTGCCCTACCGAATAAGGGGGATTGCCAACAATAACACGAATATCCAGTTCTTTCTGGTGCGCCCGACGTGTGCTGTTATCCACCAGCAAATCACTGATCAGGTCTTTTTCTTGCTCATAAAGCTGGAATGTATCAGTTAAACAAATTCCCCCGAACGGAACATAATCTCCCCCCATCAGACCATGATATGTCGTCTCAATATTAATGGCTGCAATATAATAGGCTAAAAGCACAATCTCATTGGCATGAATTTCATGACAAAATTTGTGCTTCATTTCTTCTGGTGTAATCAACCCCGATTGTAAAAGCCGCGTGATAAAAGTTCCCGTTCCTGTAAAGGGATCCATGATGTGAATACCAGATGAGCCAAGCGTTTGCCCAAATTCTTGCTCTAAGACATCATTGACAGAGTGCAAAATAAAATCCACAACCTCAACGGGGGTATAAACAATGCCTAGTTTTTCTACAGTGCGTGGAAAAGCATAACGAAAAAACTTATCATAAAGTTCTACAATCAACCTCTGTTTTGCTTTTGGATCCGTAATTCCACTGGCTCGTAATTTTACACTTGCATAAAATTTCTCGAGATCTTTAGATTCTTTATCAAGATTCGCCTCATCAAGCACATCAAGCATACGCTGCATAGCACACGATACCGGATTTTCACGCGTAAATTGATACCCCTCAAACAACACCTGAAAGACAGGACGCGTGATAATATGCTGTGCCAACATCTCAATCGCATCAGCCTCTGTAATCGCATCATTTAAGTCATCGCGCAGTTCTGCCACAAACCTGTCAAAGGCTTGACGCGCCTCAGTATCTGGCTCTGCCAGAATACCTGTTAAGCGTGTGATATGATTCTTAGCAATCTCAGCAATGTTGCTGGCCCAATCCTCCCAATAATCACGTGTCCCACATTTCTTAACGATCTTTGCCATAATCGCACGAGAAAGTTCATCCACACAGAAAGAAAGTTGCCCTTGTGCTTCATCGGTAAGAGTTAAATCATATTCCGCTGTTCCAATTCCCGATCGTGCGGGTTGTGCGCGTAGTGGAAGATTGTCTACAACAGCCGTAACAGCTTGTAACTCAGTGCTCTGCGTAATACCAATAATCTCAATCTTACTACTAACATCTTGCCCTAGTGATACCTTATTAATCGTAGCATCAAAACGATCATCATGCGCACGCAAAGCATTCAAAATTTGCCAAACAACCCGATATTTATCATTGTTGTTCAAAGCCTGTTCCACTGGAGTCCTAGAAGGAATACCAATCGGCAAAATGACATACCCCATCTTTTTGCCCTCGGAACGACGCATCACACGTCCAACGGACTGAACAACATCAATCTGACTCTTGCGTGGATTTAAAAACATGATGGCATCAAGAGCCGGAACATCCACCCCCTCAGACAAACACCGTGCATTGGTCAAAATACGACAAACATCATCCCCGCTATCAGCTTTCAGCCAATCAAGTAATGCACCACGATCCTTGGCATTGCAAGTGCCATCAACATGCTCAATTTCACACTTCAGAAATGACGCGTTTTCCGTATTCTCTTTCGTATACTCAAGATATTCTCTAACAACCGCAGAAAATTCATCACGCACTAGTTTAGAACTTTCAATAGTCCTACAAAATGCCAAAGCACGATGCATGGGGTGTGGATCCGTACCAATATCAGCCTTCAGATCTTGTTTTGTGAGCGCCTTATAACAGCCAATAATCTTCGTTGCATCATCAAGAACAAGCTCAGACTTGCCATCACTAAGACGCTTCTGAACAGCTGAACTGACCAATTTTTCATCCACGGCTAAGACAATAACCTTATAATCTGTTAAAAGATCATGTTGTACTGCCCATGAAAACCCCCGATAAAAAACTGTTTTGCCAAAAAGCTTTTCATCATCCATCGAAGCAAGAACCGCATCAACTTCATGAGCGCGACTTTTTACATTATCACCAAAAATGCGCGGTGTAGCTGTCATATAAAGGCGCTTCTTGGCGCGAATAACATCATTAGAATGCACCTTAACAAAATTGGATTCATCCTCTCCAACCAGCGTTGCCCCTGTTGTACGGTGCGCCTCATCACAGATGATAAGATCAAATGTTGGCAAACCATAATTTTTTTGAGCATCCGCAACCACCTGAATCGAGTGATAGGTTGCAAACACAACGGTCATCCTATCTGCAACACTCTTCCCCGCCTGTTCTGCAAGTTTAGCAGCATCGGTTGTCGCCGGAAAAGCAAGATCAAACACATCAATTTCAGCAACATCATCACTATTTTTACGACGCTTTCCCACTTGTGTATCTGAACAGACAGCAAAGGATCTCAATCCCATTTCTGCATCCGTTGTCCATTCACGGACCGTCTGTGACATCAGCGCAAGGGAAGGAACAAGAAACAAGACAAACTTCGCTTCACCCGCCAAATCCTCAGCAATTTTAAGACTGGTAAATGTCTTACCGGTACCACAAGCCATAATAAGCTTACCACGATCTGCTTCAGCAAGCCCAGCACGCACATCACGCAATGCCTCCAATTGATGTGGACGCAGCGTCTTTTTATCCTCCAGAACAACTTTGCCTTTGGCTGCAAAAGTTTCCCAACGAATCGGACTTTGTTGCATATCGGAAAGACCAATCCGTATAACAGGAATACCCTGCCCCCGTATCATTGTTTCAGCGTTATCACTCCAAGCACTTTCAGTACTATCTATAATAACACGCCGCTTGAATGGTTCTTTCCCTGATGCTGAAATAAAACTATCAATATCTGCTTTTTTAATCCGATATGCTGCATCATAAAATTTACATTGGATTGCCGCAAAACCCTCTTCATCACGAATCTTTGCCACAAGATCGATACCAGTATCACGACCATCCCAATCATTTTCATGAGCCCAATCTTTAAAAGTCTGAACCTTTTCATACTGATCAAACTGAAGAGGATCATGTGTCAGATAAGCAAGAGCAAAACGCTCAAAATATGTACCTTTGTCTCGTTCGGTACGCGCTTCATTACGATATGTCTGTAAAAGCGATTGCAGCGTCATGCCTCTCCCCCATTAAAAACATCTCTAACTATCGAGTCTAGACAAATTGGTCAATGCCTATTCTTCTACCCAAAAGACTTTAGATGACTTGATTTACTGAATGAACTGATTATTTACAATGGAATATTACGCGCAGCAAAATAAACTGATAAAGATTTACTTATCAGCAAAGGAGTAGAATCTGCTTTCCCCCCTCCCTGATAAATATCAGGTAATCATGCACAAGAATGTAGAGATTTGCTTCATTATTTTGGTGAGCTTCTTTTTGATATTCATCTATTGAAAATAGTTCAAACTCATTACTTAGGAGGTGCTAAACGCAATAAAAGTATATCATAAAACCAATTACCAGCTATACCAATACACAATTAATAATAAATGCAGTCATTAGAATTCCTAGCATTATAAGCCCATAAGTGTATTCATCCAGTCCACCATACGAGGCTGGAGCTTCGTAGGAACCTATATCTCCGTCGCATAAAGCGATAAAGAATCCTAAACAAAAGGAAAAGAAAAAGTGTATAGACTAACACGCTTCGTATACAGTTCGTTTTTTGGATATAAGTTGTTTTTCGTTTAAATCCGTTTCTTTATTATCTTGTTTGTTAACAGACACACTATTCACTTCGCCTTCTCCCTCCTATTTTTAGATTAAAACCCTAAAGCCATTGCACACCGTATTTGTATAGCTACAAAATACAATGAAAATTTATTCATGACACGTTGCGCCGTAAAACTTCATTCTTTATTGTGATAATATAAAGCACGCTTCACTTAACGAATAAAGCATTTTCTAGGATAGAGCAGCGAATAGTGCTAAACTTTTTCCATCCATATTTTGCTGCATAAATGCTTCATCCAAATGACAAGCACAACAACAACCGTATTAACTACAATGATTGACACTTAATCGCGTGAGAGAGCAACAACAGGATCAAGCCGCGAAGCTTGGCGCGCTGGCGAAAAGCCAAAACACACTCCGATAAGCGTTGAAAAGGTAAGAGACATAATGATAGAATCAATCGTATAAATCAAGTGGATAGGTGCCTTAAACAGCAAAAATAAACCACCGATAGAAAGTCCGAATAGAATCCCAACACCGCCACCAATCACACAAACCAAAACCGCTTCAATGAGAAACTGCTGTAAAATATCACTTTGACGTGCACCAACAGCCATACGCACACCAATTTCATTGATCCGCTCAGAAACGGTAACCAACATAATATTCATCACCCCAATACCGCCCACAATCAAAGAAATCGCTGCAATTGAAGAGACTAAAAGCGTTAAGATATGAGTACTTTCCATGATGCGATTACGGAAGAATTCTGAATTTCTAATAAAGAAATCTTCACTACCATGCCGCATAATGAGAAAACGCTGTACCATCTTCTCTACCAAATGTGAATCAACATCATCGGCAACCTTAACCGTAATTGCACGAACCTGCGTTGTTCCAAGAAAACGTGTTTGCACTGTTGTATAAGGCAAATAAATCTGCAACGTATTTGATACCCCTCCATTTGAATGATTTTGTGGATCCACAACACCAACGATACGCGCTGGAACCTGCCCCACATGCACCACTTTCCCAAGAGGACTTTCACGGCTATGGGGGAAAAGAACAGAAAGCGCTTCTTTTTCAACCACAAGATCAACTGCTCGATCACGCACACTCTTCTGATCAAATAATTGCCCTTCGACAGCGTTAAGCCCCTGTGTCTGAAAGAATTGTTCTCCTACACCCATAATGACTGTATTGACTTCTACGGCACCAAAACGCACTGTCGAGTTTACTGAAATCTGAGGTGTTACACCAGAAATATAAGATAAATTTGATAGAGCTTCTGCATCAGCCTCAACCAAACTAGTTATTTTTCCTGCTTGTGGATCAGAAAAACTTTTTCCAGGTAAAATTGTCAATGTATTAGAACCCAAACTCTTAAAATTTTCCATAATTTTTTCTCGTGTGCCATTTCCTAAAGCCACCATCGCAATAATCGCACCAATACCGATAATGACCCCAAGCATTGTTAAAAAAGTTCGCATCCTATGCGCATTCATTGTCAACAACGCCATGACAAAAGCCTCACGAAACCGCTCAGTAAAAGAACGAAAAACACCAAGCAATTTTTCATCTTTTAGATTTTGTTTGCCCTGAAAAGATTGACTATCAGTTTTTGTTTTTGCACCCACAGCTTTTATTTTTGCACCCTTTGACACCTTATCAGCAATGATTTCCCCATCACTGATTTCAATGATACGATCTGCTCTTTCAGCCACCTGCATATCATGGGTCACAATGATAATGGTGCGCCCCTCTTTATGAAGTTCATCCAAAATACGTAATACTTCTTGACCACTTTGTTTGTCTAACGCACCGGTTGGCTCATCTGCGAGAATAACCTCCGCATTATTCATCAACGCCCGAGCAATCGACACACGTTGTTGTTGACCACCGGAAAGTTGATTTGGATGATGATTCATCCGATTGCCCATTCCCAAGCGTGTTAATAAGTCTTGTGCACGTTGTCTTCTTGTTGCGACAGAGCATCCTGCGTAAATCGCTGGAATTTCGACATTACCAAGAGCTGTCAATTCATTCAACAAATGGTAACGCTGGAAAATAAATCCAAAATGATTGCGCCGCAGAGCCGACAATTCATCAGCAGTAAGAAAAGCTGTTTCTTTCCCTGAAATCCAATAACGTCCAGAGGTTGGTCGATCAAGGCAGCCTAAAATATTCATCAAGGTGGATTTTCCCGAACCGGAAGCTCCCACAATCGCCACCATTTCACCGCGCTTAATGGTCAGATTAATATCTTTCAAAACAGTGACAAACGTTTCACCCGCAGGAAACTTGCGCGCAATATTTTCTAAAACGAGGACAGCATCTGCTTTCATGCTTTAGCTCTCATCTTCGCTATGTTCATCAGGAATATCTGGCATCACTCCATCGCGCGAACCGGTAATAACGACATCACCCTCATTAAGTCCTGAAACAATCTCTGCCACAACTTTGTTATTAAGCCCAACAGTCACCTGTTTTGCAACCACCTTATTTTGCCCTACCAAAAGAGAAACCCATGCTTTACGCTCTTTCGTTTCATCACGTAAAGCATCACTGGGAACCAACAAAACATTTTGAGCACGCCCTAAAATAATATGAACTTGAGCAGTCATATAAGTACGCAAAAAATTATCCACATTATCAACATGGATAATGCCGTTATAATAGATAGCCGATGATGCTAAAGAATTGGAAGCTCCGACCATACCAGGATTAATACTCACATCAGCGCGAATTGCTTCAGGTGCCGGCTCTACCCTTTCCAGAGTTCCCTCATAACGACGCTGCGCACTACCAAAAACGGTAAAATAGAGAGGTTGCCCAGCACGCACTTTAAGAATATCGGCTTCTGAGATTTGCGCTTTGACCGTCATCTTTGACAAATCGCCTAAAATAACAATCGTCGGAGCCGACTGAACAGCATTGACGTTCTGCCCTTCTTCCACGACGGTTGCTAAAACCGTTCCTGCTGAAGGAGCAGTCACCCTCGTATAACCTAAATTGACCTCTGCACTATCCACATCAATTTGTGCTTGTACAATCTGCTGCCGAAGCTGAGCAATTTGCGCCTCGCGTATTTTTACTTGTGTTGCAGCCTCATCAAGGTTAGCCCGTGAAATTGCATGTGCTTCGATCATTTTTTTCTGGCGCTCTAAATTTTTCTGCGCAAGAGAGAGATAAGCTTCCTGTTCTACTAAACTCGCATAATAATGGGATAACGCTGCTTTTTTTCTTTTCAGATCATTTTCTTGATCTGTAGGATCAATTTCTGCTAGGAGATCCCCTTCTTTCACAACGCTGCCTGGGAAAACGCGCATTGACACCACCCGCCCTGTTGCACGTGCACCAACAGCAACCAACCGATAAGGACGCACAAGACCAGAAGCCAAAACACTTTCTTCGATATCACCACGCTTCACTACTGCTGTCATATAAACAGGCGATGACGTTCCCCAAAAAACAGAACGCAGCCACAAAAAAAAGATAAGAAGAAGGACAGCAGTTAAAAAGAAGGAAAGTTTTTTATGTTTTGTAATGAAATTTTTGATGAAACTGTTTTTCATTGCCCTACTCTCATATGCGAACGGGGTATACCATCAACGACTTCCGGACGTGAAACATCAACCACGCCATCCCACCCCCCACCTAATGCCTTCATGAGTGTAATATATTGAGTAACCAAAGAAACACGGCTATCTTTAAGCGCCATTTGCGAAGAATAATAAGAGCGATCAGCATTTAATAATTCCAAGAAACTGGTATTTCCATTTTCAAAAAGACTCCGTGAAAGTTTTAAAGAATGCAGAGAAGCTTTATTTGCAACAACAAGCTTTTCTAATCGCTGGTGTTCTTTTGTCAATCTCACAAGCGCATTTTCCACGTCTTCTAGAGCTCCTAATACAGCGGCCCGATAAGTAATAAAAGCTTGATCGCGTTGTGCACGTGCTACCGCAACAGACGCCATAACCTGTCCTCCATTAAAAAAAGGAAAACGCAGCCCCGGTCCAAAAGACCATCCAATCGTTGAATTTTTCCACAATTGATCAATTGCCGTTGCTGCCGTCGAAATATTCCCAGTTAAAGAGAGAGAGGGATAGCGATCGGCTTCACGCTGCCCAATGCGTGCTGTCGCTTGGGCATATTGGCGCTCTGCCCGTCGTAAATCTGGACGCGTTAACAAAATATCAGCTGGAATCCCCGCTGGTATTGGCCACTGTGGCTGTGGAATCTTTGCGCGCTTAGCATTCTTTTGCAAAAGGTCCTTTAAAGCCATAGGAACACGACCAGTTAAGACGGAAAGGCGATGAATACTCATTGCTAAATTCGCTTCCATCTGTGAAATATCTGCTTCTGTATTTGCCATTTGTGCTTGCGCATTTGAAACATCAAGCTCCGAAACATCACCAGCCTTCAATTTGGCACGCACCAATTCATATGTTTTACGCTGAGATGAAGCAATCTGCCGTACAATCAACAATTTCTGTTGCCAACCACGTACTTGAACATAATTTGTCGCCACATCTCCCAACAGCGTCACCATTGTCGCACGCATATCTTCTATAGACGCTTCAAGACCATAACGTGCTGCTTCAACCGCCCGTTTATGCCCACCAAAAAAATCAAGTTCCCAACTCGCATCAAAACCACTACGATATTGACTGAAAAACGCATTAGATTGCTCAGCGCGACTACGCGTTCCTGAAATTGAATTTGACACACTCGGCAAAAGAGATCCCACAGCTTGTCCTAAACCAGCACGCGCCTCACGGACCCGTGCTTTGGCAACAGCAACACTATTATTTTCAGAAATCGCATAATCCATTAACGCATTCAAAACAGGATCATTTAAACGCCGCCACCATCCTGCAAGCACACCCATACGTCCAGACGTCTTTGCAGACGTCTCTCCCCAAACTGTTGGAACACGAAAAGATGTCTTATGGTAATTAGGACCAACCATACATCCTGATAATATAAAAAAGCACAACAAAATACTATAAAGCAATCCGTTAGAAACAACCCATTTGCTGATATGCATCCAGTCTCCCGTATTTCTCCAGAATCAATCATTAATATTTTATTTACATCTTATTTCAAACTTGACGTGAAAAATCAAATATAGTTTGTACTGGAACATGATCTGAAGGCTGATTCCACCCTCGTGCAGCACGAAAAATCGCAAGATCCGTCATAAAAGGAACGAGATCAGGAGAAGACCAAACATGATCAAGCCGCCGCCCACGATCAGAAAGTGCCCAATCGCGTGCGCGATAACTCCACCATGTATAAAGCT
This sequence comes from Bartonella sp. DB5-6, assembly GCF_000278115.1. Classification (GTDB taxonomy): domain Bacteria; phylum Pseudomonadota; class Alphaproteobacteria; order Rhizobiales; family Rhizobiaceae; genus Bartonella; species Bartonella refiksaydamii. The sequence goes on from NZ_JH725117.1 coordinate 208,904, forward strand.
TGAGAGGAACAGGAAAACGCACACGCATCAAATCAATCCACCCACCTTGGCAACATAAAGCCTGTAAACGCTCAGTTTCAATAGGTGTATGGCTTACAACCTTCAATAATTGCTGATGAGACCACACATCCTCTGCCAAAGGAGCAATATTTAAATCACCCAGCAAAAGAGAAGAAAGATCATCTCCCTGATCCGCGCGAATGAGAGACATTTCTTCTAAAAAATCAAGCTTATGACGAAATTTTTCATTCACATTAGCGTCAGGAACATCACCTCCAGCAGGAACATAGAAATTATGAATCCGCACATCTCTGCCATAGACTTCAACAGTCACAGAAATGTAACGGCAATCTTCCTTTTGACAAAAGGAACGCTTTTCAACACTCTTAAAAGGCAAACGCGATATAATCGCTACACCGTTGTAAGATTTTTGTCCGCTCAATGCGATATGCTTATATCCGGCCGCTTCAAAAGCCTGAACTGGAAATAAAGCATCTGGACATTTTGTCTCCTGTAAACACAAAACATCTGCAGTAAATATATCCAAATACTGAAAAACCTGCGCCAAACGCAAACGGATAGAGTTAATATTCCAAGTCGCAATACGAAAGAACATTTGTTTCAATTCCGATACTATAACAGCGTATTATTTTTTTGAGGGAAGCGTAAACATCCCATCAGCAAACCTAACACCCGTCTGTACATTCATGATTTGAACAGTAGTTTCCAGATTTTGTTGATCAACAATTGTCCACTGCCGTAAAGCGGTGCCTTTAGAATCAAACACCATCCTTATTTGCCCTGCTCCAATGCTTTTATCACGCAAAACAATTGTCACTGCCCCTGGATCTTCACGAAACGCTAATAAACGCCCTGATGATACATTAATTTTATCATCCAACAGAAACTTCATCGGCGTTTGAAAGAGCTGTGAGAAATTCCAAGTATTCAGAGCACGATTGTTAATGCCAACAAATTGACCATCTGCAATGATCTGTAAAGGTAATTTTTTGTAAATAAAACGAATCTTTCCTGGACGCTCTAAATAAAATGTCCCCTGAGACATCTTTCCTTTTGGGCTAAATTGAATAAAATCACCTGTCATTGTTTTAATCGCTGCAAAGCGATTGACAACATTCTGCGCCCTTACAATTTGTTGAGATGATTGTAAAACAGCAGGAAAAATTAAACTCCAAAAGACAATAATTCCAGCAAATGCAAAGGATTTTCTCCGCAGTAAAAAAAACGTTCTCATAAAAATGCTCCCAAGCGATACAATTTTACCTTGCAATAAAACAGCAAATGATAAATAAACACCCTCCTTTAAAATAGAAAGATATTATTTGAAAAAACTATCAAAAGATTTTTATTTCAAAAGGCATCAAAATCTTTCATATACCTGCGTGATTTGCGATACTAAAAACACCTTCTTCTTCCATCCGCCCAATCAATGAAGCAATACAATTACAGTCAATACTTAACCGAAAAAAGTTAAATACCACCAAGAAATGTTTCCTAAAAACCTAGACACTTTTAGAATAAAAAAACGTTTCCAGTATATTTACCTTTTAATATAAACAACAAATGATGAATAAATATTTTTCTTTAAAAGAGAAAAATATTGTGAAAAAACACTTACAAGCTTTCACTTTAAAAGCGTTCTTCTTCCTCAGGTACTAAAATTTCCCGTTTACCCGCATGATTGGCTGGACTAATGATACCTTCTTCTTCCATCCGTTCAATCAATGAAGCAGCACGATTATAGCCAATACCTAAACGACGTTGAATGTAAGAGGTGGAAGCCTTACGGTCCCGAAGAACAACAGCAACAGCTTGACTATAGGGATCATCTGCTGAAGGAGAAATCAAAGAAGCATCTGTATCATTTTCTGAAATCTCTTGCGTAATATTTTCCAAATAATCAGGCCGTGCTTGCGCTTTGAGATGTACCACAACCTGCTCAACTTCATCATCGGCCACAAAAGGTCCATGAACACGCTGAATACGCCCTCCTCCCATCATGAAGAGCATATCTCCTTGTCCCAACAACTGTTCAGCTCCCTGTTCCCCAAGAATTGTTCGGCTATCAATTTTTGAACTTACAGAAAAAGAAATACGTGTGGGGAAATTGGCTTTTATCGTCCCAGTAATCACATCCACCGAAGGACGTTGTGTAGCCATAATCACATGAATACCGGCCGCACGCGCCATTTGCGCTAAGCGTTGCACTGCCCCTTCAATATCTTTGCCGGCAACCATCATCAAATCAGCCATTTCATCAATAATGACAACAATATAGGGCATAGGACTCAAATTGAGAGTTTCTGTTTCGTAAAGTGGCTCACCAGTCTCGTGATCAAATCCGACTTGAACTGTACGGGTTATTGTCTCCCCCTGATTTTCTGCTTCTTTGAGACGTGCATTAAACCCATCAATATTGCGGACACCAACTTTTGACATTTTGCTATAGCGCTCTTCCATTTCACGAACAGCCCACTTAAGCGCAATGACCGCTTTTTTAGGATCTGTTACCACGGGTGTTAACAAATGAGGAATGCCATCATAAACCGAAAGTTCAAGCATTTTGGGATCTACCATAATGAGACGACATTGATCAGGTGTCATACGGTAAAGAAGCGATAAAATCATCGTATTAATAGCGACAGATTTCCCTGATCCTGTTGTACCTGCCACCAAAAGATGTGGCATTTTTGCTAAATCTGCGATAACCGTCTCCCCCCCTATAGTCTTGCCCAAAGCAAGCCCTAATTTTGCTTTGCTCTCAACAAATTCCTGCGCTTGCAAAATTTCTCGTAAATAAACCATCTCACGCGTTGCATTAGGCAATTCTATCCCAATCACATTGCGCCCTGGAACTACAGCAACACGCGCTGAAATCGCACGCATCGAACGCGCAATATCATCTGCCAAACCAATGATACGGGAAGACTTAATACCAGCAGCCGGTTCAAATTCATACAAAGTCACCACCGGACCAGGACGTGCATCAATAATTTTTCCCTTAACGCCAAAATCTAACAAAACACCTTCAAGTTCCTGTGAATTAGCTCTTAAGACAGCAGGAGAAAGCTTTGCATCCCTTGCTGCCGGTGGAGAAACCGAAAGATAATCTAAAAGCGGAAGGAGAAAACCATCTTTTTTAGAAACCTTTAACGGCTTAAAAACACGGCTTTTCAGGGGAGAAACCGGCACCTTATCTCTATTTTCGTGATCTTTCATTTTTCCATCAAGGAAAACCGGTTCAATCCGATCAAATGATTTTCCTTGTTTCTTAAAGCAATTTTTAAAAAAGAAAAAACGAAAAAACCGTGCTTGTAAAAAATAAAAAAAGTGTAAAATAGCTCCAAAAGTCGTAACAAAAAAACTGTTTTGTGCTCTATCTGCAAAATCTTCTTCATCCTCTAACATATCGAAAGTTGAATTCACATTTTCGACCTTTTGAACGTTTTTTGTTTTTCTTTTATTTGTTTGGCGTCGCCACACCACATTACCCGCAAAAGCAGCCAATAAAAAACTTAAAAGGATAAGAATCACACCCAAGAGCACATTTTGAAATGGAGAAAGAAAAACAGGGAAGATTAAATAAGCAGCACTTAAAACTTTATCCCCCAAAACTCCCCCCAAACCTATCGGCAATGGCCAATACGTAAGAGGAATAATAGGTGTCATAAGAGCAAAAGAAACTAAAAAACAAACCGTTGACACCACCCACAGAAAAAGACGAAAAAACAAATTATGGATATCTTTTTGTGCAAGCAAAAGAAACGACCAAAATAATGGCGGCAATAAAATACCAACGCTTGCCAAACCAAAAAACTGCATGACAAAATCTGCGAAAATTGCACCTAACCACCCCATAAAATTTGTAACCCTATTTGCACTTGCATGCGTTAATGAAGGATCTGCAATATTCCAAGTTGCCAAAGCAACAACGCAAAAAATAATGAAACCCAAAAGCCCAAGCCCAATGAAAACACCAATCTGGCGCAAAAACATTTCAATAAGCCGTGAACCATAAGATTGTTGCTCTTCTAATGGATCATAAGGGGAAGAACTTTGATGCATTCATAAATTCCAAGTACAAAACCTTTGCATTAAAGAGTTATAAGATTATAACAAAAAAATTAACACAGTTTTAACCATCATAATCATAACAATCGCCTTATAATATGGTATAAAAGGTGTTATTGAAGAAAGATACCCTTTTCGTTTAAGAGTGAAAAAAACTGCAAATAATGGAATGAAGCGTTGTGCATTCTGATCCCAATAAAAATATAAAACCCAAGAGAAATCTAGAACCCAATGAAAACATAAGACAATGTGATATCCTCATTGCAGGCGGTGCAGTTGTCGGGCTAACACTGGCAATAGCGCTCAAGCAAGCAGCCCCTGAACTGAAAATTAATATCGTCGATGCCGCTGCTGCTCAAGAAAAACTTCTCACTTCCAATATACGAGCATTTGCCCTCGCAGCTGCTTCTATTCGTATGTTAAAGCAATTGCAATGTTGGAAACATATAGAGCCCTATACCCAACCCATTCATTCAATGATCATCACGGATACAGGCACAAATGATCCTGTCAAACCAACCCTTTTAACCTTTGAAGGAGATATCACCCCCAACGAACCCTTTGCCGCTATGGTAGAACAAAGTACACTCATGAGTGCTTTAAAAAAGCGTGCACAAGATTTGAGTATTACTTTCTTTGCAAATATGCGTGTCATTGATTTTCATCAAAAAAACCAACACACTGCTGTCACGTTAAGCAATAAAGAAATCTGGCAAACAAAATTACTGATTGCAGCCGACGGAGCACATTCTCAATTACGCGAAAAAGCAGGACTTAAAAACTTTTCTCATCCCTATAAACAAACAGCAATCATTTGCACAATTGAACATGAAAAACCCCATCATGGACGAGCAATTCAACATTTTTTACCCGCTGGACCTTTCGCTCTTCTTCCTCTCAAAGGCAACCGATCCGCTATTGTATGGAATGAACACCATGAAACTGCGCAATATTACCTCAAAGCTGACGCTCTTATTTTTGAAACAGAACTCGAAAAACGCATTGGTCATCAACTAGGAAAATTCTCTTGGAATGGAGAACGCCAAGCTTTTCCCTTGAGCCTTTCTTTAACACGCCAATGTATTAAACCTCGTTTTGCTCTCATTGGCGATGCTGCCCACACAATTCACCCCATTGCAGGACAAGGACTCAATTTAGGATTACGCGACAGCGCCGCGCTCGCTGAGGTCATTATTGAAACAGCACGGCTGGGTCTTGATATCGGATCACTCATTGCTTTAGAGCGCTATCAACGCTGGAGACGTTTCGAAACTGTACGTATGACCTTGAGTAACGATTGGCTGCACAAACTTTTTTCTAATGATAACCTCCTCTTGCGAATGCTCCGCGATGTTGGACTTGGAATTGTCAATCAAACACCAAAAATGAAAAAGCATTTCATGCAAGAAGCCTCCGGACTCACCCCTAATGCCCCACGTTTGTTACACGGAATCCCACTCTAAGAAAAAATATACCCTTGCACTTTTGGCATCCTATAAATGAAACTTTCTTCAATTAGATAACCTTTTTGTTCACTCTGGTGTACTAAAATTTTGGTAAGGCCCAGCTTCTGAATCTGTCAAAGCCAAAGGTATTTATAATATAATAAAAAAGCTACCCCATAACCTAGCTTCATAATACAAAAAGAGCCCGTTGTGTAATCGAACTTATAGCAATAGGCGAGTAAAACAAAAAAAACACCAAGGAAACTATAACCCAATGTTTTTTAAGTAACAGAAACTTTCTAAAAATCTAAAAACTTAATATTCAGAGCATCCGAAATAAATATAAAATAGAAAAATTGTTTTAAACAATTGAAATCTGCCAACAGGAATCTACACTCAAGATGAGTTGATTGCATCTACTACCTACTATACACTCAAAAAAAACGGACAGAAACCAAAAAAGTACCTGTTCTTTTCGGGACCTTCAACACACTTTTTATTCCTTGATACACAGAAGAAATTTCGGAGACAAACATCAAACGTATCACACCCTCCCTCTAAAAACGAAAAGGCCAAAACCAACACCCATTACAGAGAGATTCCGTTTTCCAAGACACTCTCAAATCTAAACCACACAAATAACAAGAGCCTGAAACTGATATCTAACGCCTCATAAAAGAGATCTCCGACCAAAATTCATAAAATCCCTCAAGCTGTTATTTTACAGATCAACATTATAAATATACAAAATGTATGTATAAAGAAACAAATTAACCTATAATGATAATTTACCGTTTTACAATTTAAATGAAAACCCAAACATCGCAAGACTCTCTCATTTTAAACCTTCTTATGATGAATCATAACAGAACTATTTTCTTCCGTATCACAAGAGAGATAATATGCCGATAAAACCATTGAATAAAGAAGTAAAATGCCTCTTATGAGCCATCTTGATGCAAAAGCAACGCAATATTTAGACTGAAAAAATGATGATGCTAACTTGTTACAACAATAGCTTCCTCACAGTTAAACAAACTCTTTGCACTGTCATATATAGCAGTGTTCAAACATCGTAGAACATTACTAACGCATTAGTTTTGTGTTTCGACTTATCACATTACCAAAAAAACACACTACTTGAGTTCATATTTTTTGATATCCTCATACCTTACGAATATTGCAACATATTATGTTACTTCTAGTTCTTCAAGCGCATAACCATTTTCTAACCATTCTTTAATCCACTTAGGTTTACGCCCCCGCCCATTCCATAATTCCCACTGGTTATTAGGATTTCTATAATGGCGCTCTTTACTCACAAGATCGGCGATATCAATTCCATGCGCATTGGCAATTTCAAGTATTTTTCTCCGTGCATTCTGCTTCTCTCTTACTTGCCGTTTTTTTAATTCTGCGTCAATTTGGATACGCATTTCCTGTAATTCATCAAGATTCATATTTTTGAGATCATCCACTTTATTACTCCCCTTGCAAAAAAGAATTGCGCTTTGACATATTTTTAACACAATTATAGACGAGTTTTGACAACTTTATTATCGGAATTAAAGTTATGATGAATATATCGCTTTTACGGAGACATACTTTGAACCACAAAGAATCCTTTATTGGTGTATCAATTGTCATTTCTTTACCTCTTTTCAGTTCGAACGCTGAAAGGAGTAGACTGGATGTTCACACTCCATTATGGCTTTCTAGTGCTTATGGTTCAGCGGTCGAAAGTGAATACAAACTATCAATCTATAAACTATGGCAATACTCGACAAAGAACAAGACCTCTATACACAACGAAAAAGATGTTTATTCTTCCCATAAGACGCATTCTTACATACAATTGGACTCTGTTTTATGTCAGTATTCTTCAAAAGCAGTAGAAGAAACAAAAAATGATACGATACAATCAACCTCAATAAATCTCCAAAAGCGGTCATCACTTGAATCCAATCTTTCTTTTTGTAAACACAGTGGTCGTAGTATTAATTGGCATAATGTGTTCGGTTTTGTCCTATATATTCATACAATTAGTCGCATGTTAGTACATGTACAAAATATTCTCAGAAAATACAAAATCTATAATTGCAAAAAACAAGATTTTAGACAAAACAAACATGCTTCGCCAAGTTATGAAAATACATTGTGGCAATACTCAAAGGAACCGCACAAGATTGGCGTTTATATCAACAAAATCTTCTATCATCGGGTGTGTTGTTCATGATTGTTCCGGATTTTATGATGCTCGCTGCCGCATGTGCGCCCGCTGTTCACCCGACAACACTTTCAGCTATTGTTATGCAAGAATCACGAGGTCATATCTATGCAATAGGTGTTAACGGTAATTACGAACTATTGCAACAACCATCCTCCTTTAACGAAGCAGTCGCAACAGCAGAACAGCTTAAAAAAGATGGTCATAATTTTGACATGGGTTTAGGTCAAATTAATGTCAAAAATTTAAAATGGCTTGGTATGTCTCTCTCTGACTTATTTGATCCATGCAAAAATCTTAAAGTTGTACAAACTATTTTGACTCATTGCCATAAACAGGCGATGTCTAAGTACAGCTCTGAACAAACTGCACTGCAAGCGGCATTAAGCTGTTACAATACAAGAAATTCTAACAGTGATTTTACTACCATCTCTGTGCAAGAAGTTTCTTCGCATGTCATAGTGAAGGTTCCTGCACTTGTGAGTAACGACTTACAAGAAACTTTGCAGCTTCATACGGAAAGACCAAAACATATCATCGAAACAGAATCCCCTCTACCCTCCTCAGAAGAGTCAGCAGATGCATTTATGCATAAAGCAAGCCGTGTCAGTGACGCTTTTACAACTGAAGAACCCTCTTCATTAGAAAGATGACAAGAGTAATCATTCTTACATTTACGGATGAGAGCTACAATTTTGATAGGATAAAGTAATGAAAGATAGATAAGGAAATATTAAAGCTCTAATTAGTAAGATTGAATGAAATCTTTCTAATTGAGGGCAAAATAATGAAAATGATAGAACAAAACAGCGTTGATACGGCATTCAATCAAAAAGCAGCACGTGAAATTACAATTGTGAAGCGTTCAGAGAGAGAATGGTATTTTACGTTTGTTGCAGATGATCCAATAACCGGAAAACCAAATAAGTACACACTTCTCACACAGAGAGGAAAATTAAGAACTTGGGCTGATCCAAAATATCTCTTCAAATTTCTTCATGAAAGAGGTGTTGTTTATGGCAATTTTAAACTTAATCAGGACGGAAAACATGAAACAAGCGAAGATTCTTCAAACAACAGTTCATAATAGAATTGTCGCAACTGCTGTAGCTATAACTGTATTTTTTATGGCACACCCTTTGTGGGTTCAAGCTCAGAATTTGAATAAGGCAAAAACTGCTTTAACCACCTTTCAAACAGAGTTGGATAAAATTATTCCTGTAGCTGCTGCTGTTATACTTTTATGCTTAGCAATTGGTTACGCAGGGCGTTACATAGAAAAAGATACATTTATACGCTGGGCGATTGGCGTTGTCATCGCTGGCTCAACAGCAGAACTTACTGCAATGTTATTTACAAAGCCATAATGATAATAAATTATAAAGTTATTTAGTTTGAAATGTTCTTTTTGTTTAAAGAAAACTTGTATTTCGTAGATATGCATATCTATGAGTTTGTTATTTATACAGAAGAAAGAAAAAATTATCTATACTAATTATGATTTTAATTTGGATAAACAATATGAAACAATCAAATATTCTTCAGACAACAGTTCATAATAGAGTTATTGCAATTTCCGCAGCTATAAGCACGTTTTTTACGGCTCATCCTGCATATGCCCAACTAGTTAATGCTAAAAATGCTTTAGAAGCTCTGAAGAACGACCTTATTAGCAACATCATCCCTATTGCTGCTGCAGTTATACTTCTTTGCCTAGCAATCGGCTATGCAGGGCGCTACATCGAAAAAGATACATTTGTACGCTGGGCGGTTGGTGTTGTCATCGCTGGCTCAGCAGCTGAACTTACTGCAATGTTATTTACAAAGGTACAATGAGAATAAATTATAAAATTATTTAGTTTGAAATGTTTTTTTTGTTTAAAGAAAGCTTGTATTTCATAGATATGCATATCTACGAAATTATGACTTATACAGAAGAAAAAAGGAATTATTCGTACTAACTATGATTTTAATTGGGGTAAACAATATGAAACAATTAAATATTCTTCAAACAGCAGTTCATAATAAGATCATCGCTATTGTCGTAGCTGTAACTATATTTTTTATAGCGCGTCCTGTATGTGCCCAAGCACAAAATTTGACTAAAGCCAAAGACGCCTTAGGAAAACTCAAAGAGCAATTGGATGTAATCATTCCTATTGCTGCTGGCATTATCCTTTTATGCTTAGCAATTGGTTACGCAGGGCGTTACATCGAAAAAGGTACATTTGTACGCTGGGCAGTCGGCGTTGTAATTGCGGGATCAGCAGTTCAACTTACCGCAATGTTGTTTAAACCTAATGGGGGCTAATTATAAAATTTCACAGCACAAATTGCTTTTTTCGTTAAAAGAAAACTTTTTAGACTGTTAGTAATAGTCTTATTCAGATCGTTCAAAAGTGAAATTCTTTATAGTAATCTTATCAGGATATACAAATGAGACATTTAAATAATCCGTTTAAAAATAACAACAGAATCATCCCTATTGCCGCAACTGTAATCGCGTTTTTTATGGCTCACCCTGCATATGCCAAACTAGATAATGCTAAAAAAGCTTTAGAAGCTCTGCAAAAAGACCTTATTGATAGCATTATTCCTATTGCTGCTGCAGTTATACTTCTTTGTCTAGCAATAGGTTATGCAGGACGCTACATCGAAAAAGATACGTTTGTGCGCTGGGCGATTGGCGTTGTCATTGCTGGCTCAGCAACACAACTTGCCAAGATGTTGTTTACAGGTGCTTGAAGATGATTATGAAAACAGCATCGTAAAAATATTTTCTTTTTAAAAGTAGAGACTATCCATCCGTTATAATGAACTCAATTGTAGTTTTATTTATGTTTGAAAGTAAAAAATATCATTTGTTTAATTTAATAAGAGTAAAAAACATGAAGCAATTAACGAAACACCGATCAAAACATAAGAACAGGATCATCGCAACTATTGCAGCTATAACTGTATTTTTTATGAATCGTCCTGCATATGCTGAACTGAAAAATGCTAAAGATGCTCTAGAAAAACTAAAGGGCGAACTTAATGCAATTATTCCTATTGCCGCTGGAGTCATACTTTTGTGTCTAGCAATTGGTTATGCAGGACGATACATCGAAAAAGATACATTTGTGCGATGGGCGATTGGCGTTGTCATCGCTGGTTCAGCGGTTCAACTTACCACAATGTTGTTCAAACCTAATTGAAACCAACCATGAAACTGTATGAAATAAGGTGTTCTTTTTAACGTGAAGCCTTTATCCATCAGTTGTATATATACTAGTGAAATTTTCACTTATGTTGCAAGAAAAGGATGTTGTTTATTGGCAACTTCAATCATAATGGAAATAAAATCATGAAACAATTAAATACTTTCCAGAAAAAAATTGAAAATGTAAGAAATAGGATTCGTGTTGCTTTTATAATTCCAGTTTTATTCTTAGCGACAAAGCCCACATATGCTCAAGAAAAAACAAATAACATAGATGTTTTCATAGGTATGCAGTACGGGTTAAGTGTAATTATTCCCATTGCGTCTGCTATCGTTCTTGTATTTCTATTATTTCTTTGGGCGTTTCGCATCATTGCAAGGGCTACATTTGCACGGTGGGCGTTCAGTGTCGTTATTGCTGGTGCAGCATTTTATCTTAGCCATATATTATTTCATATCAGCTAATCGGAGAGGCTCATGAGATCGCAAAAACATGAAGAATTTCCCTTATTCAAGGGAGCAACTCGTGTTCCAACCCTTTGGGGTGTACCCATGATGCCACTTATTATTATGGTTGTAGGTGTCGCTTCTATTGCCATGACGATGAATATCTTTTTGTGGATCATAGCGCCACCATTATGGTTTATTATGGCACAAATCACCAAAAACGATGATAAAGCATTCCGGATCTGGTGGTTGTGGATTGATACTAAGTTCCGTAACCGAAACAAGAACTTTTGGGGCGCCTCAAGTTACAGTCCCTCTAACTACCGCAAAAGGAGATAAGCATGACGGCTGTTGAAAGCAGCAAGCGCCTTGCATCAGAGACACCAGTAAGTCTGTTCATACCCTACTCACACCATATCACAGATACGATTATCTCTACCAAAAATGCAGAATATTTATCTGTCTGGAAGATTGATGGGTGTTCGCATCAAAGTGCTTCGGAAGAAGAAATTTTTCAGTGGACAAAAGAGCTAAACAACACCTTGCGTGGTATTGCATCAGCCAATTTATCTCTGTGGACTCATATCGTGCGTCGGCGTGTTTATGAATATCCCGATTCAATGTTTGATAAGATGTTTTGCTATCAGCTTGATGAAAAATACCGGCAAAGCTTTACTGGTTATAATCTAATGGTCAATGACCTGTATCTAACCATTGTTTTTCAACCGATAGCCGATAAGGTTATGTCATTTTTTTCTCAGCATGAACGCGAAACGCTCGATCAGAAAAAGATGCGGCAAGAATCATGTATAAAAGCTCTCAATGATATTAATCGCACCTTAAGTCAATCATTAAAACGTTACGGTGCAGAACTTCTTGGTGCTTATGAAAAAAATGGGCATGCCTATTCTTCTGCCCTTGAATTTCTTGGAATGCTGATTAACGGCGAATACCGACCTATGCCAATATGCCATGATCGTTTTGCGGACTATATGTCTATCAATCGGCCTTTTTTCTCGAAATGGGGTGCTGTAGGTGAACTGCGTACAACCACTGGAATGCGTCGATTTGGAATGCTGGAAATTAAGGAATACGACACAACAACCAGACCGGGTCAACTTAATGTTTTGCTGGAAAGCGATTTCGAATTTGTGTTGACACAGAGTTTTTCGGTGCTCTCACGACATGCTGCCAAGGATTATTTGCAGAGGCATCAACGTAATCTTATTGATGCACGCGATGTGGCAACGAGTCAAATTGAACAAATTGACGAAGCACTTAACCAGCTTGTAAGTGGGCATTTTGTTATGGGTGAGCATCATTGTACATTGACACTTTACGGCGATACAATTCAACAAGTTCGCGACCATATGGCAAAAGCGAGCGCGGCACTACTAGACGTTGCAGTATTGCCAAAACCTGTAGATTTAGCCATAGAGGCTGGTTATTGGGCACAACTTCCCGCAAATTGGAAATGGCGACCACGTCCTGCGCCCATTACGTCACTGAATTTCTTGTCATTCTCGTCCTTTCATAATTTTATGTCAGGTAAGCCGACTGGAAATCCATGGGGTCCCGCAGTCACGATTCTTAAAACAACCAGTAAAACACCGCTTTATTTCAATTTTCATGTCTCCAAACTTGAAGAAGATTCAACGGACAAGCGTCTCCTTGGGAATACCGCACTCATCGGACAATCAGGTTCCGGTAAAACGGTGCTACTTGGGTTCCTGTTAGCGCAAGCGCAAAAATTTAAGCCGACAACCGTTGTGTTTGATAAAGATCGTGGCATGGAAATTGCTATTCGGGCAATGGGTGGTAAATATCTATCATTTAAAGCTGGTAAGCAAAGTGGTTTTAATCCATTCCGGCTGCCCCCCACACAAGACAATCTGATTTTTCTAAAACAGTTTGTTAAAAAGTTAGCAGAAGCTGGTGGTGAAATTACACATCACGACAGCGAAGAAATTAACCAAGCTGTCACGTCTGTTATGAGTAGCAACATTGATCCATCACTACGTCGCTTGTCTTTTCTAGTGCAATTCCTACCAAATCCGCATTTAAGTGATTATAATGCACATCCATCAGTTCATGCTCGCTTAATAAAATGGTGTGAAGGTGGTGATTATGGATGGTTATTTGACAATCCCAATGATGCCCTTGATCTTTCAACACATCAAATTTATGGCTTTGATATCACAGAATTCTTAGATAACCCAGAAACTCGTACTCCGGTAATGATGTATTTGCTTTACCGCACCGAAGGAATGATTAGCGGGCAACGCTTTATGTATATTTTTGACGAGTTTTGGAAACCTTTGCAAGACCCGTATTTTGAGGATTTGGCAAAGAATAAACAAAAAACTATCCGTAAACAAAATGGTATTTTTGTTTACGCTACACAAGAGCCTAGTGATGCCTTGGAAAGCAATATCGCCAAGACGCTTATTCAGCAGTGCGCAACTTACATTTTTTTAGCCAATCCTAAAGCAAATTACGAAGATTATACGCAAGGATTCAAACTCACAGATGCTGAATTTGAGCTTATAAAAGGACTTGGAGAGTTTAGCCGTCAGTTCCTTATCAAACAAGGTGATCAATCGGCACTTGCAGAACTAAATCTCGGCAAATTCCATGTAACAATTGATGGAAAAACTATCGAGCGTGACTTTAGTGATGAACTTTTAGTGTTATCAGGTACGCCTGATAACGCAGAATTGGCCGAAAGCATTATCAATAAAGTAGGTGATGATCCAGCAGTGTGGTTACCAATTTTTTTACAACATGTAAAAGCTGATAGGAGGGAAACATGAAAAAGGTGATTATCGCAATCGCAACAATAGCAATTGTAGGAATTCCAAACTCAGCAATGGCTTGGGCTTGGCCAGTACCGGCAGATTGGACTAAGTGGTTTCCAGATCCGAAGCCGAAGCCGAAGCCGAAGCCTAAAAAGCCTTCTGTACCAGATCATTATTTAGAGCTTATCGATTTAATAAGACAACACCTTGAAGTAAAACAAAAGCAGTTGGAGCAAGCACAAAAAACACATAACGCTATTATGAGTGACCAAAAATCCAAGTCTACACAAACAGATTACACCAGTTTTTTTCTCAAGAAACCAGAATTGATCTACAAAGGTGGTCAGCCGGATATACTTACATCGCTTACAAAGATTTTAGAAGAAGAAGGAATTACTAGCTCTCATCATAAGTCTCGCGATTCTATCAGTAAACGTATCCAATACGCAGCTGCCATTGATAAAGCTGTAAGTTTACAAGCTTTTCAAGAAACAGAAAATCGTTTTGAGCAAATCTCAAAACTTGTAGAACAAATAGATAAAACAGTTGATCTAAAAAGCATTGCCGAGTTACAAGCACGCATAAAAGGCATGTTAACTATGATCCAGAATGAAACGGCAAAATTTCAAATGGTCACACATTCACGCAATGCAGAACAAACACTCATCAGTCAACAAAAACAAAAACGCAATATGAAAATTCTTAACAGTAAAAATAGCGAAATGCCTACTATAAGATCTATAAGATGATGTTTTTATAAACAACTTATCTCAGCGATCAGTTATTTTTACCTCTGCTCTTAGGAAAAATCAACTACATAGTATCGGGTATACTCTCAATATTCTAAAGAAACACACAAAGATTTAATCCACCCCAATCCCAATAAAATGCCGATCTTGATTATGTAAATGTAAATGTAACATACACCATATCTCAAGGTAATGGAAAACTAGAAATTCGCTAAAGAGGAATGCTATGAACTTCATAATGTTCACGCAACTTTTCAATCACATTGATAATGCAACAAAAACATATGTCACAGAAATTTCCTCAAAAGCAATTATCACGATTACTCCTTTCGTATCAATCGGTCTCACCATCGCTTTTATCATATATGGATGGCTCGTCATGCGTGGTGCGATAGATATGCCAGTCTCTGAATTCTTAAGCCGTTGCTTGCGAATAAGCATTATTACTTCAATTGCACTAACTACA